>NZ_JBBINI010000001.1:0-323439 GCF_037443965.1 Meiothermus sp.
GGCCCGGTCGTTTGCAGGTTTCCTGGCGCGGGTGAACCTGATTCTGCTGGTGCACAACCTCATCCGCAGCCGTCTTCTGCTCAGGATGGCGGGGGTGGAAGGGTAGACTGCAGGTAGCACACGAAGGCATATGTTACACCCGTACTCCCATACATCTTGACTGAACCAGAGAAAGGATGATCTCTGCCTTTTGCATATGTACGTAAGCCAAAAGGTTTCTGCGAGCTTACTAGTTTACTAAAACTATCTTCTTCAAAGGCACGCACCTTACGAAAAATTTGAATAGCCTCGTTGTATCGAATGAAAGTGTCACACCCATCCTCCAGCAAAGGACGTTGCAGTGTTGAAGAATTACCCTCTACAATGTTGGTGATCTTGCAGAGGCCTTTATTGTCTCTATCCCATAGGAAGTAGCATACTCCCCCGCTCAGATCAATTCCCGGAAAACATTCCGCTGCATCTGGGAAATCAACAAGAATTCGTAGAGAATGGTCGTTCAACATGGATTTCCGAAAACTGTCCAAGGCCCGTCCACCTGTAAACCAGCGGGAAGGAATAATCATCGTAAGATACCGTGGATTCAGCTTTTTGGCTTGCTCAACAAACTTTTGATAGATCGGAATTGCACTTGCCTTTGCTCCCCCATCACTCAACTGATACGGCGGGTTGCCGACAATGACATCGAATTGCATATTAAAAATCTCCTTTGGATTATCCGTGTGAATGAACTCGTAGGCGTGGCTTTCCAGGTCTGGGCCGCGGTCGTATTCGCTTTGGCTGGCGCCGCACCAGGTGCAGCGGCCCTCTTGCCAGGTGTGTTCTATGCGCTTATAGCGGATGTTCCCTTGTTCATCGCTAAAGCCTTCCACCACCGAGTACTTGCCGTTGGCGCTCTTGGAACAGTACACGCTGCGGCGTGAAAGCAGGGCGGTGATTTCGGTGATGGCGAGGCCGAACAACTGTTTGGTGAAGATGTGATTGATGCGCGCCTGCCGGTCGGGGATGGCTTCTTCCAGCCCCGCCAGCAAACGCTTGGCAATCTCGCGCAAGAAGACGCCGGTCTTGCAAGCCGGGTCGAGAAAGGTCGCATTCGGGTCGCGCCAGATCTCCGCGGGCAGCAAATCGAGCATCTGGTTGACGATGTTGGGCGGGGTAAAGACCTCGTCGCTGCTCAGGTTGGCGAGACAGGAGATAACATCGGGGTTGTAATTGCTAATCGTCATAGGCTTCGGCTATCTCCAGAAAATGAACTGGCGGAAAATCTGCAATCGGAGAAGGGATAAAAACCTCTTCTCCCGCATCGGAAAACAGGGGCAATTCGCGCAGGCTGGCTTGCTCAATCAATTCCTTATACACAAAATCCCTCCGTTTTATCTTGCTGCCATTCACCAGAGACCACTCGGAAAAGACAATCGGCTCAGGATGTTCGCCAACTGTCTTGAGCGATAAGGCATCGCCCCACAGGATATTTCTTCCCAGGATGTAGCGCAGGGACCGGCGGCAAGCCTCTTTGGCTTTGCTCTTAAACAAAGCGGTATAACGCGCATCGGCCATCTCGAAGAGCCGCTGGCGGCAGGCGATGACATTGTCTTCCAAAATATCAATGCCGTATATAGAAGAGACGGCCAGTACCAGATTGCGCTCAAAGTCCAACTGGCTGCGGCGGTAGGTTTTTTCCACTTGGTTCAGTTTGCGGCGCAGAATTTCCACCAGAAAATTCCCCGTTCCGCAGGCAGGTTCCAAAAAGCGCGAAACGATGCGCTCGGTTTCCTGCTTCACCAGGTCGAGCATGGCATTCACGATTTCGGGGCTGGTGAAAACCTCGCCGTAATCGGCAACGCGTTGTTCGGATTTGATCTGTTCGTTCATAAGTCTACTACTTTGCATTCTTCGGGGGCTAACGGTTTGCGCTTAAGCCGCTGCGCGGAGCGAGCGCGAAGCGCGAGCGGAGCGCAGTCGGCTTGAAGCGCGGGTTGGGCGGCAACCTTGGAATTGAGGCTTCACCGGCATTTGCGGACCCCTTACTCAAAGATGCCAAGAATGTCCCAACGGTCTTTCCATTGCTCAAGCCTGTCCTCATCAATCGAGTGATGCGTTGAATCTGGATTTCCGGGACGTATGCCACCGTGCTTCTCCAGATAGGTTTGATGTGCCTGGTAGATATCGCCTCTTATCCACCACTCTGGGACAATCCAGTAACGTGGGGATGTTTGCGCATCACCCAAGTCAACAAATACCCAAAAGCTATGTTCGTCGTCTCTGGGTGCCATCGGCTGACTGCCAACGATACTCGAATGCCAATTCTTCCCCCCACGCTTTGTCTTGACTTGGATGTGAATGGTGCGACTTTCTTCACTGTTGCACGCAATGAGGTCGATCCTGGGCATATTCCCGGCAAAAGGCACGGCGAATGCACCTCGTTTGTTCAATTCGGCAACAACGAAATACTCGCCAGCTCGCGCAACTTGTTGATTCCTTGCTCCACGCGACCCTGCCATCACAGAACATTCCCTCCACTGTTCGGATACAGCCGCCCAACTAGTGGTTATACCGCACCAGCGGTATAACACTCTCCTGACAGGAGTTATACCGAAGTGGCGAGTGCCGATAAACCACCAAAGCTCTATTCACCCAAAAACCCGTCCTTTCTTGCACTTGGTGCGAGCGGCCATTGGAGTTTGTCATCTGGCTCTCAGCACCAAGCAGTCCAAGGTGTTTTACATTACCGATTTTATCCGATTCAACGGCAGAAAGCATCCAAAACTCAGAGACTTTCGGCTTCCATACACTTATACGCATTCCGGCAGTATCGTTCACTTTTGAAAGTCTAAACGATACTGCCGAAATGCTTTTCTACTCCCTTCGGTCCGCTTGAATCCTTCACCCTTGACTACGCAGGGCGGTGAAAGATTCAAGCGGAAACGGTATTGTCCATTCAAAACAAACCAATTTCCGCCGTATTGGAGAGGTGGACCTCGCTTGTCCTCACACCCCACGCTCCCACGTCGCTAGCACCTCGGCCAAGAGCCGCGCCCCCACCAGCGCTGAAAGGCCGCTGGGGTCAAGGTTAGGGGCCAGTTCCACCAGATCGAAGCCCACGAGTTCGTTTTGCGCGATGGTTTGCCGTACCACCTGCATGGCCTCAGCGTAGCTCAGGCCCTCCACCTCGGGGCTGCTGGTGCCGGGCAAAATAGAGGGGTCGAGCACGTCGGCGTCGAAGCTGATGTAAACCTTCTTGCCCTTGGGAAGTTGTGCCAGTACCCAGGGCAGGTTCTCCTGTACCCTGGAGGCGGTAATCAGGGCGTGACCCCGGTCTTTGGCCGCCTGGTAGGCCTCGGGGCTGGTGCGCAGGCCGCGCAGCCCCACCACGGTGATCTGCTTGAGCCCTGGAACATCCTCCACCGCCCGGCGGAAGGGGCTGCTGTTGGAAAAGCGGGTGGCGTTGCGGCTATCCGAGAAGTCCAGGTGTGCGTCGAGCTGGACGATGTGGAGCTCCTCGAGGTCGTCGTAGGCCCGCAAAATCGGGTAGGTGACCGAGTGGTCGCCCCCCACAAACACCGGCAGTTTCACCCGCTCGCGCAGCGCGCGGGCCGCCTCGGTGATGCGGCGGAAGGTCTCGGGGTACTCGAGCTGGGCCGGGTCTACGTCGCCCGCGTCCACCAGGTGCATCCCCTTGAGGCGGTAGGTCTCGGTCTCGAGGTCGAACCACCCCTCCGGCCCCGGTGCGTAGCGTCCGCTGGCCTCGCGCAGGGCATTAGGAGCAAAACGGGCACCGGGGCGATAGCCCACCGCAAAGTCGTAGGGCAGACCCAGCAGCCCCACCTCGGCCTGCCAGGGCTCAGTAAGGGGCCGGTAAGGCGCTTTGAAAAAGGTGGCCGGGCCGGTAAAGGCGAGTTCGGTATATCGCATAAGGCATACCCCTGGTTTGCATTGCTGGGATTTTTACAACAGCGCCCAGCAACACGCCATACAAACGTCTAAACCTCGCCCGTGGCGATGGCTTTCTGTATCTTCTGACCAATTTCGCGGATCAGGTGTATCAGCACCGCAAAGCGCTGGTCGCGGGTGTAGCCCTTCTGGTAGCGGGCAAAAATCTGCTGCATAATCACGCCCACCTTAAAGAGCCCAAACACGTAATAAAACACAATGTTGTCCACACTACGACCGCTGCGGGCCGCGTAGGCCGCGACCAGCTCGGCCCGGCGCAGGTTGCCCGGCAGGTGGGTCAGGCCAAAGCGCTTAAGGCCCGGCGGGTCGTCCGGCTCTGCCCAGTAGCCCAGGGTGGTGCCCAGGTCCATCAGGGGGTCGCCCAGGGTGGCCATCTCCCAGTCCAGCACGGCCACTACCTGGGTAAGGTCGGCGGGGTTCAGCACCAGGTTGTCGTATTTGAAGTCGTTGTGGATGAGGGCAGCGCTCGAGCCTGGCGGGGTGTGACCGGCCAGCCACTCCATGGCCTGCTCCATACCGGGGATCTCCTCGGTGAGGGCCTTCTGGTAGCGCTCCGTCCAGCCCCGCACCTGCCGCTCCACATAGCCCTCGGGCCGCCCCAGGTCGCCCAGGCCGGCTTTCTGATAGTCCAGGTGGTGCAGCTCGACCAGGGCCTCGAGCGCGGCCTCACAGATCCTGCGCATGCGCTCGGGGGTCAGGCCGGGCGGGGGCTGGGTGCGCAGAATCACCCCGTGCAGCCGCTCCATCAGGTAAAAGGGGGCCCCCAGTACGCCCTCGTCGGCACAGTACAGGAGGGGCCGGGGCACCTTGGGGTAGACCGGCTTGAGGGCCGAGAGAATCCGGTACTCCCGGGCCATGTCGTGGGCGGTCTTGATGTTGGCCCCAAACGGCGGGCGACGCAGCACCAGCTCCTGCTCGCCCAGCCTGAGCAGGTAGGTCAGGTTGGAAAAACCGCTGGGAAACTGCAGCACCTCGAGGCGGCCTTCGGCCCCTGGCAGGTGCTCCAGCAGGTAGGCTTGCAGCCGCGCAATGTCCAGCTCTTCGCCGGGTCGGGTGGGGGCGGGTTGGTCGGTCATGGCAGTACGCTTGGGTTAGAGAGAGATATCCAGGCCATAGTCCTTGAGCAGGGCTCGAGCCACCACGGTCTTGTGGACTTCGTCGGCCCCGTCGTAGATGCGGGCGGCCCGTTCGTGGCGGTAGAAGAACGAGAGCGGCAGGTCGTCGGACATCCCCAGGCCCCCGTGCACCTGGATGGCCCGATCCAGCACCCGCTGCAACACCCCGGCCACAAAGAATTTGATGAGCGAGATTTCCACTCGAGCCCCCTCGGCCCCTTTTTGCTCGACCTTCTCGGCAGCGTCCAGCACCATCAGCCGGGCTGCGTGAATCTCGGCCTGGGACTCGGCAATCAGGTGCTGGATGGCCTGGCGCGAACCCAGGGGCTTGCCGGGGGCAAGCTCGCGCCGGGCGGCGTAGGCGCACATCAGCTCGAGGCTGCGCTGGGCGATGCCAATCCAGCGCATGCAGTGGTGGATGCGCCCCGGCCCCAGCCGCTCCTGGGCGATGGCGAAGCCCTTGCCGCGCGCGCCCAGCAGGTTCTCCTGGGGCACCCGCACGTTTTCCAGCCGAATCTCGGAGTGGCTCATCCAGTCCTCGCCTTCCTCGCCCATCACCGAAATTTTGCGCACCTGCTGGAAGCCAGGGGTATCGGTGGGCACGATAATCTGGCTGGCCCGGGCGTAGGGGTTGGGCTGGTCGGGGTCGGTGATGCACATCACGATGCAGAAGCTCGAGCCCTCGAAGCCGGTGGTGTACCACTTGTGCCCGTTGATGACCCACTGGCCGCCCTCGAGCACCGCCCGTGTGTTCATCCAGACCGGGTTGGAACCGGGGTACTCGGGCTCGGTCATGCCAAAGGAACTGCGAATCTCCCCCTTGACCAAAGGCTCCAGAAAGCGCGCTTTCTGCTCCGGCGTGCCGTGCTTGAGCAGCACCTCCATATTGCCGATGTCGGGGGCCTGGGTGTTGAAAACATAGTGGCCCAGGGGGCTGCGGCCCAGCTCCTCGCTCAGGCGGGCGAAGGCCCCCAGGCCCAGGCCCAGACCCAGCGGCTTTTGCAGCGGGGGCAGCCACCAGCCCTTTTCCTTTACCTTTTGCCGAAGCCGCTGTAGCTCGGGCAGAACAGCCTTGAAGCCATGCTTCAGGAAGATGGGCTCGAGGGGCAGCACCTCGGCCTCGAGGAACCTGCGAACTTCCAGCGCCAGGTCGGTGGTTTGTGCGGTCATTTGGCTTTAGTCTACCGCGTGGAGTTTGGTAATGGCAGGCTCAGGCTACCCCGAAGATATCCTCCAGGCGCACCTCGAGGCCCAGGCAGGCCACTTGCGCTGCGCCTGACTCCAACCACACGCCCTGCCAGTGCTGGCTGCGTTCGAAGACCTCGAGGCTGCGGGTGGCTGGGTCTACAATCCAGTAGGTTTGCAGGGTCTCGATGCTTTTGTAGGCTTGCAGCTTTTCGCGGCGGTCGGTAGCCTCGGTGTTGGGCGAGGTCACCTCGGCAATAAAGCAGGGGTACTGGAAAATGTGGCTGTCGGTGTCGCGCGGGTCACGCAGCACCATCACATCGGGGTAGTAGTAGCGGTTGAGCTGGGGCAGCCAGAGCTTGACCCCCTCAACGGCCATCCGGCAGCCCGCCGCCTTTAGCCTCGGCTTGATCACCAGCGCAATGTTCAGGACGGTCTCGTTGTGCTCCAGCGACTCGCCCGGCATCGCGTAGACAATACCATCCACGTACTCGTGCCTGGCTTCGGATTGCGCCTCGAAGCGAAGGTACTCCTCCGGACTTACGTTGGTGGGCAGCGGCCGGGAAGGCATAAGGCGATTGTAGCATCGAAAAGACAGGGGGCGCATAGCCATGCGCCCCCAAAGGATATGGGAGAATTCAGGCCTTGGGCTGGGGATAGCCGCCCGCTTCCAGCACCTTCTGGGCAATCCGGCGGCGCAGCGCCACCAGGTCGGCGGGGTCGTGCTTGGTCAGGCGGCGGGCTGCCGAGGCCATCAGACGCATATCGTCGCCCTCGGCCAGGCGCGGCAGAATCGAGAGCGCCGCGGCCTGGGCCCGGTCGAGGGCCTGGTACAGGTAGAGCGCGGCCATCTCGGCATACACCCCACCACCCAGCCGGCGGGCCCGCAGCAGGGCGCTTTCGGCAGCGAACACATCTATCAGGATGTCGGCGGCCACCGCCAGCACCTCCTGCTCTTCTTCGATCTGCTTGCCGTACTTGAGAGCAGCCAGACCCAGCACCGCCAGGGCCAGCTTTTTGAGGCCCTCGAGCTGGGCCAGTTCCTTGTCCTCCGGCTCCTCGAAGCTGGGCTCCAGCAGCTCCTTTTGCAGCTTCATGGCCGCGTCGAAGAGGGGCAGCTCGCCCTTCATGGCCCGGCGCAAAAGCATGCCCGGAATCAGCAGGCGGTTAATTTCGTTGGTGCCCTCGAAGATGCGGTTGATGCGGCTATCGCGGTAAGCCCGCTCGATCTCGTACTCGGCGGAGTAGCCGTAGCCCCCGTGAATCTGTACGCCTTCGTCCACCACGTAGTCCAGCACCTCGGAGCCCAGCACCTTGATGATGCTGGCCTCAATGGCATACTCCTCGATGCCCGCCAGCACCGCCTCGGCGGCGTTGGCTTTGTCCAGGCTGCTCAGGGCCTGGTCAATCATGCCCATGGTGCGGTAGACCGCACTCTCACCGGCAAAAATGCGCGTGGCCATCTCGGAAAGCTTCTGCTGGATCAGGCCGAAGTTGGCGATGGGCTGACCAAAAGCAACGCGCTCCTGGGCGTACTTGGCCGAGAGCGCCAGGGCCCCCTTAGACCCCCCAATGGCCCCCGCGCCCAGCTTGTAGCGCCCCACGTTGAGCACGTTGAAGGCGATCTTGTGGCCTTTGCCCAGCTCGCCCAGCACGTTCTCGACCGGCACCTTCACGTCTTCCAGGAAGACCTGGCGGGTGCTCGAGGCCTTGATGCCCATCTTCTTCTCTTCACCGCCCAGGCGCAGGCCGGGGGTGTCGCGCTCGACCAGGAAGGCGGTGAGGCCCTCCGGGGTTTTGGCGAACACCGTGAAGAGGTGGGCAAAACCGGCGTTGGAGATCCACATCTTGGTACCGTTCAGGATGTAGTGCTTGCCATCAGCGGAAAGCTCGGCGCGGGTCTTGGCCCCCATGGCGTCGGAGCCGGACTGTGGCTCGGTCAGGCAGTAGGCGGCAATTAGCTCGCCCGAGACCAGTTTGGCCAGATATTTGTCTTTCTGCTCCTTGGTGCCCCAGTAGACCAGCGGCAGCAGGCCGATGGAGGTCTGCACCCCGTAGGTCACGCTGAAGCCGCCGGTGCCGGCCAGGGCCTCGGCAATCACCGTGCTGACGGTTTTGGGCAGGTCGAGGCCGCCGTACTCCTCGCCGACCTCTACGCCCAATAGGCCCAGTTCACCGGCCTTTCGGAGCAGTGGGATGTTGTGCTCGAGTTCACCATGCTCCAGGGCCTCGGCCACCGGGCGGTACTCTTTTTCCACAAACTGCCGCACGGTCTCCTGAATCATGCGGGTGGTGTCGTCGAAGTCTTCAGGGGTGAAGATCTGCTCGGGCTTCTCCAGGAGCCAGCCGCCGCCTTTGGTTGAGAGTTTTTTGTCTGCGATCATGGTAAACACCTCGTCTCGGCTCAAAAACTTATACTGAGTATAAAGTTTAGCCGAAAGGGCGGGTTGCGTCAATCGGCAGAAATACAAACAGCCTCCCCATGCAGCGAGCTCACCCCGCATTTCGTTCATCCGCAAAGCCCCCCTGGGAGGGGGCTCTATAAGCTGCGCCAGGGTGAATTGGCAAAACCAGCGGAATCGGCAAGGCGTACCTGACGCAATTCCCCAACTGATCTTTGGGGATCGGATCTCGCATTTCAACTATAGAGACACTTGGTAGTTTGGTAAGTTAAAGATTGATATGCAGTGAAGTTCCCCAAATGAAGCGCTCAAAGCAACTCCCAGATATTAGGGGAGCCAAATCCATCCCAGGAATTAAGTTACCGGAGCACTTAGAAAGCTCTTATGTGCGCAACCGGGTCGGGGTCGTCAACGTCAGGGGGTCTTGACCCTCAGCAAGAGGGATACTTCGGCACCCCAGCATCGGTGACCTCTATGCCGAAGCACATCCTCTAGACCCCCGCCCAGTACGCCGCAGTCTCGCACATCTTGCAGGGCCTCGAGGTGGAGTACAACTCGCAGCCGCGCAGATCACGGGTTCCCAGGCGTTTCGCCGCGTCGCGTATGGCTTCCATCTCGGCGTGGGCCGTTGGATCGCGGCTCAGTACCACGCGGCTGAGGCCTTCACCCACCACCTGCCCATCTCTGATACGCATTTCGGTAGTATCGTTCACTTCGGCAAGCCTAAACGATACTACCGAAATGCTTTTCTACTCCCTTCGGTCGGCTTGAATCCTTCACCTCTGACTGCGGCGGGCGGTGAAGGATTCAAGCGGAAACGGTGTGACCACCACCGCGCCATAGGCTTGGTCGCCCGCACCCACGGCCTGCTGGCGCAGCTCGGCGGCACGGCACATAAAGCGCTGTTGCTCTGGCCTGGAGTACCTGGGAGCTTGGGCCAAGACCGGTTGCTTCAGAAAAGGGTGGGGTTAGGGCTATAAAAATCTTCAGTACCCGGCGTCGCTGCATGGCTCACCTCGCTCCTGCTGCTTGCAGAATGCGAACCATCTCGCTATAGCCACGCTGTCTGGCCAGGGCCAGGGGGGTGGTTTGGGAACGATCCCCCAGGTTCACATTGGCCCCGGCAGCCACCAAGGCCCGCACCACGGCGGTGTGCCGGGGACCGCCATCACCCAACACGATTGCTTCGATTAAGGCGGTCCAGCCCAGGTTATTCACATGGTCAAGCGGAGCTTTGGCCGCGATCAGGGTCTGCACCGTTTCGACGTGGCCCAGGTGCGCCGCAGCGATCAGGGCGGTGCCGTCGTAGGGGCTGGTGACGTTGCGGGGGCTGGCCCCCGCCGCCAGCCCTATGCGGATCATCTCCACATCGTTGCGCACAGCGGCGATGGTGATGAGATCGTAGCGCTGGCGATCGAGGGCGTTGGGATCGGCGCCGGCACCCAGCAAGACCCGCGCCACCGCGTGGTGCCCGAGGTGGGCCGCCACCAGCAAGGGGGTACGTCCGTGCTCGTCGCGCGTATCCGGTTTAACCCCAGCTTTGAGCAGCCGCTCGACCTCCGCCAGCCTGCCTACCGCTACCGCTGCGAGCAGTCCACTGTAGCCCCGCACCTCGGCCTGGCTGGGGGGAACCTGCGCCAACGCGAGGGCCAGGCCGGATAGCAGACCCAGCATCAGGGGCCTCATCAGCGACCTCCAGCCTGCTCCAAGAGCCGGATCATCGAGCTGTAGCCCCGCCTGCGGGCGTGTTGCAGTGGGGTCACGCCGTCGCGGTCGGCCAGGTTGGGGTTGGCCCCCGCCGCCAGCAGCAGCCGCACAATCTCGGTGTGGCGGCTTCCCCCATCGCCCAGGATGACGGCCTCGGCAAAACTCGAGAGCGTGGCCCCGCTCACCCCGGTTTTGTCCAGCGCCACCAGGCTCGAGAGCACAGCCTCATGCTGCTCCGTTTTTTGCGAAAGGATACGGTGCAGAATGCGGGCATCCTGGTCGAAATCAGCCCGCACCTGGTTGGTGGCCGAAATACTCCACAGCCCACAGAGCGCCAAGCCCAGCAGGGCCAAGGCATACCAGGGCGCTTTAGGGCGGCGCATAAGGTATTATCGCACCGTAACCCAGGCCCCCTCAACCACCGATTTGCCTTCTCTAAGGTCAGTCACCTCCCACTGCAAGGGATACTGTCCAGGAGCCGCACCGGTTGGAACCCTGAGTACATAGACAAAACGGTACTGAGTATCAAACTCGTAAACCAGCGTGTATCGTCCCGACACGCCACCCAAAACCGGACGATGGTTCCAGACCGCATCGGTAGGCTTGCACTCGAGCTGACCTCGAGCCTCTACCACATCTAGGCTCCAGCCCGCCGGAAGCTGGATAGGCCGTACCTGCACGGTGAAACTCATGAGGCCCTGCCCTCTGGTACTGGTAAAACACCACAACCGATTCGGCTGACCCAAATCCTTGAGCACATAGTCCGGCTGATTGCCCCAAACCAGTACACTAGGACGGCTTATCACCTCATACGAACGACCCAGAAGATCGTGGGTTGCGGCATCAAACACATACGTCACCCGCCAACCAATCGGGTCATAGCTCTTACTGAAATACCCGTTTTGCCCCGCCGAAACACTTATGGTTGGAGATGTATTGAGGTTGAGAGGTGCGAAGGCTCCACTTCCCAGCGGAGCGGGCACACAAGCGGCCAACATCAAAAGTCCTATTACCAGAACAAGGCGCATCATCTCACCCCCCGATTTATAGCTCATGGCACTCTTCAATGCGGTTTAGCCCGAAACCAGCTTCAAACCTCAAATACGACTTGCTCTCGAGAGCTTGCTTCTGGATAGCAAGCCTGCTAGGCCGAGAGTGCGACTGCCACCACCGAACTTGGTCGCACCCCCTAAGCCCTGGGATACACCTCGAACACCCCCGCCGCCCCCATGCCACCGCCGATACACATCGTCACCATACCCAGCCCACCCCCACGCTTGCCCAGTTCGTGCACGAGTTGGGTGGTGAGCTTAGCCCCCGTTGCGCCCAGTGGGTGCCCCAGCGCAATGGCGCCACCGTTGACATTCACCTTGTCGGGGTTCATCTGTAGCTCTCCCATCACCGCCAGCACCTGCGCGGCAAAGGCTTCGTTGAATTCGATCAGCTTTAGGTCATCCATCCCAATACCGGCTTTGGCCAGGGCCTTGGGCACCGCTTTGATGGGCCCTACACCCATGATGTCGGGGTCAACCCCCCCGGTTGCAAAGCTGATGAACTTGGCCAGGGGTTTTAGACCCAGTTCTTTGGCCTTATCGGCGCTCATGAGAAGCAGGGCCGCCGCCCCATCCGAATAAGGCGAGGCATTACCGGCCGTTACGCTGCCGCCCTCCTTGAAAGCCGGGCGCAGTTTGGTTAGGCGCTCGAGGCTGGTATCGGCGCGGGGCAACTCGTCCTTGGCAAAGTGGACTTCCTCCACGGTGCGCTTGCTACCCTTCCAGCTCACCTTCTTGACCGGGATGGGCACAATCTGATCGTCGAAGGCCTTGCTCTCCTGCGCTTTTAGGGCTTTCTGGTGGCTTCGGTAGGCCCAGGCGTCCTGGTCGGCACGGCCCACGCCCCAACGCTCCGCGACCCGCTCGGCGGTGAAACCCATACCAATGTAGGCCTCGGTCAGTTCGGGGTGAAGCACGGTGTGATAGCCCGACATCGGCACCTGGCTCATCATCTCTACCCCACCAGCCAACACCACCTCGTTCATGCCACTCAGGATGGCTTGGGCCGCATACGCTACGCTCTGCAGGCCCGAAGAGCAGAAACGGTTGATGGTGGCTGCCGACACCTCTACTGGAAATCCTGCCCGCAACATCGATAGCCGCGCCACATTCAGGCCTTGGCTGGCTTCGGGCATGGCGCAACCCCACTGGATGTCTTCGATCATAGCCGGGTTCACACCGGCCTTCTCGGCAGCCGCTTTCATCACCGTTGCCGACAAATCAATCGGATGAACCGAGGCCAAGGAACCATCGCTCTTGCCGCGCCCTACGGCACTGCGAACTGCACTTACGATTACGGCTTCTTTCATGGCTGCTCCTAAAAGTTATACTGAGTCAAAGTTTATTGTAAGGCGGCCCCTGGATTCAAGTCGAAGGCCACAATCGGGGGGATGGTTGAACATCGGAGGCAGCATCCCTTATTTCGTCCACGCAGGTTGACGGTTGGCATTGTGCTCAAACACCTTTATCTGGCTTTTCTGAGCGTTTTGCGTCTTTGCGGCGGATGTAGAGGGTCTTCTCGAAACTGGCGTGAATCACGCCGTCTTTATCCACTAGCTCGAGCGGGTACACCCGGTCTACTGAGGGGTTTTGTGCAGCGAGTTCGCGGATGATGCGATTGGTAGCTTCCAGGTTGCGCTCCAGCCGCTGGCGAAAGCCGCCGGGCAAATCCAGGTGCAACGTGAAGTTGGGTAAGGTTGCCGTGAATATTCGCGCCCCGATGCTTTGAAATGCCCCCAACATCAGCTCGAGTTCTGCCCTCACCCGTTCGGTGCTGAAGGGGCCCCGCAGGCAGTCGTTGGCTCCGGCCACAATGCTCACAAAGTCGGGCTGTAGGTTCAGGGCGCGTTGCATCTGCTGTGCACGAACCTCGGCGACGCGGAGACCCCGCTCGGCCAGGTTGGTGTACTTCAGGCTGGGGTTGGCCCCCCGCATCCACAGGGCCAACCAATGGTGGGCTGAGTACAAGGGAATTTCCGGGGTCTGTCGAGGCAGATATCCGCTCGGCCCTGGAGTGTCGCCCACGCCCTCGGTGAAACTGTCGCCGAGAGCCACAAAGCATCGAATCATCAATTCCTCAGCGGCTTCCCAGTCTTGAGGGTGTGCGCGATGCGCTCCTGGGTTTTCTTAGTTCCCAGCAGTTTGAGGAAACCCTCGCGCTCCAAATCCAGGATGTCTTGCTCGGTGACCTCGCGGGCAGGCCCGTCGCCACCGCACAGCACATAGGCCACTGCATTTCCTACCACCACATCATGCTCGCTGGCCTGCTTGGCCTCTTGGAATTGCCATAGCGCATAGCGCAGGTTGCCAATGCCTTCGGCTCCCAGTGCCCGAATCTTCATGGGGGGCTGCGGCACATAGTCTGGGGCCATGAACAGCACCCGCCGCTTGGCGTCGGCAATCAAGCGGTCGCGGTTCATGCTGATGCCATCGCTCAGGCGCAAAAAGCCCATGTTGCGGGCCTCGAGGGCGCTGGTGCTGGTCTGGGCCAGCATGATCATCTGGAAGGCCCGTTTAACCCCTTCGAACAGGTCAACCTCGGGCCCGTAGGCCGCAAGCTCCTGGGTAAAGCGGAAGAGCATCTCCTTGGTGCCACCCCCACCAGGCAACAAGCCCACCCCGGTCTCAACCAGGCCCATGTAAAGCTCAGCGTGGGCCTGAATAGCGCTGCTGTGCAGGCTGAACTCGGCCCCGCCGCCCAGGGTCAGGCCGAAGGGCGCGGCCACTACCGGGAAGGGTGAACGGCGCAGGCGCATGGAGGTCTGTTGGAAGCGGCGGGTGGCCAGCTCGAGGTCATCCCAGGCTCCCTCCTGGGCGGCCATCAGCACCAGCGCCAGGTTGGCCCCGGCGCTAAAGGTGCGGGGGTCTTCGTGCCCGATCACCAGACCCGCATAGCCGTTGGCGTCTACCCAGTCCAGTGCTTTGTGCAGCCCCGAGATGGAGCCGTCCCCCCAGGTGCCCATCTTGGCCCGGTTTTCGAAGAGGGCCACCCCATCACCCAGGTCAAGCAGGGCGTACTCCTTACCTTCCAGCAGGGTCTTGCCGGCCTGCTTGACCGTCTGCAGGCGGATCACCCCTTCCTCTGCCTGGATGGGGTGGTACTGCCCATCGAAGCCCAGGTAGTGCCCGTCCTTGTAGAAGCTGCCCTGGGCCTTTTTGAGGAGTTCGGGCTCGGACAGGCCCAGCTCGGCGAAGCCCTTGCGCAGGTAGTCCAGACCCACCGCGTCCATGTTCTTGAAGGGGCCCTGCTCCCAGGCGAAGCCCCACTCCAGCGCCCGGTCTACCGAGACGATGTCGTAGGCGATTTCCTGGGCTTTCTCGAGGGCATAATGGGCGTTAATTAAGAACAGCTTGCGGGCGAAAGCCCCGTACTTACCGGGCAGCTCGCCCACCTTTTGCAGACGGGCGTTGAGGGGTAAGTCTTTGATGGCCCCGATCTCGTCGGTGCGGAGCTTGGTCTGGGGCTTGTACTCACCGCTGGTGTAGTCGTAGGTGTAGATGTCCTTGCCCACCTTCTTATAGAAGCCGGCCCCGGCCTTCTCGCCCAGGTGGCCCTGCTGGATCAGGTTCTCCACCCAGTCGGGCATGCGGAAGTCCTCGCCGGTGGTGTGCGAAAGCTCGGTAGAGACCAGCTTGAGCACGTCCAGACCGGAGATGTCGCCGGTGCGGAAAGTGGCGCTCTTGGGGCGGCCCACCAGCGGGCCGGTGAGGGCGTCCACCTCATCAATGGTGAGGCCCTCCGAGATCATCAGCCGCATGGCCTGGGCCATCCCAAACACCCCCAGCCGGTTGGCGATGAAGCCGGGAGCGTCCTTGCAGATGACCGTGCCCTTGCCCAGAATACGCTCGCCAAAGCGCCGCATGGCCTCCAGCACCGCCGGGTCGGTCTCAGGGGTGGGAATCAGCTCCAAAAGGTGCAAGTAGCGCACCGGAGCGAAGAAGTGCGTCCCCAAGAAGCGCTTGCGGAAGGCCTCACCCCGCCCCTCCAGCAGGGTTTTCATGGGGATGCCGGAGGTGTTGGAGCTCACAATGGCCTGGGTGCCCAGGGCCTCGAGCCGGGCAAACAGGGCCTGCTTGGGCTCCGGTTTCTCGATGATGACCTCCACGATCCAGTCGCAGTCTTTCAGTTTTTCCAGCTCGTCGGTGGTGCCTAGCTCGATTAGGGAGGCCCGGCTTTTGTCCATGAAGCTGGCTGGCTTGCTCTTGAGCTGACGCTCGAGGCCTTTTTTGACCAGCTCGAGCTTGTCCTCCTGGCCGGGGATGTCCAGCATCACCACCGGCACCCCCGCCGAGGCCGCCAGTGCTGCAATCGCACCGCCCATGGTACCTGAACCCACCACACCGATCTTCTTGATTCGCATTCTGTCCTCCAGGCGAAAAAGGTTATAGCTTTGGGTTAGCTATTTTTATACCGAGTCAAAGTTTATAACAACCGGATAGCCAAGTCTAGCAGGTTCGGTTCTGTCTTCTTCAGATGATCTGTTCAGATAATGGTTCCTATCATAAACTCTTGGTATGTCCGCAAACCTACGTGAGCGAATCAAGTTTTTACTGGAACAAATCCTAAAAAACTGTGGACTGAACGATTATGTAGTGCAAGAGGAGTACCTCTCCCCATTAGGAAGTGCCATTCGAGAAACCAGCAGAAGGGTAGATATTGCTGTTCTGCGAAAGGAGAACGGTGAACTCAAACCCTACCTCTACATCGAGTGTAAAGAACAAAAAACCAGTGGCTCGGCAGAAGACAAGCTGTTTCGGGCCCTTGAAGAAGCCAAACGAGACCGTTTGTTGGGTGTTCATTCCATCGTTGTGTTTTCCGGGGCAGGCTTTCGCCAATCCTACGAACGCTGGGCTATGGTTGAGGGGTTCGTGCGCGAGGAATACGCCGATCTTTGGTTCAAGCGGTTTTTTTGTAGAGAATGAGGTGACCAATGGTAGCCGAACCGCTTTTTGGGGCTTACCTACCTCCACCGCTCAAGTGGGCTGGAGGGAAACGCTGGCTGGTGAAACACCTCCAGCCGTACTGGTCTAAACACCGCGACCGGCTTTTCGTCGAGCCCTTTGTTGGCGGGATGGGGATCACTTTGGGCCTGAGACCCAGATCAGCTCTGCTAAACGATACCAATCCACATCTGATCAACTTTTATCAGTGGGTTCGACGTGGGCTGCAAATTTCGATACCAATGGTTTACGAGCGGGAATTCTATCTAGACTATCGCAAGCGTTTCAATCAGCTCATACGTGAGAAAAGAGCCAATACTGCCGAGGCGGCGGCGCTGTTCTACTATCTCAACCGAACGGGCTACAACGGGCTGTGTCGCTTCAACGCCTCGGGTGAGTTTAATGTGCCGTTTGGAAAGTATAAGACGGTCAACTACCAGACTGATTTCTCAGGCTACAAAGAGGTTTTCCGCGACTGGGAGTTTAAGACCGGCGACTTCAGCGAACTTGCAATTGACCCCGACGCTTTCGTGTACGCCGACCCGCCTTATGACGTTGAATTCACACAGTACAGTCCGGGAGGGTTTTCCTGGGATGATCAGGTTCGTCTGGTGGAGTACCTAGAGAAGCATCGCGGCCCCGTGATAATTTCCAACCAACTCACCGCTCGAATTCACGAACTCTACACCAAAGCGGGCTATGCAATCATTGTCCTGCCAGCGCCCCGCCGTATCAGTTGTGACGGAAACCGCCAAGATGCCCTCGAGGTTCTAGCTTTCAAAAACATCTAACCCTGAGCCAGTCCACCACCACCTTCGACCAGCCCTCGAGCCCCTCGTACACCTGCTGCACCTCTTCCAGCAGGGCCAGGCGGCCCTCGAGCTTCTCCGGTTCCATCACCCGGGGTTCTTCTTCGGCCTCTACCAAAAACACCACGCCCGCGTGCACCCGGCTCACCGGGCTGTCGGCCATGACGATAAAGCCCACCGGCTGCGCGGCGTAGGCCCGAATCCCTACCTCTTCCAAAAGTTCGCGGCGCAGCCCATCCAAGACCGGGTTGCCGCCCACATCCTGGGGGTTGATATGCCCACCCACCCCCAGGGTGTAGCGGTTGTGGAGCCGGGCCTCGCCCCCGCCTCTGCGGCGCATCAGGAAAAGCCGGCCCCGGTAGCGCACCACCGCATAGGGGATGATCTGGCGGTGGGTGGGGTCTTCCTCGGCCTGGGGGCGCTCGAGGAAAAACCCTTCCTGCTCAATTCTCCGTAAGAGCGCGGCCTCGAGCGGGATGAGAGAAGCCTGGGCCGCTGGAAACACCGAGGCCGGAAGCACATACACCTGTTCCATGCGGGTCAAGATACCATCACTTCGCGGCCCTCGAGCCAGACCTTGTGCACCTGGGCCTCGCCGTGCAGGGTGAAGAGCGAGCCCAGCAAGTCCTCTGCCGAGTCCAGGTGGCGGAAGTGCACCTCGAGGGCACTGCCGGGCTCGGGCCTGACCCAGATCACGTCAGCAGCCTTGCCGGGGGTCAAACTCCCCACGGTCTCACCCAGGCCCAGCACCTCGGCCCCGGCCAGGGTGGCCAGGTAGAGCAGGTGGGCCGGGGTCAGGCCCACCCCCTCGAGGGCGTAGCGCTGGGCCAGGTAGGCCATCAGGCCCTCCTTGAGCAGGCTGAACCCGGTGCCGCCCCCCACGTCCGAGCCCAACCCGAAGCGAACCCCATGCCGCAGGTGTCGGTTCATGGGGAAGATGCCGCTGCCGATAAAGGCATTGGAGCTGGGGCAGTGGGCGATGGCCGCCCGGGCCTCGGCCAGGCGGGCCAGTTCGGGTTCGGTGGGGTGGACGTTGTGGGCAAAGACCGAGCGCTCGGTGACCAGGCCAAAGCGGTCGTAGGTGTGCAGGTAGTGCTGGCTCCAGGGGAAAAGCTCGGCTACGGTGCGAATCTCCTCGAGGTTCTCGTTGATGTGGGTGGTGAAGTAGAGGTCGGGGTGCTCCTGCAAGAGCGCCTGGCAGACCTCGAGCAGCCCCTCCGAGGCCGAGAGGGCAAAACGCGGGGTCACCGCGTAGCGCAACCGGCCCCGGCCATGAAAACGCTGGATGAGCATCTTCTGCTCGGCGTAGCTCTGCTCGGGGGTGGTGTGCAGCTCGGGGCGCAGCAGGCGGTCGGAGCAAACCTGCCCTGCGATAATGCGCAGGCCCACGTCCTCAGCGGCCCCAAACAGGTTGGCGGTGGCCCCCTGAAAGTGCGAACCGAAGACCAACGCGGTGGTGGTGCCGTTGCGCAAGAGGAGCTGGACGAACTCGCGGGCCAGCTCACGAGCCAGCTTGTTATCGGAAAGACGGGCCTCCAAAGGCAGGGTGCGCTTTTCCAGCCAGTCCAGCAGGGAGTAGCCCATCGCGCCAATCACCCGGGTTTGCGGGTAGTGCACGTGGGTGTCCACCAGCCCCGGCAGCAGCACCCCTTCGCGGCAGTCCTGCACCGGGGCCTCGGGGTATTGCTTTCGAACCTCGGAAAAGCTGCCTAGCGCAATAATCTGCCCATCCCGCAAGGCCAGTCCGCCATCGGAAAAAGCCTCGAGGGCCTCGGCAGCTTGGAAAGGGTTTTGGGGTGTGTGAAGAATCAGGCCACGCAGCAGAACGGTCATGCCGACCTATTCTACATAGAGCTCCACCCGCGCTCCCTGACGCACGTCCACCAGGCCGTGGTCGGTTAGGCGCAGCTCAGGGATCACCGCCAGGCCCAGGAAGGAAAGCACCATGTAGGGGTCGGGCAGGGTCACCCCCAGGGTTTTGGCGGCGGCCTCGAGGGCCTGTAGCTTGGCGTCCACCACCTCCAGCGGCTCGTCGGTGATCAAACCGGCAATGGGCAGGGCTAGCTCGGCCAGCACCTGGCCGTCGGCCACCGCCACCATCCCCCCGCCCAGGGCCCAAAGCCGCCGGGCCGCCGTTACGATGTCGGCGTCCGAGACCCCTACTGCCATCAGGTTGTGGTGGTCGTGGCCCACCGTGCAGGCCAGGGCCCCCTTCTGCAGGCCAAACGCGGTCACCAGGCCCTTGCCGATCTGGCCGTTTTTGCCGTGGCGCTCAAAACACACCAGCTTGGCCAGGTCGCGGCTGGGGTCGGCCACCACCTCCCCATCGCGCACGGTGGGCTCGAGGCGCTCCTCGGCGGTCAGCACCTGGTGCGGTATGGCCCGGATCACCCGCACCTTTCCCGCGCTAGCCGGTATTTGCAGGTCTTGGGGGTGCAGGTCGGGCAGCCGGACGGTCTGCGAAACCGCGCTCGAGGCCACCGTTTTGGGAAGAGACACTTCCAGCCGCCCTTCCCGGGCCACCAGACGGCCCTGCTGGTAGACAGCCTGGGCCCGGAAACCGTGCAGATCGTCCAGCACCACCAGGTCGGCCTGGAAGCCGGGGGCGATAGCGCCCCGGCGCAAAAGACGGTAGTGGCGGGCGGTGTTCCAGCTTCCGGCCCGGATGGCATAAGCCGGGTCAACCCCCAGCCGGATGGCCTTGCGCACCAGGAAGTCCACCCCACCCTCCCTGAGCAGGTCGGAGGGCAGGCGGTCGTCGGTTACCAGGCCGATGCGCTCGCCGTGTTCCGGGCGCAGCAGGGGGGCCAGGGCCTCCAGGTTGCGGGTGGTGGAACCTTCACGCACCATCAGGAAGCAGCCGGCCTCGAGCTTGGCCCGCCCTTCCTCCAGGGTGGTGCTCTCGTGGTCGGAGGCGATGCCGCTGGTCAGGTAGCCCTGCAGCGCAGGCCCCATCAGGGTGGGGGCGTGGCCCTCGGGCGACTTGCGAAAGCGCTCGGCCAGCAGCACCTTGCCAAGCTCGTTTGCCTCGGCGGCCAGGATGGCCGGAAAGCTCATCAGCTCGGCCACCCCCACCACCCTCGGGTGGGCCAGCAGCCGCTCGATTTCGGCCAGCCCCAGCACCGCACCGCTGGTCTCGAGGGGCGTGGAGGGCACCGAGGAGGGCACGGTGATCCAGACCTCGAGGGGCAGCCCCTCGCTGGCCTGCATCAGCCACTCGATCCCCGGCACACCCGCCACATTGGCGATCTCGTGGGGGTCGGTAACCACCCCGGTCACCCCCCGGGGCACCACCCCCTTGGCGTACTCCGCTGGCGAGACCAGAGAGGACTCGAGGTGCACGTGCCCGTCAATCAGGCCGGGGGCCACCCAGCGGCCCTCCAGATCCACCACCTCGGCTGCCGGGGCCTGGGCATACGCCGGCCCCACCGCGGCAACCAGCCGCCCGGCCAGCAGGACATGGGTCTGCTCAATTTCCAGCGTAAACACATTGACCAGCCGCGCATTTTTGAGCAGCAGGCTTCCCGGCTGACGGCCCATTGCCACGTCCACTGCGTACTGGAGATCGGATAGCTGGAGGTTCATGTTCTGCGCATGGTACAAGCAAGCCCAGGCCCCTCGCAAGCACAGGCCCGCCCCACCAAAAAAACTGGCCTGGACAGACCAGGCCAGGTAAAAGGCTTTCGCTGAGATTATTTGGGCTCGTCCGGCACCTGGCCCACCACCCCAGGGGCCACCCACTGCATCTCGTTGAGCTCCTTCACGGTCATCTTGCGCCCCGCCGGCACGCGCAGCACCCCGTTGCGGTCGCGGATGGGGCCGGTGAAGGGATCCCATCGGGGGTTGGCGCTCTGGATGTCTTTGTACAGCTCCATCACCCGGTCGTAGACGCTCACTTTCCTGCCGCTTACGGTCATGCTGGCCTGCTTCAGGGCCGCCTCGAACTTGGGGTTGATGGGCATGCCCACCTGGGCCCCCAGCATCACCGCTTTCTCGCGGGCCAGCCACCAGTAGTCCACGTTTTGCAGGTTCTTGGGGGTGTAGGTGCCGTTCTGCACCTTCTTCAGGATATCAATGTAAATGACGCTCCAGTCCACTAGCTGCCCCGAGACCACATAGTCGGGCGCATACTTGTACATCGAGTTGTAATGGCTGAAGCTGGGCACCCGGCGCCGGGCCGCGGTCTGGATGACCGTGGCGGTGTCCTCGGTAAAGGCCAGGATATCGTTGCCCTCGGCCATCAGGGCCTCGGCGGCCTCGCGGGCCTTCACGGGGTCGTACCAGGCGTTGATCCACTTGACGTTCACGGTGGCCCGCGGATTGACCGCCCGCACCCCCAGGGCAAAGGCCGAGATGTGGCGCTTGAGCTCGGGGATGGGGAAAGCCGCCACGTAGCCCACCTTGCCGCTCTTGGTGAGGGCGCCCGCCATCAGGCCGTTCAGGTAGTAGATCTGGTAGAAGTCGGCCATGTAGGTGAGCATGTTGGGAGCCCGCTTAAAGCCGGAGGCGTGGGCAAAGATCACCTCGGGGTACTTCTTGGCGGCCTCGAGGGTTGGATCCATGAAATCGAAAGAGGTGGTGAAGATTACGTTGCAGCCACCCGCAACCAGCCGGTCTACCGTGGCCAGGGTGTCGGCGGGCTTGACCGACTCGACAAACTGCGTTTGGAGGCCTGGAATAGCTTTCTCGGCAGCCCGACGGGCTTCATCGTGGGCAAAAGTCCAGCCCACATCACCTACCGGCCCTACATAGATGAAGCAGGCTTTGAGGTTGGACTGCTGGGCCATCCCCAGGCCAAGCAGCAGCGCCATCACGGTACCAATCAACCAAGTCTTTCGCATACATCCCCCTCCAACCAGCCCACCCCACATGCCCTTGTGGGCAGGCTTTAGCGTTCACCCCGCCGATAGGGCTTTCCCAGCGCTTCAGGAGCATTGCCTTGCTGCCCGCGCAGCCCGGACAAAGCCAGCACAAGTATAACCAGAAGGTAGGGCAGGCTCGCAAACACCTCCGTGGGAATGGCCACCTGACCCTGAAGCCGGAACTGCAGGTAGTACAGAAGCCCGAAGAAGACCGCTCCAAACACAGCGCGTAGGGGGCTCCAGCCCACAAAAATCACCAGCGCCACCGCAATCCAGCCCAGCCCTGCGGTCATACCATCGGTCCAGGCAGGGCGGTAGACCAGCGAAAGGTAGGCCCCGGCCAGCCCGGCCAGCGACCCACCCGCCGCCACCGCAGCGTAGCGCACCCGCAGTACGTTGATGCCCAGCAGGTCGGCAGCCGCCGGATTCTCGCCCACTGAACGCAGCGAGAGGCCCAGCCGGGTGGCATAAAACACAAAGGTGAGCAGCGCTGCCAGGGCGATGGCCCCCAGGGTGAAGGGCCACTCGGGGGGTTGGTTGAAGAGCGGCATCCCCTCAAAGCGCTTGCCCAGGAGCCCCGCCGTACCCAGGCCCACCATGGTCAGGGCCAGACCCGAGACAAACTGGTTGGCCTGCAGGGTAATGGTTACAAAGCCGTGCAGCAAGGCAGCTAGCGCCCCGGCCAGCATGGCCGCCAGCACCGCTAGCCAGAGGTTGCCATCGCCTGCCCCGCTGCCATAGGCCACCGCAAAACCGGCCAGGGCCCCCAGGGCCATCATGCCCTCCACCCCCAGGTTCACCACCCCGGCCCGCTCGTTCAGGATGGCCCCCAGGCAGGCCATCAAGAGGGGGGTGCCAAAGGATAGGGCTCGAGCCAGAGCGTTGATGATCTCTTCCATACACGCAGTTACAACAACACGTAGCTTAGACCATCGAAGCGCCTAAAGTCTTGGTCGAAGGTAATAAGCTGGCAACCTCCAGCAATGGCAAAAGCGGCCAGGTAGGCGTCCATCCACAGCCGGGGGGTGATTCCGTTCTGTACCAGCGTTCGCAGCACATTGTCGAGCCCCTGGGGCTCCTCTAGCAGCCGCACACCACTCTCGAGCCTCATTTTCCAGTACACCGACCAAGCCTCTTTAACCTCGAGCGGTTTGTTCCCCATCGCCACGGAATTGGTGAGCAAGCGCAGCAACCCCAAAGCAACCACACGATTCAAGGCAATTTCACCCGACTTCTCCCAAAACCCCAGCGCCTTGGGGTGAAAAGGATGCTCTGGTACCAGCAACGCGAACCAGAAATTGGTATCAGGAAGGTTCATGGCCCTCGAGGAGCTGCCACAACTCGGCGTGTGTGTAGGGCTTTATCTTGCGCCCCGCTTTAGGCACAACGGGTAGGGTACGCTGAGCTGAGCTGGTGGCCTGACGGTTCAAACCCTCCTCCAAACACCTGAGCACAATTTCCCTTAGGGTTTTCCCCTCGTGAATTGCCTGTAGCTTGAGGCGCTTGTAAAGGTCATCCGGCAAATCCAGCGTGGTTCGCACAAAAGCATATTAGCATAAACCCATCAGACCGGGGTTGGGGTCTTCCAGCACTTTTTACCTGCCCCAGCGAACACGGTAGCGCAAAAACAGTTCCGAGCCAATCAGGCAGAACAGAATCACCCCGCTGAAAACATCCACGATGCGGAAGGGCATATTCAGGCTGACCTTCAGCAGGTCGCCCCCAGCCAGCACCAGGCCCATCAGCGGGGCGGTGAGGAGCACCAGGGCCGGGTGGCCTCGAGCCAGCCAGGCCACGATGATGGCGGTAAAGCCGTAGCCAGAGGAAAGCTGGCTGGGCTCGATGAGCCGGTGGTGGATGCCGGCGATCTCCCCCACCCCGGCCAGACCGGCCAGGCCCCCAGTGATCAGGGCCAGCAGCAGCAGCACCCGGCCCTGGGCAATCCCCAGGTAGCGGGCGGCCCCAGGGTTCTCGCCCACGATGCGCATGCGGAAGCCCAGGGTGGTGCGGAAGAGCACGAGCTGCAAGACCAGGGCCAGCAGCACCCCCAGCAGCAGGGTGGGCCAGTGCACGCTCGAGCCCGCCCAGACCGGAATCTGCTGGTACTCGGCGAAGCGGTCGGAGTAGATGTAGCCCCGCACATCCTTGCCCCGCCAGGGGCCGTTGATCAGGAAGATGACCAGCGACTGGGCCACGTAGTTGAGCATCAGGGTGGAGAGGATCTCGTTGACGCTGAAGCGCAGCCGCAGCCAGGCTGCCAGGCCGCACCACAGCGCCCCGCCCAGAGCGCCGGCCAGCACCATGGTCGGCAGGCTCAGGGGCGCCGGCAAGGGCACGAAGAGGGCCACCCCCGCGGCCTGCACCGCCCCCAGCAAAAGCTGGCCCTCGGCCCCGATGTTGTAGAACTGGGTGCGAAAAGCCAGGGTCAGGCCCACCCCAATCAGCAGCAGGGGGATGCTGCGTCGGAGGATTTCCTGCCAGCCCTTGGCGTCCAGCAAGGTGCCGGTGAGCATGGTACGGTAGACCTCGAGCGGGTTCTGCCCATAGGCCACAAACACCGCGCCCACCAGCACAAAGGCCAGCCCCAGCGCAGCCAGCGTGACCCCCAGCACCCGCCCGGGCGAGGCATTCGCCAGGGGCTCGAGCCTCACGCCGCACCCCCGGCCATCCACAGGCCAATGGCCTCGCGCGAGACTTCTTCCACCGCAAATGGCCCCTGCAAGGCCCCCCGGTAGAGCACCCCGATCCGGTCGGAGAGCGAGAGCAGCTCCTCCAGGTCTTCCGAGACCAACAGCACCGCTGCCCCCTGCTGGGTTTTTTCCAGCAAGACCCGGTGCACCTGCTCGGTGGCCCCGATATCGAGGCCGTAGGTGGGGTGCACAGCCAGAATCAAACGGGGCTGCCCGGCCAGCTCGCGGGCCAGGATGACCTTCTGGATGTTGCCGCCAGAAAGCAGCCTCGAGGGGGTGCCAAGGCTGGGGGTGGCGATGGCGTAGGCCTGCACCCGCTGCCGGGCCACCTCCGCAAAGGCCCGGGGGTTGAGCCAGCCGGCGCGGGCCCAGGGGGGCCGGTCGAAGGTGCGCAGGGCCAGGTTCTCGGCCACGCTCATGCTGGGCACGGTGCCCATCTGGATGCGATCTTCGGGGATGTGGGCCACCCCCAGGTCAAACAACCGGGCCGGCTGGGCCGGTAGGGGCTGTCCTAGGAGCCGCACCGAGCCCGCCTCGATGCTTCGGAGGCCCGCCAGCACCTCCACCAGCTCGCTCTGGCCGTTGCCCGCCACCCCGGCCAGACCCAGAATCTCTCCTCCACGCAGCGTAAAAGAAACCCCCCGCAAGGCTGGGATGTTGCGGCTCGAGCGGGCCTTGAGGTCTTCGACCTCGAGCACCACCTCGCCCATGGGGGTGGCTTGCCGCTTGCGCTCGAAACTCACGCTGCGCCCCACCATCAGCTCGGCCAGCCTGGGTTTGCTGGCCTCTTCCCTGGGCAAACTGCCCACCACCCGGCCTCGGCGCAGCACCGTGCAGCGGTCGGCGATGGACAGAACCTCCTCGAGCTTGTGGGAGATGAAGATAAGCGACTTGCCCGCCGCCCGCAGCTCGCGCATAACCCTGAACAAAGCCTCAGCCTCCTGGGGGGTGAGCACGCTGGTCGGCTCGTCCAGGATGAGCACCTTGGCCCCCCGCAGCAAAGCCCGCACGATCTCCACCCGCTGCTTCTCGCCCGGTGAGAGCTGGTGCACCCGCGCCTTGGGGTCAATTTGCAGGCCGTAGCCCTGGGCGATCCGCTCGATCAAGGGCCCGATGCGCTGGGCCGGCAAGAGAGGACTGCCGATGCCCAAAGCCAGGTTTTCGGCCACGGTGTGTCGGCCCACCAGCGTGGGGTGCTGGGGCACCAAGCCGATGCCCAGCCGGAGCGCGTCCATGGGCGAGGCAATGCGCACCGGACGGCCCTCCACCCGGATCTCTCCTTCGTCGGGGCGGTAGAGACCATAAAGAATAGAGACCAGCGTGGACTTGCCAGCCCCATTCTCCCCCAAGAGCGCCAGCACCTCGCCGGGGTAGACCTCGAGGCTCACCCCGTCGTTGGCAACCACACCCGGAAAACGCTTGGTGATGTTTTTCAGCTCGAGCAGCGCCGACATTGCCGCAAATCATACAGAAAGCTGGTAGCTGGGGCTAGCCAGCCTGCTCTTCCCGAACCGGCTTCCCGGGGGGCGCTTCCTCAAAAAGCAGCGGCAGCAACTGGGCCGCCGTGGCGATGGCGATGGCCTCCGGGGCTTTGCTCTTGACCCCCGGCAGGCCGATGGGGGTGGTGACCCGCCGCAGGTCCTGGTCGGAAAAACCCTGGGCCTTTAGCCTCTGCCGGAAGCGGGCCCACTTGCCAGCACTCCCGATAAGGCCGATATAACCCAGGTCGGGCCGGCGCAGGGCCCTCTCGAGCACGAACAGATCCTCGGCGTGGTCGTGGGTCATGACCACCAGGTGCGAGCCCGACGGCAGGTCGTTCACCACTGCGTCCGGGATGGGGGCGTGGAAGGCTTTGAGCTCGGCTTGGCCGTGCTGAAGGGGAGCCAGGCGCGCTTCGGCCAGCATGGGAGCCCTCGAGTCCACCAGCCAAAGCGCTAGCGGGCAGATCGAGAGCACCTGGGCCAGGGCCAGCCCCACATGCCCCACCCCGAAGAGGGCCACGGTAGGCCGGGCCGGCACCACCCGCTCGAGCAGGATGCTCACCTCGCCCCCACAGCACTGCACACCGTACTCGGCAGGGGCCTGCTCGGTGAGCCGCAGGGTGTGCATCTGCGGACTGGCCGTACCTCCCGCCAGCATCTGCCGGGCCAGCCCAATGGCGGTGGCCTCGAGGTTCCCACCCCCAATGGTGCCGTACACCTCCTCCGCTGTCACCAGCATCTTGGCCCCAGCCTCGCGCGGCGCATGGCCGCGCACCGCCACCAGGGTGACCAGCACCAGGGGCTGCTTGCGCTCGGTTAGTTGGGCCAGGTGCTCGAACCAGCGCATAATTTCCTCGGCCAAGACCCATAAAAAGTAGACAGCTGCATGGGACTCTGTTTACCAGACCACCTCGATTGAAAAGGCCTCGAAGACTGGGTCGGCGGTAAGTAAGAGCAACCCTTCCAGCGAAGCCTGGGCCGCCAGCATCCGGTCGAAGGGATCGCGGTGCTCGACAGGCCAAGCTCCGGCTTTCAGCACATGGGTGCGGGTAACCGGAAGTTCTGCAGCCTGCAACGAGTAAACCGCTTGCTCAAAATGCTCGACCAGGTAACTAACATGAGGAATCTTGCCCAAGCGGTGCTTGGTGGCAATTTCCCAGGCGCTTGCCGCACTTAGAAATATCTCAGTCTGCAGATTTTCAAGCAACCTTTTTGCAGTTTTGGAGAGCCTCTCGGGCTCAAATAAAGCCCATAGAAAGACGTGGGTATCGAGCAAAACCTTCACTCCCAGCCCCTCAACTCTTCCTCAGGAAGCGGCTCAAAAAAGGCTTTGTCCACTTTCCCTAGCCCTTTCATAGCCCCCAACTTACGCTTCTTGGGCTTCTCCAGGGGCACCAGTCGGGCGCAGGGCTGGCCGTTCTTGGCTAGGATGATCTCCTCCCCCGCCCGAACCCGCTCGAGCAGGCTCGAGAGGTGCGTTTTGGCTTCATGTACATTAATTACCTTCGACATAGACTTAGTCTAGTCCAATAAACTAAGTTTATCAATCTCCAGACACCAAGGCCCCTTGCCGCACCTGCTCAATGGCCCAGTAGACCGCCTCGGGCGTGGCCGGCGAGGCCAGCTCCACGTAGCCCCCCGCACCAAAAGCCGCCACCGCATCGCGCAGGGCCTCGCGCACCGAGATGGCCAGCATCAGGGGGGGCTCCCCCACCGCCTTGGAGCCGTACACCACCCCGGTCTCGGTGGCCTTGGGCAGAAGCTTAGCATTGAACACCGGGGGCAGCTCGGAAAAGCTGGGCAGCTTGTAGGTGCTGGCCGAGCGGGTGGCCACACGGCCCTCCGCGTCCCAGCGCAGGTCTTCTAAGGTGAGCCAGCCCAGGCCCTGGATGAAGCCCCCTTCCACCTGGCCCAGGTCTACCAGCGGCGAGAGGGAGTCGCCCACATCGTGCAGGATGTCCACCCGGCGCAAAGCATACTGGCCGGTGAAGCCGTCCACCTCCACCTCGCTCACCGCCGCACCGTAGGCGAAGTAGTGGAAGGGCTTGCCCTGCATACGGGTTTTGTCCCAGTGCAGGCCCGGCGTGCGGTAAAAGCCGTCGGCAAAGAGCTGCACCCGCTGGGCGTAAGCAGCCCGCACCACCTCGGCAAAGGCCAGGCGCTCGTCGGGCTTCCAGATGCTCCAGACCTGGCCGTCCTCGAACACCACGTCGGCGGGGTTCACCCCGAAGCGCTGGGCCGCGACCCCGGCCAGCCGGGCCTTGATTTTCTCGCAGGCATCCTTGACCGCGGCCCCGTTCAGGTCGGCCCCGGTGGAGGCTGCGGTGGCCGAGGTGTTGGGGACTTTGTCGGTGCGGGTGGGCATCAGGCGGATGGCCTCGAGCGGCACCCCCAGGGCCTCGGCGGCAATCTGCTGAATCTTGGTATAAAGCCCCTGGCCCATCTCGGTGCCCCCATGGTTGACCTGTACCGAGCCGTCCTGGTAGACCAGCACCAGCGCTCCGGCCTGGTTGTAGGTGGTGAAGTTGAAGGAGATGCCGAACTTGACCGGGGTGATGGCCAGGCCCCGCTTGCGGTGGGGGTTCTGGGCGTTGAAAAGGGCGACCTCCTGGCGGCGGCGCTCGAGCTCGGCGCTGCTTTTGAGCTCGTTCCAGATCAGGCGGATGCGCTCCACGTCCTTAATCTCCTGGCCATAGTGGGTGGTGCAGGTCTGCGGGTCGTCGGACGGCCCGTAGAAGTTGCGCTCCCGCACCACCTCCGGCGGCAGCCCCAGGGTCTGGGCCACCTGGGTGAGTATCTCCTCGATGAAGACCATGCCCTGCGGCCCGCCAAAGCCCCTAAAGGCGGTCTGGGAGGTTTTGTGGGTCTTGCAGACCCGCCCGGTGGCCTCGAGGTGGGGGATGAAATAGGCGTTGTCAATGTGGCAGAGGGCTCGAGCCAACACAGGCTCGCTCAGGTCTTGCGACCAGCCCCCATCCGAGAAGAGCTCGATCTGTAGAGCCAGTAGCCGCCCCTCCTCGGAGCAGCCCACCTTCCAGCGGGCATAGAAGGGGTGGCGCTTGCCGGTCAGGGTGATGTCCAGCAGGCGCGAAAGCCGCACCCGCACCGGACGCCGGGTCAGGTAGGCCCCCAAGGCCGCCACCGCCGCATAGGGGTTGGCCTGCACCTCCTTGCCGCCAAAACCCCCGCCCATGCGGATACACTGCACCGTGACCTGGCTGCGCGGCAGGCCCAGCACCTGGGCCACCACCTCCTGGGTCTCGGAAGGGTGCTGGGTGGAGGAGTGCACCAGGATGTGGCCGGTCTCGTCGAGCTGGGCCAGCGAGGCCTGGGTCTCGAGGTAAAAGTGCTCCTGCCCCCCCAGGTAGAGCGCCCCCGACAGAACCCGCGCCGAGGCGCCGAAGCCCTGCTCGAGGTCGCCCCGGCGTACCTGCAAGGTGGCCCCCTGGAAACTCCCCTGGGCGATGGCCTCCTGGATGGTAAGGATGGCCGGCAGGGGTTCGTACTCCACCACCACCTGCGCCGCCCCCAGCCGCGCGGCCTCCTCGGTCTCGGCCAGCACCCAGGCCACCGCCTGGCCGTGGTACATCACCTCGGCAGGGAACAAAGGCTCGTCGCCCTTGATGCCAGCGTCGTTGAGGCCCGGCACCTCCTGGGCGGTGAGCACCCGCACCACCCCCGGCACCCGGTAGGCCGGTGCGGGCTCGAGGCGCAGCACGCGGGCATGGGCGTGGGGGGCCTGCACCGGCCAGGCGTGAAGGGTCTGGGGGTAGCGGGGCCACAGATCGTCGGTGTAGAGCGCCCGTCCGGTCACGTGTTCTCTGGCCGATTCGTGGGGAATTGCCTGGCCCACCACCTTCATACCCGCACCTCCGCAGTCTCGGCATAGAACTTGTGCAACAGGTTCCCCAGCATGGCCGTGCGGTAGGCCGCGCTTCCGCGGTGATCGTCGATGGGCTTGAACTCACCCCGGATCACCTCGGCCGCGGCCCGCACAGTGCGCCCGTCCCAGGGCTTGCCCTGCAAAAAGGCCTCGGTCTGGTAGGCCCGCACCGGGGTGGCAGCCACCCCACCCAGGCCAATGCGGATGTGCTGCACCAGGCCCGCTTCCAGCCGGAGGGCAAAGGCCGCAGCCACCGTGGAGATATCGTCCATACGCCGCTTGGCAACCTTGTAGAAGCGGGCCTGCGGGACCAGGGGCAGGGGGATGCGCACCGCACGGATGACCTCGCCGGGCTGCCGGGCAGTCTGGCGGTAGCCGGTGAAGAAGCGCTCGAGCGGCAGCACCCGCTCCCCTGCCGCGCTAGCAAGCACCACCTCGGCCCCCAGGGCCAGCAAGACCGGCGGGCCGTCGCCGATGGGCGAGGCGGTGCCCAGGTTGCCCCCCAAGGTGGCCCGGTTGCGAATCAGGCGCGAGGCAAACAGCGGAAACCACTCGGCCAGGAGGGGGATGCGGCCATTTAGCCAGTGCTCGGCCTCGCTCAGGGAAACCCCCGCACCGATCTCGATGCAATCCGGGCCCCAGCGCAGGGTCTGGAGTTCGGGCAGGGCGCTCAGGTCGAGGAATACCTCGGCTCGAGCGAAGCGCTGGTTGACCTCCACCACCACATCGGTGCCGCCGGCCACCAGCCGGGCCTGGGGATGGCGCTCCAGGGCCTGGAAAAGCTCGGGCAGGGAGGCCGGGCGCAGGTAGGTGGGGCCGGCCTGGTAGTGCAGGGGGCCCAGGGGTGGGGCGGTTTCCAGGCAGCGGCGGGCCAGGGGGTCATCGGGGGTGGGCTGGCCCAGCTCGAGCGCTGCGTCCCGGATGGGCCGGTAGCCGGTGCAGCGGCAGAGGTTGCCAGAGAGGGCCTCGAGGTCGAAGTCTTTGCGCCCCTTGCGGTAGTACTCCGCCGCCATGCTGACCACAAAGCCTGGCGTGCAGTAGCCGCATTGCGAGCCCCCTTGCAGCATGGCCTGCTGCGCGGGGTGTAGGTTGCCATTCCCGGAAAGCCCCTCTACCGTCCAGACCTCCTGGCCGGCCAGGCTAGGCAGCAACAACAAGCAGCCGTTGACCGCCTCGAGGCGCGAGCCCTCGCCATCGGGCTGTAGCAACAGCACCGCACAGGCCCCGCACTCTCCTTCTGCACAGCCTTCCTTGCTGCCCGTCCAACCTTGCTGGCGCAGCCAGGAAAGTGCGGTGGTATGTGGATCTACCCCAGAAACCCGAACCGTTTGCCCGTTCAACCTGAAACGTATTTCGCCCACCCAAGCCCTCCTAAAGGGTCTTCTGAAAGATCCGATCCGTGAGACGTCTGATACTACCAAGCCCTACCGCTGATTTTGGAACCGCAGGAAGCGCAAATACGCGGTTTGCTGCGACGAACCAGGGAGCGAAGCGTCTCGTGGGGTACACCATGAGATTCGCTGTGCTAGAAACCTCACAACGGGCTGCGAAATGCGCGACCGGCTTTCCCAAATAGAGGCACACCGAACCTCACCTGCCTATGGTCGCTCATTGTACAACCGGCCCCCACAACGAACTGTTGGATGATTTTACGAAACTGGCCGGACTGTGAGTTATAGGCCCTGCACGCAGAATTCTTCAGCCCTCGGGCAGTATGGCCTCCTCTTTCCCACTTCCCTTGTCCTCGGCCAGCGAGAGCTTGGCCAGCGTCAGGGCCAGCACATAGGTTCCCCTGGCGATGTCGTCGGGGGAAGCGTACTCGTCTGGGCGGTGGCTCACCCCCTCGCGGCAGGGTATGAAAAGCATGGCGGTTGGGGCAATGCGGGCCATAAACAGGGAGTCGTGATAGGCACGGCTGACCATTAGCTTGAACCTAACCCCAGCATCACCACAAGCCGCCACCAGCGCTTTTAGCACGTCCGAACCCGATTTGGCTGGCGGGTCAATGTTGATGATCTCCACGCTGTACCTAATCTCCCGCCGGGTGCAGACCTGTTCAACTCCTTGAATTACGTTGCGGATCACCTGGTCGCGGCGCGATTGTTCAACATCGCGCACATCAATCTCGAGCCTGACCCGGCTGGGCACGCTGTTGACCGCGTTGGGATAAACCTCGCAAAAGCCGGTGGTAGCCACGGTGTTGATGCTGCCGCTGTTTCTGGCAAAGGCTTCCACACCCAGAATAATCTCGGCGGCGGCGCAAAGCGCATCGTGCCGATCGGGCATCAGGACGGTTCCGGCATGGCCGCCCACCCCCTCCAGGTTAACCCGCAGGGAGGCCGGGGCCGCAATGGCCGTCACGATGCCCAGGGGTACACGCTCCTGCTCGAGCACCGGCCCTTGCTCAATGTGTAGTTCCACAAAAGCCGAGTAGTAGCCCTCGGGGAGGGCCACGTCTTCCAGGCGGCCCATATAGCCAGCCTCCCAGCGCACCTCCTCGAGGGTGCGCCCCTCCGGGTCTTTGAGCCCTCGCAGCGACTCGGCGTTCAAGACCCCGGCCAAAGCCCGGCTTCCCAGGCAGCCAATGCCAAAGCGGGTAGGCTCTTCGGCGGTAAAGATGAGCAGTTCAATCGAGCGACGGGGTTTGAAGCCGCTGCGTTGCAGGGAGCGGATGGCCTCCAGTCCTCCCAAAACGCCCACCGTGCCGTCGTACATGCCGGCATAGGGGATGGCGTCGAAGTGCGAGCCAGTGCCCACCGCAGGCAGGTTGGGCGCAGCGCCCTCCCAGCGGGCGAAGATGTTGCCCAGGCCATCCTCGCGTAGGTGCAGGCCCGCTTCTTCGCACAGCCCCTTGAGGTAGGCCCGCGCTTCCAGGTCGGGCTTGGTAAACAGGATGCGGGTAATGGCCGGCTTGGGGGTATCGGAAAACTCCGCCAGGGCCTCGAGTTCACGGACAATTCGTTCTTGATCTACCAGGGGTCGTACGATCATGGTTTACTCCAGCAATTTTTAGAAGACCTGCTTCAGCCGGGCTTGAAAAGAATCCATACCGGATTCAAAAAGACAATCGTCAATCAAAAATTCCGTGAGGCTGTCTTTTTGAATCCTAGAGCACTCCCTTCGGTCGGGTTGTTTCGTCGCTGTCTGGCGACGAAACAACCGAATCTGGTATCAGCACGAGAAGTTTACCGCACCTAGCCAAGCGGCCTCCACCGCCCAGGCACGGGCAAGGGGTCTGGGTCAGCCCAACAGCTCGAGCGAGTGGCGGTTGACGTCTTTGTAAATCAGATACTTGCTGGGTGTTTTGCCCAGCGCCCCGAACCACTGCGGGCAGTAGGAGGCCATCCAGATTACGTCGCCGGCCTGCACGGTGTACCAGCGGTCACCCAGCCGGTACACCCCACCGCCCTCGAGGAAGAGCAGGCCGTGCTCCATCACGTGGGTTTCCACCAAGGACAGGTGGGCACCGGGGGCAAAGGTCATGGTGTTGACCGCCATATCAAAAGAGGGGTTATCCGGCAAGAGCAGGCGCACCTGCAGGGCCTCATCGCCCAGGAGCGGGCTGCTGGGGATATCGGGCTCGTGGCCGCGCACCACCAGAGGAACCTCTACCCCGGCCAGGGCCTGGTAGGGCTTGTCGAATACCACCATCCGCGCGCGGGCGGCGGCCTCGAAACGGTGGGGGGTGTTGGCCGGCAGGTAGGCGTAATGGTGGGCCCCCAGGGTATGTCGGGCATCGCCCACCTCGAGCGCCACCGCACCTTCCAGCACATAGGCAAGCCGCTGGATATCCAGTAGGGTCATCTCGCCGGTGCCGCCGGCTTCCATCTCCACCGTGTACATCTTGAAGCGGGCCCCCAGCTCGGGCGAGATGTGGACGATGCAGGCGGTGTTTTTCCAGCCGGGCAGGGGGGCCCGCACAAAGGTATCAGGGGTGAATAAGGCGTGATCGGGGGCTACGCGGGTACGGGTAAAACCGGTCAGACTCATAGATGCCTCTGGGTGAACAGGCCCGTCAGGGTTCTGTCCCGAAGGGGATCGTCCCCTTAAGCAATCGAACCTCGCTGGGCTTTTCTATCTTACCCAAGGCATACACCCGCTGCCCCCGCAGCCAGGTTTCCCGCACCACGCCCACAAAGCGACGGCCCAGGTAGGGCGAGATGGGATGTCGCTGGTGCAGATCCTGGGGCCTCAGGGTGTAGGTCTGCTGCAGGTCTACCAGGGCAAAGTCGGCGTCATAGCCTTCGGCCAATAGGCCCTTGCCCACGAGGCCAAAACGCCGTGCCGGGTTGGCCGAGAGCAGGGCGGCCAGCCGCTCCAGGGCCAGCCCGCGCCGTTGCCAGCCTTCGGTTAGCAGCACGGCCAGGGTGGACTGCACCCCGGCAATCCCGCCCCACAGGGCAAAAAAGTCGTCGCCCTGCTTCATCGCGGGCGGGCTGGGGGAGTGGTCGGAGGCGATGATGTCCACCAGCCCCTGCGAAACCTGGTTCCACAGCAGGGTTTGCTGGTCGCTGGAGCGAAGGGGTGGGGCGCACTTGGCAAGGGCCCCCAGGCACTCCAAGTCTTCCTCGGTGAAGGCCAGGTAGTGGGGGCAGGTCTCAAGGCTCACGTCCACCCCTCTGGTTTTGGCCTCGGCGGCCAGCACCACCCCGGCCCCCGAGCTGATGTGCACGATGTGCAGCCGGCAGCCGGTTTCCTGCGCGAGCAGCAGGGCCCGCTGGATGGCCTCCAACTCGGTCAAGACCGGCCTCGAGGCCAGGTAGTCGTGCCAGGTGGTCTGGCCTTGCTGCCGCTTCTGCCGGGTAAAGTGAGCCGTCAGAGCGTCGGACTCGGCGTGGACGGCCACCGGTAGGCCCAGCCGGGCGGCGATGTGCATACCCTCGTACAGGCTGCCGTCGTCGCAGTGCGGAAACTCCGGCAGGCCGGAGTTCGACATAAAGGCCTTGAACCCGATCACCCCCCGCAGGGCCAGCTCGGGGAGGCGCTCGAGGTTCTGGGGGGTGAGCCCCCCCCACAGGGCGAAATCGGTGTGGGAGGAAGCCCGCATGGCCGCCAGCTTCTGGTCGAAGGAGGGGGCCTCGAGGGTGCAGGGCAGGGAGTTGAGCGGCATGTCGAAAAACGCCGTGCCGCCGCCGGCGGCCAGGGCCGCGCTGCCGGTGGCGATGCCCTCCCAGTGGGCCTGCCCCGGCTCGTTGAAGTGCACGTGCACGTCAATCAGACCCGGAAAGACGTGCAATCCCTCCGCGCGAACCTCCTGCCGGGCCGGTTCGGTAATTTCCGGGGCCATCTGCACGATCCGCCCATCCGCGACCACCAGGTCGGCCTGCCGCACTCCTTCGGGGGTGACCAGCTTTCCACCGCGCACGATTAGATCGAGCATTGTTACCTCCTAACCCACATGGGCCGCCAGCCTGTGCAAAAAGTCCAGGCCCACCCGCAAGGCGGCTTCCACATCCTGCGGCCAGACCGACTCCTCCGGGTGGTGCGAGAGGCCGCCGGGGCTGCGCAGGAACAGCATGGTGGCGGGGCAAAGGGTCGTCATAACCATGGCATCGTGCCCGGCCCCCGAGACCATCGGGTGCACCGGGTAGCCCTGGGCGCCCATGGCCTCGGCCAGCAGCGCGTTCAGACCGGGGTCGCAGGGCACGGCGGGCTGCTCGTACAGGGTGCGGTAGCCGAGCTCGAGGCCCCGGCGCTGGGCCACCTGCTGGGCCCGGGTGATCAGGTTAGCCACCGCCAGGCTGCGGATGTCGTCCTCGAGGTGGCGCACATCCAGGCTCATCTGCACCTCCCCCGGAATCACATTGGCCGCGCCGGGCAGGGCGGTAATCATGCCCACCGTAGCCACCAGGCCCGGCTCCTCGCGGGCCTCGCGCTCGACCAGGGTAATCCACTCGGCGGCCCCGGCCAGGGCGTCTTTGCGCAGGTGCATGGGCGCGGTGCCGGCGTGCCCGGCCTGGCCGCGGAAGGCCACCTCGAGCCGGCTCTGCCCCACGATGCCCTCCACCAGGCCGAGCGGATACCCCAGGGCCTCCAGCACCGGCCCCTGCTCGATGTGAAACTCCAGAAACCCCCTGACCTGGGCGGGGTTACAGGCGGCCTGGGGAATCTGGGCGGGCTCTAAGCCAAAGGCCCGGATGGCCGCCTCGACCGTCTGCCCCTCGGCGTCTTGCAGCTTTAGCAGCTCCGGCCCGAACCGCCCGACGATGGCCTTGCTCCCCAGAAAGGGCACCCCAAACCGCACCCCTTCCTCTTCCGAGAAGGCGATCACCTCAATGGCAAAGGGCAGCCTGCGGCCCTCCAGCCCTTTCACCACCGCCAGCGCCAGCGTGACCCCCAGTAGACCATCGAAACGGCCTGCATCGCGCACGGTGTCCACGTGCGAGCCCATCAGCAGGGCTGGGGCGTTGGGGGTCTGGCCGGGGTAGCGCCCAATCAGGTTCCCCACCGCGTCCACTCGCACCGTCATGCCCAGTTCCTGCATCCAGGCGGTAAGCAGCCGGTGCACCTCCCGCATGGGGGGAGAGAGGAAGGTGCGGGTCAGGCGGCCTGCTTCTTCGGACAGACGGCCCAGGGCCAGGCAGCGCTCGAGGGCTTCCTGGGCTAAGTGAGTATCGGAAAGATTCATGGTCAGGTCAGTTAGGATGCGTCCTTGTTCGTAGGGCTCTGGGCTTTGGTTGTGGGCCCCCGTATCCCTGATTTTCCCCATCCTGGGGCCCCCGCGGGAAGCGTAAATTGATGCTCGAAGCGGAAAACGTGGTTTGCTGCGACGGGGCAAGAGGCGAAGCCTCCCGTGGGGTACTCAGCTACCCCGGTAGGTGCTATAGCCGAAAGGCGAGAGCAACAACGGTACGTGGTAGTGTCCCTTAGCATCGGCGATGCCAAAACGGATCAATACCTCATCGAGAAAAGGGGGATCGGGCAGGTGCACCCCCTGGGCCTTGAAGTACGCCGCAACATGAAAGACCAGTTCATAGATGCCGGTTTGCAGGGTTTCACCAGAAAGCAGGGGCTGATCGGTGCGCCCATCGCTGTTGGTGCTGGTAGCGGTGAGGAAGCTGCGTTCGCCGGAAGAACCGATGCGGTAGAGCTCGAGGTCAAGCCCCGCCGCGGGGCGGCCGTGGGCGGTGTCCAGCACATGGGTCGAGAGCCGTGCCATGCCTTAATCCTACGGCCCCGGCGCACCCTGGGCTACCCAGGCCCCCAGCCGGGCCCGCTGCTCGGGGGTCATGGGCGGAACCCCCGGCACCAGCAGGGGCATGTACTGGGTGTCCACCGAAACCTGCTTGATTTTCTGTGCATACCCCACAATCTGCTCGGGGGTCTCGAGCATCACCCCGCCCGGCGCCGAGGCAAAGCCCGGCTGGGTGGGGCGGGCCGCGTGGCACATCTGGCAGTGCGCCGCCATGATGGCCTGCACCTCGGCAAAGGCTACAGGTAGCTGGCCCTGGGCTTCGGAGCTTTGGCGCGGGGCGGTCAGGTAGAAAGCCCCCAGGAGCAAAGCCGCCGCCAGCACCAGCAGGTAGGGCATGGCCCCGCCTTCAATCAAGGTTTTGTGGTGCTCTTTCTCGGTCACGTTGATGAAGTGCCGCACCGCCACCCCGGCCGCAAAGAGCAGGATCAGGATCAGCCAGTTCGCCCCCCCGCTGTAGGTCATGGGGAAGTGATGGGCGATCATGGTGAAGAGCACCGGCAGGGTGAGGTAGTTGTTGTGACGGGAGCGGAGCTGCACCCAGGCCACAAAGTTGGGGTCGAGGGCCTTGCCCTGCTGCGCGGCCTGCACCAGCTTTTTTTGCGAAGGGATGATCACAAAAAACACGTTGGCCGCCATGATGGTGCCGAGCATGGCCCCGATGTGCATGAAGGTGCCGCGCCCGCTGAAGACCTGCCCCAGCAGATAGGCCGCCAGCGCGACCAGCACCCCGCCCACCAGCAAAAACAAAGCCGGGCGGTAGAGCAGCTGGGTGCTGGAAAGCCCCACGTAAACCAGCCAGGCCGCCACCAGGCTTGCGATAGCCATCGCGATGGCCGCCCAGCCTGACAGGGTGCTGCCGGGGGCCAGCAGAATGGTGCGGGGGTCGGCGTAGTAGACGATGACGAGCAGCAAAAACCCCGTAACCCAGGTGAGGTAGGCGTCCCATTTGAACCAGTGCAGGTATCGGGGCAGCTCCTGGGGGGCGGTTTTGTACTTTTCCAGGTAGTAGATGCCACCGCCATGGATGGCCCAGATATTGCCGGAGAGCTCGGCCCGCACGCCCTGGCGCTCGAGGGCGTTCTCTAGAAAGATGAAGTAAAAGCTAGCCCCAATCCAGGCGATGCCGTAGATGATGTGCAGCCAGCGCACCACCAGGTTGAGCCACTCCCGGGCGTGGGCCTGCCAGCCGTTCGCCAGGGTGAGGGCCACCGCCAGGGCGAAGATGGCCAGGAGGGCCAGCACCCAAGGCCACTTAACGATTCGCAGTCGGTCTTGGTGGAGGGGGTTCATGGTCTTGGCTGATTCTATCGTGGTTTTCTCTTGCAGGTGCGGTAGCGTTTGCTGATTTTTAAGGATAGCAGCGTCCTTTCCCAAAAGCGCTCGGCGGCCAGACTGCTTTGCCGCTACCTCATCAGATCGGCCAGCCGGAAATGGGCAATTTTGAACACTTCTTCCAGGGCTGTCTGAAACTCAACGTCCGATGGGTTGTGGAGCCTCTGCTCCATGGCCTGGAAGATGTCGGCTTTGGTCTTGCCGCGCACCGCCAGGATGAAGGGGAAGCCGAATTGCTCGGTGTAGGCCCGGTTCAGGGCCTGGATGCGTTCGAACTCGGCGGGGGTAAGGGCATCCAGGCCAGCCCCCTTTTGCTCCGCCACCGAGGCGGGGGCCATGCGGGCGCGGCTGCCCAGGTCGGGGTGGGCCCGCAGGAGGGCGAGCTGGGCCTCCTTTGAGGCCTGCCGCACCACCTGCACCAGGCTTTGATGCAGGGCCTCGAGGCTGGCCCAAGGGCGCTGTGCCCAGGCTTGTTCGGCGATCCAGGGCGAGTGCTCGAAGACCCAGCCCACCCGTTCGACAAAGGCTTCTTTGGAGAGAAGATTTACTGCTTCAAGGTTCATGTTTAAGCATTCTGGCTGCGGTAGGCCCAGCCCACCAGGCGGCGTTCCAGGACGGCGAAGACCGCATAGAGCGCGATGCCCATGATTGCGATGAGCAGGAGCCCGCCGAAGACCAGCGGCACGTTGAACTGCGAGCTGGCCGAGGTCATCAGGTAGCCGATGCCCTTTTGCGAGGCGGCGATCTCGGAGATGACCGCGCCCACAAAGGCCAGGGTGATGGCCACCTTGAGCGAGGCGAAGAAGTAGGGCATGGAGAAGGGAATGGAGACCCTGGTAAAGGCCTCGAGGCGGCTCGAGCCCAGCACCCGCAGCACCTCCCGCAGCTCCGGCGGCACCGAGGCCAGCCCGGTAGCCACGTTCACCACGATGGGGAAGAACGAGATCAGAAAAGCGGTCAGGATAGCCGGCACCGTGCCGATGCCAAACCACAGCACCAGCACCGGCACCAAAGCCGCCTTGGGTACGCTATTAAAGCCCACCAGGATGGGATACAGCGCCAGGTTCAGGGGCTTGGAGGTGCCCACCGCCGCCCCCAGCAGCACCCCGGCCACCACCGCGAGCGCAAAGCCGGCCAGGGTGGTCCAGAGGGTCTGCCAGGCGTGGCCCAGCACCACCCCCCAGACCGGCAGCAGCGATTCGATGGCCTGCGAGGGGGCGGGCAGCACAAAGGGCGGAATCTTGAAGAGCCGCACCGAGAGCTCCCACAGCACAAACAAGCCCACGCTCGCCCCGGCGGCCATCAGGGTATCGCGGGTGCGGGGGTTCACGCGCCCACCCCTTTCAGGCCGCTGATCTGGGTACGCAGGCCCCCGATCTGCTCGCGCAGCTCCTTGACGATGTGGGCGAACTCGTCCTCGTAGGTGAGCTCGAGGGCCCTGGGGCGGGGAAACTCCACCCGGCGGGCATAGGCGATTTTGCCGGGGCGGGTGCTCATGGTGTAGATGATGTCGGAGAGGTACACCGCCTCGCGCAGGTCGTGGGTGACCAGAATGACGGTGGGCTTGCGGCTCATGTAGAGCACCTGCATGGCCTGCCACAGCTCCTCGCGGGTAAAGGCGTCGAGCGCCGAGAAAGGCTCATCGAGCATCAGGATTTCGGGCTGATGGATGAGCGCCCGGCACAGGCTGGCCCGCTGCTGCATCCCGCCCGAAAGCTCCCAGACGTGCGCATTCTCGAAACCCGCGAGGCCCACCGAGGCCATCAGCTCGCGGGCCGCCTCGATGTAGGGCTTGGGGTTCTGCCGGTACTGCTGCTTGTGCTGGGCCGAGACCTCGAGCGGCAACAGGATGTTTTGCAGGATGGTGCGCCAGGGCATCAGGGTGGGGTTCTGGAAGGCCATCCCGATGCCGGCGATGGGCCCCCGCACCACCTGACCGTGCACGGTGGCCTGGCCGCTGCTGGGGGGTCGCAGCCCCGAGATCACCCGCAAGAGCGTGGACTTCCCACAGCCCGAGGGCCCCACCAGGGCTACAAACTCCCCCTGAGCGATGGAGAGGTTGACCCCCTCCACGGCTAGGTAGCCGTTGTCGTAGCGCAGGCTCACGTTGCTGAGCTCAATAAAGGACATGGTTGTTCCTTGGCTAGAGTTTAGCCTGCTCGGGTTGGATGGTCAAAAAGGCTCATCGCGCCGGGCCGGTCACCCGCCGCTCGGCGATGGGGGGCAGGAAGCGGTCACTCCAGACCTGCTCCACCCGCAGGGTAGTGTTGAGGTCGAAGGCTTTGGCAACCGCGCGGATGTTGCGTTCCACCCGCTCCCGCCGCACCGAGCCCAGCCCGAAAGCCCGGCTGTCGGCGGTGAGGACGTGGGTGTTGAGGGCCAGCAGCAGCCGTTCGCGCTCGAGGGCCTCGTTGATGAGCCCATCCCGCCGCTTGACCGCCGCCACGCCCTCGTCGGGGTTGGCAATTACGTCTTTGAAGCCCTTGACCAGCGCCCGCAAGAAAGCCGCCACGGCCTGGGGGTTGGCCTGGGCGAAGTCGCGCCGCACCACCACCGCGTTGCCGTAGAGGTCCTGGGTGTAGTCGCCGTACTTGAAGACCACCATGTCCTCAGGCTTGACCCCCACGTTTTTGAGGTTGAGGAAGGAGGTGAAGTAAAAGCCGGTAATGCCGTCGGCCTGGCCGCGGGCCAGGGTGGGTTCGCGCAGCGGCACGTCCACGTTGATGAAGTTGACCTTGGAAGCGTCCAGGCCCACTGCCTCGGCAAACACCGGGAAGAGCCGGCGGCCCGCGTCGCCCGCAGGGGCGGCCAGGGTTTTGCCGGCTAAGTCGGTGGGGCGGGCGATGCCTTTGCCCCGGATGGCAAACACCGCGGCGGGGGTGGTGTTGTAGACCATAAACACCGCCAGGAGCTGGTTGTTGGGGTTCCGGGTGTTGAACTCGATGAGGGAGTTGAAGTCGGCAAAGCCCATGTCGTAGTTGCCGGCGGCAATTTTGCTGATGGCATCGGCAGAGCCAAAGCCCCGGTCAATGCTCACGTTCAGCCCTTCGGCGGTGTAGTAGCCCTTGTCCTGGGCCAGCAAAAAGGGCGCGGTGGGCCCCTGAAAGGCAAAGTCTAGGGTAAAACGCACGTTGGTGCGCGACTGGGCCAGGCCCAGGCCGGTCAGGAATAACAGCACTAGAAGCAAACCTCGAGTCCACATAAGCAAACCTCCCCGGTGTTTTTATACACCTGGGCCGAGTATAGGTAGATGCAGGGCGCAGTGTCAACGGCAGCTTTCAAAAGCCGCCACGGTCGTATCAACACTTTGAGCGGGAGCGGCCGTATTCCCGCATTAGTGTTATTGGGAAATGTCCTGGATGTCCGTATTTTTATAAACACACCCAGGTTCACCCCGCAAAGGCTGCGGGTTCTTTCAGTGCTTGGGCTACGGCCTCGAGGGTTTTTTCAAGCTCCTCCGGGCCGTGCGCCAGCGAGAAAAAGGCGGCCTCGAACTGGCTGGGGGGCCAGTAGACGCCCCGCTGCAGCAGGCCGTGGAAGAAGGCCTTGAAGCGCTCGGTATCGGAAGCCACAGCCTCGGTGTAGGTTTGTACAGGCCCCTCGCGGAAGAAAACCGTAATCATGGAGCCTACGCGGTTGATGGCGACCGGCAGCCCGGCCTCGGCAAACAGGGTTTGCAGGCCCTGCTCGAGCGCCGCGCCATAGGCCTCGAGCCGGGCGTAGGGCGGGTCCTGGAAAAGGGTCTCCAGGGTGGCCAGTCCGGCGGCCATGGAGAGGGGGTTCCCACTCAGGGTGCCGGCCTGGTAGACCGGGCCCAGCGGCGCCACCTGCTGCATGATCTTGGCCCGGCCCCCGTAGGCCCCCACCGGTAGCCCGCCCCCCAGAATCTTGCCCCAGCAGATGAGGTCGGGCTGCAGACCGAATAGTTCCACCGCGCCGCCCTTGGCCAGGCGGAAGCCAGTCATCACCTCGTCGGCGATCAACAGGGCCCCGTACTGCCGGGTCAGGCGGTGCAGGGCCTCGAGGAACGCCGGCGTGGGAATCAGCACCCCCGCGTTGCCCACCACCGGCTCGAAGATCACCGCGGCGATCTGCTCGCCGTAGCGCTGGAAGAGATCTTCCAGGGCCTGGGGCTCGTTGTAGTCGGCCACCAGGGTCAGCTCGGCGAAGGCCTGGGGCACCCCGGCGCTCGAGGGGGCGCTGCGGGCGCTGCCCCCACCCCCGGTGAGCAGGCCCGAGCCGGCCTGCACCAGGAGGCTGTCGGCATGGCCGTGGTAGTTGCCCCGGAACTTCACAATCAGGTCGCGCCCGGTGTAGCCCCGTGCCAGCCGCAGGGTGCTCATGGTGGCCTCGGTGCCGCTGCTCACAAAGCGCACCAGGTCGGCGCTGGGGTAGGCCGCCCGCACCCGCTGGGCCAGGCGTACCTCTCGCTCGGTGGGGGCCCCGTAGCTCAGCCCTTCGGCCAGGGCCTGCTGGATGGCCGCGATTACCGCCGGGTGGTTGTGCCCCAGAATCATGGGCCCCCAGGAGCCGATATAGTCCAGGAGCTGGTTGCCATCGGCATCCCAGAGGTAGGCCCCCTGGGCCCGCGCGATGAAGCGCGGCGTACCGCCTACGGCCTTGAAGGCCCGCACCGGCGAGTTCACCCCACCGGGTATCACTTGCTGGGCTTCTTTGAATAACTCCTCCGACCGCGTGATCGAGTGGTGCATGTGCAGAACTTAGCACCCTTTGGCCCTATGGACAACCCAGCGTTGCCGGGCACATCCCATGAGGGTGTCTCGAGTCCGTTTGGCACAGCAAATTGGCCAAAGATTGAAGGGCTGGGTGACAGTTTTGTGACACTTTTCTAAGCGTTTTGCTATTGATAATCAGTCTCGTATGGAGCGGCTGGCCCTAATTGGGGTTTCGCAGCGACGGGGAGGCGCAGAGACCCTGACCCAGTGGAGTATCTGGTGGCAAAACCATACTCCAGAGGTGGCCGCGCTGGCCGCGGAGTGGGTGCCCCTCCTCACCTGCAACCGCAGCGAGGTGGTGCTGGCCCTGAAGGAAGGGGTGGCGCTCGAGCATGCTCGGCAGGCCCTGATACCCCCCGAACTCCCCCGGGGTTATGCCTACCAGGGCGAGGCGGCCCTGGAGCACCTGGCCCGGGTGGCGGCCTCGCTCGACTCGGTGAACCCCGGCGAAGACCAGATCATGCGGCAGGTACGCCAGGCCTTTGAGGCAGCCCAAAAGGCCGGAAGCGTGGGCCCCCTGACCCACTTTGCTTTTCAGAGCGCGCTCAAGATCGCCAAGCGGGTTCGCCGGGAGGTGGAACTGGCCCCGGCCCAGGCCTCGCTGTTTAGCCTGGCCCGGCCGGCCCTAGAAGCCCTCCTGCAGGGCCCGGCCCGGGTGGCGGTGGTGGGTACCGGCGAGATGGGCAGCCTGGCGGCCCGGAGCCTGGCGGCCCTGCCCGGCATCGAGCTTTTGCTGGTGAACCGCACCCCCGAGAAAGCCCAGGCCCTGGCCGAAGCGCTGGGCGCTCGAGCCATGGCGCTCTCCGATTTTCTAAAAAACCCCCCCGAACTCGAGGCCCTGGTGGCCGCCACCCCGGTTGCTGGACTGTTTGGCGGCTCCTTTTTTCAGGCCCAGCCCCGGCTCAGGGTGGCGGTGGATCTGGGGATGCCGGCCAACATAGTCCCGGAGGCCGCCCGGGGGGTGGCGCTCTTCGACTTGAAGCTGCTGGAACGCTTGGGCGAGGAGCGCCGGGCGCGCCTGCGGGCCGAGCTGGCCAGGGCCGAGCTGATTGTGGCCCAGGAGCTGGAGCAGGTTCTGGTCGAGTGGGCCGAGCGGGCCATCGCGCCGGCCATCACCCAGATGCGCGAGGCCTACCGCCGTACCCTGGCCGAGCTGGTGGGTGAGCGGGTGGAACCCGAACTTATCGAGCGGCTGGCCCACCGCTTTGCGCATTTCCCGGTGAAGGGCCTGCGCGGCCTGGCCCGGCGGCACGGCCCCGAGGCCGCCGAGTACTTTTTGCAGGAGGCCGGTCTGCTGGAGGTGGGGCGTGGATAGGGTGCGCATTGCTACCCGCGGCAGCCGTCTGGCGCTGTGGCAGGCGGGCTGGGTGAAGGAGCAGCTCGAGCAGCAGGGCGCTCAGGTCGAGCTGGTAGTGGTGGAAACCCAGGGCGACCGAGAGGGCCTGCCCTTTGCCCAGATGCAAGGCCAGGGTTTTTTCACCAAGGCCGTGCAGGACGCAGTACTGAGCGGGGAGGCCGATCTGGCGGTGCATTCCTACAAAGACCTGCCCAGCGCCCGCCCAGCAGGTTTGGAAATCGCCGCCGTGCCCAAAAGAGAAGACCCCCGCGAGATTTTGCTGGTTCGCCCAGAAGCCCTGGACGAAGCAGCACCCGGCCTTCCCGTGCGTTTGGGCGGCCAGGCGGGCACCAGCGCCGCGCGGCGCCAGGCCCAGCTCAAGCAGCTCAGGCCCGACCTGAGCCTAAAGGAGTTGCGCGGGAATGTGCCGACCCGGGTGGATAAGCTCCGGCGCGGGGAGTACGACGCCATTTTGCTGGCCTATGCCGGCCTGAAGCGGCTCGAATTGGACTTGAGCGAGTTCTACACCCAGGTGCTGCCCACGGCGCTTGTGGTGCCGGCTCCAGCCCAGGGCGCTCTGGCCCTGGAGTGCCGCCAGGACGACCACCCGCTCAAAGCCCTGCTACAACCCCTGGACGACCTCCAGGCCCGCCGCACGGTGGGGGCCGAGCGGGGGCTCATGCAGAAGCTGGCCGGGGGCTGTCAGTTGGCCCTGGGGGCCTGGGCCCAGGAAACCCCGCAGGGCCTAGGGCTGCTGGCCTGGTATGAGGGAAGGCGCTACCAGGCCCTGGCCCCGACCCCCGAAGCCGTAGCGCAGGTGGTTTTTGACCAAATTCGCGCTGAGCATCCGGAGGTGATATGCGAATCGCCCTAACCCAGTCTGAAGGCCGTTTGGAAGGTTTGCAAGAGCGCCTGGAGGCGATGGGCCTCGAGGTGCTGCGCTTTCCGCTGGTTCAGACCCAGACCCTGCCCGCCGATTTAGCGTCGTTGGAGGACTGCCGCTGGTGGCTGTTTACCAGCGTGGCGGCGGTGCGGGCGGTGCTCGAGCTGGGAGGTAGCCTGCCAGGCCGCGCGTTGGGGGCGGTGGGCCGGGCCACCCAACAGGCCCTGGAAGAGGCCGGTGGCAGGGTAGACCTGGTCGCCCCCGAGGAGACCGCCGAGAGCCTGGCTGAAGCGTTTCTGGCCCTCAGGCCTTTTGGGTTTGTGGGCCTGCCCCAGGGTAACCGGGCGCGCCCGGTGCTGGCCCAGCGCCTGCGGGAAGCAGGTTACGTGGTGCGCAGTGTGGTGGTTTATCAGACCCAGACCCTGCCCTGGCCGTCCGATGACCCAATTCCCGAGCTGGTGCTGCTGACCAGCCCATCGGGGGTGGAAGCCTTGCCGGAGGCGGTTGGGCGCAAAGCCCATCTGCTGGCCCTGGGCCCCACCACGGCCGCGGCCCTGTCCGAACGGGGTTTCTCGCACACAGCGGTGCCGAAGCCCAGCGTGGAAGCCGTTCTGGAGACAGTCCGGTACATCCGAGGTGAATTATGCTCGATTTAGACAGCCCCAAAGTGCAATCCCTTGAGGCCCCACCCGACCTTGCGCGGCGCCCGCGCCGTTTGCGCACCAGCGCCGCCCTGCGCGAGAGCGTGGCCGAGACCCATCTGCACCCCACCGACTTCCTGGCGCCGTTCTTCATTATGCCGGGCCGGGATCTGGCCGAACCCATCGCCACGCTGCCCGGCATTCACCGCTACAGCGTGGATAGGTTCTTGCTCGAGGCCGAGCGCGCCCTCAAGCTGGGCCTGCGCAGCCTGCTGCTTTTTGGTGTGCTGCCCGATACCTGGAAGGATCCCTTCGGCCAGAGCGCCGCCGATCCCAACGGCCCGGTGCCCGAGGCCATTCGCCAGGCCCGCCGCGCCTTCGGTGAGGAGGTGGTCATCTACACCGACGTCTGCCTGTGCGCCCACACCACCCACGGCCACTGCGGGGTACTGAAGGAGACCCCTCGAGGGGTGCAGATTGACAACGACCGCTCGCTGCCGCGGCTGGCCGCCATGGCCCTGGCCCATGCCGAAGCCGGCGCCGATTTTGTGGCCCCTTCCGACATGATGGACGGGCGGGTGGGCTATCTGCGCCGCGCCCTCGATCAGGCCGGCCATACCGGGGTGGGCATCCTCTCCTATGCCGTCAAGTACGCCAGCGCTTTTTACGGCCCGTTCCGCGACGCAGCCAAGAGCGCGCCCAGCTTTGGCGACCGGGCCAGCTACCAGATGGACATCCGCAACGCCCGCGAGGCCCTGCGCGAAGCCGCCCTCGATGAAGCGGAAGGGGCCGATATGCTCATGGTTAAGCCCGCGCTGGCCTACCTCGACATTCTGGCCCGCCTGCGTTCGCAAACCCAACTGCCTTTGGTGGCCTACAACGTGAGCGGCGAGTACGCCATGCTCAAGGCGGCAGCCCGGGCCGGTGCGCTGGACGAGGCCCGGGCGGTGCGCGAGACCCTGGTGGCCATCAAGCGGGCCGGGGCCGACCTGATCATCAGCTACCACGCCCAGGAGGCCCTGGCCCAGGGCTGGATTTGAGGAGGCAGGCTTGCGCCACGGCTTGAACAAACTGTTTTCTGCACGAGGCCGGGTCTGGCTGGCCTTTGGTCTGGTGGTGGTGTTCTTGCTGGCCCAGGTGGCCTGGTGGATCGTCTTCCAGCGCAACACCATCCAGGAAAACATCGAGTACGCCGAGACCGCCTGGCTGCAGGAGGCTGCGCTGGTGCAGCAGCTTTGGGCGGCCACCGCCCCCGAGAAGCGCGAGGCGCTAAGGCTCGAGCTGCAAAAGGCTTTCCCGCACCTCGAGGTCGAGGGCGAGCGGGTGTATGTCAACCCCAAGCGGCTCCAGGCCTATCGCACCGAGCAGATGCGCCACCTGCGCATGTTTGCCTACGAGGGGCCGGTCTTCTTGCTGGTGATGCTTTTGGGGCTTTACATCATCGGGCGCAGCCTGCGCAGTGAGCAGGAGTTCAAGCGCCGCCAGCAGAACTTTCTGATGGCCGCCTCGCACGAGTTTCGCACCCCCATCAGCACCCTGCGCCTGCTGGCCCAGACCCTGGAGCTACGCGAACTCCCCCGCGAAAAACAGCTCGACTACCTCAAGCACATGTCCCACGAGATTGACCGTATGGAAGACCTTACCGAGCGGCTGCTGGCCACCTCGAGGCTGGCCCAGGGCATGGGGCAGATAAAGCCCGAACGCCACGACCTGAACCAGGCCGTAAGTCGCTGCCTGGCCCGCCAACAACAAACCCTGGTGGCCCGTGGAGCAACCCTGCACCTCGAGCCCTCCCCCACCCCGCTGCCGGTCGAGCTCGACCCCGAGGCCTTTAGCCTGGTGCTCTCCAACCTGCTCGACAACGCCGTCAAGTACAGCCCTGAGCCCCATAAGCCAGTCTGGGTGCGTCTGCGCAGCGAGGGCGGGCAGGCCCTGCTCGAGGTCGAAGACCGGGGGGTGGGGCTCTCCAAGAGCCAGCTACAACAAATTTTCGAGCCTTTCTACCGCGTGGGCGACGAACAGACCCGCCGCACCCGCGGGCTGGGCTTGGGCCTTTACCTGGTCAAAGGCCTCACCGAGCTGATGGGGGGCCGGGTTCGGGCCGAGGCCCTGCCACAGGGCAGCCGTTTTGTGCTTAGCTTTCCCCTGGCCGAAGCCCCAGGGCTGGTGGGTGAAAGGAGTCCTGCGTGAAGCCCAAGGTGCTGCTGGTTGAAGATGAGCCGGCTCTGGCCGGGGCCCTGGCCGATAACCTCGAGGGTGAAGGCTACGCGGTGGAAGTTGCCCCGGATGGTCGCGCGGCCCTCGAGCGCTGGGTTGCCTGGCACCCCGACCTGGTGGTGCTGGACGTGATGCTGCCGGGCCTGGATGGCCTGCAGGTCTGCCAGAAAATGCGGGCCCAGGGCCAGACCACCCCGGTGCTGTTCTTATCGGCCAGAGGGGCCCCCGAGGAGCGGGTCGAGGGGCTCAAGGTGGGGGGTGACGACTATCTGGCCAAACCCTTCCACCTGCCCGAGTTTTTGCTGCGCGTCAAGAATCTCCTGCGCCGCCGGGCCGAGACCCCAAGGGCGGTGTACGAGTTCGCCGGCCATCGGGTAGATTTTCGCGCCTGGACGGCCTACCTCCAGGATGGCCGCAAAGAGGCCCTGGGCGAACGCGAGATGGCCATCCTGCGCCTGCTGATCGAACGGGCCGGCGAGGTGGTGAGCCGCGACGAGATTCTCGACCGGGTCTGGGGGCAGGAGGTGTTTCCCAGCAGCCGCACCATTGACAACTTCGTGGTGCGCCTGCGCCGCCTGTTCGAGCCCGACCCGGCCCACCCGGTGCACTTTCACACGGTCTGGGGGGTGGGCTACCGCTTCACCCCTCAGCCCGAGTTCAAGTCCGAGACCACCTCCCTTAAGGAGCCAACTTGAAAAACCTCAACACCACCTCGAGCCCACTGTTTTTACGGGCGGCCTGGGGTGAAGATACCCCCCGCGCCCCCCTCTGGCTGATGCGCCAGGCCGGGCGCTACCTGCCCGAGTACCGCGCCATCAAGGCCCGGGCCAGTTTCTGGGAAATGGTGCGCACCCCCGAGCTGGCCGCCGAGATCACCCTACAGCCGCTGCGCCGCTTTCCGCTGGATGCGGCCATCCTCTTTAGCGACATCATGACCCCTTTGCCGGCCATGGGGGTGCCGATCGAGTTCAACCCCGGGCCGGTGGTGGCCGAGCCACTGCGCAGCCCGGCCCAGCTCGAGGCCCTGCGCCTGCCCGAAGCCCAGGAGATTGCCCCCTACGTGGCCGAGGCTATCCGATTGGTGCGGCGCGAGCTGGCCGGTAAACCCGTGGCCCTCATCGGCTTTGCCGGAGCCCCCCTGACCCTGGCCACCTACCTGGTGCAGGGAAGCGGCTCCAAGGACTACGAAGACTTCCGCGCTTTTCTTCGCCAGGAGCCCCACCTGGCCCACCAACTCTTACAAAAGCTCACCGAGCTGACCATCCGCTACCTGCGGATGCAGATCGAGGCCGGGGCTGAGGCCATCCAGCTCTTCGATTCCTGGGCCGGCCTGCACGACCCGGATACCTACCGCGCCTTTGGCCTGCCCTACAACCAGAAAGTTCTGTCGGCCCTGGCCGGCCTGGGCGTGCCGCGCATCTACCTGGCGGTGGGGGCCTCGCACCTCTACCCCTTGCTGGCCCTGCTGCCCTGCGAAGCGGTGAGCGTGGACTGGCGCCTAAGCCTGGCCCAGGTGCGCCCCTTCTTCCCGACCCACACCCTGCAAGGCAACCTCGACCCGGCGGTCTTGTTGGCCCCGCCCGAAGTCATTACCCAGGAAGCCCACAAAGTGCTCAGGGCTGGTCTGGGCGGCCCCCATATCTTCAACCTGGGCCATGGGGTGATCCGTACCACGCCCCCTGAACATGTAGCGCACCTAGTTGAGGTGGTGCATCAGTTCAACCGACACAGCGAGGAACCTGCATGAACGAGAAAGAAACCCGTGAGTACAAAGAGAAGGAAACCCGGCGCATGGTGGATCTAGATCCGGCTGGCCTGATCAGCCGCAAAGCCCCCGACCAGACCAAGCGGCAGTTCTTGAACTACGCCTTCTTCAAGCTCGACCTCGAGTTCAGAAGACAGAGCCCCGAATTCGTGGAGGCAGCCAAGGCCGAGTTTGCCGAGGTGTGCGATCGCTGGGCCCGGCGGGGCGAGGGCTTTATCCTGCGCACCTACAGCCTGGTGGGCACCCGCGCCGATGTGGACTTCATGCTCTGGCGCATCAGCTTTAATGTGCCCGACTTCCAGGCCATGCAGCGCGACCTCAACCGCACCGTCCTGGCCGGCTACCTGAGCCAGCCTTACTCGTTTCTCTCCATGCAAAAGCGTTCCATCTATGTGGATCGCTTCAACCCCGAGGGCGAGGGGGTGCACCTCCTGCCGGGGCAGGGCCAGTACCTGTTCGTCTACCCGTTTGTGAAAACCAGGGCCTGGTACGACCTGTCGCCCCAGGCCCGCCAGGGCATGATGGACGAACACATCTACGTTTCGGCCCCCTTTACCGGCGTTACCCTTAACACCTCCTACTCCTACGGCATCGACGACCAGGAATTTGTGGTGGCCTTCGACTCCAACTACCCCCAGGAGTTTGTGGATCTGGTACAGCGCCTGCGCTTCACCGAGGCCAGCCTCTACACCCTCCGCGATACCCCCATGTTTACCTGCATCAAAAAGGACATCCGCGAGGTGCTGGAGGATCTGGCCTGATGGCCCAATCATCGGGAGAACCCATGAACGTACTCTTAATGGCCTACGGCACCCCTTACCGGCAGGAAGAAATTGAGCCCTACTATACCGATATCCGGCGTGGGCGGCCCCCCAGCCCGGAGTTGCTAGCTGAGCTGGCCGAGCGCTACCACCTGATCGGGCGCAGCCCTCTGAGCGAGATCACCTTCGCCCAGGCGGTGCGCCTGGAGGCGGCCCTGAACGCCACCCTGCCCCTCTATCCACAGCCTTTCCAGAGCTCGCCGGGCCCCCGTGTGCGCGGCCCCGCGCGGGTCTACCTGGGCACCAAGCACTGGCACCCCTTCATCGCCGAGGCGGTGCTGGCCATGGCCGAGGATGGGGTCAAGCAAGCGGTGGGCATTGTGGCGGCGCCGCACTTTTCCTCCCGTAGCATCGCCGAGTACCGCGAGAAGGTGGAAAAAACCCTGGCCGAACTAGGCCACCCCTTCCGCTTCCGGCTGGTGGAGGCCTACCCCGACCATCCGGGCTATATTCAGGCCCTGGCCCAGCGGGTGCAGGAGCAGGTCTGGCGGCTGCGCGAGCCAGGGCGGGCCCTTTTCCTTTTCACGGCCCACTCAATACCCGAAAGATCGGCCCAGGATGGAATCTACCAGGCCCAGGTGCGCACCACTGCCGAGCGGGTGGTGCAGAAGCTGGGTCTGGCCTACTGGGACACCGCCTGGCAGTCGGCGGGCCGCACCCCGGAGCCCTGGATTGGGCCCGATGTAAACGAGCGGCTCGAGGAGGCCGCGGCCCAGGGCTACCGCGAGGTGGTGGTGACGGCGGTGGGCTTCCCCTCCGATCACCTCGAGGTCTTCTACGACCTCGACTACGAAGCCCAGAACACCGCGGCCCGGCTGGGCCTGCGCCTCTTGCGCACTCGCAGCCTGAACGCCGACCCCGATTACATCGAGGTGTTGCGCGACCTGGTGGTGCGGGAATGGACAGCCTTCGAGCAACCCAAAGCGGAAACGGCAGGACAGCATGGCTAGCGTGGTAGTGGTAGGGGGTGGGGCGGCCGGCCTTTCGGCGGCCTATTACCTGCACCGGGCGGCGCCCCATCTGCACATCACCCTGCTCGAGGCCGGGGCCCGGCTGGGCGGAAAAATAACCACCGTAGCTGAGCACGGCTTTGTGCTGGAGGGCGGCCCCGATGCGGTGGTGCGCTACAAGCCCTGGGCTGTGGCCCTGATGCAGCAGCTTGGGCTGGAAAACCAGATTATAGGCACCCAGCCCGCCCATCCCTCCGCGCTGATACACGACGGGCGCGAGGCCCTACCCATTCCTGCTGGGCTGCAGATGGTTATACCCGGCGACCTGAGCGCGCTGGCCCGGAGCCCTTTGCTGAGCCCTTTTGGTAAGGCTCGAGCGGCCCTGGATCTGCTCCTGCCCAGAGGAACGCCAGGGGATGAGCCTTTTGGGGCCTTTATCGAGCGCCGGCTGGGCCGGCAGGTCTGGGAGCGGCTGGTGGCCCCGCTTTCGGGTGGCATCTACGGCGGCGACCCCTACGAGCTTTCCACCCTGGCGGCTTTTCCTCAGCTCAAGGCCCTCGAGCAGCAGCACGGCAGCCTGATCCGGGGGGCCATGCGGCAGCGCAAAGAGCGCGGCAGCCGCGAAAAGGGGCAGCTTTTTGCCTCGCTCGAGGGCGGCCTGGGTACGCTGGTAGAGGCTATACAGGCCCGCCTGAGCCGGATAGAGGTCAGGCTCCAAACCGCGGTGGCCGCTCTGGAGCGCTCCGGTGGCTGGCGCATCCACACCACCCAGGGAAGCCTTCAAGCCGACACGCTGGTACTGGCGACCCCGGCCCCCGTCACCGGACGCCTGCTCGAGCCCCACCACCGGCAAGCAGCCTCGGCCTTGCAGCAGATTCCCTACGGCGCTTCCTCTACGGTAACCTTTGCCTTTGCCAAAGAGAAGCTACCGCCCCGGGTGGGCCATGGCATGCTCATAGCCGCCCACCGCGGCTTCAGCGTGCGCGGTTTCACCTGGGGCGACCAGAAGTGGCCGGGCCGCGCCCCTGAGGGCTACGGCCTGGTGCGCGCCTATTTTTCCGGCCAGGAAGCCAGTAAAGAAGAACTGGCCCAGCTTGCCCTGCGCGACCTGGCCCGTCTGTGGGGCCAGGTGCCCGAACCTCTGTACACCTGGGTATTTCACTGGCCGGAGGGCCTGCCCCGCTACACGGTGGGCCACCAAGAACGCGCGGCCCAGGCCCTTAGGGCCGAAGAGCTCCCGGGCTTATTCCTGGCCGGCGCGGCCTACCATGGCGTCGGGCTGCCCGAGGTGATCCGAATGGGGCAGGAAGTGGCTGGGCGGGTGCTGGCTTACACAGACACGCTGGCCCGGGATGGGACACCGGTGGGATGATACCGGTTCCGCTTGAACCCTTCACCTTTGGGTGTAATCAAAGGTGAGGGGTTCAAGCCGACCGAAGGGAGTAGGAGTGCATTCCGGTGGTATCGTTTAGGCTTTCAAAAACGATACTATTGGAAGGCGTATAAAAGGGGTTGCAAGTCTGCGGTTATCAAAACACCAAACCGGGGTTGCTGTGACCCCGGTTTTTTGCGTTCTAGACGTGGCGCGCCCGAGAGGATTCGAACCCCTGACCTACCGCTTAGAAGGCGGCTGCTCTATCCACTGAGCTACGAGCGCATACAGGCCCAAACCGAGCCAGCGATAGTTTAGCAGACTTATTGAAATCGTAGAATTCGGCCGTTCGCGAAAAATAGACGCTACCTCGAGAGGACTGGCTCCAACCAACCCAGCTTTCCTCTGCACCTAATAGAACCAGGAAGCGCTGCAAACTACTTTGTGCGGAGTGTCGCCTGGAACTATAAGAGCCGCCCTCTCGGGCGGCTTTTTGGAGCGGGAGACGGGATTCGAACCCGCGACATTCAGCTTGGAAGGCTGACGCTCTACCAACTGAGCTACTCCCGCACGCTGCTGTATGCGCACTGGGGATTTCAGAAGCGCTTGGTCGGGGAGACTGGATTCGAACCAGCGACCCTCTGCTCCCAAAGCAGATGCGCTACCAGACTGCGCTACTCCCCGATTGTACACCTGGCTTGGGCACCAAAGCGCAAGTTCAAAGATAGCACGGCAAGGTAAAAACGGTCAAACAACGTATTGACAAAGCCCCGCACAATCACTATATTTATGTGTTGCTTGGGCTGTTAGCTCAATTGGCAGAGCAACTGACTCTTAATCAGTGGGTTACAGGTTCGATTCCTGTACAGCCCACCAAGCAAACTGGGCAGGATTGTCAAAGAACCAGGGTCAATAGCCCTGGTTTTGCTCTTTTGGGCATCGTTACAAAACTGGTTACGATATCTTGATATCCATAATCAAACTTGGGTTCAAATAACCAAACAGCCCGCAATCCCGGTGCTACATTTAGTGCAACGTGCGAGCTATGGCAATGGTCAATCAAAAAATACTGCAGAACCAAAACCTCTTGAGTCTGCTAGGATTGCTTATCTGGGGCGTGGTTTCATTCCTCTACTTGCCTGATACCTACCAGGCCTTTAGCTTTCTTTTTCTCATTCCTTGGGTCTGGAAAGATGGCCCGCAGGGCATGCGCTGGGTGGTTCCACTGGTGCTTATTTACACCATTGTCCAGCACATGTATCCCATTTCCAACCTGAGTCTGGATAGCTTACTGGTCACAATGCTACCGGGGTTGGTGGCGCTGGGTTTTGTGGCCTGGTTGCGTGAAAGGGATCGGCACTCGCAGAAGGAACTCGAGGACTCGCTGCGCTTCATGCACCTGCTCGAGGAGGGCAGCCTGAACATCAGCACGGCCAACGACCCCTTGGAACTTACCGAAAGTGCGATGTCTTCCCTCTACAACCTCAACATTGCACCACACCTGGCCTTCGTGCGGTTCCGCGAAGGCAAGCCGGTGGTGGTCAGCGCACGGGGAGCCCTCGAGCGCTACCGGGGGCGTCACCTACCACAGCAAAAACTCAGCACCCATGCCAGTCTTACCGACACCTTTGTGGTAGGCAACTACCTCGAAGGCATCCCCGAGAGCGCCGGCTGGTCCACGGCTGCGGTTCCGGTCTCGGCCCGGCATAAACGCCCCTTGGGAGTGGTGATTCTAGCTCGAGAAGGCAGCAAACCCTTCCAATCGGACGAAAAAGCCATGGCCAACTCGCTGGCCCGCGTCATGGGAGCCCAGCTTGGGCAGATGGAAGCCCTCAAGCACCTCGAGGACGCCTACGACGGCACGCTCCGGGCCCTGGGCCTGGCCTTGGAATTCCGCGACCACGAAACCCAAGGCCACACCAAACGGGTAGTCGCCTGGGCCGATCAACTGGCCCAAGACCTGAACCTAGATGCCTCTACTCGGAAATTCCTTCGTTGGGGCGCCTATCTACACGATATTGGGAAGCTTTCCATCTCCGACAGCATTCTTCGCAAACCCGACAAACTCGACGAGGAAGAATGGGAGATTATGAAAAGCCACGTGGTGATGGGCTGGGAAATGCTCTCGCGGGTGCCTTTTCTACCCCAGGAAACCCTCGAGGTGGTGCGCCACCATCACGAGAACTGGGACGGTAGCGGTTACCCAGACGGCCTGAAAGGTCAGGACATCCCCCTCCTGGCCCGTATCTTTGCGGTAGTAGATACCTTCGATGCCCTCTATAGCCCTCGCCCCTACAAGCGGGCCTGGAAACCTGCGGAAATTATCGAGGAGCTCCATCGGCTCAAGGGTAAAAAGCTCGACCCCAAACTGGTGGATATCTTCATCAAACGGATTACTTCCCCTTCCGGCAAAGAAGCCATGGAGGTTGCCAACCCCAGCAAACACAACGTCAAAGCATAAGGGTCTGGTAGCCAAGAGGCCAGATGATCTGCAGCCAGCAGCACAGCAAATCCCACCGTTCAACAGGCCGAATCCAAATCGAAAAAATGTACTCAGCATTTGGAATGGTTCCAAGGTATATCTGTCTGGATAATTGTCTCCATAGTTGAAATGCGAGAACCGATCCCCAAAGACCAGTGGGGAATTGCGTCAGGTACGCCTTGCCGATTCCGCTGGTTTTGCCAATCTACCCTGGCGTAACTTAAGACCTGGCAGACAGGCACGCCCTTGTTGCAGCAAATACCCCGTTCCACTTCGCCCAGTAGCGTCACGATAAAATAGCCTACAATGCAGCTATTTCCTTCGCTCTACGACACCCCTCTGGCCGAACTTTTTCACACCAAACTGCCTGCGGGAGAGCCCTGGGCTTGGTTGCTTAGCCAGCGAATTCTAGCGGACGAAACCCTGGCCCGGCGCCTGCTGAGCGAGCGCTTGAGCCCTGGAATGGCCGATTGGATCAGCCAGGAGTTGGGACACTTGCGGCGGGAGTTGGAGCGCCTCAGAAAGCAGTACCCCTTTTCGGACTTTGGCAATCGTGCTCCCAGCGCGGCCGAAAGCGCTGCTCAAAGGGTACTTTTAGAGGGATCCCCTGCCAGCTTGCAAAACCTGTACCAGACCTACGGCTATGGGATCTACGCTCACCACACCGCCTTCATATACAGCGACCGGATGCAAGCCATCGAGAAGCCCGACCCCGCCCGCTTTGACGACCTAGTGGGCTATGCCCGGCAAATCCAGACCCTGCGCGCCAATGTGGAGCGTTTTTTGGCTGGAAAACCTGCGGTTCCAATGCTTTTGTATGGAGCCCGGGGTTCCGGCAAATCCACCTCGGTCAAGGCCCTGCGCACCCACTATGCCGACCAAGGCCTAAGGCTGGTAGAAGTGCTTTCGGACGGGTTGGAACAACTACCGGCGCTTCTGGAACTGCTGGCTCCCTTGCCCTTCCGGTTTGTGCTCTACATGGACGATCTGGCCTTTGCCAGCGATGACGAACGGTTCCACAAGCTCAAGGCTTTGCTGGAGGGTGCAGTCTACGCACGGCCTGTAAATGTACTGACCGTCGCCACCTCCAACCGGCGCAACCTGGTCGCCCAGCACTGGTCAGATCGGCCCGAACCGGGTGCGAGCGACCCCGCTTCTTGGGACACCTTGCAGGACAAGCTGGCGCTGGCCGATCGCTTCGGGCTGGTGCTGACCTTTCCCCCGTTTGACCAGCAGCTCTACCTGGAAGCCGTGGCCCACATCTTGGGACGGGAACTTGACGAAGCTACCCGAAAGGCCGCCCTGCAATTCGCTCTGGATGGCAGGGGTTTCTCGGGTCGCACCGCACGGCATTTTGCGGATCAGCAATAACCCTGATAGCCGATATTGAAAGATTTACGGCAGCTTTGGGCCTCGAGCCTGGGCAGACCCAAGGGCTCAGGCCTGCGAAAAGAGCAATCTCTGTTCAAGTATCTTTACGAGGTGGGGTTCCACCATCAGGAAGAGCTTTCAATGGACTGGAACAGGGCTTGGCGCTTGCGCTCGAGTGCTGCACCAATAAACCCGTTGAAGGGCGGTGAGACCCGCATGGGGCGGCTAGAGAGCTCGGGGTGGGCTTGCAGCCCGATGAAGAAGGGGTGGTCAGCCAGCTCGATGGCCTCCACCAGCCCTTCCCCCCGTCCCTGTACGCCGGGTGTGACCGCCGAGACCGTCAGGCCACCCTCCATCAGCCGCTGCACATACTCGGGATTTACCTCGTAGCGGTGGCGATGCCGCTCGTGAACCAGTTCCTTACCATAAAGCTTGTAGAGGAAGGTCTCGGGGTGAATGCGCATGGGCCAGTTACCCAGCCGCATGGTACCGCCCAACCCTTCGACCTCGAGCTGCTCGGGCATCAGGTCAATCACCGGGTGGGGGGTGTAGGGGTCAAACTCGGTGCTGTTGGCCCCCTCGAGGCCCAGCACATTCCGGGCATACTCGATCACCGCGATCTGCAACCCTAGGCAGATGCCAAAGTAGGGCAGCCGGTGCTCGCGGGCATAGCGGGCCGCCAGGATTTTGCCCTCCACGCCCCGGATGCCAAAGCCGGGCCCCACCAGCACCCCGTCCACATGGCCCAGCAGCTCGGCGGCCTTGGCCAGGTCGGTAATCTCCTCGGCGTTGACCCACTTGACATTAACCCGCGCGTCGTGGGCGATGCCAGCATGGCGGAAGCCCTCCAGGATACTCAGGTAGGCGTCGGGCATCTTCACGTACTTGCCCACGAAGGCCACCGTCACCTCGTCTTTGGGCTGCTTGAGCTTGCGCACGGCGTTCTGCCAGAAGCTCAGGTTGGGCTGGATGGGCTCGAGGCCCAGCTTTTTCTCCACCACCCGCCCCAGGCCCTGCTCCTCCAGCACCAAAGGCATCTCGTAAAGGTACTGCACGGTAGGGCTGCTAAACACCTCGCCCGCGTGCACGTTGGTGAACAGGGCCACCTTTTTGCGCACATCCTCCGGCACCATCTTCTCCGAGCGCAGCACCAGCACATCGGGCTGGATACCTACCCCGCGTAAGGTGGAGACCGAGTGCTGGGTGGGTTTGGTTTTGAACTCCTCAGAGGTGGCCAGATAAGGCACCAACGTCAGGTGCAGATACATGATGTCCTGATCGTCTTCGTCGAACTGAAACTGGCGGATCGCTTCTAAAAAAGGCAAGCTTTCGATATCGCCCACCGTACCCCCCACCTCTACCACCACAATCTCGGCGTTTTGCTCCTGGGCGGTGCGGCGGATGCGGTCTTTGATCTCGTCGGTGATGTGGGGAATGACCTGCACGGTCTGGGAAAGATACTCCCCACGCCGTTCTTTCTGAATCACCGACAGATACACCTGGCCGGTGGTGATGTTGTTGGCCCGCGACAGGTCAATGTCGAGAAAACGCTCGTAGTGGCCAATATCTAGGTCGGTCTCGGCCCCGTCGCTGGTGACAAAAACTTCCCCGTGTTCGTAGGGGCGCATGGTTCCCGCGTCCACGTTGACGTAAGGGTCAATCTTGATGGCGGTTACGCGGTAGCCCCGCCCCCGCAAAATGGCCCCCAGGCTGGACGTGAGGATGCCCTTGCCCAGACTACTCACCACACCGCCCGTGACAAAAATGTACTTCATACAAAACCCCCACACTGCGCCGAATAAGGCATATCCAACGCCAAAAAACTCACTCTTTCAAACGCTCAACCGAAGCCGGAGAGCGGCTCAACTATCACGGGATTTGATCGTACCATGACTTACCCTCTTTGTGTCCAGCAACGAGCACAATAAACCAGAAATCTGGAAGCATACCAGCTTCGCTTGCATGTGACGCTTGATGCTTGACCAGCCTTGCTCATAGTCTGCTGCTTCGACAATGAGCCGCTTTCACCACCATTACACAAAAGTTTGACTTGGTACAATCTCTTTATGGCTGGGGCTACTCGCTTATCTTCCAAAGTTGCACCAGGGATCTATGCCATTGCGGTACCGATCCCCTATCCCTTCAAGTTTGTCAACTGCTATCTCTTGCTACCCGGCCCAGGCACCACCGATAGCCCGGTGCTGGTAGACTGCGCGCTAGATACGCCAGAGGCTAGAAGCAGCCTCGAGGCCGCCCTGCAGGAGCACGGCCTGGGCTTTGGCGACCTCGAGCATCTGGTGGTGACCCACCACCACCCCGACCACTATGGCCTGGCCAGACTAATCGAGGCCCAGGGGCCTGCGGTCTGGATGCTGGACGTAGAAAAAGCTCGAGGGCACATCTTCTGGACCGAGCCCGAGGAGATGACCCGCATCGGGCAGGAGTTGTTCCAGCGGCACGGGGTGAGCGAGGCCTACCTGAGCGACCTGGGCAAGGAGATGACCAAAACCCGCAGCCGGGTGCATCCGGCCCAGCACCTTCAGACCTTCGGCGATGGCCAGAGCTTATCCCTAGCTGGCATGGCTTTTCGGGCGGTCTGGACGCCGGGCCACGCCGACGGCCACGCTATGTTGCTGCGGGAGTCGGATGGGGTGTTGCTGGCCGGAGACCAGATCCTGGAGCGCATCTCGCCCAACATCGGGCTCTGGGCCTATTCGTACCCCAATCCCTTGCGGCACTACTTCGAGTCGCTGGAGAAAACCGCCGCCCTGGGGGCTTCGCTGGCCCTGCCGGGGCACTACCGGCCCATCCGGGACATCGTCGGGCGGGTGGCCGAACTCAAAGCCCACCACCGGGAGCGGCTGGGGTTCTTGCTTGGCCTTATGGACAGTACGCCCCAGACCTGCTGGCAGCTATCGCTGGGGCTGTTCCCCGGTGACCTCAACCTGGCCCAGCGGCGCTTCGCCTGGTCGGAAACCCTGGCGCACCTAGAGTACCTGGTGGCCGAGGGGCTGGTGAAGCGGCTCGAGCTCGACGGAATCGTGCACTATAGCCGCTGCTAAAGCGTCACCCGACGCGCCAAAAAGGAAGCCGTTCGCCTAAACGGGTTATCATGGCAGTACGCCCTTTATCCGTCTACCCGTACGACAAGGAGGTCGGCTATGAGCAAGGTCTACAAGAAGGTGGAGCTGGTGGGTAGCAGTTCAGAGAGCCTCGAGGACGCTATCAAAGTAGCGCTGGCTCGAGCCCGCCAGACCCTGCGCAACCTGGACTGGTTCGAGGTCAAGGAGATTCGCGGCAGCCTGACCGACGGCTATGTGAACACCTACCAGGTCACGCTCCTGGTTGGCTTCCGGCTCGACGAGGGAGAATAGCTCACCAGGCTAGGGCCATGCCATCGGCACGGGGCTCGGTAGCGGCCAGGAAGGCTCCGGCGGGTTTCAGAATCATCTGGCCCCGGCCAAACGAGGCCCACTCGCTTTGCAGCACCACCTCGTGGCCGCGCTCCTTGAGGCCCTGCACCACGTGCAGGGGCACGGTGGGCTCGAGCTCCACCCGCAGGCCCTGCGTCCACTGCCAGCGGGGGGCGTCCAGGGCGGCCTGGGGGTTCATGTGGTAGTCTTCCAGGTTCACCACCACCTGCAAGTGCCCCTGGGGCTGCATATGCCCGCCCATCACCCCAAAGGGCCCCAGGGGCTTGCCCCCGTGGGTGAGGAAGCCGGGGATGATGGTGTGGAAGGGTTTCTTGGCCGGGGCGTACTGGTTGACGTGGCCTTCCTCCAGCACAAAGCCCGCCCCCCGGTTTTGCAGCGAGATACCGGTGCCGTCCACCACTATGCCGGCCCCGAAGCCCATGTAGTTGGACTGGATAAAGGAGACCTGTAGCTCGCCGTCGGCGGCGCACAGGTAGACGGTGCCTCCTTTAGGCGCACCGGCCTGCACCGGTCGGGCCTGCTCGCCTATCAGACTCCGGCGCTGGGCCAGGTAATCCGGGTTTAGCAGGTCGGCGGCCGAGACGGTCATGGAGCGGGGGTCGCCCACGTGCTTTTGCACGTCGGCGAAAGCCAGTTTGATGGCCTCGAGCTGCAGGTGAAAGCTCTCCACCGAGTCGCGCGGGTAGCGGCTTACCTCGAGGCCCTCGAGGATTTTCAGCGCCATTAGGGCCGCGATGCCCTGCCCTGGAGGGGGTATCTGGTGAACTTCTAGCCCTCGGTACTTCACCGAGAGGGGCTCCACCCACTCCGAGCGGTAGGCGGCCAGGTCGGCGCGGGTCAGGTAACCCCCGGTGGCTGCGGCAAAATCGGCGATCCGGTCGGCCAGTTTACCGCGGTAAAAACTCTCGCTGTGGGTACGAGCCAGCTCCCGCAGGGTCTCGGCATGCCGGGGGCTGCGCCAGATCTCGCCGGGCCGGGGGGCTCTACCGCTGGGCATGAAGACCCCCTTGAAGGGCTGAAAACAGGCATCCTGCAGGGGGCCGTACACCGCCTCGATGCGCCGCCAGTTACGCCCGGTCTCGGGGGTTACGGCAAAACCCCCCTCGGCGTAGCGGATGGCCGGCTCGAAAAGCCGCTCGAAGGGCAGCTTGCCAAACTTTTGGTGCAGGGTGCGCCAGGCATCGGGCGCCCCCGGCACCGTGACCGGTAGCCAGCCGCGGGTGGGCACCTCTCCGCCTGCGGCAAAGGTTGCAAAGTCCAGACCGGCTGGGCTCAGGCCGTTGGCACTCAGGCCGTGCAGTTTCTGTCCGTCGTGTACCAGGGCGAAGGCATCGGAGCCGATGCCGTTGGAGGTGGGCTCGAGCACGGTCAGGGCAATAGCCATGGCTATGGCCGCGTCCACCGCGTTGCCCCCGGCCAGGAGCATCTCCATGCCGGCCAGGGCGGCCTGGGGCTGGCTGGTGGCCACCGCGCCCCGCTTACCGGTCACCACATTTCGGCGGGAAGGATAGGGATACTGGTTGAGGTTCACAGACGCCAATATACGCTACACCGGTTCATCCCAGCGCATAGGCCGGATTGCGGTACACCGGCCCCCTTCCAAAACCAGCTCGGTCGCGCAGAGCATGGCCCGGCCCGGGGCAGCCTTGAAGGGGGTGGGCCGCTGGGTGATGAAACGTCCTAGGAAGCTCTCGACCTCACCCCCGATAATGGAGTGAATGGGGCCGGTCATGCCCACGTCGGCCTGGATGGCGGTGCCGTTGGCCAGAAAGCCAGCATCGGCGGTCTGGACGTGGGTATGGGTGCCCAGCAGGGCCGAGATTTTGCCGCCCAGGTAGTGGCCCAGGGCGTATTTTTCGCTGGTGGCCTCGGCGTGCACTTCGAGCAGCGCGTAATCGTGTTCGACTTCGGCCAGCACGGCCTCGCTGGTACGGAAGGGGTCGTAGAGGTTTAGACCCATATCCACCTGCCCCATCACCTGCATCACCAGGAGTTTTTCACCTTTGGCCTCGAGCACCCAGTGGCCTTTTCCGGGGGTGCCGGGGGGGTAGTTGAGGGCGCGGATGATCGGCTCGGTTTCGATGAGTTGGTAGATGTCTTTGTGGTCCCAGGCGTGGTTGCCCAGGGTGATCAGGTCGGCGCCGGCTTCGCGCAGCTTGCGGTAGGCGGGCTTGGACAGGCCTTTACCGTGGTGGGCATTCTCGCCATTGACGATGACCAGATCGTAGTGGGAGCGTAGGTCGGGAAGGTGCATCGCCACGGCCCGCAAGCCCGGCTCTCCAAAGACATCGCCGACAAACAAAACACGCATAGGCCCAGCTTATCGCGGCTGCCAGAATGACGGGGTGCAAAAGACCGCAGGCTCTAACTTACCCCACGGGAAGCTTCGCCCCTTGGCCTGTTGTAGTAAAAGGTGTTTTCCTGTTCGAGCACCTATTTGCGCTTCCCTGAATATCAGCAGCAGGGCACCTAGCTTTGGGTTGCAAGGCCTAGGTAGATGGCCTCGAGCTCCCCCCCAAGCTTTTCCGGGCTGTCCGCGGGAAGACGGCAGGCCCCGTGCTGGCACAGGTACGCCAGACCGGGCTCTCGGTTTTGCAGAACCGGGAGCGAATCGGGCGGGCCATAGGCCAGGGTGGTGAGGGGCAAAAACCACTGGCGAATGGGGTGGATCATCTCTGTTGGCGCTACCAGGGCCAGCTCGCTGCCGCGGGTACCCACCAGGTGGGCCTGGAGCAAGGCCGGAAAGCCAAAGGCGTTGTGTAGCAGGCGCTGGGCGTTGGATTCCACCGCTGCCAGCGCAGCCTGATGCCATTCTGGGCGTTCGTAAAGCGCTGCCAGCCGAAACAGCAGCTCGGTTGCTGCCGCATTTCCCGAAGGGTAGGGCCCATCGTAGGCATCGCGGGCCACCACTGGCAGGGTCTGGTCCAGCGAGTCACGGAAGGCGCCCGTGGGCTCTTTGAAGTGGGTCATGATGGCTTCGGCTAGTTGCCGGGCACCCTCGAGCCACCCCAGCTCCCCGGTGGCCTCATACAGTGCCAGCAGACCCAGCCCATAGTTGGCCTGGTCGCTCAGGTAGGCCTGGGGCTTGAGCAGGCCTTGGCGCCAGCTATGCCGCAGCAGGCCGTCTTGGTACATCTCCTGCATCACGAACGACGCATTTTTGCGGGCGACCTCGATATACTGGGGCTGCTCCAGCCAGCGCCCCACATCGGCCATGGCCCGCAGCATCAGGCCGTTCCAGTCGGCCAACACTTTGTCGTCGGTGAGGGGTGGGGTGCGTTGTTGCCGCGCAGCGTACAGACGGTGGCGCACGCTTTGTACCCAGTGCTCGAAGGCTTCGGGCCCCAGGCCCAGGTGTTGCATCAGAGCCGCATCGGGAATGCGCCGCTCGAGCACGTTGGTGTGCTCCCAGTTCCCGGCCTCCGAGACTCCAAATAAGAGCATGGCGGCCTCGGCTTCTGCGCCCAGAATCCGACGGAATTCCTCGGCCTGCCAGACATAGAATTGCCCCTCCACCCCCTCCGAGTCGGCATCCTGAGCTGACCAAAACCCGCCTTCTGGCCCGGTCAGCTCGCGCAGCACGTAATCCAGGGTTTCCTGGGCAATCCGCTGGTAGCGCCGGGCTTGCTCGAGGGGGGCCTGGGGCATCCGGCTAGCGGCGGCGTAGAGCCGAGCCAACTGGGCGTTGTCGTACAGCATCTTCTCGAAGTGCGGCACCCGCCAGATGCCGTCCACGGCGTAGCGGTGGAAGCCACCCCCTACCTGATCGTAGATGCCACCTTCGGCCATCCGGTCCAGCGTAAGCTGCAGGTGCTTCCAGGCGGTTTCGTCGCCCAACCAGGCGTGGGAGAGCAAATACAACAGGCCCGGTGATTGGGGAAATTTGGGCGCACCCCCAAAGCCGCCGTAGGCCTGGTCGAAGGCCCTAGACAACCCGGCCAGGGCAGCAGTGTGCAGTTCCTCTGGCAAGACCCCTGCCCTTGGTTTGAGCTGGTCTTGCAGGTACGTGGTGAGCTGCTCGGCGTTCTCCAAAACCTCTTTTTGCTGGTGCAGCCAGGCGTTGTATACGCCGGCCAGCACCCGCCGGAAGCTGGGGAAGCCCTGCCGGTCTTCCGGTGGCCAGTAGGTTCCACCAAAAAAGGGGCGCAGGTCGGGCATCAAGAACATATTCATGGGCCAGCCACCCGAGCCGGTCATGGCCTGCAGGGCCGACATGTAGACCTGATCCACGTCGGGCCGTTCTTCACGGTCTACCTTGATGGGCACGAAATGGGCATTCAGAAATTGAGCCACCTCGAGGTCTTCAAAGCTTTCTCGTTCCATCACGTGACACCAGTGGCAGGTGGCGTACCCCACCGACAAAAAAATGGGCTTGTTTTCGGCCCTGGCTTTGGCGAAGGCTTCCTCGCCCCAGGGGTACCAGTCCACCGGGTTATGGGCGTGCTGCAAAAGATAGGGGCTGCTCTCCTCAGCAAGTCGGTTTGGCACACCCCCAGCCTAGCCACTGGGCGTTAGAGTAAAAGTGTGGTGAGACGCAAGCCTACCCGCGCGACCGTGCGTTACCTGGCCCGCCGTTTGCTGGCTGGTTTGATTGACCTGGGCGTGCTGGCCGGCTTGCAGTTTGGCATTGTGCGGGCGGTAACCGCGCTGTTTCCGCCCACCCACCCAGGCCACCACTTTTCAACCGAGGGCCTGATTCTATTTGGCCTGTTCTCCCCGCTGGCTTGGTTTATCTATGCAGTTTTGCCGCTGGCCCGCAAGGGTCAGACCCTGGGCAAGGAGCTGATGGGGCTCCGGGTGGTGAACCAGGCCGGGCAGCCCCCCAGCTTGGGGCAGGCCTTTGTACGGGAGAGTCTGGGGCGCTGGCTGAACGTCATGGTGCTGAACCTTGGCCTGCTGCTGGTGCTATGGGATCGAGACCACCAGGCCCTGCACGACATGATGGCGGAAACTTTTGTAGTGACGCTCCGAGCGCGGCAGGGCGGCAGTTTGCTAGACTAAAAAACTGTGAGCGACACCGCTACCAAGACCCGCAGTCAGACCGCTGCCCGCACCCCGCCGCGGTACAAGGTGTTGCTGCTCAACGACGACTACACCCCCATGGACTTTGTGGTGGAGGTGTTGATGCGGTACTTCAAGAAGAGCGAACTCGAGGCCACCCGCATCATGCTGCAGGTGCACCACGCGGGGGTGGGGGTGGCTGGGGTGTACCCCTTTGAAATTGCAGAGACCAAGGTCAATCAGGTCATGGCGGCGGCCAGCGCCGAGGGCCATCCGCTGCAGTGCACCATGGAACCCGAGTAGAGCCGGTTTTTGATGCCGGAATTGCAATATCCAAGGTGCCAAACGTACAAAAGAGCGCTGGCGCTGGGGGTAGAGTTGGGTCATGCACCTTGCACCTTCCAACCAACGTTGGTACAGGCTGGCTTTTGCTCTGGCGATTCTGACCGTTGTCTACAACCTGCTCGAGGGCCTGGTCTCGGTCTGGTTTGGCGCCGCCGACGAGTCGCTGACCCTTTTTGGCTTTGGCCTGGATAGCTTCATCGAGATGATCTCGGGCCTGGGCATTCTGGCCATGGTGCTGCGCATCTGGCGGCACCCGGGGGCGCCCAAGGGTCGCTTCGAGAAAACTGCCTTACAGATTACCGGAACCGGTTTTTACGGGCTGACCGCGATTCTTTCGGCCATGGCCCTCTACAACCTAAGCACCCAGCACAAGCCCGAGACCATCCTGGCGGGCGTGGTGATTGCGGTCATCTCGATCTCGCTGATGTGGGCGCTGATTCACTATAAAACCCAGGCGGGTGTGGCGCTGGGCTCGGAGGCCATCCTGGCCGATGCCCAGTGTGCGCGGGTCTGCATGTATATGTCGGGCCTGCTGCTTTTGTCGAGCCTGATTTACTCCCTGAGCGGCATCTGGTTTGTGGATAGCCTGGGGGCTTTGGGCCTGGCCTACCTGTCCTTTACCGAAGGCCGCGAAGCCTTTGCCAAGGCCAATGGCGCTGAATGCAGTTGCCACGCCGGAAGCTAGCGGGCGACTTTTGGAACAATCTGCGCCCACCGGCCTGCTAGACTCGAGCCAGCAGGTATGGAGACCCCTCTGACCCCCACCCTTGAACGTTCGATTCGCCGCGCGCTGGAGATGGCCCTCGAGCGCGGGCACGAGTACGCCGGCCTCGAGCACCTGCTGCTGGCCCTGCTCGACGACCCCGACGCCAGCCGGGCCTTGCAGTCCTGCAAGGTCAACCTCGAGCACCTGCGGGCTTTGCTCGAGGAGTCGCTGCGCCAGTTTGAGCGCATTCCGGGCAGCGAACCCGAGCCCACCACGGCCTTTCAGCGGGTGATCCAGCGGGCGGTGTTGCAGATGCGCTCCGCCGGGCGCGACCAGGCCAACGGGGCCAACGTGCTGGTGGCCATCATGGACGAGCGGCAGTCGGCGGCCTATGCCCTGCTGGAGCAGCTCGGCGTGACCCGGCTCGACCTGACCTCGGCCCTCTCGAGGGGGGCCCTGCCGCGGGGGGCGTCGTCCAACATCGAGCCCGTGCAGGTGGGCGAGGAGGGCGCGGGCATGGCCCAGAACCCCCTCGAGGCCTACTGCACCAACCTGACCGAACGGGCCCGCAAGGGCGAGCTCGACCCGCTGATTGGGCGGGAGAAGGAGCTCGAGCGCATCCTGACCGTCCTTTCCCGTCGGCAAAAGAACAACCCCCTGCTGGTGGGCGACCCGGGGGTGGGCAAGACCGCGCTGGTGGAGGGGCTGGCCCAGCGCATCGTGGCCCCGACCGCAGCGCTTCCCCTGCCCAGCCGGCTGGTGGGGGCCGAGGTCTTCGCGCTGGACATGGGCAGCCTGCTGGCCGGCACCCGCTACCGGGGCGACTTCGAGGAGCGGGTCAAGGCGGTGATGAAGGCCCTCGAGGCCCATCCCAACGCCATCCTGTTCATAGACGAGATTCACACCATCGTGGGGGCTGGCTCCACCACCGGCTCTACGGTGGATGCCAGCAACCTGCTCAAGCCGGCCCTCACCGGCAAACTCAGGTGCATCGGGGCCACCACCTTTGCCGAGTACAAGCACTTCGAGAAAGACCGGGCCATCGCCCGGCGCTTCCAGAAGATTGACATCGGCGAGCCCTCCCACGCCGACGCGGTGAGGATCCTGGAGGGGCTCAAGCCACGCCTGGAGGCCCACCACCAGCTCACCTACACCAAAGCGGCCCTCGAGCGGGCGGTGGAGCTGGCGGCCCGCCACCTCTCCGAGCGCCGCCTGCCCGACTCGGCGCTGGATGTGCTGGACGAGGCCGGGGCCGCCCAGGCCCTGCTGCCGCCGGGCAGGCGCAAAAACCGCATCGGGGTGGCCGAGGTCGAGGCCACCGTGGCCCGCATTGCCCGCATTCCGGCCAAGAACCTGAGCCGCGACGACGAGACCGTGCTGGCCAACCTCGAGCAGGAGCTAAAACGCGCGGTGTTCGGGCAGGACAGGGCGGTGGAGGAGGTCGCCAGCGCCATCAAGCTCGCGCGCGCCGGCCTACGCGACCCGCAGAAACCCATCGGTTCATACCTGTTCGCTGGCCCCACTGGAGTAGGCAAAACCGAGCTGGCCCGCCAGCTTGCGGCCTCGCTGGGGGTGCCGCTGCTGCGCTTCGACATGTCGGAGTACATGGAGAAGCACTCGGTCTCGAGGCTGATCGGTGCCCCGCCGGGTTATGTGGGCTTTGACCAGGGCGGCCTTCTGACCGACGCGGTGCTGCAAAACCCCCACTGCGTGCTCTTGCTGGACGAGATCGAGAAGGCCCACCCCGACCTCTACGCCATTTTGTTGCAGGTGATGGACTATGGCCGGCTCACCGACCACAACGGCAAGACCGTGGACTTCCGCAGCACCATCCTGATCATGACCACCAACGCCGGGGCCGCCGAGGCCAGCGAGCTGCGGGTGGGCTTCCTGGGGGGCACCCGCACCGAGGCCAGCGAAGAGGCCCTCAAGCGCATGTTCACCCCGGAGTTCCGCAACCGCCTGGACGCCATCGTGCACTTCGACCCGCTCTCCCCGGCCATCATGCAGCAGATTGTGGGCAAGTTCCTGGGGCAGCTCGAGGCCCAACTCAAGGAGCGCAAGGTGGTGCTCGAGGTACAGCCCGAGGCCACCGCCTGGCTGGCCGAGCACGGCTACGACCGCCTGATGGGGGCCCGCCCGCTGGCCCGGCTGATCCAGGAAAAAATCAAGAAACCCCTGGCCGACCTGCTGCTCTTTGGCCCCCTCAAGCAGGGGGGGCGTTTGCAGATTGTGCGCCAGGGTGAGGAGATCGCGCTAAAGGCCCATCCGGCCTAAGCACGAAGAACCAACGGCCCATAGGGTATGCTCGGCCCATGAACATCCTGCTTTTGGGGGGAACCCGCTTCGTGGGCCGGCACATTGCCGAAGCGGCTTTGCAGCGCGGCCACCAGGTGAGCACCTTTACCCGTGGCACCAACCCCCTCCCCGGCACCGAGTCGCTGGTGGGGGATCGCAAAAAAGGTGACCTGGGGGCGCTCGAGGGCCGTACCTGGGACGCCGTGGTGGATGTCAACGGCTACCTGCCGCGGGAGGTGCGGGAGGCGGTGGGGGTGCTCCAAGGCCAGGTGGGCCGATACGCCTTTATCTCCACGGTCTCGGTGTATCGGGAGTCGGCTGCGCCGCTGGACGAAAACGCACCCTTGCAAACCCTGGCCGACCCCACGGTGGAAGAGGTGACCCCCGAAACCTACGGGGGCCTCAAGGTGCTGTGCGAGCTCGAGGTCGAGCGGGCCTTTGGCGAGCGCAGCCTGGTGGTGCGCCCCCACCTGGTGGTCGGGCCCCGCGACCCCACCGACCGCTTCACCTACTGGCCGCGCCGTTTTGCCGGGGGAGGCCGGGTGCTGGTGCCGGGCAAGCCAGAAAATACCTTGCAGTTTGTGGACGCCCGCGACCTGGGGCAGTTTGTGATTCTGGGCCTAGAGAAAGGCCTGAGCGGAGCCTACAATGCCGCCTCTACGCCTGTGACCTGGGGCCACCTGGTGAAAGCCTGCCAGCAAGCCACAGCCAACCCTGCCGAGGCGGTCTGGGCTGATGAGCAGTGGCTTTTGGACAACCAGGTTACGCCCTGGGCCGACCTGCCGGCCTGGATTCCTTCCTTTGCACCGGGCCGCGGACTCGGCCAAATTCAGAATGCCAGGGCCCAGGCTGCTGGTTTCAGCATGCGCCCCCTCGAGCAAACCGTGCAAGATACCCTGGCCTGGGACAAAACCCGCAGCGAATCCCTTCGGGCCGGTATGAGCCGGGAACGGGAGTTCGAGCTCTTGCAACTACTGGTCTAGCACGTATATTTCATTCTGTCGCCTCGAGAGCCACTTCACCCCCTCAGCCCGTACCACCACATCCTCTTCGAGCCCCACATAGCCTATACCCTCCACCATCACCCCCAGTTCCAGGGTATACACCTCGCCCTCCTGCACGAGGCCTTCGGGCGTCTGGCCGTAGCGCGGCCAGCGTGGCCCCAGCAGGGTTCCGCCGTCGTGGGTGGCCCGGCCCAGCCCGTGTCCGGTGGCGTATTTGTACTCGGGGTAGCCCGCGTTCACAATCACGCTGCGGGCCGCCGCATCCACCTGGTAGCCCCGCGCACCGGGGCGAAGGGTCTGGGCGGCGGCCTCGATGGCATTCCACACCGTTTGAAAAGCGTGCTGCAACTCGGGCGGAATCCCCTCCCCTGGTCTGGGCCAGTAGTAGATGCGCTGCAGGTCGGAGCAGTAGCGGTCTTTTTTCACGCCGTAGTCGGTGTGAATCAGCATGCCCGGTTCCAGCCGTTTGTCGGTAGGGCCAGCGTGGGCGGGCATCCGGGCAAAGCTCACATTGGGGCAGCCCGACCAGCCCCAGGCCGGTTCCAGCCCGGCTTCTCGGATTCGCCCGTGCAGAAAAGCCGCTACCTCGGCTTCCGAGATTCCATCCCGAATGATGCCGGTCATGGCCTGCAAATCATTCTCGGCTGTCTCCACCGCAGCCCGGATGCGGGCCTGCTCGGCGGGGGTTTTGACCGAGCGCAAGCTGGAAAGAAAGCTCGAGGCCGATGTGAACTCGAGCCCAGGCAAAGCCCGCTGCAGGTTCAAAAACATGCCGTGGGTCAGGCCATCACATAGGGGGTTGTCCGGGGCAAAGTTGAGCAGTATGCGCCGGGGTTGCAAGGCCTCGACCTGGCTTTTCAGCAAGGCGTCGTAGTCCTCGTCGTAGCTCAGAACCCGCCAGTCGGCAGGTATGCTAGCCGCATCAAAGCGCCCAACAATGGCCACACAGGTCTCGCAGGTCAGCAGGAAAAAGGCGTCCCAGGTTAGGTGAGCATCGCTAATGAGCGATAGAGCTGGCTCGGGCTGCTCCAGGTTCTCCCGCGTGGCAATCAACCAGAGATCTCCCGGAGCCAGCAACCGCTGGGCCTGGGCCCGCTTTTCACGGTGAATTTGCGCGTCGCTTGGCACAGCTTTAGCCTATCCGGCCCGCGAACCGGGCGCAACGCAACCCCATCACAAGGCTCGATGGTGTGGGGTTCCGCCCTTCATCACCAGTTTGAGGTGACGCTCTGGGTTGGTGAGGACGCGGATGTCCTCGAGCGGGTTTCCATCCACCACAATCAGGTCGGCGTATGCACCCGGCGCCACCACCCCCAGCCGCCCCTCGGCCCGTAGCAGCCGGGCCGCATACAGGGTCGCGCCGCGGATGACCTCGAGGTTGGGCTGCACCTGCGCCCGGATGGCAAACTCCTCGAGCTGGTGCCGGTGCATGGCCCCCAACAGGTCGGTGCCGTAGGCCAGGTTCACCCCGGCTTTATAGGCCATCTCCAGCGCGGCCAGCCCCTTGTCGAGCACCAGGTCAATTTTGTAGGCCACCTCCTTGGGCAGGCCCGCCGCCACCCCCTCCTGGGCCAGGGCCTGATAGGTGATGAGGGTGGGCACCATCCAGGCCTCGTGCTGCAAGAATAGCTCGACGCTGGACTCGTCAATCAGGTTGCAGTGCTCAAGGCTCCGCACCCCCGCGCGCAGGGCCCGGTTGACCGCGCGGGCGGTGTAAGTATGGGCCATCACGTACAGGTCGGCCATCTCGGCCTCCTCCACCGCGGCCCGGATCTCCTCGAGGGAAAACTGGTCGTTGGTTAGGCGGTCGGTGGGCGAGGCGATGCCGCCCCCCAGCATCAGCTTGATCTGGTCGGCCCCGCGGCGGATCTCCTCGCGGGCCGCCCGCCGCACCTCGGACACCCCGTCCACCACCCGGCCAAAGGCCACCGGGGTGCTAACGGTCTCGACTGCGATCTCGCCCGCCGCCCGGCTGTCGGCGTGGCCCCCGGTCTGGCTCAGGGCCCGCCCGCAGATAAAAAGCCGTGGCCCCATTATCAGCCCTTCCTCGACGGCCCGCTTGAGGCCAAAGTCGGCCCCAGCCGCGTCCCGCACGGTGGTAAAGCCGCGCAGGAGCATGGCCCGCATAATCTCGGCGGCCTGCAGAGCGTTGTAGTGCGGGGAGGCGTTGTGCAGTTCGCGTAGGTTGGCCGTCCAGGCCAGCACGTGCACGTGAGCATCAATCAGCCCTGGCAGGAGGGTTTTACCCCCTAAGTCAATCTGTACCACCCCGGCGGCCCGGGCCTCGGGGGCTTCTAGGTGCATGGGCTCGAGGCGCTCTATCAGGCCGCCCTGCACCACCACCCGCTGATTGGGCAAAAGCACGCCGCTCTCTACGTCCAGCACGTTGGCGTTTTGGAGGAGGGTTATAGGCGACACGGGCAAGTCTAACATCCTAATGCGTTTGTACTATTTTTCCCATGAAATAGGGCTTAAAGTCACTCAACTACCTCATGGTTTTCCGATAGGATATGAGAACCAAGCACTAGGAGGTGCTATGAACGTTCTGGAACGACAGCAGGAGGCGGGCCTGGCAACCCCTACACCCATCATCAACGACTTTTCTCTAGTGGTAGCCACCGCCAACGGAACCGGTAGTCAGACCGCAAACCTTACGCTGTTGCGGTCTTTTTTTAAGCTGGGCATACCGGTTCATGGCAAAAATATCTTTCCTTCCAACATCCAGGGGCTTCCCACCTGGTATCACATCCGGGTGAGCCACGAGGGCTACATCGCCCGCAAGCCCTCGGAAATACTGGTGGCCTTCAACCCCGCCACCGCCCACGAAGACCTGCAGGAGCTACCCAGCGGCGGGGTATGTATCTACAACGCCGACCTGAAGAACCTGCCCCAGCGCAACGACATCACCTATTACCCGGTTCCGGTCGGCGAGCTGATCGCTGGAATTGACGTGCCGGTCAAACGCAAACCCTACATCGCCAACATGGCCTACGTGGGGGTGGTGGCCTGGATGCTGGGGGTGTCGCTGGAGGTGGTGGAGGAAGCCCTGGGTGCGCAGTTCGACTACCGCCCAAAGCTGGTGGAAAGCAATATGCAGGTGGTACGCCGGGCCCACACCTGGGCCACCGAGAACCTGCACAAGCAAGACCCGTTCCGCCTCGAGCCCATGAACCAGACCGAGGGCCTGGTCATCATGACCGGCAACGAGGCCGGGGCCTTAGGCGCAGTGTTCGGCGGGGTGAGCGTGGCCGCCTGGTACCCCATTACCCCCTCCACCAGCTTTATGGATGCCCTGCGGGAGTTTTTGCCCAAACTGCGCAAGGATGAAAACGGCCATCCCACCTACACTGTGATTCAAGCCGAGGACGAGCTGGCCGCGGCGGGCATTGTGATGGGGGCGGGCTGGGCAGGGGCCCGGGCCCTCACCGCCACCAGCGGCCCCGGCATCAGCCTGATGGCCGAGTTTGTGAGCTATGGCTACTTCACCGAGATTCCCGCGGTGATCTGGGACATCCAGCGGGTAGGCCCCAGCACCGGCCTGCCCACCCGCACCAGCCAAGGGGATGTTGCCTTTGCCTACACCCTGGGCCACGGCGACACCAAACACCCCATCCTGTTCCCCTCCTCCATCGAGGAATGCTTCGAGTTTGGCTGGAAGTCGCTGGACCTGGCCGAGCAGCTCCAGACGCCGGTGTTCGTGCTCTCCGACCTGGATCTGGGCATGAACAACTGGATGGGCCAACCATTTGAATACCCCAACCAGCCTATGCAACGCGGCAAGGTGCTGAACGCGGAAGAGCTCGAGGCCCTGGGCGGCTTTGCCCGCTACAAAGATGTGGACGGCGACGGCATCCCCTACCGCACCCTGCCCGGCACCCCCCACCCCCTGGCTGCCTACTTCACCCGTGGCAGTGGTCACAACGAGCAGGCCCAGTACAGCGAGCGCGCCGACGACTGGGCACGCAACATGGCCCGTCTGGCCCGCAAGTTCGAGACCGCCCGCAACCTGGTGCCCGCCCCCGCCATAGATCACCACCCCTCGGCCAAGGTGGGCCTGATTGCCTACGGCACCACCCGCTACGCCATCGAGGAGGCCCGCGACCGGCTGGCCTCCCAGCTCCCCACCAGCTTTTTGCGCCTGCGAGCCCTGCCCATCAACCAGCAGGTGCGCGATTTTGTGGCGGCCCACGAGCGGGTCTACGTCATCGAGCTCAACCACGACGGGCAGATGTGCGGCATCCTACGGGCCGAGATGCCCGATTACGCCGCGCGGATTCACTCCATCGCATACCTGGACGGGCTACCCCTCACGGCCCGCTGGGTGCAAGAGCGCCTGTTGCAAGCAGAAGCCAACGCATAAAAGCAAGCCAGAGGATGATCCTATGGAAAACCTCAACCCAGCCTCCACCATCAAGCTCAATGCGGTGGGTCTGAGCAAAAAAGACTACGACGGCAGCCCCAGCACCCTGTGCAAAGGCTGCGGCCACAACTCCATCGCCAGCCAGATCGTGCAAATCGCCTTCGAGCTTAACCTACAGCCCCACCAGATCATCAAGCTCTCGGGCATCGGCTGCTCGTCCAAGTCGCCGGCCTATTTTTTGGGCATGTCCCACGGCTTCAACGCCCTGCACGGGCGGATGCCCAGTGTGGCCACCGGGGCCCTTTTGGCCAACCACACCCTGAAGGCCATTGGGGTCTCGGGCGACGGCGACACCGGCAGCATCGGGATGGGCCAGTTCAAACACCTGATGCGCCGCAACGTGCGGATGGTTTACATCGTGGAGAACAATGGCGTATACGGTCTCACCAAGGGGCAGTTCTCGGCCACCGCGGAAGAGGGCCTCGAGCTCAAATACGCCGGCCACAACGAGTTTCCCCCGGTAGACCTGTGCATGGAAGCCATCATCGCCGGGTGCGGCTTTGTGGCCCGCAGTTTTGCCGGCGACGCCAAACAGGTGCGCGAGCTGCTCAAGGCCGCCCTCTCCCACCGGGGCACCGCCCTGCTCGACATCATCAGCCCCTGCGTGGCCTTCAACAATGAGGACGACAGCCCCAAGAGCTACGGCTACGGCACCAAGCACGAACAGCCCCTGCACGAGCTGGGCTTCATCCCCTACGCCGAGGAAATTGCCATCGAGCCCTTGCAGCCCGGCGAGTTCCGCACGGTGCGGCTGCACGACGGCTCCCTGATTAGCCTGCGCAACCTGGACCACGACTACGACCCCACCAACAAGCTAGCAGCCCTGGAGCGCCTCCAGCGGGCCCAGGAGACCGGGGAGTTCATCACCGGCCTCATCTACTACAACCCCGAGCGGCCCAGCCTGGCCGAGGTAGAAGAACTCAACACACCGCTCTCCCGCTTAAGCACCGAGCAGTTGCGGCCTAGTCAAGCAGCCTTGCAGCAGTTTTTGCAGAGCTACCGATAGCATCGAGCGGCGGGCCGAAGAAGCCATCGGAAAAGCGCAACCAGACTTGCTATAACCAGCCGCGTAGGCCATATGTCAACAGACCCAGGTATTCCCGCGTCACTGGGGTGAGGGCGCGCAGCCGGTCAGCGGACTTGGTGAGGGTCATATCGAAACGGGGCTCGGTGGAAACCACGCTCACCACTTCCAATCCCAGCTTGCGAAAGGCCCCCACCGCCCGGCGGCTGTGGGTGGGCGTGGTCACCAGGAGCACCCGGCGGTAGCCTCGAGCCCTGACCAGCTCGGCCACCGCCAGCGCCTCGGTGCGGGTGGTGCGCATCTGGGGCAAAAAAAGAATCTCCGGGCCTTCGTCCCCGTGCAACGCCTGCACCCGCTGGGCGGCCACCCGGCCCAGCGAAGGGCAGCGGGCGTCGCCAAAAATCTCCCCCACCGTGTCGGAGAGGGTGATGCGGGGGGCATACCCGGCCCGCCAGAGCTCGAGGCCCTTCTCCAGCCGGGCCAGCGAGGAGGCCTCGAGCTCCCCCGCCCCGCAGTGCATCCCACCCCCCAGCACCACAATCAGGTCGGCTTTTTGCGGGACTTCGTTCACAATCAAGCCCTCTGTCAACACCCTGGTGAGCGGGGTAAACACCACCGCCGCAATAAGCAGCGCACATAACACACTGCCTCCAAGCAAAACCCGGAAAGTGGGGCCCCACCCTCCCAGCAGCGTTCCGCCCAGCCAGAGCCCCACCAGCGGCCCCAGGCCCAGCTCGGGGTTGATCACCAGCCCTAGCGGCAAAAGCAGCAGGCTCAGTCCCCCAGCAATTAGCAGTCGCACCGATAATCCTGGCATCGCGACCATCTTATCGTTCCGCTACCGTTCCCATTCTCGTTTTATGACGCTTTTTATGCACGAAACGCATGATACGATATATTCATGGCCGTTTTGACCACCGATCAGAAGATGGTGCTGGACATGGTACGGGCCGTCTCCCGCGAGGTGCTGTGGGCGATGGCCCCTGAGTACGACCGCACGGGGCAGTACCCCTGGCCCCAGCTCAGACAGCTCGCCCAGCTCGGCCTTTTGGGCATGACCACCCCCGAGGCCTGGGGTGGGGCCGGGCTCGACGCGGTCACCTGGGCTTTGGCCATGGAGGAGATCGCCGCTGCCGACCCCAGCGTGGCGGTGATTCTCTCGGTCACCTCCGGCCTGCCCCAGTACATGCTGAACCGCTTCGGCAGCGAGGCGCAAAAAAAGAAGTATCTGGTGCCCCTGGCCCGCGGCGAGTGGATTGGGGCCTTCTCCCTCACCGAGCCCCACGCCGGCTCCGACCCGGCCTCCCTCAAGCTCTCGGCCCAGAAAGTGCCCGGCGGCTGGGAACTCAACGGCCTCAAAAGCTGGGTCACCTCCGGCGGACAGGCCCAGGTGTATGTGGTGATGGCCCGCAGTGAGGCCGGCATCAGCAGCTTTATTGTGGAAAAAGACACCCCCGGCCTCAGCTTTGGCAGCCCCGAGGAAAAAATGGGACTGCACGCCGCCCACACCTGCGAGCTGCGCTTCGAGGGGGTTTTTGTACCCGAAGAGAACCTTCTGGGCCAGGAGGGGCGCGGGCTGGCCCAGGCTTTGGCTGGACTGGACTCGGGGCGCATCGGCATTGCCGCCCAGGCGGTGGGGATGGCCCGCGCGGCCTTCGAGATTGCCCGGCAGTACGCCGATGAGCGCACCCAGTTCGGTCAGAAGATTCGGGAATTCCAGGGGGTGGGCTTCAAGCTGGCCGAGATGCACACCCGCATAGCCGCCGCCCGGGCGCTGGTGCTGGAAGCCGCCACCAAAAAAGACCGGGGCGAAAAGTACACCCTCGAGGCCTCCACCGCCAAGCTCTTTGCCTCCGATGTGGCCGTGTGCGTAACCCGCGAGGCCGTGCAGGTGCTAGGGGGCTACGGCTACCACCGCGAGTACCGGGTAGAGCGCTACTACCGCGACGCCAAAATCACCGAGATTTACGAGGGCACCAGCGAAATTCAGAAGCTGGTCATCGCCCGGGAACTTTACCGCTAAACCCGTTGCAGCCCTGGGGCCCTTGGCCGTAGGCTTTGTGCCGATGAATGTCTTGATCATTTATGCCCACCCCAACCCCAACTCCTTCAACGCCGCCCTGCGCGACCTGGCGGTGCGGGCCCTGAGCCAGGCCGGGCACAGTATTCTCCTTTCCGATCTTTACACCATGCGCTTCAACCCGGTGCTGAGCGCCCAGGAACTGCAGGGCGACCTGCAAGACATCCAGCCCGAAATCGAGAAGGTGCGGCGGGCCGACCTGCTGTTGTTTCAGTTTCCCGACTGGTGGTACGGGATGCCGGCCATCATGAAGGGCTGGATTGACCGGGTTTTTGCCTACGGGTTTGCCTATGATGACGAACACAGTTTCGAGAACGGCCTTTTGCGGGGCAAAAAAGCCCTGCTCAGCCTGACCGTGGGGGCCCGCGAAGACTACTTTCGCCAGGCCCCCCAGCGCGACCTGATGCGGGTGCTCGAGCCCATCCACTACGGCATTTTTGCCTACTGTGGCCTGGAGGTACTGCCCCCCTTTATCGCCTACGGGCCGGGCGAGATGAGCGAGGCCGAGCGTAAAGCCACCCTCGAGGCCTTCCGCGAGCACCTAAAAAGGCTCCCCGAGCTCGAGCCCCTGCGCTTCAGCTCGACTTAAGCCATCGGGCCTAAGCTACCCCCATGCACCGCCGCACCGTGCTCAAAGGCCTGGCCTCGGCCCTGCTAACTGGCCCCTCTGCCTTTGCACAGGCCACCCCAAACCCCAGCAACCCCCGCCACCACAAACTGGCCGCTTTATACTCGGCCCAGAACCGCGGCATCGCCCTGCTGGTGATGGTGGACGGCCAGATCCTGTTCGAGGATTATCCGGGCCGGGGCCGCCCCACCCGCGCCCACGAACTGGCCAGCGGCACGAAGAGCTTTAGCGGCGTCATGGCCGTGGCCGCTGTGCAGGACGGCCTCCTCTCGCTGGAAGAACCCCTGGCCCAGACCCTGACCGAGTGGCAGGGCGACCCCTGGCGTTCGCAAATCAACCTGCGCCAGCTCTTGCAGCTCACCAGCGGCATTCCCGGCGGCGAGCTGGCCCGCCCCCCCACCTACCAGGCCGCCCTCGAGACCCCCGCCGAGGCCCCGCCCGACACCCGCTTTTCCTACGGCCCCATCCCCTTTCAGATTTTTGGCGAGTTGATGCACCGCAAGCTCAAGGGCGACCCCCTCGAGTACCTCACAAACCGCATCTTCAAACCGATTGGCCTGGAGTACGCCTTCTGGCGCCGGGGGCCCGACGGCCACCCCCACCTGCCCTCCGGAGCCTTCCTGACCGCGCGCAACTGGGCTAAGTTCGGTGAGCTGGTGCGCCAGGGCGGGCGCTGGCAGGGCCAGCAGGTGGTGGACAAGGCGCTGCTGCAAAAGTGTTTTGAGCCCTCGAGGGTCAACCCCATCTACGGCCTGACCTGGTGGCTGGGACGCCCCATCAGCCCGGCCCAGCGCGCGGCCATTGGACGCGTAGGACAGGACATTGACTCGCTGGCCGACACCCCCGGCCTCCCCGACGACCTGGTCATCGCCGCCGGCGCGGGCGACCAGCGCCTCTACATCAGCCGCCAGCTCAAGCTGGTGGTGGTGCGGCAGGCCGAGGGCATTGTCGAAAGCCTGGCCGGGCGCCGAACTGCCTTCTCCGATGCTGTTTTTTTGCGCCTGCTCTTGACCGGGCAGGGTTAGCCCAAAGCCGCCGGATGCGCTAGACTGCCGCCGTGACGCAAGGTGAAGTACGCGAACTGGTCTGGAACGCCCTGGCCCAGCACCGGGCCGCCACCTACCCCACCCCACCCCACGGACACCATCCCAACTTTGTGGGGGCCAGCCGCGCCGCCGAGCGCTTGATGGGCCTCCGGCTGTGGCAGTTGGCCACGGTGATCCTGGCCGGCCCCGACCAGGTGCTTAAGCCGCTGCGCGAGGCAGCTTTGAAGTCCGGCAAAATCGTCCTCATGCCCCACCCCGACAAAGCTGGGCGGTACTTGAGCCTCGAGGGCCTCTTACCCCACCAGCTCAAACGGGTGCGGGAAGTGGCCCAACTGGGCAAACCCATCGAGCTAAAAGAAACCACCATAGACCTGGTGCTGGTGGGGAGCGTGGCGGTGGACGAAGCGCGCAACTGGCTGGGCAAGGGGTACGGCTTCCCCTACAAAGACCTGCAGGTGGCCGCGCCCTGGGTCACCCTGGCCCATACCCTGATGATTTTTGATGAGCTGCCCTGCCAGCCTGAACGAAGGGTAGACCTGATCGCCACCCCCCATCAGATCATTGGGGTTTGAGGTGGCCGTCGGGCAGGCCCCATATTGCGGCAGGGGCCAGCTCCACCAGGTTGCCGGCAGGGTCGCGCACGTACAGGCTGGGGCCGGCTTTCCACTCGGCCCAGGTGACGGGGTAGCCGTGGGCCTCGAGGCGCTCGGCCCAGCCTGGCAGTTCCTCGGCTGCTACCCGGAAACACACATGCACGCTGCCCTCGGCCCCATGCGGCGGCAGAACGGTTTCCTGCTGGGTGGCCTGGGGGTTGAAGACCAAAAAGACCCCCGGCCCGGCCCGAAAAAACAGATGCCGGCCCGGCTGCTCGGCGAAAAGCTCCATACCCAAAAGACCCTGGTAGAAGCCTCTGGCAGCCTCGAGGTCGGTCGCATACAAGCAGGTCTCGAGTACCCCTGCAATCTTCATCCACACCCCCGGCTACAAGCGGTTATTGGCTTGGGCCAAGGCCTTAAGTCCGGCAGCAACCCCTGCGTCCAGATCGTTTTCAGCATAGCGCCACGACCAGTTACCTCCCAGTTTTCCGGGAAAATTCATACGGGCCTCAGTGCCCAGGCCGAACACATCCTGCAGCGGCGCTACCGCCAGATGGGCCGGACTTTTGAAGGCCAGCTCGATAAAAGCCCCAGCCACCTCATATTCCGATAAACATCGAATACCGTAGCGGGTCAGGTAGTCTCGCATGAACACCAACTCGGCTTCTGGCGCAGTGCGGAACCAACCCAGGCTGGTGTCGTTGTCATGGGTTCCGCTGTACACAATCACATTGCCATGTTTGGGGTAGTTATGCGGCAAGAAGACGTTGGCTTCATCGGAAAAGGCGAACTGGATGATCTTCATACCCGGAAAACCAAAGCCATCCCGCAAGGCTTCCACCTCGGGTGTGATGACCCCCAGGTCTTCGGCAATAATCGGCGCATCCCCCAAGGCTGCCCGCACCGCTCGAAAGAGCTTTTCTCCTGGTGCCTTAACCCACCGACCTTTGATGGCATTGGGCATGCCAAAGGGTATTTCCCAATAGGCCTCGAAGCCGCGAAAGTGGTCAATCCGCACCAGATGGCACTGTTTGAGGGACTGCTGGATGCGCGAAACCCACCAGGCAAAGTTCTCCTGCTCCATCACGTCCCAGCGGTACAGCGGGTTGCCCCAGAGCTGGCCGGTCTCGGAAAAGTAGTCCGGCGGCACACCCGCCACCACCGTAGGGTTGCCATCTGGATCGAGGTAGAAGTACTGCGGGTTGGCCCAGACATCCGAGGAATCAAAGGCCACAAAGATGGGCATATCTCCGATAATCTGAATCCCTTTGGATTCGGCATAGGCCTTGGTTTTACTCCATTCGGAGTAAAACAACCACTGAATCCACTCGTGCAGGGCTACATCATAGGCTAGCTCTTCGCGGGCTTTGGCCAGGGCGGCTGGCTTGCGATCGCGCAGTTCGGGGCTCCATTCGTTCCAGGGTTTGCCACCAAAGCGGGTCTTGAGGGCCATGAACAGTGCAAAGTCTTCCAACCAGCCCTGCTCGGCCTGGATAAATGCCTCCAGTGCAGCCTTGTCCTGGGCAGAAGCCTTGGCCTGAAACCCGGTGAATGCCCGTCTCAAGAGGGGCCAGCGGGTCTCGTAGAGCCAGCCATAATTCACACTACCAGCAGGGTAGGCAGGTGGCTCCTCACTTTTTTCCAGCCAACCCTTTCCAATCAGCATCTCTGGGTCTACCAGGTAGGGATTGCCCGCAAAAGCCGAGAAGGACTGGTAGGGCGAGTCGCCATAGCTGGTGGGACCAAGGGGCAACACCTGCCACCACTTAGCCCCGGTAGAAGCCAACCAGTCTAAAAACCGCTCCGCTTCCCGGCCCAATGCCCCAATCCCCCACCGACCGGGAAAGCTGGTGGGATGGAGCAGAATCCCAAACGAACGCTCAATTTTCATAGCAGGAGTAGCTTATCCCACCCATTCCAATAATGGAAGCGCTTCTATCAAGATATCCCACCGGGTTTTAGAAACACCGCAGATAAAGTCAAAAGCAGCCTCACTCTAAGCGAGGCCGCTTTCTACAGGATTTTTGCCTTGCGGTGCTGTTGCCTGGAAGCCCCCGATCCTGCCTTCAGTCTGCGGCAGCCCCCACCACCCCTAGTTCCTTGTCCACCAGCGCCAGCGCTTCTTCGATGATGGCGAGACCGTAATCTAGCTCTTCCCTGTTGATGACTAAAGGCGGGCAGATCATCACGGTGTTGAAACGAACGAAGGTGTAAAGGTGCTTGGCCTTGAGGTGCGCAGCCAGCTTGGTCATCTCGGGGCTGGTGCCGTTGAAGGGAGCCAGGGGTTCTTTGGTGGCTTTATCACGCACCAGTTCGATGATGCTGAAAAGACCCTTGTAGCGCACATCGCCCACGCAGGCATATTTGCGTCGCATGGCTTCCAACCGCTGGGCCAAGTAAGCACCTTGAACTTCTACATTTTCAAAGAGGTGCTCCTCCTCGTAGACGCCGATGTTGGCCACCGCCGCCGCGCAGGAGAGGGGGTGTCCGGAGTAGGTCAGGCCGCCCCACAGCATGTTCTTCTCGAAGAACTCGGCGATGGGGGCGCTCACAATCACCGCGCCCAGCGGCATATACCCACTGGTGAGGCCCTTGGCGGCGGTGATGATGTCGGGCTTGATACCGTAGTGCTGCGTGGCCAGCCACTTGCCGGTGCGCCCAAAACCACTCATCACCTCGTCGGTGATCAGTAAGATGCTGTACTTGTCACACAGCGCCCGCAGTTTGGGGTAGTAGTCGTCGGGTGGCACCAGCACCCCGTTGGAGCCGGTGATGCCCTCGACCAAAATTGCCGCGATGGTGTGCGGCCCCTCCATCTGGATAATCTCTTCGATGTGGCTCACGCACTCGCGCTTGCAGGAGTCGGGGGTCTTGCCAAAGGGACACCGGTAGCAATAGGGATCGAAGGCCCGCACGATGCCCGGAATGCCCGGCTCCACCGGCCAGCGCCGCGGATCGCCGGAGGCGGTCATGCTACCCATGGTAGCCCCGTGATAGCTGCGGTAGCGGGTGATGATCTTGTCGCGCCCGGTGTAGAGTCGGGCCATCTTCATGGCGTTCTCGTTGGCCTCGGAGCCACCCAGGGTGTAGAAGGCCTTGGCTAGGCCCGTGACCTCGGCCAGCTTTTTGCCCAGCACACCCCTGGGCTCAGTAGCGAAGCTGGGGCCGGCGAAGCACAGTTCGTCCACCTGACGCTTAATGGCCTCGAGCACCTTGGGGTGCTGGTGTCCTACGTTGATGTTGATAAGCTGGCTGCTAAAGTCAATCCACTGGTTGCCGTCGCCGTCCCAAAACCACACGCCCTTGGAGCGGGTCATGTGGATGGGATTGGCGGCGCTTTGCACCGACCACGAAAACAAGGTGTAGTCGCGGTTTTCCTGAATGACTTCCCTGGTCGAGCGTTCCATACCGAAGCCTCCCCTACGCGTTTAGATAGTCTCAATGGTAGCCCTCTGCTCAGGCAGAGGCAATGGTCAAAGTGTCAAAGAACATAAGTCTTTTGTGTTAGATGTAAAATATTTTTTATTTATCTGCAACCATCAGGGCTCGTTATAGTTTTATCGGTGACCAATGAGGTCTGACCTAGCTACGCCGCGTGGGATTGGGGGTCAACCGCAGTTCTACCTTGAGAATCTGCTGCCCCCGCCGCACCGTAAGGACAACGGTGTCACCCACCTCTTTGCTACGTATGTAGCGCTGGAGCTCGGTGACATTGTTAAAAGGACGCCCATCGGCCTCGAGGATCACGTCAAACTCGTAGACTTCCCGACCGTTCTCACGCCGAATGGCAAAGCCGCGCAAACCCGCCTGCTCGGCGGCCCCACCGCGCAGCAGACCCTGGATCAAAACCCCTTCCCTGGGGATGCGCAAGGTAGCTGCGGTTTCGTCGTCTATCTGAAAAAGCTGCACCCCAATATAGGGCACATCGCGTTTGCGGCCTGACTGAAGTTGCGTAATCACATCGCTTAGACCCAGCAAGGGAGACAGATAGCTCTCAAATACCCCGTTGGGCTGACCAATCGCCACCACCACTGCAACCACCCGCCCAGCTTGGTTGACCACCGGGCCACCCGAGTCGCCCGGGGCAAGCGGGATGGTAGTGGAGATCGCGATAGAGTTGAAAAATGGGAAAATATCGCGATCGACGGTATTGACCAGCCCGTAACGTGGTGCAATAAAATCGCCCCTCGAGTTCCCTACGGCCAGCAAAGGCTCTCCCATGCGGGGGCCCTGGCCAGTCTCGAGCCCTAAAAAGGACACTGGCCCATTCACCCTGGCCCGCAAAATAGCGATGTCGCGGAACTCATCGTAGCCCACCAGCTCGGCGGCGAACGATTGGTTGTTGGAGTTGATCACCCGGAAGCTGCGGGTGTCTTCAATCACGTGGTAGGCGGTCATGACCAGTCCATCGGCACTGATAAAAAAGCCGGAGCCAGTGCCTTCTGGAACCGTTTCGATACGTACTGCAGCCGGGAGGGTGCGGGTATAGACTTGCTCGAGGGCAGTTCTGATTTCGGCGGTCAGGGTACGGGGAGCCTGTGCCGGTTGAGCCTGGATCACCGCAGCCAAAGTGCCCAAATAGGCCACCACCGCAAAGATCAACCATGAACGCCGCATTTGTAATCTCCTTTGGATGCGCCAGTGCGCAGCTATAAAAAAAAGAGTAGCTTATCCACGCCGGATTTCGATGTTGGAATGCACACTTTTTGCTCTCATATTTCCCAACAAAAAGACCTCCTCCACTTGGAGGAGGTTTTGGGCAGGAAGACTTATCGTGCTCTTCACAGACGTTGCCTCCCATCCGGGAGGCAACTGTGCTGTGCAGAACCCAGCAATTGGGTTTTGAGCGGCTCAATAATTGTGAAGAGCGCTCTAGCGGCCTGAAAGACCCCGGTTAATTTCCGCCACCATTGCGGTCACGATTTGAGCTACGTTGGTATCGGTTCTTTGAACTGCCTGGGAAAGCGCATTGCCCCAGGGCCCCCAGACCTTACCCATCTCGGGGATGTTAGGCATGGGCGAACCCAACGCGATGGTGGCCGAAAAACCAGCCACAACCGGATCGTTGCGCAGTTGCTGTACGGCCTGCTTGGAAACCGGTAGACGGCCACCGGCCTTGTTGAAGGCCACCTGGTTCTGGGTGCTCACCAGCAGCTTGGCGAAGTTGGCTGCCGCGGTCTTGTTGCGCGAGTAGGCGTTCATGGCCACACCCTGCACACCCACAAACGGGCGCCACTGCCCACCACCAGGCGGGTTGGGCATGGGCGCGATGCCGAAGTCAATGTTGGCTTTTCTGTAGTCGCCAATCGCCCAGGGGCCGTTGAGAATCATGGCCAGGGCACCTTCTTTGAAGGCGCTATCGGCCACGCCGTAGTCCACTCCCTCGGGAATCAGGCGGTAGCGGTAACGCAGGTCCTTGATGAAGCTCACTGCACGGTTGCCCGCATCCCCACCTAGGCGGGTCTGGCTGGCATCCACGCCCTGGGCCGTGCGGCCAAATACGCTGGCCCCATAGGCCGTAAACCAGCCATAGTTGAAGTAGGGGTTGGCCAGGTCGTAGAGGAAGCCAAAGGAGTTACCCTTGGTGTTTTCCTGGGCGATTTTGAGGAACTCGTCCCAGGTCTTGGGGGCTTCCTTGACCAGCTTTTTGTTGTAGATCAGGGCCACCGACTCGGCGAACATGGGCAGCGCGAAAAGCTGGTTGCGGTAGGTGAGCGCATCCACCGCCACATCCGAGAGGCTTTGAATGTAGCTGCTGGTTGCGTACTTGCCCATAGGCTCCAACACACCCGCTGCGGCCATAGCACCTACCCAGTCGTGGGGGATGCTTACCACCAGATCGGCAGCCTGACCCTGGGGTGCTCCCAGGATGAACTTGTTCTGGATATCGCCAAAAGGCACTTCGACGATATCCACTTGAGTTCCGCTGCTCCTTCTAAAACTGTCAGCAGTTTGCTTGAGCCAGGCCAACTCGGGGCCACCGTAGTGCGTCCAGACGGTGAGCCTGCCCTGGGCCATCGCCGAGCCCACCAAACCGAGGGCCGCCACGGCTGCAATCAAGAGACCTTTTTTCATGTCCTCCTCCTAGTTTCAAGCCATCGCCTCGACAGTGGGTCAAGACATGGCTTGCTTTGCACCTCGACAGCAGTCTCTGGCAGCGTTTCCATAGTGTTCTAAACGTCACTTTTAGACCTTCTGCCTTCTGCGTCAATAGGTATCTTACTACAATCTCGGACTAAGTAAAGCGTCTGGAATCACCCCAAAACACAACTAAAGGTCATGTCAAGACTTGCGTCTTGGATTGGCTTTTGATGAGTTGGCCATGAAGGCCTCGAGAAACCCGCATCCAGGACAATTGTCCACTGCTACCAAAAACCCATCGGTACGTCCGATATCACTGCAACACGTCCGTAGCCAACAGAGTAACTTCGGGAGCTTACTACAACTCGCCGAATACTTCTGGTCACATCGCATAATTAGGGAATACAAACAACTTACTTCCTGGGGGGCTGACTGGGGCGCAGATCGAGCTGGCTCGGAATGACGCGGGGATCACTTTGTAGTAAATACAGCACCGCCTGGGCAATATCCTGAGGTTGAATTTTCCAGGGGGCACCCATGGTGTTTCCAGCAAAGGGCGTGTCTACTGAACCAGGCAAGATGCTGGTAACACGAATACCGTAGTAGCGCAAATCGAGCATAGAGGCCTCGGAAAAGCCCAGCAGACCAAACTTGCTGGCATTGTAGGCCGCGCCGTTGGCAAAGGCATTCTTCCCGGCAAGGGAACCGATGTTGATGATGTGGCCCCCGCCCCGCCTCTGCATCGTCGGTACGGCCGCCCTGGTTGCAAAAAAAGGCCCGGTTAGGTTGGTTTGCAGCACTTGCTGCCACTCTTCCGGGGTAAGCTCGTGCACGGGCTTGAAAATACCCACCCCGGCATTGTTGATAAGATAGTCCAGACCGCCAAAATGGACCTCGAGCTGCTGTACGGCCCGCTCCAAATCCTCGTAGCGGGTCACATCGCCGGGCAAAGCTATACTGCTACCCAATTCCCCTGCAAGGCGAACCAATTTGGCTTGGCTACGGGCAAAAAGCCCCACCCCCACGCCATTAACAACCAGTTGCTTAGCAATCTCGAGGCCAATTCCAGAGGAGGCTCCGGTGACGAGAGCCACTTTCCCACGGAGTTTTGACATAGATCAATACTGCACAAAAAATGCAGGCGAACACAAGGTTCGCCCACACGATTCACCTGCCTTTACTTGGGTTTGTAAATATCTACCCCACCAGCCTTTTCCAGGCTCTGCATAAGGAACTGTGCGGTCACTAAGGGCTTGCTGTTGGCATCGCCGGGCAAGGTTCCGGCAAACACCTCGAGCACATCGGCATAGCCATCGCCATCGGAGTCTTTCATGGCTTTGAGCGTTTCGTATAGGGCTTCGCCGATGTTGCCCTTGAAGTTAGACCGAACTTCATTGCCAAATCCATTCCACGGGGCCCCGCCATTGGCATTGACGTGGCAATACTGACAACTAACCGTGCGTACGTCCCCACGATCGGCAACAAGGTTGAACTGCGTAATGGCTTGCAACCGATAGGGCCCTCGAGCCTGCACCAAAGGCAACAAAGCCACTGCCAACACCAGTACCAAAAAACCAACCTTACGCATTGTAGCCTCCTTTTAGGGCTGCACCGTGATTCTACCGTTCATGGTGGTAGCGTGGCTACCAACTCCACAGATATATTCAATCTCCCCCGCGATATTGAAAAACACTTTTTGACTTTCACCGCGTGCCAGAATTGGCGTGTTAAAGGCTAGGTTGTTAGGTATACCTGGACGACTCTGGGCATTGTGCACACTATTTGGATCGTCGTTGACAAACTCGATGCATCCTCCAACCTTAGTGATCACATTCGGGCTGTTGGTGTTGGCAAGCCTAAAACCGGTCTGTGTGCTGACCATCCTAATCACCTGACAGGAATCGGGGCTGGGATTGCTCGACTCGGTACACGACGCCAACAAAATCATCAGGATCACGAGGCCGATAATTCGCATAGCCTTAACTTACAAAAGCCCCTCAGGCCAAGTGTGGGTTTGGACAAGGAAAACCCTTGAGCTCTCCTTAACCCCGGTGAACCGATGACCCAACCAGCCTCTAGCCTAAAACCAACAAAGCACTGGTATCCGCTAACATCGTCTCATGTTGTGGCCTCCAACCCAAGCTACGCATGCGTAGCGGCTTTGGATTCATGTCGGCTACGTAGATCACGGCCAAGAGGCCAGCAGTGGACTGAAGAGCTGACTGGGCGGCTGTAGACCTATTCTTGAATCGGCTGCTCTTTGCGGGGAAGTCCAAACCTATGGGCCTCTACCAGCATCCGCAGGGCCTTGCCCCGGTGGGAGTGCACAGCTTTTTCCTCCAGGGTCATCTCGGCAAAGGTTTTGCCCACCTCGGGCAGGTAAAACAAGGGATCATAGCCAAAGCCCCATTCCCCCCTAGGGGCCTCGAGAATCTCTCCCTCGGTCTCGCCACGGTAGAGCTCCATGTAACCATCGGGGTAGGCAATCACCACCACGGCCACAAACTTGGCCTTGCGCTCGCCGACAGGAATTCCTTTGAGGCGCTCGAGCAAATACACATTGCGCTCGGTGTCGGTTTTTTTGTTGCCATAGCGGGCCGAGTACACCCCCGGCTCGCCCCCCAGGATCACCACTTCCAGCCCCGAGTCATCAGCCAGGGTGGGCATGCCGCTGTGCTTGGCCGCAAAAGCTGCCTTCAGCACCGCATTATCTTCGAAAGTAGAGCCCTCCTCAGGCGGCATCTTGAAGGGATAGTCGAGCAAGGAAAACAGCGTCCAACCCAACGGAGCAAGCCCTTCCTTGATCTCGCGGTACTTGCCTGGGTTGGAAGTGGCAATCAACAGACGCATCTAAATCATCTTAACCATAGATTGAATAAAAAGGAGGGATTATGGGCAGTTGGCAACGCCCAGAGCTGTGAACCAATGGCAAGCAGCCACGACCCACCCCCTCTTCCCTACCCCACATCGGCCTGCACTTCCAAGATATGTTTTTTACTGATTTCGGCCCTGCGCACATCTGGGGTACTGCGCCGCCAAAGTGAGGCTGGGCAGACGGGCCTCGGAGATTTGACAAACTGATCACAGTTGCTACAACTAGAGCAGTTTTCGGAAAGAATCCTGCAATCCTCAAAAGTCAAAGAACTGTGTTGAACTCGTTTTTTGCCGCTAGTCCTAGCGTCAAAAATAGAGGGAACCGCGATACGTCGCACAGCGTGCAGCGTAATTTACCCAGCACAACCAAAACCGTTGTACTGGGTATTCGTGGAAAGCGCTCTTGCTACAAGTTAAGGATTGATATGCAGTGAAGTTCCCAAAATGACGCGCTCAAAGCAACTACCATATATTAAGGGAGGCAAATCCATCCCAGGATTACCGGAGAACTAGGACACAGCTTAGCCTCCCATCAGCCACGGTTTCGTAGCTGTCCATGCACCCGTCGCACCATCTCGGGAATTTGGGTCAGTCCCAGTTCCAGCATGGCCTGATAGGTTGCCTTGGGCACCGGGCGGCCCTCTCCAGCCCCGTGCAACTCGATGATGTCGCCGGATTGTGTCGCAACCACCGTCAGATCGGCCCAGGCATTCTCATCTTCGATCTGGGTCAGGTCGAGCAACAGCGAGTTTTCGCCCATCCAACCCACGCTGACGGCAGCAAACTCGGTCAGGGGCCATTCATCAATCTTGCCCTGGTTCACCAGCCGATCCATGGCCATGTGCAGGGCTGCATAACCCCCCAACAACGAGGCCACCCTGGTTCCGCCATCGGCTTGGATGACATCAGCATCAATCACTATCGTCTTGCCCGGCAGCAAGCTCAAGTCCAGCGCAGCCCGGAAGGCCCGGCCTAAAAACCGCTGAATCTCTGCGGTACGGCCCGAGATTTTCTGCCGCTCGCGCTCCTTGCGCTCTTTGGTAGAACGGGGCAACAAGTTGTACTCAGCCATCAACCAGCCTTCGCGCCCCGAGACATGCCGGGGTACACCTTCGGTGAGTGAGACGTTCACCAACACCCGGGTATTCCCCAGTTCTACCAGGGCCGAGCCCTCAGGATAGTGAACATAACCCACCCGAACCGACAGGGGGCGGAGTTCGTGGGCTTGTCGTCCGTCTTTCCGGCTCATCGCCGTGACTTTACCACCAGAGAGGGGCTTAAGCCATAGCTGCTGTCGCTAACTCGAGGGGTTGTGCCCCCGGCCCTTTGTCGCTAAAATAACCCAGCGTGCCGGTGTAGCTCAGCGGTAGAGCACTCGATTCGTAATCGAGCGGTCGTCGGTTCAAGTCCGACCACCGGCTCCAACTAGCCCACGCCCCCTGTCTCGTTCTTCACATAGGATGCCGCCCATCCAGGCAGCATCTGTTCCATTCAAGATAGGCAAATCCCAACTCCGGGTGGCCCTGTTATTTTGAAGAGTCTCCCAATTTTGGGTCTAAGCCGCCTTTATTCTTCCCAGCCTATGCCAGTTGTTGCTTGATCCAAGGCACCAAGCTGGTCAGCGAATTCATAGCTGGAACCGAGTTTGCTAGTGGGCCGTAAACGACGAGGGGCACAGGATTATAGGTGTGTTGGGTGTGCCAGGATTCTTCAGCATTGCCGTGGTCGGCAGTAAGTACCAGTGTGGCCTGTGGATTGGCATTTAGAAAGCCGTCCAAAAAACGGTCTAGTTCAATAAACCGATCCTCCAGCTTGTCCTGCGCCCGGTGGGCCGAGTAGTCGAGAGCCCAGTTTTCGAGAATGGTGAGGTCATACTCTTCGGCAATCCGGGCAAAGCGTTGGCCCTCGGCTTGGGGTTTGGGCCAAAAAGCAGGCAATAGGGCCTGGGGATGATCTAGGGGCAGGAGCTCGAGTTCGGCCACCTTGGCGGCGAAGCCAAAGGCTGAAAGCAGATTACGACGGCTGCCCATCACCCTTCCCAGGTATTCCTGCCGGTAGCCGTTGGCGTGCAAAATCCTCAAGCCCTGACGGGCTGCCCAGATCTGGATACTATCCTGCCGCAACAATATCTGTAGCTTACTCAGGGGATGTGGCCCCTGGTGGTAACCCAGAATTTGGGCTGCATTGAGCCCGGTCAGCAAAGCAGTCTGGCCGGTTCCCGACTGGGGCAGGCCCTCTACCCCAAGCCTTGCATCCAAAACGCGATAGGCCAAACTGGCTTGGCTAAAGGATTGACCACTGAACCCACCACTCAAAGCCCGCAGGTTGGGCAAATTCAAGCGCAGTAGTGGGCTTCTGGGATCATGGGAGAGCCCTAACCCATCCACAAACAAGAAAGCCAGCACCAGGGCATTGTGCGCTTTAGGACAGGAAAGGTCAAATGAGCATGTTCTGCTCTTCTGCACTTGCAACCTGTAACACAGCTTAGACGGCGTTGGTATTGGCAGAATAGTGGGTGAAAGGAGCCATACTATGCCAGTACGTTCGGCCAACGCAGTCTGGAAAGGTACTTTGAAAGAAGGTAAAGGCCACCTGAAGCTCGAGAGTGGGGTGTATGAAGGGCCCTATACCTGGGCCTCGCGTTTTGCAGACGGTACTGAGACCAACCCCGAGGAACTAATCGGGGCGGCCCATGCGGGCTGCTATGCCATGTTTTTATCGGCCCTTTTGACCAATAACAATACCCCCTCCGAAGAACTCGAGGCTACCGCCAAAGTGCACCTAGGAGATGGCCCCACCATCACCAAAATCGAACTGCAGATGGTGGCCAAGGTACCGGGCATCAGTGCGGACAGGTTCCAGGAACTGGCCCAGGAAGCCAAGGCCAAGTGCCCCATTTCCAAAGCCTTGGCGGCAGTACCCGAGATTACCCTTGAAGCACGCTTGGTCTAAGCGGGAACCTGAATTACCCCATCTGGGCGGCCTAGAGGAGGAATGATCGGCCCGAACCTCCCGATATTGGGCTTGGTAAATGTCGGCAACAAAACGCTAGTCGTACAGCAAATGCCCATGAACTCTGCCAGCTCTAGCTTGGGTATTTAACTTGCTTGAACATCTATAGCGCCAGCGCTCGGCGTAGTGTTGAATAGAGGCGTGGAGTCAGACATTGCCCTGATGTCGCGCCTCGCCCAGGGGGATGAGCGTGCCTTGGAAGAGCTATATCGTCGCTATAGCCCCTCGCTGTACGCCCTTCTCCTGCGGATGCTCCAAAGCCGTGAGGAGGCCGAAGAGATCTTGCAAGACAGTTTTGTTCAGCTCTACCGGGAAGCTGCCCGCTACCAGCCTGAGCGCGGTGGCGTGACGGCTTTTTTGTTTACCATCGGGCGGAATTTTGCCCTGTCGCGCCTGCGCAGCCGGGGTGCCAGACCACAAAAAGTTGAAGATCACGACCTGCACAACCCCGAACAAGAGTTGGGGATATGGCGTGAGGACGATCCCACCGACCGGATTCTGGTCAGCCGGGCGCTTCGTAGGCTCGAGCCCACCGACCGCAAATTGCTGGAGGAAGCCTTTTACGACGGCTACAGCCATAGCGAGTTGGCCGAGCGCCACCACTTGCCTTTGGGTACGGTCAAAACCCGGCTGCGTCGGGCCCTGCTCAAACTGCGCGAGTACCTGGGGGGGACAGCGGTCTCGGAGGAAACATGACAGGCCTACGTGAACTACTACCCGACTACGCGCTGGACCTCCTGGAAGGCGAGGAAAAAGTCCGGCTCGAGCAGGCCTTGCAAACCTCTCCCGAGCTTCAAGCCGAGCTTGCCGAGCTTCGGGCGGCGTTGTTCAAGCTGCCCGAAAGCCTTCCGCCGGTAACACCGCCTCCCCGGCTCTGGGCCCAGGTGCGGCGTAAGGCTTTTCCCAGGCGGGATTTCTTGCGCTGGGTTGCAGTGGCGGTGGTGCTGGTGGGGCTGGGTTTAGGTGGATGGGGCGTTGAGCAATACCGCCGCTATCAGGCTTTGGCTGAAGAGCAGGCCAAGCTGGCCCGCTGGCTGAGCGACCCCGAGGTAAAGTGGCAGCCCATCAAAAACGACCAAGGCCAAGCCTTTGGCACCATGCTCTGGCGGGAAGAGGGGCCATGTCTAATGGTACTGCGCGAGCCACCACCCCGCGGCAAGGTTTATCAGGCCTGGGGCCGCAAAGGCGGCGAACCACCGGTTTCACTGGGGGTGTTCTCGGGGCGGGTTTTTGAGACCAACTACGAGGGCTTCGACCTGATGGGGGTGAGCCTCGAGCCCCCTGGCGGTAGTCCCCAACCTACCCAACCGCTGGGCCGGGTACCCACCTCATAGAGCGCTCTTCACAATTATTGAGCCGCTCACAACTCAATTGCAGGGTTCTGCACAGCACAGTTGCCTCCCGGATGGGAGGCAACGTCTGTGAAGAGTGCGATAATCTACACCCGATACCACCAACGGGTGAGCCACTTGAAGCTTTTGAGGGCTACCGTTACGATGCGCCCGTACCAGCCCCTGGGAAGCCAGGTTGGCCCAGTGATGGGAATCAACCGCTCGATGGCGATGGTCTGCACTTCAGTAAAGCGGTAGAGTCCCTCTTTGCCGTGCCGACGCCCCAGGCCAGAAGCCTTGAAGCCCCCCATGGTCGCATCCATCGAGGCCCACGCAGCGGCATAGCTCTCGTTGATGTTGACTGTTCCAGCCTGGATGCGCGAGGCCACCTTGCGGCCTTTACGAAGGTCTTTGGTCCACACGCTGGCGTTGAGGCCATACTCGCTGTGGTTGATGAGGGTGAGCACCCGCTCGAGGTCGCTAAACTTGTACAAGCTCACCACTGGGCCAAAAGTTTCCTCGCTGTGGACGCGCATTTCTGGTGTGACATTGGTCAGAACGGTGGGTTCGAAAAACAGAGAACCCAGATCGGGTCGCGCCTTGCCGCCTGCAAGGAGGGTTGCGCCTTTGGCCAGGGCATCCTGTACATGGGCTTGTACGGTGTCGAACTGCCGCTGGACGGTCAGGGAACCCATCTGTGAGCGGTGGTCGAGGGTGGCTCCCAGGCGCAGGGTCGAGGTTTTTTCAGCAAAGCGTCGGGCAAAGGCATCGAAAACTTTTTCGTGGATATAGATACGCTCGAGCGAGACACAAAGCTGCCCGGCATTGGCAAATGCCCCATGGATAGCGCCATCCACGGCGGCCTCGAGGTTGGCATCCTCCAGTACCAGCATGGGGTTCTTGCCGCCGAGCTCGAGGCTTACCCCAATCAACCGCTCACCCGCTTGGCGAGCGACTTTGCGCCCAGTGGGGGTGCTGCCGGTAAGGGCGATAAAATCTGCCGAAGCTACCAGAGCTGCGCCTACTTCGCCACTCCCAGTCACAATTTGGAAAAGTTCGCCGGGCAGACCAGCTTCCTCCATCAGAGCCTGAATCCAGAGGGCCGTAAAGGTGGTCTGGGGGTCGGGCTTGAGCACCACCGCGTTGCCCGCCATCAGCGCGGGAATGGGCTCGCTCACCGCCATCACCAGCGGATAATTCCAGGGCGAGATAACCCCCACCACCCCGACCGGATGGCGATGTTCCCAGGTCTGGGTCAGGCCTACAAAGGTTCCACCTGTGCGCCTTGGGCGCAGCCAGCCTGGGCTCCTGGTCGCATAGAACTGCGCCACAATGGCCGAGTCCAGCAGTTCTTCTTGGGCATCGCGGCGGGCTTTACCGGTTTCGTACTGGGTCAGATCGAGGATCTCGGCTTGCCGCTCCAGCAGCAGATCGTGGAAGCGCAGCATGATGCGGGCTCGAGACCTGGCATCCATTCGGGCCCAGGCCGGCTGGGCCTGCCGGGCACGCCCCACGGCCTGGCGCACGTCCTCGGGACTGCACAACGGTATAACCCCCAGCACTTTTCCATCGAAAGGAGAGTACAGGGTATGCGGAGTGCCCTGACCCGACACAAAGACCCGCCGGGCCAGTTGTTCCAGCAGCTCAGGGGTAAACTGAGGGGTCTCCCGTGGGGGATTAATTACCCGCAACCGTCCAGTTTCAATCATCTTAAAACCCATGGTGGGCCGAAAAAATCCTCGAGTCAATACCCCTCCTACACCCAGGTCGGCAAAGCATAAAAGCGCTTCCACATCGACCAAATGGGGACATTTGGGTATCAGCGGACTTACAAAATGGGGCCTTCGAGTATATGCTAGGGGCGTTCAAAAAGGTACGTTGGTTGGGCCATCCCAAGCAACGCCCACGACGGAGGTTTGCAATGTATCGTTCTCCACCTGGCGCTCGAGGTTTTTTGATCGCTATTGGGCTGTTGGGCGGGGCCCTGATGGTGGCTGCGCTGGCGGGGCTCCTGCTGTTCTGGGCCCTGCAGGCGGCTTTCCCCAGGCCGGTAGAAGAAGGTTATCCGGGCTACCTGACTCTGATTTTTGGCACGCTCGTCCTGATTCCCATTCTGGTTGTACTGGGGCGCAGGGTGCCCTACCTCACCGACTGGTACTATCTGCTTCCGGCCATCACCTTCTTGCTGGCTTTCACCGTATTCCCCATCATCCTGACCATCTACTACGCGTTTACCGACTACACCGGTATTCGCAACGGCAAACCCGACCGCTCCACCGAAACCGCCATCGTGCGGGTAGAGGGGCGGCAGTTATTCGTGGAGGGCAACGCCCACGACCTCTTGCGCTGCGACGAGCCCGACTGTGCCGGCCAGGCCCTGGAGATCACCACCCGTACCCAGCGGGCCCGCGTTCGGGTCGAGCAGGCCAGCGGCAATACCATCACCCTCACCGCACTCCCACCCTTCGCACCCGCCCTCGTCTACAAGATCAACGAGTTCAGGTTCATCGGCTTCCGCAACTTTGTGGAAATCTTCAGCCGTGCCGGTACGGTGCTGATTCCCGTTCTGGTCTGGAACATCATTTTTGCGGCAGGGGCGGTTGTGGTGGGGGCCATCCCCGGTCTCATCCTGGGCCTGATGCTCAACAACAAAAACCTGGCCTTGCGGGGTTTTTATCGCACAGCCCTGATTATCTCCTGGGCCATCCCGGTGGTCATCAGCGTGCAGATCTTCACGGCCATGCTCAATGTGCAGTTTGGTCCTATCAACCGCCTGCTGGGACTGCTGGGCGCTTACCCCATTCCCTGGCTCACCGACCCCGAGTGGTTCAAGATGTCGGCCCTGCTGATTAGCCTGTGGCTGGGCTTCCCGTACTGGATGACGGCCACCCTGGGCGCGCTGTCCACCATCCCGGACGACGTCTACGAAGCAGCTAAAATTGACGGAGCCAACGGCCTTCAAACCCTCACCGGCATCACCCTGCCCCTGCTGCGCCAGCCCTTTATCCCGCTGTTGCTGGGCTCTTTTGCTTTCAACTTCAACAACTTCGGCCTGATCTACCTGATGGGCCCCCAGCCAGGGGTCGAGGGGCGGCCTTCCACCGCCCAGGCCGGCGACATCCTGATCACCTGGGCCTATAAAACCGCCTTCCAGGCCGATGGGGGGCAGGCGTATGGCCTAGGCGGGGCCATCTCCATCCTGATTTTTTTCCTCACCGTAGCCATTAGCTTAATCAACTTCCGCTTCACCGGGGCTTTGCGGGAGGTGCGCTGATGGCCACCCTTTCACGTTACCTTGGCTGGGCCCTATTTGGGCTGCTGGTGGCCTGGGTGCTGTTTGTCTATTTTCCCGGCCTGTTGGCCCGCATCCAGCCCAACACCCCCCCTGGCTTCGTCCGTATCGAGAACGGCTGGGTCTATGCCCTGGGTGGCCTTCTGGTGGTGATGGGCCTGATTGTGCTGTACGCCTGGCTGGCCACCCTGCTGGCCAACCGGCGAACCCAGCGCAAGCGCAGTTTCTGGCCGCTGGTGGGGCAGGGGCTCACGCACCTGTTTATGTTCCTGGTGCTGGTCTTTGCCTACTACCCGGTGCTGCAGATTCTGGCGGCTTCGTTTGACCCCCGCAACACCCTGTACCGCATCCTGCCCCCCGCCAGCGACAACCTGCTGGTGCGGGCTCGAGTGATACCGGACTTTTCCCAGCTCAGTTGGGAAAACTACGCCAAGCTATTCGATGGTTTTATCCTCTACCCCTACCAAGCCGTCTTGCTTGTGGTAGCGGTGCTGTGCTTGTTGTTGGTGCTGATGCTGGCGGGCTACCGTCGCTTTATCGGCGATACCGATAGCGACAGCAGTCTGGGGAAGCTGCAGGGGCGCAGCCTGACGGCCTTTGCCCTCCTGAGCTTCATCCTGGTCATTTTCCTTTCCCCTGAGCAGTTTACCGGCCAGGGCACCGAGGCCAAGTTTGTGCTCTGGGTGCGCAATACCCTGTTTGTCTCGGGCATTACCGGCATCCTGGCGGTGCTGCTCACGGCCACGGCGGGCTATGCCTTTGCCCGTTTTAGCTTCCCAGGCCGTTATTCCATGCTACTGGTCTTCATCTTCATCCAGATGTTTCCCGGTTTTTTGGGGTTGGTGGCAACCTACGTTTTGATCTCCAACCTGGGCCTGCTGAACACCTTTACCGGCCTGGTACTGGCCTACTCAGGCGGAATTATCAGCTTCGGCACCTGGGTGTACAAAGGGTTTTTGGAGAGCATCTCTAAAAGCCTGGAGGAGGCGGCCCTGATTGACGGGGCCAGCAAGTGGCAGGTGTTTACCAAAATCCTGATGCCGCTTTCGGCCCCCATGTTCGTGTTTATCTTCTTGCTGCAGTTTGTGGGTACTTACTCGGAGTTCATCGTGGCCAACCTGTTCCTCACCGGTGTGGACTCCTGGACGGTGGGGATGGGCCTGCGCAACTTCACTACCGGGCAGTTCTCCACCCGCTGGGGGCTGTTTGCGGCGGCCTCGGTGCTGGGTTCGCTGCCCATCCTGCTGACCTTCTATGGTTTCCAGCGCTACTTTGTTTCGGGGTATACCGCGGGCTCGGTGAAGGAGTGATCCGTATTTCGGCAGTATCGTTCACTTCGGCAAGCCTAAACGATACTATCGAAATACTTTTCTACTCCCTTCGGTCGGCTTGAATCCTTCACCTCTGACTGCGTCCTACGGTGAAGGATTCAAGCGGAAACGGTATGATACCGGAATGGCCGTCACCAAGCTCAAGCGGTTGTACTGTTGAATCGTGCTCGCCAGATAAAGCGAAGCGACTATGTTGGGTATGGCATAAAATGCAAGGGTGAATCGCGCACACGACTGGTTTTTACAAGCCGAGCAGGATCTCAGTATGAGCCAGATCGCGCATGAGGCCGGACGACACGAGTGGGCCTGCTTTGCAGCCCATCAAGCTGCCGAGAAAGCCCTCAAGGCACTTCACTTGTGGCACGGGCAGGAGGCCTGGGGGCACATAATTGCTCGTCTGTTGCGCGAACTGCCCCTTCAGGTACCCACAGATTTGCTGGATAAGGCCCGCTACCTCGATGCGCTTTACATTCCGACGCGATACCCCGATGCATTTCCAGAGGGTGCACCGGCGGAGCACTATGGTGCATTGCAAAGCAAGGAGGCAATCTTGTATGCCCAAGCGATCCTTGGATACGTCCTTACTGAGATGGCCGGGGCGGGATGAGGTAGAAAAAGCCCTGAAACAATGGATCAACCGCCTCGAGCTGCCTGGACTACTGGCAATTGGCTACTTTGGTTCCTATGCGCGAGGCGAGTCGGGCCCCGGCAGCGACCTGGATCTGGTTTTGATTGTTCAGCAAGCCGATGCCCCGGCCTGGGCGCGGGTGCTGGAGCTTCCGCTCGAGCAGCTGCCCGTCCCGGCTGAGGCCCTGGTTTATACGCTGGCGGAGTGGAACTCCCTGCCCAAAAGTAGACCCCGCTTTGCGAAAACCTTAGCGCAGGAAACTTGCTGGCTGCGACCCCCACCCTAGCTTTTTGGGCGCAAACCGCCTAGTCTTGGGCCATGCATTATCACGACTGGGAGCCTTTTTGCGTAGACCCCCTGAAGCCTGAGCTGGGGCAGGAAATCACGCTGCGCCTGCGCACCCCGGCCCAGGCCGGTTTTCTGATCCTCGAGCGCTACGGCGAGGTAGAGCGGCGGCCCATGAAAGCCGTGCCGGGCGGGCTGGAAATCAGGCTCCCGCTTCACACCTCTCCTTTGCGGTACTGCTTTTTTCTGACCGAGGGAAAGGCCTACCTCGCAGCAGATGGGCTACAGGGCCCCATGCCCCGCTACGACAAGTTTTTTCATTTGCTGGCCCAGCCCACCGTGCCCGACTGGGCGGTGGGGACGGTGTTTTATCAGATATTTCCCGACCGTTTTTGCAACGGCAACCCCAGCAACGACCCCCAGACTGGCGAATGGGTGTATATGGGACAACCCATCGTGCGCAAAGAATGGGACGAACCCTTGAGTTACGGGCCGGGCGAGGGGCCTATCCAGCACTATGGCGGCGACCTAGAAGGTATCCTCGAGAAACTCGACTACCTGCAGTCGCTGGGCATTGAGACCATCTACCTCAACCCCGTCTTGCCTTCCCGCTCTAACCACCGCTACGACGGGCTGGACTATCTGAATGTGGATCCACACTTGGGCGGCAACGAAGCCTTCAATAAGCTGGTGGAGGCTATGCACCAGCGTGGTATGAAACTGGTGCTGGACGGTGTGTTCAACCACATCGGCAACACCCACCCCGACTTCCAGAAAGCCCTGCAAGACCCCACCGCCCCCGAGGCCGGACAGTTTACTTTTTACGCCGACGGCTCGTACGCCGCCTTCTACGGGGTCAAAACCCTGCCCAAGCTGGATTACGCCAACCCCCTCACGGTAGAACGCTGGATTGACGGCTACCACGCTCCGGTGCGGCACTGGATCCGTAAGGGCGCCGATGGCTGGCGGCTGGACGTGGCCCACCAGATGGGCGAAGGGGGCACCGACCGTCGCAACGCGGAAATCCTGCGGCTAATCAAACACAACAGCATGGAGGAGAACCCCGAGGCCTTTGTGTTTGGCGAGCTGTTCTTCGACACCCTGCCCACGCTGCGGGCCCACACCCTGGATGGCTCCATGCACTACGCCGGGTTTGCCAACCCCGTGATGGAGTGGTTATCGGGCAAAAATGTGTACGGCTGGGAGGTGGAGGTCTCGACCGAGCAACTTTGGGAGACCCTCTGGGATCACTACACCGCCCTGCCGCTGCAACTCCGCCAAAGCATGTACACCCTCATCAGCAGCCACGATATACCCCGGGCCTTGTGGCGACTGCGGGGGAATGTGGAGCGGTTCAAACTGGCGCTTGGCATTCTATTCACCTTCCCTGGCGCACCGGGGCTCTACTACGGCGACGAAATTGGGCTCGACCAGACCAACCCCTACGACGATTGGAATGGTGACCCCATGTGCCGGGGAACCTTTCCCTGGAATGAGCAAAAGTGGAACCAGGATGTGTTGGACTGGACCAAAAGACTCATCCACCTCAAGCAAACCATTCCGGCTCTACGGCGCGGCGGATTGCAACCATTACAGGTTTCAGGCAAACTGCTTTCCTTTAAGCGGATCTATGCCGGGGAAGAAGTATGGGTGTATGTAGCTTTAGAACCTACGCAAGTTCAGCTTCCACCTAGCGAAAACCTGCTTTCGAGGCAGTCTACTGCTGGCTGGGTAACGCTACAGGGTTTAGGGATCTTCCGACTAATGAAGTAATCGGCAGGGCCGTGTTCAAACAACGCCCCGCGCATCTCACAGAGCAACCCAGCAGACATACCCCAAGCTAGACAGGATCATACCGTTTCCGCTTGAATCCTTCACCGCCATGCGTAGTCAAAGGTGAAGGATTCAAGCCGACCCAAGGGAGTAGAAGTGCATTTCGGCAGTATCGTTTAGGCTTTCAATAGTGAACGATACTGCCGGAATGCGTATCAATGGTATGAACTGCCCTAATGTGGAGATCCTCGGCCGGTATTCGAATTCCTGACTCAAACCGCAGACGGGTACCCCAAGCCTGCTACACTGGTTGTTTGGAGTTTTGGCCTGTTTAGGCGTACCTCTTATGCACAAAATTGTGGAATCCCTGGACTTCGACCGCATCCGCCGAGCTTTGGTGGAACGTGCTTCAACCTTTATGGGGCAAGAAGCGTTAGCATCGCTGCTACCCAAAAACTCCATCGCAGAAGCATTGACCCTGCAAGCCACGGTGGCCGAGGCATTGGCTTATCCATATCGGTTGGGGGGTATTTCCGATTTGCGGCCCGCGCTGGCCTCCGCGAGGGAGGGATTACGTTTGGAGGGGCTGCAACTACGTGAGGTGGCTGGAAGTCTGGAATCGGCAGTTGCGCTCAAGCATGAGCTGTTGGAAATTGGCGACTACCTTAAGGCCCTGGCGGTTCGCATTGGCGAGCACACCTTCTTCCTGAGGCGCATCCGCGAGTGTCTGGACGAGGCTGGGAACGTCCGCGACGATGCCACCCCCCGCTTGCGCGAGATTCGCCGCCGGGTCAATCCGCTGCGCGAGCAGATTCAGGACAGGCTGCAACATCTGATGGATCGCAATCCGGAGGCTATCCAGGAACGCTTCATCACCATTCGGCGCGATCGCTATGTGGTTCCGGTCAAGGCCAGTTTTCAGAACAAAATCTCGGGCATCATTCTCGACCAGTCCGATTCGGGTTTGACGGTCTATATGGAGCCAACCTCGGTGGTTCCACTCAACAATCAACTGGCTAGCCTGAAGTTGGAAGAGGACGCCGAAGTCAACCGGGTGCTGTTTGAATTGTCGGCGATTTTGGGCAATGATGTCGAGCTGGACGAAACGTTGCAATCCCTCACCGAACTCGATATTGCCAGGGCAGCAGCGAATCTAGCAGAAGACTGGCAATTAGCCCGACCCCGGTTGAATCAGGATGGGCTCTACAGATTGAAAGCTGCCCGTCACCCCCTGATTACCAACCCCATCAGCAACGACCTCGAGCTTTCCCAAGAGCATAGAATCCTGCTCATTACCGGCCCCAACATGGGGGGCAAGACCGCATTTCTCAAGACCCTGGGCCTCGCAGTGCTGATGGCCCAGTGCGGGCTCTTTGTGGCTGCGGAGAGGGCAGAGATCGCCTTCCCTGACCAATTGTTCGTAGATATCGGCGACCAACAGTCCATTCAGGAGAGCCTCTCCACTTTTGCAGCCCACGTATTGCAGCTCAAGGAGGTGCTGATCTCGGCGACCCCGCATAGCCTGGTGCTGATTGACGAGCTAGGCTCCGGCACCGATCCCGAGGAGGGTGCAGCCCTATCCCAAGCTTTTGTAGAGGGGTTACTGGCCAAGGAGGTGCGCGGTCTGATCACCACCCACCTCTCCCCCCTCAAGGCTTTTGCCCAGGACACCCCAGGTGTACGGAATGCCTCGATGCGCTTTGATCTGGAAAACCTGCGCCCTACCTACCAGTTGGTAGTCGGAGCGCCGGGACGTAGCTATGCCCTTTCGATTGCCCAGCGGCTGGGCTTTCCACAGGCCGAGGTGGAACGGGCCAAAGAACTGCTGGGGCCAGAAGGGGGACGCCTCGAGCGCCTGCTGGCCTCGCTCGAGGCCGAGCGGGAACGCCTACGTACCCAGAGCCAGGCAGCCCAAACCCAGCAGCAAGAAGCCGCCCGTCTTCAGCAAGAGTTAACCCAGCAACTCGCCGAGCTAGCAAAGCACAAGGAACGGTTACTGGAAGAGGCCCGGGTCGCAGCCGAACAGGTGGTACAAGAGGCCCAGGAGCGGGTGCGGCAAACCCGTGAACGCAGCAAAACCCAGGGGCAGGGGCAGGTCTTGCAAGAACTCCTCCTGCTTCGCAACCAATACCAACGCCCCGAAAAAACCGCACCACTCAAGACGGGTTTTCGGGTGGGATCGGTGGTGGACGTACCCGAGTATGGCGGTCAGGGCACCATTGTAGAACTGAGAAGCCAGGAAGCGGTGTTGCAAATGGGAGCGGTGCGGCTCACCGTGCCATTGGCGCGGCTACAGCTCAAAGAAGAACCCAGGCCCCCAAAATCTGCGGGGCGCGTTCAACATAAAACCAAAATTGCTACTGAACTCAATCTGCGGGGCCTTACGGTTGAGGAGGCCTTGCTGGCCGTTGACGATTATCTGACAGAAGCCAAAGCTACCGCCACGACCCCCGTGCGCCTCCTCCATGGCAAGGGTACCGGAGCCTTGCGCAATGCTCTACGGGATTCACTCAAACGCGACCGGCGGGTGGAAAACTTCCACGACGCTGTGCCCCACGAGGGCGGCCACGGGGTAACGGTGGTGCATTTGAAAGTTTAGAGGCCGATGGTTCGCTATGCAATCTCACGTAAACCAACAACATGAGTTGATTCTTAGTTCTTGAGCCATGATTCTCATGAGAAGTCCGGCTACCCTGCTAGCATGGAAGGCATGGATCAACCCCTGATCCTAATCGTCGAAGACGAGAAGGACATTGCCCGCTTTATCGAACTCGAGCTCCAAGCTGAAGGCTACCGTACCGAAGTGGCTTATGACGGTATCACGGGGCTTTCACGTTTTCGCGAGACCAACCCCAATCTGGTGGTGATGGATCTTATGCTACCCGTAATGGATGGCCTCGAGGTCGCCCGCCGGATTCGCAAGACCTCCAATGTGCCCATCGTGATCCTGACCGCCAAAGACCGGGTAGAAGACAAGGTGGAAGGGCTGGACGCCGGGGCCGACGACTACCTGGTCAAGCCCTTCAGCATCGAGGAGCTTTTGGCCCGCATCCGCGCCCACCTGCGCCGGGTAACCCCGGCCATTACCGGCGAGATTCGGGTCTCGGATCTGATCATTAACCTCGAGGGGCGTGAGGTGTATCGGGGTGGGCGGCGCATCGAGTTCTCCAACAAGGAGTTCGAACTCCTGGAGCTGCTCGCCAAGAGCCCCGGCAAGGTCTTTAGCCGCTTCGAGATCGAAGAAAAGGTCTGGCCCGGCTACCAGGGCGGCTCCAATGTGGTGGATGTGTATATCGGCTACCTGCGCAAGAAGCTCGAGGGCACCGGCGAGCGCCGCCTGATTCATACCGTGCGCGGTGTGGGCTACGTGCTGCGCGAGGACTAAGCCACGGCAACAGTCCGAGGCCAAATGCACTAGACTGTGTCGCTCTGAGATGCCAGCATTACCCCTGAACCGAGCCCTGTCCGAATCGAGCAAGCGCTCTATCATGGAAACCGGGTGGCGCGTTCTCTAGGCCATCACCGGCTGCCCCAAATCAGGGATTTGGAGGAAGGTTGCGCAACCTGTGCATTTTCCCTAGATTGGGTCTGAACTGGGGTACGAGATGCTCGATAAGAACGACGTCGGCATATTTCTCAAGCCGCAGCATCTCCGGCATATTGGCCTCTGGGTACGACCCTGAAGACACAAAACCATGACCCTTCGCACCCGAATCACCCTGCTCACGCTGGCCCTGCTGGCATTTTCGTTGCTGTTGATTGGGGGCTCCGTGTATGGAACCTTGCAATTCACCCTTTACGACAGCCTCCGGCGGGAGCTAACCGAGACTTCGGTAACTGCCCAGCGGCTTATTCAAGAGCAGGGCAATCTCGATGGCCTACCTCTTACGGTCTATGGACAGGCCCTGTGGGTGCCTTTCCCCAATCCCACCGCCAACGACATCTTGCAAGGAGCCGCCATCCCCATCGCCCAGTCGCTGGCGCTGGGCAACGCCACCCTGACCCTATCGGAAAAAGGTTTGCAGGAGGTTTTGCGTTCGGGTGGTTTTTACACCCAGACCATTCTCACCCGCCCCGATGGCAGCCAGATCCCGCTGCGGGTGCGGGCAGAACGCCTCGAGACCGAAATCGCCGGGATTCCCCGAGGCAAACAGTTGGTCATTCTGCTGGTGGGCAAGTCCACCGAGAGCATCGAAAGCACCCTGGCCGACTTTGCCCGCACCTACACCGCTACAGCCGTTCTGGTCCTTATTTTTGGTGGGCTGCTGGCCTTCCGGCTGGTGCGGCAGACCCTCGAGCCCCTCGAGTGGGTGGCCAAAAAGGCCGAGCAGGTCAGCAGCAAGCCCGATAAGCTACCCGAGCTCGAGGGCAACGACGAGGTGGCCTCGCTGGTCAAGTCGCTCAACCGCATGCTCGTACGGCTCGAGAACGCCTGGGAAACCCAGGGCCGCTTTCTGGCGGATGCTTCCCATGAGTTGCGTACCCCCATAACCGCTATCCTGGGACATATCAGCTATCTGATAAGGCGCACACAGGTGTCGGATCAGCAAAAGGAAAGCCTCGAGATCATCAAGCGTGAGTCCGAGCGGATGCAAAAGCTGGTGGGGGATCTGCTCGAGCTCTCCAAAACCGGCGGCGGTTGGAAGGTCGAACTGGGAGCCGTGCACCTTCGGACGGTGTTGAACGAGATCGAGGAGGAGTACGGCAAGAGCTTCGAGGGCCGCATCGAGATGTCGGCCCCCGACAACGTATGGGTACTGGGCGACCCCGAGCGTTTGCATCAGGTCATTGCCAATCTGGTCTCCAACGCCATCAAAGCCAACTCCACCCTAATCCGCCTGGTGGTGCTCGACCTCGCGGAACGGGTGGTGGTTCGGGTGGAGGATAACGGCGAAGGCATCAGCCGAGAACACCTCCCCCATCTGTTCGAGCGTTTTTACCGGGTAGACAAAGCCCGCGACCGCGAACGGGGTGGCAGTGGGCTGGGGCTGGCCATCGTACGTTCGATTGTCGAGGCCCACGGCGGCAACGTGTGGGCCGAGAGCGAACCCGGCAAGGGATCGGTATTCAGCATCTCGCTCAAACGGGCCGCTGCACCGCATCCCCAACTGGCCTGAGGCTAGTAGACAAGGACTCTACGCGTGAGTGGCATATTGCGCCCCTCATCGGGTTTCCCACAAATACGCTGCACGCGGTGCGGAGTAATTCACCCAGTACAGGAAAAAACCCCTGTAATGGGTATTCGTGGGAACCGCTCTCAAGGCGTCCCCAGTACGATGACCACATCGTAGCCCCTTGGCTCGAGGCGGATGCGGGTCTGGAGCGGCAGATGCAGCAGATCGGCGTAGTCTTTAGCCAGCACGAAAGCCGGGGATTCGCGGCCCACCACCGAAACGCCGCTGCGCACCAGCACCACGCTCGAGCCCCCGGCCTCCCCCACCTGCACTTCGGGTGGGGGAATGCCTATCTGGATAAAGCCTTGCCGGTAGCGCTCACCTTGCCCGGTTCCGCTCTGGTCGAGCAGCAGGGTTTTGAGGCCCAGGGCTTCGGCTTGTACCAGCCGGACCATTACCTCAGCATCAGCCGTGTAACCCAGCAGCCCTGCGGTGAAGGAAGCCATGGCGGCCTGGTCGGGTATCAGATAACTTCCCTCCTCCAGGGTGGGCAGGGTGGCGCTTTTTAGGGTCAGACTCTGCAGGTTGGGCAACAAACGCAGGGCTTCGCTGGAGGGAAGGCTGGTCTCGAGGGAGTTCCACACCGTACTGGCGACCCCCGGCAAACCCGACCAATAGCGGGGATTTTGAGCTTTGCGAAGCGCCAGCCCCATCACTTCCTTGATGCGGTCCAGGCGGCCCAGGTCGGAGCCCTCCCAGCGGCGAAAGCGCATGTATTTGACAGCATCTTTCCCATCCAGATGCACCGGGCCAGCAGGAAAATCAATGTACAAACCAGCCGCCCGGTCGGTGTACTTCATCGGATAGGGCAGCACCACATCCACCCCATCCACCGCGTTGACCAGCTTCATCACCGCTTCAAAGGTCAGGATGACGTAGTGCTGTACCGGCACCCCCAGAAGGTTTTCCACCGCCAGCCGCAAACCCTCTGCACCGCCCCCCCGCTCGTAGACGGCGTTGATTTTGCCTTCGTAAAAGCCGTTGGGGGTTTCGCCGCTGTAGCGCAGGTCGCGGGGAATGGCCACCACGGTAGCCTCCGAGCCACGCAAGCGGATGTAAAAAATGGTGTCGGTGCGGAGCCCTGGCCCACAGGCGGTATGGTAGCCGCAGTATTCGGTGTCGCGGGCAGCCACCACCAGGCTGAGTTCTTCGGAAGGGCTGTTCCCCTGATACGCACCAAACAACCCGGCCCGCACCTCTCCCAGTTGCGGCCCGTAGGCCAGCGCCCCCGCGAGGGTCAGGAGGGCCAGCCCCAGCAAAATTAGCGAAAGACGCGGCCCGGTTCGGCGTCTCTTTGCCGACGACCCCCGTTGGGCTCTGCGGGGCGTCTGTAGTTGCGCCATGACCACTAGATTACAAAATGAGGTGAACCGGAAGGTAACAGACCCCCCAAAAGCATTGCGGGGGTCGGTTGTTTTATACGCATTTCGGCAGTATCGTTCACTTTTGAAAGCCTAAACGATGCTGCCGGAATGCACTTCTACTCCCTACGGTCGGCTTGAATCCTTCACCTCTGACTGCGCATGGCGGTGAAGGATTCAAGCGGAAACGGTATTACTGGTTTTTTTGTTGCATCACGGCCCGATAAGCGGCCATGGTGCGGGGATGCGGTTCGATACCCTTGCTCTGCAGGTAGTTCACCTTACAAATTACCGCCTTGTGGTAGGCCTCCTCGAGCCTTCCGCCAAGCGCCATCTCGCGGATTTCGTGGTTGACCCCGCGGCCCGGCTCCGAGACATCGGCAATGTAGAGGGCCATGCCGATTTTGTGCTGGGGGCTGACCCCGTAGACGTGGCCTTCGATGGCCTCGAGCACTTCCTCGTCTTCCACACCCCATTCCTGGGCCAACCGGCGGCCTGCCCGCCCATGCAGGGCCAGGGGATGCTTGCGCTCCAACTCGTTTTCGGGGGGGGCCAGCTCCACCAATTGCTCAACGCTAAAATCGCGTGCAGCATCGTGTAGGATCCCGGCTAGATAAGTTTTTTCCGCGTCAAGCCGGTTGGCTCTGGCAATTTCGGCCGCCAGATCGGCCACCCGCAAAATATGAGCAAAGCGCTCAGGTTTGACCTGATCGCGTACCTTTTCGGATAAATCAACGACAGAGATTGTGCTTATCAAGTGAAGCCTCCGCCGAGGGCGGGAGCAGGTTTGGAAACTCCTGCCCATCCGCAAAGCAGAGATTACCATATCTTTGGAAATTTCCAAGTCGGATCTTCATGCAACTGTTTAATTGAGCTGACCCGAAGTCCTCGAAAAACCACATCCTCAGAGCACTTCCCACCATTACAGCGTATGTGGTGCGCATAGCGCCATAATGTATGCCGCATCGCCAAAACGCTGTACGGCGTATTCGTGGGTACTGCTCTGGATGTGGGTCTTGTGCCCAAAGCAGCCACCGGTAAAGCCCTTCGGCTCACACGGTTGCAAAGGCAAGATAGTGCAACTAAGACCACAGCGATTGCCACTGGGATAGCTAACATGATGCAATCGTTCCAACTGGTTTGGCTGGATTTGACTTTTGCCTGTAGCCTGTGCTACTCTCAATTGTCCCCTAAAACCAGCAGGTTTCAGTTGGACATTAGGAGTAGTAAATGAACAAAGGTACTGTCAAGTGGTTCAACGCGGAAAAAGGTTACGGTTTCATTGCCCAGGAAGGTGGCCCCGATGTGTTTGTGCATTTCACTGCCATCCAGGGTCAGGGCTTCAAGAGCCTCAATGAGGGAGATCGCGTAGAGTTCGAGATCGAACCCGGCAAGAATGGCAAGGGCCCTCAAGCCAAGAATGTGAAAGTGGCCTAATAGTTCCGCCAGCCAAAGCTCCCCTGTTGGGGGAGCTTTTTTGTATTACATCCAAACTTGATGGTGGAGATCATGGGATCGCTTTGTCGTATACTGCCTCCATTCAAACCCCAAGCAGCGAGGAGCATCTATGACTGAAGAACAGCATCTGCGCGAGTACACCAAAGCCCTAAAATCACGACTTCCACGTCACTTTTTCGAGCCGGTTCCGTCTCGTCTAATCTATCTGCCCATATTTCTGACCCTGTTTGGCCTATGCGTTTGGGGGATTGTGGCGACGCCCTATGTCTTGCTCAAACTGCTGCTGTCATTTGGGGTCGGATACGCGTTTATTGGCATGGGGTTTCTGGCCCACGAGATACTGCACGGTGCGGTCACCAAGAACCCAACCGTGCGCTCCGTTGCTGGAACCATCGCGTTTATGCCGCTGATGGTGGGAGCCAGACTATGGCGCAAATGGCACAACGTTGAACATCACTCCCATACTCAGCACCCCGAAGATGACCCTGATGCGATGGGGGCCTTGGAGTCGGCGATCCAAAAACCTTTTGTGAAATGGATGTTCCGCCAGGTGCCTGCTTTACGCAGCTTTTTCTTATTTTTCTCCTTCAACTTCTGGTTTACTTTGCACGCCCACATGATGCTCCGGCGTTTCCTGCCGGACTTCAAACCTGCAGAACGGCCCATTGTAATTTTCCAGGCGGTTTTGCCAGTTATGGTTTGGCTCTTGGTACTGGTGTGGATGGGGCCGCTCAACTTCTTGTTTGTGTTTGTGATTCCCTGGCTGATGGCTAACTTTATCGCTATGAGCTTTATTGCCACCAACCACCTTCTCAACCCCATCACCGAGACCAACGACCCCTTAATGAACAGCCTGACAGTGCGGAATCCAAGATGGCTCGAGTGGCTCACCCTGGGCTTTGGTTACCATATCGAGCACCATGTATTTCCAGCTCTTTCGCCCAAGTATGCCCATGTGGTAGCGCAGAAAATCAAAGAACTCTGGCCCGAGCGCTACAACGAGCTGCCCCACTGGAAAGCCCTGTTCTACCTCTGGAAAACTCCCCGCCTCTACCGCGACCACCGCAACCTGATCGAGCCTACTACCGGTCATGTATTTGGAACGTTGGGGTTCGGGCTGAACGACAGCAAGATCAAGCAGCCCAAATCCTCCAAACGGGGGCTGGGTAAAAGAGGGCTTGGAAAGTAGAAAAGAGGAAAAACAAGGGCGACGAACCGGCTGACAGGCCTAGCGCTTTCCGCTTTAGCTGTTTGGCGTTAGGCTAGTCGTATATGCGTATTCTTATTGCCAACGACGACGGTATCTTCTCGCCGGGAATCAAGGCTCTAGCTTTTGCTTTGCGGGAGATAGCGGAAGTGAACGTGGTGGCCCCAGATGTAGAGCAATCGGGCGTGGGGCACAGCATCACTTTTCGCAGACCCCTGCGGTTCAAACACACCGCCTCGGCAGGGTTTGGCGAGATTCCAGCCTACCGAGTTGACGGTACGCCTGCTGACTGTGTGGTGTTAGGCAGCAGGTTGTTGGGACGACCCGATTTGGTGGTTTCAGGGATCAATATCGGGGTCAATATGGGTCTGGATCTGACCCACTCGGGCACGGTAGCGGCGGCCCTGGAAGGGGCTTCGTTGGGGATTCCTTCCATTGCTTTTAGCCTGGATGCCTCAGGCGAAGAACTAAAGTTTGAGGAAGCTGCCCAGAGTGCGGTGCCGATTGCGCAGTGGGTGCTGAAGCACGGTCTGCCACACAAAACCCTGCTCAATGTGAATTTCCCCAACCGTGCCCCTCGAGGGGTCAAGATCACCCGACTCTCCACCCACCGCTACGAAGACTCCATTGTCGAGCGGGAAGACCCCGATGGGCGGCCCTACTACTGGGTGGCGGGCAAGCCTACGGCCGAGCTGGAAGAAGGCACCGATTTCTGGGCTGTTCAGCACGGTTTTATATCCGTGACCCCCATCTCGCTGGACTATACCAACCTTGCTTTTGCCGCTGAACTCGAGCGGAAGTTCAGGCTGCAAGCCACGAAAACCAAAGTTGGCACCAGTACAAAAGCCAAAGCCAAGCGACGTTGATGCAGTTCCGTTCCCATTTGGGTGGAATCTTTACCTACTGCCGTTCCCGAAAAATAACCGGTACCCCGAGAGGGTCGGCTTCGACAAGCTCAGCCGACGCCCACACCGGATAATACCGTTTCCGCTTGAATCCTTCACCGTAGGACGCAGTCAGAGGTGAAGGATTCAAGCCGACCGAAGGGAGTAGAGAAGCATTTCGGTAGTATCGTTTAGGCTTGTCAAAGTGAACGATACTACCGAAATGCGTATAAAACCAGGAAGCGCTGTAGGTTAGAGCGGTTCCCACGAATACCCAGTACAACAAAAAAACGTTGTACTGGGTAAATTACGCCGCATGGCGCGCAGCCTAAATGTGGAAACGCGATCAAGCCCTGGCCAGGGCTATTCGAGCACGGTCGGCCATCTGATAGAGCTTTTCCTTGGTGACGGGGAATTTACCCTCCAAGGCCAGTCCTTTGCCGTCTTCCCAGTGGGCATGGTAGTGGACATGGCCCCCCGGAACCCGGAAAGCCACGTGCTTGAGCTTGGCATGGCGGGGCGAGACCGAGGCAAAAAAGAACGGTTCTCCCCGGCCATCCGATAAAGAGACCGCCATCATGGTAGTGGGCACTTGATAGGGCCGCTCCATGCGGTAGATAAAGTCGGGGAAATCAGATTCCTTGGTGAATTGCACGCCTTTTTCGGCAGCATATTCTTTCATCCATTCAATAACCTGTACCCAGGATTTGTACAGCATCTCATCATGGTGGTGATCGTGGCCGGCACTCATAGCATTTAGTTTATCGGGTTGGAGCGGGAAAGTCTAAACTGCCCCATCTTGAGTTTGATAACCCCCAAGGCTCACCGACCCAACTGCATGGTTTTGGGTGCAATACCCAAAGGTCTAAGGTGAAAAACACACTGTGACCACGCTAAGCGGTAGAGGACAAGAAGCAGGCAGCGACTTACAAAAAACTAGGCTCTCACAGGCTGCTTTGGGCTGTGATCTCCAATCTAGGCTTTCTGCTTGTGCAAACCCCGCAACCCCCCTCACGTTCAAATTCAAACCCAAAGCGCTACGATAGAGTTCACATGCGTCAGAACGACCTACCCCCGCTGCCCGAGATGCCAGGGGTCTACCTGTGGAAGGCTGGCGAAACCATTATCTATGTGGGCAAGGCCAAAAGCCTTAAAGCCCGCGTAACCAGCTATTTTCACAGTGAAGGCAAAAGCTTGCGGGTGTCTAGGGAAGCCACCCATCTCGATTTCATCGTGGTACGCGACGAGGTGGAAGCCCTACTCCTAGAAGCCAACCTCATCAAACTCCACCGCCCCCACTACAACGTCCTGATGAAAGACGACAAACACTACCCCTTCCTGAAGCTAACCCATGAAGAATGGCCCATGCTGATGGTCGTGCGGCGGGTACAAGACGACGGGGCGCGCTACTGGGGGCCGTTTCCTGATGGGGGCGCGGTACGACGCATCAAACGACTGGTGGATCGGGTTTTTCCCTTGCGACAAAACTCTGGGTTCCCCTTCAAAAAAAGGCGCTATCCCTGTCTCAACTACTCAATGGGGCGCTGCCTGGCTCCTTGTGTAGATAAAGCCGACCAAGAGCAATATGCTACCGTGGTGCGACAGGTAGAAAACCTGCTGGATGGCAAGGTCGAAGAGCTGTACCAGAGCCTGGAAACACAGATGATGGAAGCTGCCAAAAACCAGGACTTCGAGCGGGCAGCCGAAATCCGCGACCAAGTGAGCGCAGTGCGCAGCTTCTTTGGCACCACCCAGCAGGCCTACGACCCCGAGTTGGGCGATCTGGATTTTCTAGGTTTTGCCCGCGCTGGCGACTATGCCCTCATTCAGCACTACCAGGTGCGCGGGGGCCAGATGCTGGGGCGCATCAGCCGCTTCGTGGAGGGGGTGAAGGAGGCCAGCGACGCCGAGTTGCTGGAAGCCTTCCTGCGCGACTACTACCTCGAGGCCACCCCCCTACCCCCATTGGTGCTGCTCCCCTTCGAGCTGGAAGCGCAGGAGGCTTTCTCGGCTTTCCTGAGCTCCAAAGGGCGCAGGGTGGAGGTGCGCGTCCCCCAGCGCGGCGAAAAAACCCGCCTGATCGAACTGGCCCAGCACAACGCCCAGACCGCCTTGCAGACCGAACTCAAGCTGCTGGAGCGCAAGGGCGACCACCCCGGCCTCAAGGGGCTGATGGAGGTGCTGGGGCTCACCCGCCGCCCCTACCGCATCGAAGGCTACGACATTTCCAACCTGCTGGGCGAAAGCGCGGTGGGTTCCATCACGGTCTTTGAAGGGGGCCGCCCCAAGAAAGCCGAGTACCGCCGCATCAAAATCAGGGGCCTGAAGGGCCAGCCCGACGACTTTTTCTCGATGGAGCAGACCATCCTCCGGCGCTTTACCGGCAGCCTGGCCGAGCAGATGCCCATCCCCGACCTGATTCTGATCGACGGCGGGCTGGGCCAGGTGCGGGCCGCGCAAAAAGCCCTGCAGCAGGCCGGGCTGGAAATTCCGCTGGTGGGGCTGGCCAAGCGTGAAGAAACCCTGGTCTTGCCCGACGGAAAAACCATCGCCCTGCCCCTCAATCATCCCGCGCTGCAACTGCTCATCTACCAGCGCGACGAGACCCACCGCAACGGCCTCGAGTTCCACCGCAAGCTGCGCAACCAGAAAGCCCTCAAAAGCATCTTCGACGATATAAAGGGCATTGGCCCGGCCCGCAAGCTGGCCCTGATGAACCACTTCTCGACCCTGGAAGAACTCAAAGCCATGAGCGTGGAGGAGCTGGCCAAGCTGCCAGGCCTCGACAAGCGCAGTGCCCAGGCCGTGCTGAAGGCCCTGAGCAATCTGCCGATGGAAACCAAGGTATGATATATGGCTATGACAGAACTGAGCATTAAGAGCAGGTTTGACTCAGAAGCATATGTGGTGATCTATCCTGGCGACTGTGCAGAGTTGCTCAAAGAAATTCCAGACGCCAGCATCTCTTTGGTGATCACCTCGCCCCCCTACAACATTGGTAAGCCCTACGAAAGCCGTCAAGCCTTGGATGCTTATCTGGCCTGGCAAGAAAGCATTGTCAAGGAATCTGTCCGCGTGCTCAAACCAACCGGCAGTCTGGTGTGGCAGGTTGGGAATTACGTGGATAACGGTGAAATCCTCCCGCTGGATATACTTCTTTTTCCTATCTTTACCAATTTAGGACTAAAGCTTCGCAATCGCATTGTATGGGCGTTTGAGCATGGGCTTCATGCAAAGCGTCGTTTTTCCGGACGTTACGAGGTGGCTTTGTGGTTTACCAAAACTGACGAGTACACCTTTAATCTGGACAGTGTACGGGTTCCGCAAAAATATCCCAATAAAAAACATTTCAAGGGCCCCAAAAAGGGTGAACTCTCCGGCAATCCCCTGGGCAAAAATCCTGGTGACGTGTGGATATTTCCTAATGTTAAGGCCAACCACGTAGAAAAAACCGGCCACCCGGCACAGTACCCCGTGGAGCTGGTGGAGCGTTTTGTCCTGGCCTTAACGGAAGAAGACGACTGGGTTTTGGATCCGTTCGGCGGATCGGGAACCACCCTCATTGCTGCCTTGATGCACAGAAGGCGGGGGGCCATGGCCGAAATAATCCCCGATTACGTTGAAATTGCTCATCAGCGCCTCCGTGAAGCCTGGGAAGGCCGTCTGCGGGTAAGGCCCATGGAGCGCGAAGTGTATGATCCTTCCGGTAAAGGCGCTTACATTCCCCCTCGTGCCGTTGATCTACAAGCCATCTGGAACCCCCCCTTGCTGGTAGAACCCAAATGAAAATCGTCTATGAGTACTCCCATTTAGGCGGTCGAGAGATTCTCCAGGTGCGTTTTCCAATAGTGCTGGAAGAAATCTATGCCGTTATCAAAGAGGTAAGTGCTGTTCGGGGCAAAAAAAGTAAAGAAAAAACCAAACTGGGTAAAGAACTCTACGCACCCAAAATCATAAACCAGCGCCTGAAGGAGGCCTTCCACAAGCGAGGTTTTCGCGAACTCAGGGACTACTACGAGATTCGGCTGCCAGGCCAGGAGGAGCCGGTGGTTCGCGGAGCCTACAAGCAGATAGATTTCTTCAAAGAACGGGTTCTCGTCGAGGCTCAGTTTGGGAAATACGCATTTATGTTCTACGACATGGCTAAGTTCCAGTACTTCTTCAACGAAACCAGGGCCGATGTGGGGGTCGAAATTGTACCGGCTTATGCGCTGCACAAGGAAATGTCCTCGGGTGTGGCTTACGGTGAGCAGCTCATCTACGATATCGAGCGGCTAAAACGACACTTTCCCGCCGTGCCCGTTCACATCATTCTGATTGATGCGGACTGATTTGTTGTCATAGGCGTGCCTCTTTCGCAACGAGGCCAGTAGCGGTAGGCTTACCCCTATGGAAACCGTGCGTGTGGCCCTGATGGGGGGGGGGACAGTCGGGAGCGCTTTTGCACAGCTTTTGCCCGCGCACCAGGCCCGCTTTAGTGCGCTGGGCGTCAAGGTGGAGCTGGCTCGAGTGCTGGTGCGCGACATAGAGAAAAGCCGCCCTGGCATTCCCTCGAGGCTCCTGACCAACAACCCCAAAGGTTTTCTGGACGATGTGGACGTGCTGGTGGAGGTGGCCGGGGGCACCACCACCGCCGGTGACCTGGTCTTGCAGGCGCTGGAGAGGGGCCTGCCGGTGGTCACGGCCAACAAGGCCCTGCTGGCCGAGCGCTGGGACGAGCTGCGCGAATACGCCGAGCAGGGCGACCTGTATTACGAGGCCAGCGTGATGGCCGGAACACCCATCATCGGGGCCTTGCAAAGCCTGTGGGGCAACCAGACCCTGGAGATGCACGGCATTGTCAACGGCACCTGCAGCTACCTCATCCGGCGCATGGAAGAAGGCGCTACCTACGAACAAGCCTTCAAGGAAGCGGGCGACCTGGGCTACCTCGAGGCCGACCCCAACCTGGACGTGGGCGGCATTGACTCGGCCCACAAGATTTGCGTGCTGGGGCGGCTCACGGTGGACCCTGGGCTTTCCTGGCCCAAGGTCTTGCAGCGCACCCGGGGCATCCAGCACCTCACCCCCGCGATGCTCCAGCAAGCCAGGGCCGAAGGCCACGCCATCAAACTGGTGGCCAGCCTCTACCCCGAAAAGGGCGAATGGGTGGCGGCGGTACGTCCGGTGCGCCTGCCCGAGTCGCACCCCCTGGTCAGCATGGGCAGCGGGCGCAACGCCCTGGTCTACAAGGGCGACCCAGTGGGACAGTTGGTCTTCGCTGGGGCCGGGGCCGGGGGGGGCGTAACGGCCAGTGCGGTGCTAGGCGACCTGTACCGGGCGCTATTGGGCACACCCGGCCACCTGCCCATACCTGCAGCCGCGCCCATACCGGCGCAGGAGGTAGAAAAGCTCGTGGAGGTCTGAAGCCAACGAAAGTTTATGGGCTTTATACCGTTTCCGCTTGAATCCTTCACCGTAGGACGCAGTCAGAGGTGAAGGATTCAAGCCGACCGAAGGGAGTAGAAAAGCATTTCGGTAGTATCGTTTAGGCTTGTCAAAGTGAACGATACTGCCGAAATGCGTATTAGATGTGCTCAGCCGGCCACCCCTTTGCCCTGAGCCCAGCCTTTTGTCCAGGTATCATGAATACCCACTATGGTTCGCTATTACAGCACCCGTGACCCCCATAAAAACCTGGTACGCTTTGAGGAGGCCCTGCTTAAGGGGCTGGCCTCGGATGGGGGTTTGTATATCCCCGAGCGCATTCCTCAAATAGAGCCGAACGCCTGGATCAAGGCTAGCTCCCTCGCCGAGTTAGGGGTGGCGGTCTTGGGCGCGTGGCTCCGCGAGGACCTGCCCCCCGCCGACCTGGAAGCCATCGTGCGCGACGCCCTGAACTTCCCCTGTCCGCTGGTAAAGCTATCGGACGACCTGTACGTGCTCGAGCTCTTCCACGGCCCCACCCTTTCCTTTAAAGACTTTGGGGCCCGCACCATGGCCCGCCTGATGCAGTATTTTCTGCGCCAGCGGAGCGAGCGTCGCATCATCCTGGTGGCCACCTCGGGCGACACCGGCAGCGCCGTGGCCGATGGCTTCGCCGGGCAGGAGAACATCGAGGTGGTCTTGCTCTACCCTAAAGGCAAGGTGAGCGAGGTGCAAGAACGCCAGCTGATTACCCAGCGCCCCGGCGTGCGCAGCTTTGCGGTGGAGGGCACCTTCGACGACTGCCAGCGCATGGTCAAGGAGGCCTTCGTAGACCCCGAACTGGCCCACCTGCCCCTGAGCAGCGCCAACTCCATTAACATTGGGCGCCTGCTGCCCCAGGCCCTCTACTACCTGTGGGCCGCCTGTCAGATCAACAGCCTCCCCCTCTCCCCTACTGGGGGAGAGGGCCGGGGGGTGGGGGTGGACATCAATTTCTGCGTTCCCAGCGGTAACCTGGGCAACCTGATGGCCGGCATACTGGCCGCGCTGATGGGGCAGCCCGTCCACCGGTTCATCGCCGCCCACAACGACAACCACTTCTTCCCCGACTTTTTGCAAGGCAAGGTGGAGGCCTACCAGTTCCACCCCACCATCGCCACCCTTTCCAACGCCATGGACGTGGGCTCGCCCAGCAACTTCGAGCGCCTGTACACCCTACTGGGGCCGGAAAAGCTGCGGGCGTGGGTCTGGGGTACCGCGGTCTCGAATGAAGCCACCCTCGAGCGCATGAAAAAAACCTACGAGGCCACCGGCTATATGGCCTGCCCCCATACCGCGGTGGGCCTGGAGGCCCAGGCCCGCTACCGCCAGCAAACCGCCGACCCCACCCCTATCATCAGTCTGGCCTGCGCCCATCCAGCCAAGTTCCCCGAGGCCATATTGAATGCCCTGGGCCAGGAACCTACCAAAGAAGAGATGTTGGAAATCCTTTACAGCCGCCCAACCCTAGTCCAGACCATCAAGCCCACCCTGGAAGCCCTCAAGGCACAGTTGCTATAACTCAGAAGTGCCGAAACCCTCTAAAAACGGTAAGCTAGAGATCAGGTATAAACCATGGCAGAAAAAGCAACAGAAAAACCCAACAAGGAACCCTTTCCAGGCGCCTACTTGCTAGGTCTGGTGATTACCTTGGCCCTCCTGATTGTCATTGTGGCTGTTGGAGCCGGATTGCCCCCGGCCATTTCGGGCTTGCTGGTATCGGTGTTGCTGGGCCTGACGGTCAACCCCAAATATGCCCTTGGCTTCCTGAGTGCGGGGGTGCTGGCAGCTGTGTTGGGCCTTGCGGGCAGTGAACCCCAGGTGGCCTGGGGTGGTATCGGACTCATTTTATCGAGCCTCATCGTCTGGCGGTTTATTAAATCCTGATACCCTTTGGAGGCCGGGTTTGAGCAAGTTGGGCACATTCCTGGAGCGTTCACTGGCACCCGACCGCCTGGCCCGCACCCTGATCTACGCCGGCATCGCCGGTTTCATCTGGTTCTTCTTCCTTCAACCCAGCCCCTTTGGCTCCACCCTTTCCGTGACGACCCTGGTGGGGGCCGGGCTGGTGCAATACGGCAGCGATAAGCCTTTTATTATCCCCCTGTACATCTACGTGTTGGCGGCTTTGGTGTTGTTGCAACTGGTCGGGCTGGTACTGGGGGTGGGTGGACAATTAGGGGCTGCACTGCTGGGCAGCGCCCTGGGGCTGGGCCTGCCCTATCTGGCCTACCGCTTGCGGGAGAAAGCATGAAAATCGCACTGATCCATTTAGCCACCCGCGAAACCCCCCAGGCCACCCTGGAAAAAGCCCTCGAGCTCCTCCACCAGGCCCACCAAGCCGGGGCAAAGGTCGCGGTGTTGCCCGAGCTGTTCTCGAGCGGCTACCGCTACGGCGATGCCCTCTATACCCCCACCCTGCTTACACTGCTTCAGAACTTCTGTGCGCACAGCGGAATGATCTTGGTCGCTGGGGTGTTGGAACAAGCCGGTGAGCGTTACGCCAACCGGGCCAAGGTCATCGGGCCTGCAGGGGTACAGGCCAGCTACACCAAAACCCACCTGATTCCGGCTTTTGGCGAGCCCGAGACCATGATGGCGGGGCAGGATTTGGTCACGCTCGAGCTGGGGGGCTTCAAAGCTGGCATTGCCATCTGCTTTGATCTACGTTTCCCCGAGCTCTTCCGCATCTACGCGCTGCAAGGTGTAAACCTGTTCCTGATTCCCTCGGCCTGGCCCGCCAGCCGCGCTTACGCCTGGGAGCTTTTCTGCAAATCCCGCGCCGCCGAAAACCAGGCCTACCTGATCGCCGTTAATCACGCCGAAGAACCCTTTGGTGCAGCCAGTTTGGCCATAGACCCAATGGGCATGGAGATGCTGCGGGTCGAATCTGAGGGCGTTGGGCTAATCGAACTAGACCAGGCCTTCCCGGCCCGGCTGCGCCAGGAGTTCCGCGTGCTCTCCGAGCGTCGCCCCGACCTCTATCAAGGTCTCTTGAAAAACCCAACCAGCAAATAAAACCCTGCCCCCAGCATCAGGCCCTCGCCCCAGGCTGGGAAATAGGGCCACAGCATTTGCATCTCAAAACGACCCGCAATCAGCAGCGGCCAGGGCAGCAGGGCCCAGGCCAGCCCGTACTGCCGGAAACCCGTCGCTAGCAGAAAAGCCAGCCCCACCCCACGCAGGTAGAGCAGCCAGCCCTGCCCCAGCTCGTTTTGGTAGACAAACCACAACAGGTTGAGCCAGACCCCTACCACCCCCCAGGCCCAGCCCCAGCGGCGCACCGCCACGAATGCCAACAAGAACAATCCCAGCCCAACAAAAAAATCCAGCATTGCGGTTCATTCTATCGTGCGTATCTCTATTCTGAAGTTACGCAGCCCCAAGGAATCGTTGCAGCTCGAGCTGGGAGACCTTGAGCTTGCCGGAGATGAGCTGACGTCGCAACTTGTAGGGGGTGTTACGACGCTGGGATTTCTGCTGATCCAGGAAGAGGAAGGCCATCAGCCCCAGCGTGAGGTGACGGCGGTACGACGATACCGTCCTCTGCTGTACCCCCTCCCAGCCGCACGCCTGGTTTAGAATCTTGATTGCGGCGTTTGTAAAGCCCCCGCACTGCAGGCCAGTCCAGCTCCAGGTCGCTGCTGGCATAGAACTGGCTCCCTCGCCGGTACACCACCACCGGAATATGGCCCCTGAGATACCCCAGCCCTGACCAGTAATACCGTTTCCGCTTGAATCCTTCACCGTAGGACGCAGTCAGAGGTGAAGGATTCAAGCCGACCGAAGGGAGTAGAAAAGCATTTCGGTAGAATCGTTTAGGCTTGTCAAAGTGAACGATACTACCGAAATGCGTATAAGGCCCTCTGCGGAAATAGCGGAGCTGCCGACCATTCAAACTGCGGTTCTTCCTCCGTCGGGTCACAAAGGGCCAGCCTTGCTCCTGGAGGTAGTGCAACAAGCGGGCGCTGGCATACCAGGCATCCAACAACACATACGCCGGCTCGATGCCCAGCCACTTGGCCTGTCGCAGCAGTTGCAGGGCCAGCTCATGCTGTACTTTTCCTTTCCGCGGTAGAGGTGAAAACCCACCGGCACGGTGATGGTGCCATTCGTCCACAGCAGCACCACCTGTATCCCCAGAATGAAGCCCCCGGTTTTGCTATCCCTAACCTTGTGCGTACAGTCCAGACCCGTGGTGAACTTCTGTAGGGTGGTATCGTCCAGAATCAGGTATCCACCTTTCTGAACCAGCTTGTTGACCAAGCGTTGGAGAATCGCCAGCAACGGTATCTGTCCCGTCAGCAGGCGATGGAGTACCGGCATCGCCGGGGGCCTAGCGGCCCTTCACTGGAAGGTGTCGTGGCAGACGCCTTCAACTGCATCGGCAAGACCTACGCATGTGTGGTTAGAGACCGCAACCAACAAGGCTGAAGCTACTTTGCGACCGGTGCTAGACTCATCTGGGGCCTCCTGTAGCGGCAGGAAGCCCTATTTTATCGCTTTATACCTCTGTGCGTAACTTCAGCTTACACAAACTTCTACACGTAATTCCTTACACGACCGATTTGAGCGCTTCATTTTGGGAACTTCACAGCATATCAATCTTTAAACTCTTGACTTACCAAACCACTAAGCACAGCAATTGATTGTGTGGGTTGTGGTTTTGAAAGTTTACAATCCAGCACAGCCACGGTTTATGGCTCTTTGGAGTCATGGTAGTCGGCCTGTTGCGCCCGGCGCAAACGCGCACGCAAGGCCGCAGGGGTGTAGGGGGTCTTCTGATGCACAATAGCCCCAAAGCCCGCCATCAGCAGGGCTGGAATGAGCAACAACAGACCCTGAAGAGGGTCAGGCACATAGGGCATAGGAAACTGGGCCACCGAAGCCCATAGTTGTACCAGCGGCAGAATTCCCCCCATCAGAAGCCCGCTGAGCCACCACTGCCGGGGCCACCACCACCCCAGCAAAAACCCGGTCAACAGCAGCAGCGTTCCGGCAAAAAGCAGATCCACATTGCCCAAATCGCCCAGTGCCACCAGCAGGCCAACGCCGGTTGGAATAAGGTAGCGGAACGATTTCCGAATGTCTGGCGTCATGGTCTTTACAATACCCTGGTTTGGCCTAGGGGAAGTGAGCTGCCCGGCGAAGCAGCCTACTCGAGCGCCGATGTCCAGCACACCTGTAACGAGCCCTACAAACTAGATTGGAACCTATCTAATCAAAGGCCTGAGCTGAGAGATCTATGGGTGGTTCGGCCTTGGCCTTCAGGGTGTTATGCCAGAGCGCGATCCCGCGCAAGGGGGCGTAGACCTCGAGGCTCGGGAGGGATTGTCCACTGAGCTTTATGCGGTGAATTTTGGTGCCACCCCGCCGGATGGCATAAATGGTGTCGTCCAGCACCGCCATCTCGACCTGGCTGGTGGGGTCTTCGCCTTCGGCTACCGGCAGCGGCAGCGAGAGCAAGACTTCCCCCTCGAGCGATAGCTTGCGAATCTTCTGGCTGTCCGAATCGTAGATGAGCAGTTGCTCGTCGGGGGTCAGGCCCAGACCGCCCAGCAGCCGCAGTTCCTGGGATTCTCGGCTCTTGCGGAAAGCATAGCGCGAAACGTACTGGCCGCTGTGCTCGAGGCGCTGTACCTGGCGGTTGCCGTAGTCGAGCACGAATACATAGTTGCGGCTGGCCAGCAAGGCCCTGGGCGACTCAAAAGTACCCCGGCCCTGTCCCGAGCCGCCAAAGCGGGCTACGGGGTTGCCTTCCTGGTCGAAACGGGTGATGGTGCAGGCCTCGCCATCCAGCACCAGCAAGCCATCGGACATGGCCGCCAGCGAGACTGGATAGAGCAGCTCGCCCAGTTTCATCCCGTAGGGCGCAACCGAGTGGGTAATTTCGCCGTCCACATCAAAACGGTGTACCAAGCGAACCGCACCGCCACCGTACTCGAACAGGCTGATCCAGAAACCCCCATTCTTGTCTACTGCAATCGAGAGAGGGGGTGAGGGGAACATTCCGCGTCCACTGCCCACCCCGCTCCACATGCGCATCAGGGTGCCGCTCAGATCCATCAGGCGCAGGGTACCCTTCTTGGTCTCGACGGCCAGAGCCAGGTACACCGGCGCGGTGAGGCCAGGGTCTTCCTGCCACTTACCGCGCAACACTTCCAGCACCGCCTCCAAACTAGGGCGTTTTTCGGGGTCTTTCTCGAGCATCCGGTAGACCAGATCGGAGAGCACCTGGGGAATGTCAGGGTTGACTTGCTTGGGGGGGGCCGGCATCTGGGTGATCTGTTGATGAATCACGGCTTCGTAGGCACCTTGGAAAGGCGGCTGACCACACAGCGCTTCGTAGAACACCACCCCAAAGCTGTAGATGTCGGATTTGTGGTCAATGCGCTGGCCCTTGGCCTGTTCGGGGCTCATGTACACCGGGGTGCCGATGCGGGCCCCGGTGATGGTCAGGCGGGTCAAGACCTTGCCCGCTGCAATCCCAAAATCCATCAGGCGCACCCCACGGGCGTCTACGCTACCGTCGTCGCGCACTGCGTTCTTGAGCACCATGATGTTTCCAGGTTTGATGTCGCGGTGGATGATGCCCTGGGCGTGGATGTGCTGCAGGGCCTCGGCCACCCGGCTCATCACCTCCACAATGCTCTTGATGGAGAGGCGTTTGCTTTCAATCAGGCGATCGAGCCCCTCACCATCAAGGAATTCCATGGCGATGTAGTGGGTGTCACCCTGGTTGCCGTGATCGTACACCTTAACGATGCCAGGGTGGTCGAGGTGGGCCAGCAGCTCGGCTTCGCGGTGGAAGCGCCGCACAAAGCGAGGATCGCCCACATATTTTTCCTGGGGAATCTTGAGTGCAATCAGGCGACCATCTTTCTTGTTGCGGCCCTTGTAGACGGTAGCCATGCCGCCGATACCGACTTTTTCCTGGATATCGTAAAGGGCCTCGAGGCCCGTAACGCTGTTGCCCAGCGATACCTTGGGGTTGGGCTTGGTCTTGGGAGGGCGGGGCGCGGGCTTGGGACGCGGCTGGAAAGCCACCCGCGTGGATTTGGGAACCCACATCGAAGCCAACCCCAACAGCAACGCTGTAGCCAAGAGGAGTGGTTGGGCCCCCAACACCAGCAATCCACCCAGCGTCAGCAAAATCAACACAAACATCAGCCAGGTTCGCCCAGTACGCAATATTAGCGCTGTGGAAATGACGACCAACAACAAAGCAATCAGGTAGCTCATTTAAACCTCGCTGCAACCACCGTGATGTTGTCTGTTCCACCACGCACCAAAGCCTTGCCGACCCAGCCCTCGAGGGCCGCTTGCAGGTCGCCCGTGATTGTCCATTCCTCCGGCGGCACCAACCCATACAGTCCGTCGGTAGCCAGCACCAATACCTCACCTGGGGCAAAGTTCACCGCGGCAATATCGTGCCGCACATCGGAAAGGCCCAGCGCCTGGGTCAGCATGTGCTTCCAGGGGTGATCCTCGGCCTGGTCGGCGGTCAGCACCCCCTGGCGCACCTGCTGGGCCACCCAGGAGTGATCCTGAGTCAGAAGCGTCCAGCGCCCCGAGGAGTAGCGGTAGGCCCGGGTATCGCCCACGTGCCCGATCACCGCTTGCCGGTTCCACTCGGTCAGCATGACAGCCGTGAGGGTGGTACCCATACCTTTGCGCGACGGCACCCGTTCCCCCTCTTGCACAATTCGCCGCTGGGATAACTTGAAGGCTTTGTCCATGACCAGGTTGAGCCCCACGCCTGGGCGGCCAGTTGCAGCATGTTCGGCATACGACTTGGCTGCCGAGCTAACCCCCTCGATGGCTAGCTTGCTGGCCAACTCGCCCGCTTCGGCCCCGCCCATGCCATCGGCGACCGCCAGCAACACCAGGTTGCCGATAGGGGTCGGGTGTACCGCAACGCGGTGGAAGTCCTCGTTGTTTCGACGACGACGACCAATATTAGATTCTGTGGCAATTTCGAGCCGTGCCAATCGCATGACACCTTATAATACCGTCTGAATGAAGGCGGGCTTGGTTGAATTACTCGAGCTATATGAATACAAGGTGGACGACCTTGTTGCAGGCAATGAACCCAAAGGGGGGATGGCCGGCTTGACCCGTCTGCGCCAGACCCTAATCCAATCGAACCTGCCGGGCCCCCTAGCCAAGAAATTCCGCGATATTGACGGGCGCTTCAAAGCCCATCGGCCCGGCTACAAGACCACCGTGGACGAGGGCACCGCTCCCGACCTGGGCATGATCTTGATCGAAGAGGAAGGCACCGATGCCAGCCCTGAGCGCGAGGTGTTGGAGAAGCTGGCCGAGGCCGTGTACTGGAGCCGGCTCGAGCGCGACCTGCTGCGTACCGCCAAGTCGTTCAATCATGGCAAACGCGACGAGTTGCGCATGACCTATGCCATCCTGCAAAACCTCGAGGCCTATTCCAAAAGCCCACAGTTTTCCCAGGATTACAACCTTTCCCGTTTTGCCCTGGCCCACCCCATTCCCAGCGTTTCAGATCCGCGGGTACACCTAGAAAACCCCGATATCGCCAAAAACATGCTATTGGAGTTGTTCCGCGAGGCCTATAACCTAGCCGGTAAGCTCAAATTGCCCCCCGAAGAAACAGTGCCTTACCTCAGACGGTTTGCCCGACGTATACTGGAAAGTGAAGGTTCGCTCAAAACCAGCATCCGGGGCCCCAGCCTTGAAACTTTGCGCCGGGCGCTCGAGGAGGCCCATCGCCAGAACCTGAGCATTGGGGAAATTCGCACCCTGGAGGAACGCCTCCAGGCCGCCGCCGCTGAGGAGCGTCGTATGTCGCTGGTTATGGAGGACGATCGGGGCCGGTTCTCGGCGGCCATCGAGCGGCTGACCACCCTGCTTGCCCGCTACCTGCCCAGCCCCAGAGGAGAAGCCAGTTGGCCACAAATTCCGCAAAAAATTCTCGGCAGCCAGAGTGCAGAATATGGAACCCAGAGCGTTCCGTCGGATGCCAAGGCCCTCAACCTGCGCCTGATGCCGCAGCGCTTCTACTTCTGGAACCACGAAATTGGCATCTCGCAGGCGGGCAAGCTGTTTGGTCTGAGTGTGGATGGGCAGGAGCGGATGATCGAAGAAAACGCTGCTTTCAGCCTAACGCTACCCGATGCCGAGCTGCATGTGATCCGCTTCCAGGACTACCTGCACCTACGCCTCGAGCCCCGCGAGGCTGCCACCCTCTCGAACCTGTTGGCCGAAGGCCGCATACTGGCTTTTCTAATGTGGCCCGAGAACCACTTCGCCTACCTGCGCTTGCTGCGGGCGCTTTCGGCCCGGTTCAAGGGCGAGGTCAACTATGCGGTGTTTAGCCCCGAGTCCGCCAGCAAGTACGGGGAAGCTCCCATAGACAACCTTCAAGACTTTGCGCGCAAGGGCCTCGAGGTAGTCAAGGGCCGCATCGAAAAGAACTCGAGCTGGACAGCCTATCTGGCCGAGGTGGCACGGGTGCTCGAGCTGGAAAGCTACGCCCAGGTCCTGCGGCTCGAGCTCGCCGAATGGCTGGGATTCAGCCCTCCCTCTCGCGACACTCTGGGCGAGAACGTAGGCTCCACTACCGTAGGCGACAGCCCCAGCACAATCAAAGCGGGCAGTGCCGTACTTTCCCTCCGCTACCAAGACGACGCGGTATACGTCTCCTCCACCGGTCTGATCCCGCGCAAGCTACACGACTTGATGATCTGGATGATCCCCGAGGGTGGGGTGGTACTGGCACGGGAAGGGGCACGGGTGGCGCATAGCCTGGTCACCATTCAACCCCAGAATCGCGCAGTGCTCTAGTCCGCTTTTGCGCCAAAACCGAGCCTGAACCAAGCACTGGTTCCGCCAAGCCCAGCAAGGGATATAGATTAGGTTTCACAAAGACGCGCCGCCTTTTTGGTTTGCGTGGTTGTCTTTGTGGTAGTTATACCGGCTCCGCTTGAACCCTCACCTTTGGGTGTAAACAAAGGCGAAGGTTCAAGCCGATCAAAGGGAGTAGGAGGAATGTATTCCGGCAGAATCGTTTAGCCTTTCGGAAGTGAACGATACTGCCGGAATGACTAATATTCCTGTTAAGAAAAGCTGACTGTACTCAGTCTATGTTTACGATATCAGGTTGACAAGTTATGATGTACCCACCTATGTGGAGCGCATTACAACACCCTGGATTCCGCTGGCTGTTCTTGTCGAATCTGGTTTCCCTGGTTGGTAGCAAGATCCACCGTATTGCTTTGCTCTTTGTAGCTTATCAGGAGACCCAAAATGCAGTCTGGATATCCCTGATTTTGGGAGCCCAATTCTTGGCCAGCGCGGTGCTCGGGCCGCTCTTGGGACCGCTGGCCGACCGCTACGACCGCCGTATCCTGATGATCGTTTCCAACCTGGTACGGGCCCTGCTGGTAGCCTGCATCCCGCTTTTTGCCATCGGCTCGATGCCCCTCTTGATGGTCATCGCTTTTCTAATGGCAGCTTTTGAATCGGTGCACTACGCAGCCAGCAACAGTGTCATCCCCGAGATGGTGCCCGAGTCGGCGCTGGATGGAGCCAATGGCCTGATGGTCTTTGTGAACCGTTTTGCGGATGTGGCTTTTGTGGCGCTGGCAGGGGTGCTGGTTGCCAACGTGGGGCCGGTTCCGGCTTTCTGGATTGATGCCGCCTCCTACCTGATTGCCGCCGGGCTTCTGCTCCTCCTGCCCCCATTGCCCGGGAAAGCCGGCAAGGGTGGCTATTTTGCGGCGGTAGCAGCCGGAATTCGCCCCTTGTGGCAAAATCCCATCCTCAGGCGAACCATTGGGACGCTGGCTCTGGCCGCGGCTTTTGGTTCGGTGGAGTCGGCCCTGGGCATTGTGTATGCGGTGGGAGCCCTCAAAATTGGGGTGCAGGGCTTCGGGGTGTTGGAAGCGCTCATGGCCGGGGGGGCCATTCTGGGGTTGTGGGTGGCCATGCCGCTAATCAAGCGATGGTCGCGCGAATCGGCGTTTTTGTTTAGCCTGGCCGTATGGGGCCTGGCCTTCGCCTCGCTGGGCCTATTCCCCAACGTAATCTGGGCCGGCATCGCCACCTTCTTGATGGGGGTCTTGAACACCATGTTCATCGTGCCTGCCCGCTCGATCATTCAACTGGCGGCGCCTGCCGAACTGCGGGGCCGGATTATGGCTGCCTTTGGCGCCACCATGCAGAGTGCGGTTCTGGTGGGAACCTTTTTGGCCGGGGTTTTAGAGCCGCGGCTGGGGGTGCTGACGGTACTGGTGGTCTGTGGCTCGGCGGTATTTTTGGCCGTCTTTACAGTGTTCCTGCTGGGCGGCATCCCGCGCCAGCCCAGTGAAGCCAAGCCAGGCTGATACCAGATTCGGTTGGTTCTTCACCGGTGTAATACGCATTCCGGCAGTATCGTTCACTTTTGATACCAGATTCGGTTAGTTCGTCACCGAACGGTGGCGAACTAACCCGACCGAAGGGAGTGCTCTAGGATTCAAAAAGATAGCCACTCAAAGCTTATTGTTCGATGACTATCTTTTTGAATCCGGTATGAAAGCCTAAACGATACTGCGGGAATGCACTTCTACTGCCTTCGGTCGGCTCGAACCCTTCGCCTTTGGGTGTCATCAAAGGTGAAGGGTTCAATCGGAACTGGTATAACACCACGAAGCCTTGCTTGATGCAATAATGAATGGCGTTGTTGCGGAGGAACTGAATGAACATCCAGAAAATCATGAAAGAGGCCCAGAGGGCCCAAAAGAAAGCCGCTGAGGTACAGGAGAAGCTGGGCAATATGATGGTAGTGGGCAGTGCCGGGGGGGGCCTGGTGGAAGTCACCGCCAACGGTCACGGGCAGATTCAGGGGGTCAAGCTTAAGCCCGAAGCTGTAGACAAGGACGACCTCGAGGCCCTGGAAGACCTGCTGCTGGTGGCCATCCAGGACGCCCAGAAAAAGGCCCACGAACTCTCGGAAAAAGAGATGAGCCGCGAGCTGGGCGGCATTGGCAACATGCTGGGCAATATGTTCTAAGCTCGCCGGTGGCGCATAGCCTATAGCAATTTGGCTAACGGCTATCCACAACGAGTTATCGGCTTACTTATGCGCTACCCCGAGAGACTCCTCAAACTGGTGCGGGCCCTGGCGGGTCTGCCGGGGGTGGGGCCCAAAAGCGCCCAGAAGCTAGGGTTGTTTTTGGTGCAAAACCCCGATACGGCCTCAGAACTGCGGGGCAGCCTGGAAGCGGCCCAGGCCCTGCACCCCTGTCCGGTGTGCGGCAACCTGGCCGAGGACGCGCTGTGCCCGATCTGCGCCGACCCCGAGCGGGACAGGACGGTCATCTGTGTGGTCGAGACCATTTCTGACCTGATGGCCATCGAGCGCAGCGGCGAATACAACGGCCTCTACCACGTGCTGGGAGGAGCGCTCAACCCCCTCGAGGGGATTGGGCCAGAGCAGCTCTACCTCGAAAAGCTCTTTTCCCGCCTCGAGGGCGTGAGGGAAGTAATCCTGGCCACCGGTATGACCGTCGAGGGTGAGGCCACCGCAGGCTACTTGGCCGAGCGCCTGGGCCAGCAAGGCATCCGCTCGACCCGACTGGCCTATGGCTTGCCGGTGGGTGGAAGCCTCGAGTACGCCGACGAGGTGACCCTGGCCAGGGCGCTGGAGAACCGTCGGGGATATCAATAGAAGGGGCCCGCGCGCGCTGGCCGTTCGCTGTGGGCTGCTGTTTCCATTCCCACGTAACGCTTGGCTGTGCAAGTGCGCAGAACCCTGGCATGTGCTGTGCTAGTCTAAACCCTGTATGGGTTGGGATTTGCATGGGGGTAGTGCATGAAGATGCTCGAGACCCTCGTACCGTTGGGGGTGCGCCAGGCCATCCTGGCAGGCCAGGATGGATTGGTTATCGAAAGCGCAGGCAAAGAAACACCCGAACCTGAGCTGTTGGCTGCCGAGCTGGCCTCCCTCGCAAGGGCCAGCCGAACCCTGGCCAGAAGCCTGGGGGGCGACCTGCGGCGCTTCACCATCGCTACCGAACACCGGGAGGTGCTGGTGGTGGTTTTTAGTGGCTACTGCCTGGCAGCCGTGGTTGAGAAGGGTGCCGATCGCAAGAGCATCGGCCACGAGCTCTCACGTCTGGCCTTACGCCTGGCTCAAACCATTTAGGAGTGAAGATATGGTTCAAGAAGTGCTTGGCGAACTGCAAGTCACCAAAGGGGTGTTGGCCTCGGCACTGGTAGCCGAGGATGGTTTTGTGGTCGAGAGCGTCCGGGCCGATCAGGCCCCGGATGTGGATTTTTTAGGGGGCGCAGCCTCCACAGCGCTGGCTTCTGCCAGGGCTTTGTCGCAGGAGCTCGAGCGCGGTGAGGTGGAAGAAGTCATGGTAGAGTACCCCGAGGGGCCGCTTCTGCTGGTTCCGCTCGAGGGTGGGTACTTGCTGGTGGTGCTGATGGACTCCGTGCAGAGCCTGGGTCGGGTGCGCTTCCAGCTCAAAAAAAGTATTCCACGCCTCCAGGAGGCTTTATCGTGAGTGAAGTTTCACAGGTACCCGAGCTGCGCGTAGATATTGATCGCGAAACCGCCCTTGGCAAATACGCCAATTTCGCCATCTTCTCACACCAAAAAAACGAGTTCTACCTCGACTTCGCCCTGATGCAGCCCGGCGGACAGCCCAATCAGGTAGTGGCTGTGGTGACCAGCCGCATTATCACCAGCCCCCAGCACGCCAAGGCGCTGCTGCGCAGTCTGGCCGAGAACATCCAGCGCTACGAGGAGACCTACGGGGTCATCCCCGAAGAGCTGCCCGGCAACCGGGCGTAAAGCTCAAAGTAGAAGCTAAGGGACGCAGCGAGCTGCGTCCCCTGCTGTTTTGTGAAATGGTTGTTGTGAAGATTAAGAGGCGGATCGGTCAGGCCTTTATCACATACACCCATCAAGCCAGCGAAAGAGGGGCATGGGATTGGTGGAGAAGCTACGCACACTGCGAAGCACGGGGGCAGCAAGCTGGTACAGGAAACCCAGTAGCAGGTTGCGCAGGGCGGCCAGGGACTGGGCTGCTTTGCGGGTACGACAGGCATCCTCACCCAGGACGGTATCCCTTTTGTGACGCAGCCTGTTCTAGCTGGCCCAGTGGCCGCGGCTGAGGGAAGCCAGGGTGGCGGCATCGGCCTGTGCAGGGCTGGGGCTGGTAATGGCCAGGTCGCTTTCCTCGCAGGCTTCACCGGTACGTTTGTGGGTCTTGTTGCAGGCCAGGAAAGCCTAGCGCCGGGTCAGGTGGGATTTGGGCGGTGGTACGAACCCGCCAGACCCATAGCGCCCCGCTGCGCACCTGGTGGTAGCAGTACACATCGTCCGGCGGGTACTGCAGCAGGTGCGCTGCCCCATCCTTCAGCTCCGCCTGGTTATCCTTGAGCGCGAGGAAGTAGTGCCCCCCTTTGCAGGATCGCCTGGGCGGTCGGGGCCTCGGTATGGGCCGCATCACCCGTCCACACCCAGGGAATCCCGGCCTCCGCCCAATCAGCCCCAACCGGCTCAGATAAGCCGAGACCAGTACGATGGCTTTATCCCCTCCACCCCCCCGCGCGCTGCCCTTGAGGTGTTTGCCATCCAGGCTGACCTCCAGCAGTCCCCCTTCCTCGTGTTGCCCCAGGGTGCTGCAGGGCCTTTTCCAGGGCGACCACTTGCTGCTCCAGGGCCCACAAGAAGCGGTAGATAGTGGCCTGGGCCGGCAGGGCCGTGCGGGTTTTTCTTCGACCAAACCCCATCACCAACGGCCAGTCCCGCTGATCTTGCATCCACTGTGCGATCGCCAGGATGTTGGTGCGCCCGCTGCCCAAGGCCATCAGCACCAGCATGAACAACATCCGCCAGTCGTAGGTGGTGTTGTGGACCCGCAGGTCAGGTACTTGCAGCAGGTAAGGAATGGGGCTGGGTATGGGTTTGTTCAGTTTCATGCTGCATATAATAAGAGCCTGGCAACAACCCCAAAACTTTTGCGTTCACCTGTAGTCCCCCAAATTGATGTGCTTCCAAATTAATATGGCATTATGTTTAGGATTGTTTCTAAAACCCGGCAACTCAAAAAGCAATCCGGGAGCAAGCCAGCCATGCACACGGTTCGCGTATGCATCTCTGTACCCCACGGGAAGCTCCGCTTCTTGGCCCATCGCAGCAAACTGTGCTTCTGCGCGTCCCACGGGGCTCGAGGATTTGGGGAAAATCAGTGGTAGGGCACTTGAGAAAAACCCGCTCTCCCGAACCGGGTCTACTCCGGTAGCCTTATGCGGGATTGTTTGGATTAGCCGCGGGAGCGACCGCAGCGGAGGGCTTGGAGCCAGGAGCCATGACCATGTTCATGTCGCGGCCCAGCATTTCTGGGCGCATTTCTACAAAACCAATCCCCTCCAAATCCTTGGAGATGCGCTCCAAAAGCTTGTGTCCTAGCTCCTGGTGGGCCATCTCACGCCCCCGGAACATAATGGTGACCTTGACCTTGTGCCCTTCCTCGAGGAAGCGCCGAATATGCCCCACCTTGGTGTTGTAGTCGTGTGCCTCGATTTTGGGGCGGAGCTTCATGCTTTTGAGCTCGGTGCGCTTGGCTTTCTTGCGGGCCTCTTTCTCGGCCTGCTGCTGCTCGTAGCGCCACTTACCGTAGTCGAGCAGCCGGGCCACCGGCGGAACCGCGTTGGGTGAGACCAACACCAGGTCATATTCGCGCTCTTTGGCCATACGCAAGGCTTCGCGGGTATCCACAACCCCGACTTGTGTCCCCTGCTCGTCAATCAGGCGTACCTGACGCACCCGGATTCGTTCATTAACTGGAACATCTCTGGTTATAACTTCACCTCCGCAGGCAACAAACCCGGCTGAGTTTGGCTACCTACGCCCTCGAGTGTACACAAAAACCATAGCCTGGGGCAATTCAGACCTCGATCACTCCAGCCGGATCACCGCTCGCACCGTGCCTGCCCGCTGTCCAACCGCTTCCAACTGCACGCTGGTTCCTGCTGGAGCTTGCACCACCCACTCCAATTTCTTTTCCTGGTCGCCAAAAGGAGACCCAAACACCGTTTCAAACTTATTGGAGCGGCCTTCGATGTGGCCTACATCCGAAACTGCCTCGCCCGCAACCAGTCTGGCCCCTTCGGGTACTAGAAGCTTGACCCGGATGCCCTCCACCGCTTTTTTCTCGAGAGCCTTTGCGCTCGTGTAGGTCGGCAAAAAACCGGTGTTCTCCAGTATCACAACAATACGGAAGATATCGTTTGCGGCTCGGTCAACCTTGATTAGCCTGATGTTGAGCTTGGGTGATACTTCAGCATGCAAAAGGGAAAAGAGGGTGTTTTTGTGGGCGATTTCAGGCAAAAACTGGGCCGGGGCATTGCCCCAGAAGCGCTTGTAGTCCCAGCCACCAATCTCGACTGGCCCCAGTTGGGGGTGCTCAAAAGCGGTCCAATTTTTGAAGCCGTCCAGACCGTGTGCATCGTTGAACTGGAGGAGCTTCAAATCATCGTCTTCTGGATGGAAGCGGAACCAGCCAATAAAGTCGCGCTTGAGGATGCCGTTGGGCTGTTGTTCGCCAATCCCGGCCAGACTCACCACATCCCAAAGCTCGGTGGAGAAACCAAAAATACCCAGATCCTCGTAGAGCCAGTCGAAAAAACCACCTCGCAAAGTGGTCTTGGGGTCGTAGCGAAAACCGTGGTACACCGAAGTATCGGGATAGCCAGTAAGTTCCGTGCCCTTTTTGCCCAGGTGTTTGTAGACCGTCAGGTCGTGGGTGGGAAAGGCGTCGTCGGGCTTGCCCGAGTAGGGGCGCAAAATGACCCCCGAATAGGTGTGGTAGGCTTGTACACCGTTGATGTTTTTGTGTTTAGCAAAGAATTGTGCCAATGCCTGGGTCTCGGGTTCGGACACCGGGAATGGGCCCGCACCGCGCTGCTGGCTTTCGGGCCCCCAGTCGGCTGGAAACTGGCGGTTCAGATCTAGACCGTGTTTGGGCGGAGCGGCTCGAACGGTATAGCCATCGAAATTGCGTATCAAACCCTCAGGATAGAGGTGATAGTAGGTGCCTCCTTCGTCGCCCACTTCCCTCGGGCGCATCAAACGAGAATCCTTGTCGGAGACCTTCCAGGCTCCCTTGGGGTCTGGAAGGCGCATCTGCAAAATGCGCCCATCGCCATCCACATCTTCCAGATACAGACCTTCGCGCTCGTCCTCGAAGGGGTAGGGCCGTACCGACGAGCGGGCCTGGTAGGGGGTAGTCAGGTATTGCTCGACTCCATCAGGTGAAACCCTGGGACAGATATAGAACGCACTGCGATCGAGCAAGCGGGTCACCTGGGCATCAGAGCCGTAGTTGGAAACCAGGTACTGGATGGTGTACTGGGCCGTTGCCCCTCCCGTCACTTCCCCTGCATGGATATTGGCATCTATCCAGTAGGCCGGTTTTTCAGTATCCGAACCGGTGGCAAAGTTGGTCAGGGTGATCACCCAGATATCGCGGCCCTGGTAGCTCTGGCCGATGGATTCCAGTTTGGTCAGATAGGGATATTCGCTGACCACGTCGTTCAAAAAGGCCGTTAGCTCGTCGTAGGTATAGTAGCGACTCAGATCAAGTTTGGGCATCGTTTACCTCTGATATTTAGACCATACGAGTATAAGGCCGGTAGCATGGAGGCATGACGGTCACTGCATCCGACCATGAGGGTACCCGTATCCTGACCCTGAATGACCCCACCCGGCGCAACCCGCTTTCACCCACCCTGGTGAAGGACTTGCTGGAAGCGTTGGAAACTGCCGAGCGAGACGAGGCCATCCGAGCGCTGGTGTTCACCGGGGCCGGCCAGGCTTTTAGCGCCGGGGCCGATTTGGAATTCCTCAAGAGCGTGACTACTGCGGGCGCCGAGGCCAACTATGCCCACTCCCGCGAACTGATGCGCCTCTTTCAGCGGGTTTACACCTTTCCCAAACCCACCATCGCTGCCATTAATGGCCCGGCAGTGGCGGGCGGGGCCGGGTTGGCGACGGCCTGCGACCTGGCCATCATGAGCGAGCAAGCCCCAATCGGCTACACCGAGGTGAAAATTGGCTTTGTGGCCGCGCTGGTGGGGGTAATTTTGGTGCGCAATGTGGGCGAGAAACATGCCAAAGAACTACTCCTGACCGGCAAGCTGGTCTCGGCCCAGGAAGCCTACCGGATGGGGTTGGTTAACCGGGTAGTACCACCGGAGCAGTTGATGGAGGAGGCCCTGGCCCTGGCCCAAGAAGTCGGTGCCAACGCCCCCACCTCGCTCTCGCTGACCAAAGAGCTGCTGAATGCCTTGCCCGGAATGGGCCTCGAGGATGGCTTCCGGCTGGCCTCCATCGCCAATGCCTGGGTGCGCGAGACCGGTGACCTAGCCGAGGGCATCGCAGCTTTTTTTGAGAAACGACCTCCGGGATTTTCGAAGAGGTAAATTGGGTCGCACGCTAGGATATTTGGCGTTCAGCTTTGAGACACAACTTCAGCGTTTTTTCAAAGCCCGTAGCTGCTCGGCCGCCTGGGCCGCGCTGATCTGGCCTTTTTCCAAAGCAGCCAGGATGGCCTCTTTTTCTTCCGGAGAGGGGCCGGTTTCGGGGATGTCTTGGTACTCGTAACCCAGTACTTTGAGCAGCGTCTCGAAACGGGCCCGGATGGTGGGGTAAGACAGCCCTAAAATTCGCTCGACTTCCTTGAGGTTGCCCCGCACCTTGATGTAGAGGCGCAGGAATTCCAAATGTTCAGGCGGCAACAAGGCAAACTCGTTGGGCTGAAACTCGCCCCGAATCTCGGTACGGCATTCCGAACAGACCAGTCCGGTCACGTTCAGGCGCCCGTTGCAGCCTTGCACCGGGCATTGGGTAGGCATGGGAAAAACTCTCATACAGATTCCAAACCGGGCCTCTCCTCACCACAAGCCAATCTTGACATAGACCTGTTGAGGGGCTTTGACATCAAAGGCTTTGGGCCTCACTTCCACCTCCACCAAGGCAAAGGGTGGCATTTTGCGCAGTTCCCAGGTCTGGCCCCGCAGCGCCTGTAGGGCCTGCAAGGCAAAATCCATCTGGGGATCTCGAGTTACCGACTTGCGGATCAGCCAGGCGCCCAGCATCAAGAAAAACTCGAGCATCACCAACGGAGCAAACAAGAAGATGGGCAGCGGGATTTCTTTTACCCGCACCCACAGATACACAAACCGGGGGCGAACCAAGTTCAGTTTGCCTAGGAAGTCGAGTTCAGGAACCGCTCGAGACACTGCCACCATACTAATCGCTCCATAAGGGGATAGGGAGGGGCCAAAGACCCCTTCTTATTGCTCAGACCACTTCGATCAAAACCTTCATGGGGCCAGATATTTTGGATTCGCCATCGCTCATCTTAGCCACGTCGTTGATCTCAACATCCACCAGACGGCCTTCGGGCAACTCACCTTTGAGCATGTCGAGAATGCCCGCAATGTCAATGCCCTGGGCGGTCAACTGGCGTTGCGCTTCGGGTGGGATAAAGTTGGAGGCAAACTTGGCGAGTGCTGCGGGGATATTGACCTTGATTTTTACATCCTCGCCATCCACTACGATGCGAACCATCCGGGCAATACCCCTGGTGGGCGGGGGGGTGGTGGCGACCGCGTAGGCGTATCCTGCGCTGGGCGTAGCCGCTTTGGGTCGGCCTGACTCCATGGCTTCCAACAAACGAAGGGCTTCTTCTACCGTGATCTTGCCTTCCTTGACCATATCCATGATGCGCTTTTTATCTTCCATATGCGGCTCCTTGTTTAGCGATTGGGATGAGTGTTGGCTGAACGCTCTTTCGTTGATGTTGCCTTATCTAGGCTTATCTTGAACCCTGTCGCGAAGCGGGGAATTTGAATCCAGATGAACCACACTGACTCAAAATCCTAGGCACAGGCTTCCCGTAGGGTTTCTAGAGGATTGCAAAGAAAAAAACCGTGGGCAGGGGACTAGGGGCCATAGACCGTTTACGTTTGCTTTTGGGTCGTTTGGCTGTTCCCCCCTGGATAGGGGCTGATTTTATAGAACCTTTGGCTACTTTGGTCATGACCTACCTAGCCCTTGCTTCCAGATTGCCCATGCGCACCGAAACCTCGAGGGTAGCCTTGCCCTCTCCGACTTGTCGAACCTCCGACCCATCCGCTGCATAGCTACGGCTAAAACCTCTAGTTTCCAGGTTACCTAGGCTGACCCCTGGGCTAAGCTGGACGCTGCTGCCCGGCAGCAGATCGAGCTCGGCGTTGCCCATCGAGACCCGTAGGTGATGCTGGCCTTCCCGCAGCAGCAATGAGCCCTCGATGTTGCCCGCCGTGACCTCGAGGTCGAGCCCCTCCACAGCCTTGAGCTCCACGTTTCCGGCGGCGACCCTGCCCTTGAGGAAGGCCACGCCCTCGACTTCGACCTGGGCTGCCCTGCTGCTCAAGTCGAGGCCCCAACCCGCAGGCAAACGCAGTTCCAGCGAGCCCAGCCCACCCAGCAACCCACCCAGGAAGCTGCTGTTGACCATCTTGGGGGTGATCTCTAGGTCGGAACCCACCTGCCGCACCTCGGCTTGGCCGTCCGCCACCGGCATCTGGAGGCTGGGATCGAGCTTGACCTCGAGCTGGCCCGCTGTGAGCTTGACTCGAGCCCAGCGCAGCCCTTGCGGTTGCCAACCGGTCTGGCTGGATGAGGCAGACGGAGCATACTGGGGCTGGCCCACCGTTTCGTTGATCGTCTGATCGGCTTGCCGAGCAGCTGCATCACCTTCGTCCAGTGCAGAAAGCAACAGATCGGCTTCTTGTTGGGTGATCCTGCCAGCTTGTAAGAGGGCTTGGATGCGTTCTTGTTCAGACATGGGAACCTCCTGTTTGGGATTCATACTCAAACCTCTTCCTCTTGGTAGTGGCTCTGGTCTTCCAGGGTCAGGTCACCGTTGTGGATCACGACGCGCAGGTGGGCAGTGCCTTCGCCGACCGTACCCGACACCTTGCGCTTGTGCTTCTCGAACTGGCCTTGGGCGCTGAAGTCACCGTGGAGCAGCCTGCCCTCGACCCGCACTGAGCTATCCAAAAAGGTGATGTTGCCGTCGCCGTCGAGCAGCTCGAGGTTGTGCTGGCCCTCGGTCAGGCGCAGCTCGGCGTCTAGGTCGCCAGAGACCACCTGTAAATCCACACCGCCCACACTCTGCAAGGAGACGTCACCGCTCGTCACGCGGCCTCGCACAAACGGGATACCTTCCACCTTAAGATCGCCGCTAAAGACCTCGCAGGCCAATCCCCAACCCTGGGGCAGCCGCACAGTCACGTCGTCGGTAGCGATTAAATCCACGTCGCCCGGGGCCTCACCGTATAGCTTCTCCAGAACCTTCTCGACTATCTCTCCACGCATTTTCAAGGGGCCCCTGCGACGGCCCCGTAGTTGTACCTCGCCCTCTACCAGGGGTTCTGTCCGGCTTGGCTCCAGCACAACCTCGAGGTCACCGCTCATCTGCCGCACCTTAAACCACCGGAGGTGGCTGGGGTATGAGACAGTGACGGGTTCGCCCACCCCCACCACTGGGTCTAACTCCTCGGCCACCCGGCGACCCATTTCCTCGGCCCGGGCACCCAGTTGGCGGGCGGCCTCGCTCAGCCGCTCGAGCCGTCGGCTGCCCCCCTCGCGGGAATCAAGCGGTTCGGGCGGTACGAAGCCGAAGCCTCGAGCCGGGGCCTCCACCTCGGCCAGGGCTTGGAGCAGCATGGTGGCCTCGTCGGGGGTAATTTTGCCGTCTTCGACCAGTTTTAGGATACGGCTACGCTCGTTCACAGAGACTCCTTCGATTCGTAAGTTGGATGATCTCAAGCTAGGCCATTTCAGTCCATCCAGGGAAAGCCGTTGGGGTCGGCCTTGGCGCGCTCGAACAGCACTGCGTCGTTGTGGGGGCGAATTTTGTGCAGGAAGGGGAAATCGCCGGGCTGAACGCGCAGCCGGGCCAGCGGCCGGACGGGCCTGGGGTTGGCCCAGTGGTGGGTGTGCACCCGGATCATGCCGCGCTCAATGGGGCCTTCCTCCTCGAAGCCGTCGCGGGGCAGCACATAGACCACCCCCTCGCGCCAGGGGCGGCGAGAAAGCACATGGTCGGTCATGGAGAAAAAGTAATACGGCTCGGTGGTCTGGCCGCTGGGCAGTTCTAGCCGGATCGCGGCATTGGAGATGGACATAGGGTAGTTGACCCGGTCTATGACCGCGAAGAACATCGCCCAAATCCCGTCACTGGCGGCATAGACTGCCCTGCGGTTGCCGAACTCGCCCACATCGTGGGACTGGCGCGGTTCAAAACAGGCAATCCGGGGGTCGCCGGTGCCATGCAGCAGGTGGCCCTTATGGTCGGCCAGCCAGCACAAAAGCTGCCAGGCCGGAACCGGGAGTTTTTTGCGAATCCAGTCCCCCCGGCCAGGGGCCACCGCATGGGCATAGAGCGCCTCGAGGCGCTCTTGGGTCGCTTCGTCCAGCGCTAGCGTGGGCCGGGGCAGCCAGTAGGCAGGCAGTTCCATGCAGCTCAGGCTCCGCGCAGGCGCTTGCTGGTTCGGGAGAAGCTGGGGGTTGGCTCCAAAGCCTCGGCCCAGGCCCGAAGCTGCTGGGCGATGCGGCGGCGGAAGGAATGCTTGGGCATTTGGCGTCGCTGCTCGGCCTCCTGGCGATAGGTGGTTATCTTGTCCTTGATCCCGGCCACCAATTCCTCTTGGTTGAAGTGTCCAAACATAGCTAACCTCCCTGGTCATAACTATAAACCAGAGATTTACATTTTGTCAATATTAACTTTCTATTTTGTTAAATCTCTTTTTCAATTCTCCGCAACGATTCTCTCAAAACGCTCGATTCTCTCGACCAGAACAGCAATACCACCTTGCCAGAACTCCTCCGATTCCAGGTTGAAACCATACCGGGCCGCCAATTGCTCAGCTGGGTAAGTGCCCACCGAGGCCAGCAATTGATCGTATTTGGCCACAAAGCCTTCCCCCTCTTCCAGGTATTGCCTGTAAAGCGCCAGACCAAACAATAGTCCAAAGGCATAGGGAAAATTGTAGTAGTTCGATCCGTAATAATGCCCCTTCACCGCCCACATATAGGGGTGATAGGTTGCCAGGGCATCGCCGTAGGTCTGGGCCTGGGCTTCCAGCATCCACTGGCAGAACTCCTCTGGCGCGAGTTCTCGCTCCCGCCGTTTGGCAAACACCGCTTGCTCGAACAAAAAGCGTGCATGAATGTCGACAACTACCTGAGCTGCGCTCTGAAGTCCACCCTCCAACACCGCCAGTTGGTCGGCAGGCGGCAGTACCTTCAGGGCCGCCTCTCCTACAACCGTCTCGTTCATGATGGAGGCCGTCTCGGCCAGGGTCATGGGTTCCTGGCGCAACAGATAGGGCACCTCGCGCAGGCAGTAGTTGTGGTAGGCGTGGCCGAGTTCGTGGGCCAGGGTGGAAATAGACTCGAAGCTATCCTCGTGGTTGAGCAGGATGCGCGAGGCCCCCTGCCCCACCGGGGTGCAGTAGGCCCCGCCCACCTTGCCCTTGCGGGGCGGGGCGTCCATCCAGCGTTCGGCATAGGCCCGCTCGGCCAGGCTCGCGGCAGCCTGCGAGAAGCCCGACAGGTGCTCCACAATAAAGCGCCGGCCCTCTTCCCAGCTCCACTTTTTGGGGGTCTGGCCGGGCCGCACAATGGGGGCGAAGAGGTCCCACCAGTCCAGCTTTTTCTTTCCCAGCGCCCTGGCTTTTGCCTTGAAATAGCGCCGCCAGTGGGGAAAACTTTCCACCATCGCCTTCTGCATGGCTTCCAGGGTCTTTCGCTTGATCCGGTTATCAAAGAGTGCTGGGGCTAGGTCATCCACCCAGCCGCGCCTGCGATTCAGGGTCGAGATTTCGCCCTTGTAGCCATTTAAGGCCGCCGCGATGGCGATCTCATTGGCTTTCCAGGCGCTCAGTTCGGCTTCATAGGCAGCTTTGCGCACGGCCTCATCCGGGCTCATGGCCAGATTGCGAACCGCTGTAATGGGCAGTTCTTCCCCATTCACCACCGCACCGATCTGGCTGGTCAGGTTGCCGTGCAGCTTGACCCAGGCCCGCCCACCCGAAAGCGAAAGCTCCGAGGCCAGAATTTCTTCAGGCTCGGAAAGCATGTGTTGGGCCTGCACCTTGGCCTCGTCAATCAGGATTCTGTAATCTTTGGCTTCTACTTTTTCGGCGTCTAGTCCAGCCAGCCAATGATTCAGACGCGGGCGCAACTGCTGATAGTTGAGGTACAGCAACTCGAGTTCGGAAAGTTTAGCTTGGGCTGCCATATCCGCGCTGTTGCTGTCTACTAGCATCAGCACGTAGGCGTAAAGCGGGGTCAGGGTCTCGCCAAAGGTGTTGAGCTTGCCGATCAGGGTCTGGAAGGTTTGGGCATCGGTAGCGGGCCCATGCTGCCCGATGCGTTGGGTCTGAAAAAACTGCTCGAGGTCGGAAATCTGCCGCTGGATGGTGCTCCAGGCGGCTTTGAATTGCTCCGACTCGAGGCCAGGAAACAGCGAGTCTAAATCCCACGTGGGGAGTTCGGCTACGGCTTGGCTCATAGAACGGAGTATAGACCACTCTTCACATTTGTTGAGCCGCTCACAACTCGATTGCTTTGTCCTTCACAGCCGTGGCCCCCGGATGGGAGGCCACGGCTGTGAAGAGTGCGATCCGCTGTCCATGCTCGAGGTTGCCGAGAATCCAAGAGGAACCGGAGGCAGGTTGCTGTAGCTTTAGAATCTTGGGGATGAGCTTTCCCCTGCGTCTCCCGATTGAAGTACGCTTTAGCGACCTAGACACCCTCAAACACGTCAACAACGCAGTTTATCTGACCTACGATGAAATTGCCCGGGGCCACTACCTGAGGCGGGTGGGTGCAGCCATTGATGGGGGCAATTTCGTGATGGCCAGGGCCGAGGTAGATTACATCCGGCCCATCCTATTTGGTGACTCGGTAGAAATTGCCATCCGCGTCGAAAAGGTGGGCAACTCGAGCTTCCGTACCCTCAGCGAAATTTGGGCCAGCGGAGATCTTGCCGCCCGCATCAAGGTGGTGGTGGTCTGGCTGGAAGACGGCAGGCCCGCCCGCATCCCCGATTGGTTTCGCAATGCTATTCGGACTCTGGAAAGCGAGCCGGTAGAAGGTCTGTGATGATCAAGCCTGATCCAAGACCAACTCTACACGTGAGGGACGCTAAACGCGTCAGTTAGGTTCCGGCTATGCTAGTGCTCTGCACCTAGTGCTCTGCACCTAGTGCTTCGCACCAGAATCGCGCAAGCGACTTTGCCTAGGGCGCATTCAAGGGTCTCTTTCATCAACATTTAGGTCATCCACAGACAGATTTGGCATATCGCGGTTCCCTCTATTTTTGCCGCTAAGACTAGCAGGAAAAAAACGAGTTCAGCATAGTTTTTTGACTTTTGATACCAGATTCGGTTGGTGCACCGTCGAAGGGTGGCGAACCAACCCGACCAACGGGATGGCTGGGTTCTTTTCGAGAACCGCTCTGAGTCGCTACTGCCTACACACCGGCATTTCGGCAACGCTGTACAACCTCATTCTTCATCTACGCCCACATTCACACCCATCAACAGCTCAACGGCCTTTTCCAACATCACATCGCGCCCCTCAGCCAGGGCTTGCCAGTCGTCGGAAAAGCTCAGGGTAGGCGTCACCCGGTCGGGGTAAAAGCTACCATCGCGGCGCTGGGCCCTCGAGGTGGTCACTTGCAGACCAGAGCCATCGCTCAAGCGCAGAAAAATGGTAGCGGTGTTGCCCACACCGGCTGTTGGCTGTCCAATCACCTGGGCCTGGCGGCCTTCTTGCAAATCGAAGGTGAAGTATTCGGCACACGAAGCGGTACGCTCGTTAACCAGCACCACCACTGGGGCCGTCCAGCGGACGGCCCGTACCTCGTATTGAGGGCGTTCCCGGCCTCCCGAACGGAAGTAGTAATAGCCCTCTTTGTAGCCCTGTTCGCTAGAGCGCATGTTGTCCTGCAAACGACGATAGGTTTCCTCTACAAAAGCACCCGCCCCCACCAGACATTCGCTCAACACCCCTCCCCCATTGTTGCGCAGGTCAATCACCATGGCTTTGGCCCCGGCCGCCTGGGCCTGGCGCACCAGTTCGTGAATGCGCGGCCCCACCTGCTGGTAACCGCTGAACGAGGGGATACGCAACACCGCTACCCCATCCGAACGCAAAGCCAGCGAGGGTAGCTGGCGCAAGGAAATGATCCGGGGGCGCACCTGCACCTCGAAGCGCTGCTGCGCCCGTTGAATGGTAAGGTTTACCGGCTCGCCAGCCCCCAAACGATCGCGTAAAAAGTTGTTGCGCTCCGATTCAGCCTGTGGCAAAGCCTCGCCATTCACCGCCAGGATGCGATCTCCTCGGCGCAAACCGGCTTCCTCGGCAGGCGTTTCGGCACTTACCTCTACCACCAACAAGCCTTCCAAGCCCGGCACCAGCTGTAGTTGCACCCCTAATTGTGGGCGGTTGCTGCTCGTTCCGGCCAACCGACGCTGCACTTCGGCATAATCTTCCGGGGTGAAATAGCGGGTGTGACGATCCCCAATTTCGGCGATCAGCGATTGGATCAAGGGGAATACTTTGTTGGTCGGACAGGCTACCTCCCCCGCGCAGACCTTATCGAGTTCCCCCTGGTATTTCTGCCTTAGTTCCTGCGGCCTGACCTGGGAAAAACCTCCATAGTAATCATTCAGCAAACGACTTACTTCATTGAGCAAATCCTGCGCCGGGCTGGCAAAGCTCAGCCCAGCCCACAACACCAACACAACCCCCCAAAGCCGCCGGTTGTCCATGCTTTATTTTTAGCGCCTATTTCTTAGGTGTGGGTTGCTTAGGTCACATCTTGACCCATCACGGCAGCTTGAAGGTCTCGGGCCCCAGTACCGGGTTTACCCTGGCCTCGCGTACCCTGGCTTCTGCAAACAAGATTCCATCGGCATAAAGACGGGCCTGGAAAGGGATGCGAATGCCTGAAACCATTCGCAGATCGGAATACAGCACCGTCAGTTGTCCCTGGGTGTTCTGGTAGCGTTCGGCAATCAGTTGGTTTTGGGAACCTACCAGATAGGTGGTCTTGCTTCCCTGGGTACTCACCACCACGGCTTGTCCGGTCACATCGCCAAACGTGCGTCTTCCTTCAAGCCGCGCCAGTTCACGCCGGGCTCCGCCAAAACGCAGGCCATACCAGGTCTGGAAAAGCCCGCTCCGCAGCTCCTGGGCTAGGGCGGGCTCGAGGGCCTTGCTACCCGAAACCACACTCCAGCTCTGGCCTCCGGTAGGTGATACCTGGATCACCTGTATCAGGTTAGTGCCATCCCGGTACTCCACCCGCAGTCTTTGGGACGGAAAATCTACATATGATACGACTGTTAGCTGCTGCTCCGGTTGCGGCCCGGAAAAAGTAGTGAGGATCGCGGTTTCCTGGTAGGTTCGCAAATTTGCCAGGGCTTGTCCACCATGGGCCAGACGCATCTTCTCCAGCAACTGTGCCGCATCGGGAGCTACCTGGGCCAGCCCCAAAGCCCCTGCTATCACCAACCAACCCACGAGGTATTTCCACTTCAGCGCCATCCCGGTCAGGTTATCGCAATATTCTTTGCATTAGATAAGGATTGGCCAAGAACCAAGAGCAGCGGGCCAATACCCAGCTGTAAGCAGTTTTGTTGACCCCGGCCCCTTGCCTTGGCTTTTCTTGGCCTGCCAGTCCCAAACCTCCTGGCACCCACCTTCTACCCATTAGTATTGACCCATGCCAGAAGAAAGCAAACCCAGCCCCCAAGACCAGCTTTCCATCACCCAACACAGCATCCACGCGGGAGGGAAGGAACTGCGCTACAGCGTCACCTGTGGAACCATGGTATTGAAGGAGGAATCGGAAAAAGAGGGCACCGCCGAGGGCCACAAACCCAAAGCCACCGTCTTCTTTATCGCCTACACCATGGAGGGTGCGCGCGACCAGAGCAAACGCCCCATCACTTTTTCCTTCAATGGGGGGCCCGGCTCGTCGTCGGTCTGGCTGCATCTGGGCTTGCTGGGCCCCAAGCGGGTAGAGATGGGCGATGCCGGGGCGCTCACACCGCCGCCCTACCGGCTGGTGAACAACGAACACACCCTGCTCGAGGACAGCGATCTGGTGTTTATTGACCCGGTGGGCACCGGCTACAGCCGCATGCTGGAGGGCGAGAAAACCAAGGAGTACCACGGCTTCAAGCGCGACCTCGAGAGCGTCGGGGAGTTCATCCGCCTCTACACCCACCGCTACGGGCGCTGGGCCAGCCCCAAGTACCTGATTGGCGAAAGCTACGGCACCACCCGGGCGGCGGGCCTGTCGGGGTATCTGCAAGAGCGGCACGGGATGTACCTGAACGGCATCATGCTGGTGAGCAGCATCCTGGACTTCAGTACCGCCCGCTTCAACCCCGGCAACGACCTGCCGCACATCCTGTTCCTGCCCACCTTTAGCGCCACCGCCTGGTACCACCGCAAACTGCCCAGAGACCTGCAGCAAAAGCCGCTCGAGGCCCTCCTCAAAGAAGTGGAGGCCTTCGCCCTGGGCGAGTACACCCTGGCCCTGATGCAGGGCAGCAAGCTGCCGGCAACCGAGCAAAAGCGTATCGCCCAGAAACTCGCGCGCTACACCGGCCTCTCGGAAGCGTATGTGCAGGCCTGCAACCTGCGCTTCGAGATCATGCGCTTCACCAAAGAACTCCTGCGCGCCGAGCGCAAAACCGTGGGACGCCTGGACAGCCGCTTCACCGGCACCGACCGCGACGCCGCCGGGGCCACCTTCGAGTACGACCCCAGCTACGCCGCCATCCAGGGGCCCTACACCGCTACCCTCAACCAGTACGTGCGGCAGGAGCTGGGCTTCCAGAGCGACCTGCCCTACGAAATTCTGTCCAACCTGTACACCAACTGGAGCTACAAGGAGTTCGAGAACCAGTACCTGAACGTGGGCGAAACCCTGCGCAAGGCTATCTCGATGAACCCTTTTTTGCGGGTGTACGTGGGCAGCGGCTACTACGACCTGGCCACCCCCTACTTTGCCACCGACTACACCCTCAACCACCTGAGCCTCGAGCCCCACTTGCAAAAAAACATCCAGGTGCACTACTACCCCGCCGGCCACATGATGTACGCGCACCTGCCCTCGCTGGCCCAGCAGGCCGCCGACCTGAAGAAGTTCATTCAAAGTACGATCCCAGGCCAGCCCAAGCGCAAAGCGCCCCGCTCCAAAACTTGACCCCTCAACAGGCACCCCCTAGCATGGGCCCATGCGTTTAGGCGTTTTAGTCACACCGGGGTTCCTGGAAGCCGAGGCGGCGCTGGTGATGGAGGCCGCCCGGCTTTTGGGCTGGGAGCGGTTTACCGTGGCGCGGGGCCGCACCGCGCTCGAGGGCAGCGCGGGCGCGGTCTGGACCCCCAAGTACACCTTTGTGGCACGGCCCGAGCTGGACGTGCTGGTGATTCCCGGCGGCCCCAACATGCGCAAGCTGGGACGCGACCCCGAGCACCAAGACTGGCTGAGCGAGGTATGGAGCAGCCTGCGGGCGGTATTCACCGGGGCCAACGCAGCTTTACTGCTGTGGGAGGCCGGCCATGTTTCGGGCCAGGTGGCCGCCCACCCCATCACCGAACAAGCTCTGGCCGGAACTACTTTAGAGCGCAGCCAGGCGCCCTACCACTGGCAGGGCAAGGTCTGCACCACCCAGGGCTACCTGGCCCTGGCTAGGGCCATGCTGGACTGGGCCGGTTTTGCCGAGGAGGCCAGGGCCCACCTTGGCCTGGTCGGTTGAGCGCCTTGGGTTGTTCGACCATCCCTGTAATCCTGCACAACAGCTTACTGCGGAGCAACATAAAGCAAGACTGCTGTAGCCAGGCCGGCGATCACGACCATTGCCAGCAGAGCGACCAGCACGTAGCTCTCGTTGGTCAACACATCGGCGGGCTGTTTGGGCGGGTTTTGGGTATCGAGGCCAAATTGCAACATCAACAACACCGCTGCCAGCGCGAGCATGATCAGCAGCACCGTCACCATAAGCACCCCCTCGAGACTGCTTTGATTGTACCGGGCCGGGCTTGGGGCTTTTGCCTCCCCTGGGGTAGAATGTCCGCTTGTGTGCAGGCCGGAGGGCCTGACCAGAGGAAACCCATGGCATCGCTCGGAGTCGGAATCGTCGGTCTTCCCAATGTGGGCAAATCCACGCTGTTTAACGCCATCACCAAAGCGGGCGCTCTTGCGGCCAACTATCCCTTTGCCACCATTGACAAGAACGTGGGGGTGGTCACCCTGCCCGACCCCCGCCTGAATGCCTTGCAAAAGCTCTTTATCAAGGGCGAGCGGGTGCCGCCCATGGTACCCACCCACGTGGAGTTTGTGGACATTGCCGGGCTGGTCAAAGGCGCGCACAAAGGTGAGGGGCTGGGCAACCAGTTTCTGGCCAACATCCGCGAGGTGGCGGCCATCGCCCACGTGGTGCGCTGTTTCGAAGACCCCAACGTGGTGCACGTGGCGGGTAAGGTAGACCCCCTGGACGACCTCGAGACCATCAACACCGAGCTGGCCCTGGCCGACCTTCAGACCATCGAAAAGCGCCTGGATAAGCTGCGCAAAAGCGCCAAGAGCGACAAGGACGACAAAGCCCTCCTGGAGACGCTCGAGCCCCTCATAGCGCACCTCTCCCAGGGGCAGCCCATCCGCACCCACACCGGGACCGACCCCGAACTGCTGGCCCGGGCGGCCCGCGAACTGGGCCTGCTCACCTACAAGCCGGTGATTTATGTGTGCAACGTGGCCGAGGAAGACCTACCGGAGGGCGCACAGAACCCCCACGTGCAAAAAGTGCGCGAAGCGGCCATGCAGGAGGGGGCCGAGGTAGTGGTGGTCTCGGCCAAGATTGAGGCCGAACTGGCCGAACTCTCCGAGGAAGAAGCCCAGGAGTACCTGCGCGCTTTGGGCCTGGAAGAGTCGGGCCTCAACCGGCTGGTGCGCACCGCCTACCACACCCTGGGCCTGCAAACCTTCTTCACCGCCGGCGAGAAGGAGGTGCGGGCCTGGACCATCCGCAAAGGCACCAAGGCCCCCCAGGCCGCCGGGGAGATCCACTCCGACCTCGAGCGCGGCTTCATCCGGGCCGAGGTCATCGAGTGGCGCAAGCTGGTGGAAGCAGGCGGCTGGGCCAGCGCCAAAGAAAAAGGCTGGGTGCGCACCGAAGGCAAGGATTACGTGGTGCAGGACGGCGACGTGGTGCTGATCCTGTTTAACGTTTAGCCTCAATCGGCCAGGGCCGCTAGCTGAAACGCCTGGCTCAGGCGGGCCTCGTCGGTCAGGTCGAGGCGCAGGGGGGTTAGCGCAATGAAGTGGTGGCCCACCGCCCAGCGGTCGGTGCCCTCCTCGGGCTCGTGGTCGGGGTGGGCCACAAACCAGAAGTGCGCCCGGCCCATAGGGTCGGTGCCGGGCACAATCCGGCCCTCGTACCGCCGCACCGACTGCCGGGTCCAGAGAATGCCTTTGGGTTTGGGTGGCAGGTTGACGTTGATCAGGAAGGGCCTGGGTTCCCGCAAGAGAGCCTCGAGCACCTTCCCCACCCACGGCTTGAGCAGGATGAAATCGGGCTCTCGACCGTTCATGAAGGCGCTGAAGGCAATGGCCGGAATCCCCAGCAAAGCCGCTTGCTTAGCCGCGGCCACCGTACCGGAGTGCCAGATCTCGTGACCCAGGTTGGAGCCTAGGTTGATGCCGGACAGCACCAGATCCACCTTGTCCCAGTGGTGGGTACCCAGGGCCACGCAGTCGGCGGGGGTACCGTTGACCCGGTAGGCCTCGAGGCCCCCCAGAGGGGCGGCGCGGTAATGCAGAGGCCGCCCAATGGTGATAGCGTGCCCCATGGCCGACTGTTCCACATCGGGCGCCACCACCCGCACCTCGCCAAAAGCCGCGGCCACCTCGGCCAGCGCTAGCAGGCCGGGGCTGTAGATACCGTCGTCGTTGGTGACCAGTATTCGCATCGTCTACCTCACAAGCCTGAGCTTGGTTTGCCCCCGTCAAGCAAATGTCAGGGAGCGCACCAACCAGGTCTGACAAAGGCGCTTTAATTTTGAAATCGAAGCATGGTCAGCGTGCTGATTCCCACCTACAACCGCCCCCAACTGCTACTGCGGGCGCTGCGCTCACTCCAGCTCCAGCTCTACCCCGACTGGGAGGCCGTGGTGGTGGACGACGGCGATGGCTCGGGCATTCTGGCCGCCCACAGCCTGCGCGACCCCCGGATCGTCGGGGTGCGCAACGAGGGCAAGGGCCAGGTCGAGGCCCGAAATACCGGGCTGGCCCACGCCTCCGGTGAGATTATCGCCCTGCTGGACGACGACGACTGGTGGCTCGACCCCACCCACCTGCACCGAGTGGTGCGCGCCCTGCGGACGCAGGCCGGTCTGGTCTACCGGGGCGGTTACCTGGTTTTGGAACGCGATGGCCTTGAACTGGAGCGCATCCCCTTCGACTTCAAGGCCAGCCCCCAGTCGCTCCGAAGCGACAACCTCCTGCTGGCTACTGGCGTGGCCTATCCCCGCTTCTTTCACGACCAACTGGGGCTATTCGACCCGGAGATGTCGGACTACTGGGACTGGGACTGGTATCTGCGGGTGATCTCGGCGGGCTACCCCCTCATCCAGCTACCGGGCCGCGGCGTGGCGGTTGCGATGCACGGGGCCAATATGTCGTACGCGGCTCGAGCCCAACAGCGCCAAAAAAACCTCGACAAACTCTGCGTCAAACATGGCCTCAGCGGAATCACCCTCAAGGATCATCGGATCATTGCCGGCGCAGCTTGAAGCCTCCGGCGCCGTTTGCAGCCTGGAACAAAATTTGTCCTGACACCGGGATGACAATAATCAGGGCATAATCTGCTACAGGGTTATCCCGTTACGGAGGCTTCATGCAACGACTCATTCTGGCTTCTTTGCTGGCTCTTGGCCTGGCTTTTGCCCAGCCGCAAACCCTTACCCTCTACACCTCGGAGGTGCTGACCAACGTCAACCCCATGATTGAGCTCTTCAAACGGGCCAATCCGGGCGTCAATGTGCAGGTCTTCCGCAGCGGTACCGGCGAGGTGATCACCCGCCTGCGGGCCGAACTGGAAGCGGGCAACCCCCAGGCCGACCTCTTATGGGTGGCGGACGAGACTTTTTTCCGCGAACTAGCCGCCGCCAACCGTTTGCGTCCGGTGCGGGCCACCACCCCCGGCTTTCCAGTCAAGTTTGCCTACCAGGGCGGGCGTTACTACGAAGTGCGGCTGCTCTACAACGGCATTGCGGTCAACACCCGCAAGCTGGGGAACCTCCCCGAGCCCCAAACCTGGCGTGACCTGCTCAAGCCCGAGTACCGCGACCTGGTGGGGATGCCCAACCCCAACTTCTCAGGCGCAGCCCTCTCCACGCTGGGTACTTTCAGCCAGCGCTTTGGTTTTAGCTTCTTCGAGCAGCTCCAGCGCAACGGTCTCAAGGTCGAGCAGTCCAACCCCATCCTCCAGCAAAAACTGGCTGAGGGGCAGTATGGAATTGCCATCATCACCGACTTCGGCATCCGCGACCTGATCCGTCAGGGGGCCCCCCTCAAGGTCATCTATCCCCGCGACGGCGCAATTCTGGTGCCAACCCCCATCGGTGTAATGGCGGGCAGCCGCAACCCTGCCCTGGCCGAACGTTTCATGCGCTTCTTGCTGTCCCCCGAAGCCCAGGCCCTGTTCGCTCAGCAAGGCTATATCCCGGTCATCGCCTCGGCCCCCCGCCCCGCTGGGGTGAGCGGTGAGGTGCTCTCGATACCTTCGGCCGCCGACTTCATTCAGGCCAACCGGCAGAATCTACTGACCCAGTTCAACACCCTGTTCAACCTGCGCTAAGCGCCAGGTGGTGAAGGTAAGGCTGCGGTCTGAGGCGTTCTCTTCGACACGCTCAGGGAACGCCTCGCACCCATGGGCTTCGATGGCGCAAGCATTCGATCCGGGTAGCCCGCCCTTCGCCAAGATGGCGTCACCCAGGGGTAAAGAACCTCCCTCAAAACTGGACGATAGCCACCGGGCTGGGTGGTAGAACCTGCGAAGATATCGGGAACTGCTGTAAATCCCCACCTGGAGCGGTAATATACCCTGCGGATGAGTCCCCATCGTCTTGCCACTGCCACATTCTGGCTGCTCCTATCGTTAGGGGTGGCGCTGCCCCTGCTGGTGCTGGCCTGGCGGGGGTTGGGGGATGTGGCCATTCTGCCCAGGGTGCTCGACCTAGCCGGGGTCTCGTTGCTGCTGGCCTTGCTGGGAAGTTTGCTTTGCCTGGGGGTGGGGGGCGGGCTGGCCTGGCTGGCCTTCCGGGCAAGGCTGCACCATGGCTGGGACGCGTTGCTGCTGCCTGCCTATCTGGTACCGCCTTTCGTGGGGGCACTGGGCTTTTTGTACGCTTTGCAACTGGCGGGCCTGCAACCCTACGGGGTGGGCGGCATCCTGCTGGCCTGGACGGCCCACTACGCACCGGTGGCCTACCTGCTGCTGCGCCCGGCCCTGGAATCGAAGCTGGCCCCGCTACTGGTAGCGTGCGAGGTGCACGGCGTGACGGGCTGGCAGCGGATGCGGGCGCTGGTGCCACCCCTGTTCCCGGCCCTAATCGCCGCCTTCGGGGCGCTGTACCTGACCCTGCTGGGCAACTTTGGAGTTCCGGCGGTGCTGGGGCTGCCAGCGCAGGTCTACACGCTGCCAACCCTGGCCTATGCGCGGCTCTTCTCCCCCGCCAGCCCCGACCCCCTGGGCGAGGCGGCGGCCATCGGGCTGCTACTGGGACTGCTGGCAGTTCCGGCCCTGCTGCTCTCGAGCCAGCCCAGCGGCGAACCCTCCCCCCGGCCGCTGCGCCCCAGGCTGGTATGGGTGGCCCGGATTGGCTTTGGGCTGTTTGCACTGGTGGCCGTGGTCTTCCCGCTGGTGGGCCTGCTGCGCCGGGCTTTGTTCAACACCTTTACGGGGGCTTTTCAGCCCGCCTTTTGGGCGGCCTGGGAGTTGCCCCTGGTGCGGCAGGGGCTGGCCAACTCGGTGCTGCTGGCCCTGGTGGCCACAGGTTTGTTGCTTTTGCTGGGGCTGCTGATGGCTCCCCAACGCGGGGCCATGAAGCGCCTGCGGCAGGTGCTGGATATGCACTACCTGCTGCCCGGGACCCTGCTGGCCATTGGGCTCATCCTGCTGCTGGCCCCCACCCCGCTCTATGCCACCCCCTGGATTCTGCTGCTGGCCTATCTGCTCAACTTCGCCGCACTAATGCTACGCTCCATCGAGGCGGGGCTGGAAGCGGGCATCGAGCGGCTGGTGGGGGTGGGCAGGCTGTTTGGCCTGCGGCCTGGGTGGGCCTGGTGGAAGATTGGCTTCCCCCTGTTGCGGCCTTACCTGGCGGCAGGGGTGTTTTTGGTGCTGCCCCTGTGCCTGGCCGAACTCACCCTGTCGGCCATGCTGTATGCACCCGGCAGCGAGACCCTGGGGGTGGCGGTACTCTCGGCCTTGAACGGCGGGCTGTTCCGCGAGGCCGCCGCCATCGGGCTGATGCTGATGGCCTTATCGCTGCTGCTGTTGTTGGTTCCGCGCCGGGGGGTGGTTGGGTAAGCCCCCCCAACCCTGTGCAGATGTTCTCTGGGCCCATGCTATGCTGCGACTGGAACACGTATCCAAGAACTTTGGCAAGGCGGGGGTGTTCGAGGTCACCCTCGAGCTCGCCCCCGGCGAGATTATGGCGGTGCTGGGGGCTTCCGGCTCAGGCAAGACCACCCTGCTGAACCTGGTAGCGGGGCTGCTAAAGCCCGACACCGGCCGCATCTTTCTGGGCCCGGACGAGGTCACCCACCACCCCCCGGAGCAGCGCGGCCTGGCCTATGTGTTTCAGGATCATGCGCTGTGGCCGCACCTGAGCGCGCTGGAACACCTGCTGCTGGTCATGAAAAAACCCAACCACGAGGCCGCTCATGAGCTACTCGAGCGGGTGGGCCTGGCTGGGCTGGACGCCCGCAAGCCGCACCAGCTTTCCGGCGGGCAGAAGCAGCGGGTAGCCCTGGCCAGGGCGCTGGCCGCCAAGCCGCGGTTGCTGCTTTTAGACGAGCCCTACTCGGCCCTCGACCCGGTGCTGCGCGAGGAGTTACGGCTCGAGGTGGCCTCGCTGCTGCGGGCCGAGCACGTGAGCGCATTGCATGTCACCCACGACCCCGACGAGGCCCTCGCAGTGGCCGACCGGGTAGCGGTGATGGAGGGGGGGCGCATCGTGCAGGTGGATACCCCCACCCAGGTGTACGCCCATCCCCAGGCCCTCTCGGCAGCGCGGGCCTTCGGGCGCTTGAACCTTCTGCCAGTGCAGGTTCAAAACAGTCGAGTTCAACTCAATGGTCTGGCCTGGGAGGTAGAAGGGTTGCAAAGCGGGCCGGGCCTGCTGGCCTTCCGCTACGAAGACCTACAGCCAGGGCCCCTGGGGCTGCCGGCGAAGGTGCTGGCGGTGTATGGCGGTCGGGGTGAGCGGCTGTGCCGGGTGGATTTGGGCCTGGGGGAAGCGGTGGTAAAGCTGCAAGCCGAGCCGGGGGAAGTGGTTCGGCTATCACCAGCGGGCAAACTCAGGGTATTCGAGGCCAACCGCTAGCATAAATTCTTACAGCTTGCCCAGCCGCTGCCCGTCCCGCTTCCCTCCCCAGCGCCGCTCCTGCCCGGTGGGCATGAGGATGAAGCTGTTGCGGTCATCGGCGATCTGGGCCTGCAAAATCTCCAGCACCTTGCGCTTGGCACGGGCGTCCAGGATGGGGAAAAACAGCTCGTAGCGGCGGTCGAGGTTGCGCGGCATGGCGTCGGCGCTACCCGCCCAGACCCGCCACTTGCCGTTGTTTTTGAAAGCGGCGATGCGGGCATGCTCCAAAAAACGCCCCGCGATGCTCTTGATCTCCACACCCTCCCACAAGGTGGTGAGGGTGCTGCGGGCAATCAGGTGCAGCTTGGCACCCCGGTTGAGGGCTTCTTCCAGCGCGGTCAGGATGGCGGGATCGGTGAGGTGGTTGAACTTCAGGATGATCTGGCCTTTTTTGTGGGCTTCGCCCTGGATGCCCTCCAACAACACCTCGCGGATGGCGCTGGCGGTGCGGAGGGTGGGCAGGGCCGGGCTGTGGCGGCTTTCCAGGGCAGTGAAAAAGGTCTGCACATCGGTGGTGAGGAGCGGGTTGGCGGTAAAGAGCGAAAGGTCGGTGTAGAGCCGGCCATTGATGGGGTTGTAGTTGCCGGTGCCCAGGTGCACGTAGGCCTGCCCGGCCCGGCGCACGTAGAGGGCTTTGGCGTGCACTTTTTTGCTGGGCAGGGGCAGCACCCGTACCCCGGCCCCGGCGAAACGCAGGCTCCACTCGAGGTTGGCCAACTCATCGAAGCGGGCCCGGCCTTCCAGCAAGACCGCCACATCCTTCCCGGCCTTGGCGGCCTGGATTAGGGCCTGGGCGATACCGTTCTCCTGGCCGATGCGGTAGAGGGTGGCCCGCAGAGCCTCTACCTTGGGGTCTTGTGCGGCGGTGAGGGCAAAAGCCTCCACCGCGCCGTAGTCCTCGAAAGGGTGATAGAGCACCAGGTCGCGGCGGTTCAGATAGGTGAAGGGGTCTTTGGCGAAGCCCTTGGGTTTCTGGGGGACGATGGGTTTGAATTTCTCGGTAGCTGGCCCGCTCGAGACAATGGTCGAGACAAAACTCAAGTCCAGCGGGGGGGGTAGTTGGAAGACTTCCTGGGGTTCCAGGCCCAGGGCAATGCGGATGGTCTCGGCCCATAGGGGGGGAAAGTCTTCTTCCAGCTCGAGGTGGCTCACCTTGCCATCCAGGCGGGTCTCGAGGGCCTCGGGCAGCTCGTCCCAGTCGGCACGGGAGCGGGCCAGCTGGGCCAGCCGCACAAAGCGGAACTCAAAGAGGGGATGCTTCTGGTTGCCGGGTAAAAACAGGTCGCTGCGCATTCGCACCAGCGCCCCCAGCCGCACGAAACCCCCTTCGCGACCGGGCACCTCCAGCAGCCGGGGCACGCTCTCAGGCAGCCGGATCAGGTGCTGCAATAGCCCCTCGCCCGAAGCAAAATAGAGCGCCTGGCTGGCCAGTTCGGGGAGGGCTTCGGGCCGGATCAGGTCGGTGAGGGGAGCTACCTCTTCGGCCAGATAAGCCCCAAAGTATTGCTTCTCGGCCTTGGTGAGCTGGGAAGGCTCCAGGATGTGGATGCCCAGCCCTTCCAGCGCCTTGAGAAATTCCAGATAGAGTCGGCTGGCTTCCTCGGTCTGATCCTGGGCTTCATTCATCAAGGACAGATAGCTGGGGCTGCCCCGCTCCTCGGCAAAGGCCCGCGAAATTCGCGCGGCGTAAAACTCATCCATGTTGGAGGCCCAGATGGAGAGAAAGCGCAGGCGCTCCAGCAGCGGAAAATCGGGCCGTCGGGTCTGCTCCAAGACCCGGCGATTGAAGGAAAGCCAACTGGCCTCTTGCGTAATGTGGGTAGCAACATAGCGTGGCGCTTTGACTTTTTTGGGCATCGCCTCCAAGTCTTGGTGGGCTCTGTCAGGGGACGGTAAGGCTTTCTTTTTGGCCTTGTTTTTCTTCACCTTGGCCTGAGTGTATCGCTCGGAGGAAGCAACGAAAAGGTGAGAGGTTAGGGGGAGCAAAGAACCGCCCCATAATCTAGAACGCCCACCACCTAAAATCAGACTTCTGGGAAAGTTGCCGACCCCCATCCTCTCTGCCCTCCACCCCACCTGATTCCCCTCTGACATCCCCAGCCCACACTCGAGGTATGCGCTCGGCCCTGACAGAACTTGAGCCGATGGCACTAAAGGTCTACGATGGGGCGGTGCAACGTCTGGGCATCGTGGATCTGGGATCGGGAACAGCGCGACTGGTGGTCTATGTGTACGAACCCGGAAAGCAATTCCGGCTGGTGGACGAGATTCGAGAAACCGTGCGGTTGGGCGAGGGGCTGGCTACCCAAGGTCGCCTGAGCAAAAATGGAATGCAAAGAGCTTTATCGGCCCTGAAGCTCTACGCCGATTTTGCCCAGGCCACCGACTTAGACGAGATGCGGGTGATTGCCACCAGTGCCAGCCGCGACGCCGAGAATGGCGCGGAATTCATGCGCGAGGTGCGCAAGCTGGGGCTACGGGTACAGGTGCTTTCCGGGGAAGACGAGGCCCGCTATGGGGTGCTGGCGGTGGCCAATTCGTTCAATTTCCAAGATGCCTGGGTGATGGATCTGGGCGGGGGCAGCGCGCAGCTTTCGCGCATGGAGGGCCGGGCCTACCGCGAGGGCCGGGCCTATCCGCTGGGCGCAGTACGGCTAACCGAGATGTTTCTGAAGTCAAACCCGCCCAAAAAAGGGGAGGTGGAAGACCTCGAGCGCTTCGTGCGGCGCGAGATGAAGGAAGTGTTGGCCCAGGTGCGCGATAACCCGCTGCCGCTGGTGGCGATGGGCGGCACGGTGCGCAACCTAGCCAAGCTGGCCCAGCGGCGCCGGGACTACCCACTCGACCTGGTACACGGCTATTTTCTGTCCCGTGAGGAACTAGAAGAGGTGGTGGCCATGCTAACCCAGCGCACCACCGAGCAACGCCGGCAGCTCGAGGGCCTGCAATCCGACCGCGCCGACGTGATTGTGGCCGGTGGATTGGTCTACCGCACGGTGCTGCGCGAGGGAGGGCTCGAGGGCCTCTGGATTTCCGGGCAGGGGGTGCGCGAAGGGGCCTTCTACCGCGAGTTTCTGCCCTCGCCCCATCTACTGGGCAATGTGCGCGGGTTCTACGTGCGCAACCTGTTTGCCCGCTACCCACAAGACTACGGCCACACCGCCCGGGTGCGCCACTTCTGCCGCTTGCTGTTTGGGCTGCTAGCCCCCCTGCACGGCTACGGCCAGGCCGAGGAGCAGCTCCTGGACGAGGCGGCCCTGCTACACGACATCGGTATGAGCGTGGGCTACTACGACCACCACAAGCACGGCGAATACCTGGTCATGAGCGCGGCCATCCCCGGCCTGACCCACCGCGAGCAGGTTTTGCTGGGGCTGCTGGTGCGCTACCACCGCAAGGGCGAGCCCCGGCCTGGGGCCTACCGCTCGGTGCTGCAAGACGGCGACACCAAGCGCTTGTTGCGGCTAGCCACCATCCTGCGCATCGGCGAGTACCTCGAGCGCAGCCGGGCCGGGCGGGTGGAGGGTCTGGAGATCGCCATCGGCAGCAAACAGGTGCGCCTAACCCTACGGGCCGAAGAGGAGCCCTGGGTGGAAATCTCCGAGACCGGCAAACAGGCCGGGTTGTTCCAGCAAGCTTTCGGGCGCGAACTCTTGGTCGAGTGGAGTGCCTCGGCCTAGACTCAGGGATAGGCGCTGGCTGGCCGGGGTTATGCCGCTGGGAATTGCCCTGACCAAGCCGATTACACCAAGCAACTGGCGTAACCACCCACAGATTGTGGAGATTCGAGCCGTCTATCAGCAGGTTCTAGCGCTGGTTCAAACCGGGCGGCGCTACAAAGCAAAAACCTTTGCTTACTGCCCCAGCCTCGACCTGGTGTGCCGTTTGTATACCGATGGACGCGGTGTGGCGAGGCGCTATGCGGTAAGCGGGGGCGGCGAAGACAGCAGCTACAGCTTCGATCACATTTACGACTCCCAAGGGCGCTTGCGCTTTGTGCTGGTGATAGGGAGCGCAGTAGACAAAAGTTTCCTCGAGTTACGCTACTATCTGGGGGTGGACGGGACTGTTTTGTGGGTAGATCGGCGGCAAGGCGGCCCTGGTTACACTTGGATTGTCAACCCGCTCGCGTTCTTTGCCCGCCAGCCCCAGCAGGCATTTGCGGCGCCCGACCCCTGTAAATGACTATGGAACTCTACCTGGTTCGCCACGCCATCGCCGAGGACGCCCTGCCGGGCCAGCCCGACGATGCCCGTCCTCTTTCGCTCGAGGGCATCGAGAAATTCAAAGGGGTGGTGCGGGGGCTCAAGCGGTTGGAGATCGCACTCGATCGCCTTTATCATAGCCCCAAGCTACGGGCAGTACAGACGGCTGAACTGCTGCTTCCTTTGCTCAACGGTGAAACCATCGTCACCCCCCATCTGGCCGAAGGTCCCAGCCCCCAGTTGTTGAAGGCCATCAAGGGCCAGTCGGTAGCACTGGTGGGGCACGAGCCCTGGCTGAGTGATCTGTGCGCTTGGCTGCTGATGGGGCAGATGGAAGGTGGGCAATTCCCCTTCAAAAAAGGCGGGGTGGCGCTGCTGGAGGGCACGGCCAAACCCGGCAATATGAAGCTGGTGGGTTTCTGGTCGCCCAAGATGTTACGTAACCTGGGATAGGTGATGCACAGATCGTCAAGGCGAAAGCCGTCCGCGAAATACCAGACTCGGTTCGTTTGGTGGCGAAAAACCCCATTGGAAACGGCTTCTAGAGCGCTCTTCACAATTATTGAGCCCTTCAAAACTCAATGGCTGTGTCCTGCACAGCACAGTGGCCTCCCATCCGGGAGGCAACGTCTGTGAGGAGTGATACCCTTTCCGCTTGAATCCTTCAGCGTTGGACGCAGTCAGAGGTGAAGGATTCAAGCCGACCGAAGGGAGTAGAAGTGCATTCCGGCAGTATCGTCTAGGCTTTCAAAAGTGAACGATACTGCCGGAATGCGTATCACCAAAGGCTTCCTGATTCAAGCAGGCAATCTCCCCAATCAAAACGAAGCATCGTAGGTCTCGATCAGGGCAAAGGCAAAAGCCAGCCCCAGCCCGATCAGGGTGAGCAACAAGGGCAGCGAGCGCTCCGCACCCAGAGGGGTTGGGTCTTTGGGTAGCGGGTTACGGCGAAAAAACAGATAGGTGAGCAAGATACCCAGGCCCAACAAGATCAAGGCCGAGGTAGGCTCAGCGGTGAATTCCGAGGCCAGCCTGCTCCCCTCTTGGTCGCTTGATCCCAGAGCTATCCACACAAAGGGCAGCGAATTCCCCACCGCATGAGCAAAAATGGTCGTCCACAAACTGCCGCCTTTGGCCATGTAGCGTCCCCAGATCAGACCTGCCCCCAGCGCGTAGGGCACCACTGCAGGCAGCACATGGGCTAGTGCGAACACCCAAGCGCTCAGCCACACCGACGCCCCTACCCCATCGTTGTAGCGAAAAGCCCGAAAAATCCAGCCGCGAAACAGGGTCTCTTCGGCCAGCGGTACCACCAGCGCAATCACCACCCACAGCGGCAACAACTCACCCAGCCCCGCACCCGAGGGCAGATCGAGGTTGCCTTCGGCTCTGGGCAGCAAGGCAAAGGCCGCCCCAGCAAAACACCACGAGATGGGCACGCTCCACAGCGGCAATCCCAGCAGCTCCCGCAGGCCAGGCCGCCGGAAAAGCGATGGGGCTTCCCGATAGAGCCAGCGCATCAGCACGATGGCAAATATAAGCAACCCCGTACCGGCACCGATTTGCTCGAGAAAGCCCACCTCCCCACAAAAGCCCACCTGGCAAGGAATCAGCCACAACAGGGTTCCTGCCGCCGCTGCCAGATAAAACAGCCACAGCAAATACACTGCGCGGCTTACCATAAAGCTCAGACCCGATCAGGCTGAAAGGGGGTTTGCTGTCCGGCCAGGGCAGTTTCTTTGGCCTCTTGAGGAACCCAGGAAAGCCCCAGCACCGCCTTGTAGGCGCGTAGCGCTTTGTCGCGCTGTCCCATCAGGTCAGCCAACTGCCCATACCGGGCCAAGGTGTAGCCGGGCAGGTATTCGGGGTGCTGGAAATCGCTGTGCACCAACTGCTCCAGCAGTTCAAAAGCATCCTCGGCTTGTCCGGCTGCTAGGTAGATTTGCGCCGCGCAGTACAGAGCTTCGGGGCCCTCCACTTCTTGCAATTGCTCCAACAAAATGGCCCAGTCGTCCGATTCGCTCAGTTGCCAGGCCCGATCTAGTACGCTGCGCTGGCGCTCGAGCTCGGTAGGGGCATGCGCCCCCGGTAGCTCATACTGCCCCGGCGGAAGGTGCTCGAGCAGCAAAGGGTACTCGAGCACATCCACCAACACCACCCGTCGCCCTTGACCCAGGCTCAAGCGCTCGGCTACCCGCTGCATACGCATCCGACGGAAGCCGGTAGCAGGCCCTTCGCCAAACGCCAGCACATAGCCCTGGTGGTAGGCACGCAAAACCTGCAGCAGCGAGTCTTGGGCGAAGTCTTCTGGAGTGCGAGGGCTGCTAAGAAGCCACTGTAGGCTTTCTTCCAAGGCCTGCACCTGCTCCAAAGCCTGCTGGCCTTTAGGGTACTGCCCTAGCGCTTGACGGAATAGCTCGGCCTCTTTCTTAAGGTGGGCCTGGGCATCCAGGGCTTCCACCGCCACATTTGCACTTTCAGCCCAGGGCAAAACATGAAACAATGAGATATCGTTCTGGTCGCGCCAGCTTTTGGCCGCCAGTTCTTCAGGGCCATAAGACGCCAGGAATATTTTCTCGGGCTGGTGTGCTTTTACGAGCTCTGCCACCGTCACCCCGTTGTAGCGTGGGTGCAGTATATGAAAGGGGCCTAGCGTAGGAATGACCAAGACAGACACGCTCGGTATTCTAGACCTCCGAGACCGTAATTACCGTTTTGCAATGCTCAATGGCTGGTTCGTGCTGTTGGGCGACGCTTTTTTTAATGGCTCCATCGTGCTGGCTTCCTTTGCCGCCAAGCTGGGGGCTGCCAACTGGGTGATAGGGCTGCTGCCAGCCCTGCTCAACGCTGGCTCGATGGTTCCCCAGGTTTTTATCGCCCCCTATGTGGCTCGCCTACCGGTCAAGGTAGACCTGTACCGGCGGATGGCTCTGCTGCGGGTAGCTAGCTTGAGCATGGTGGCGATAGGGGGGTTTGTGCTGGGCCATCGCCCCGACGTGTTGCTCTGGGTATTTGCCATTGGACTGGCCCTCAACGGCTTCTTTACTGGATTTTCCAGCCTTCCCTTTTGGGAGGCCATCGGTAAAACCATCCCGATGGAACGCCGCAGTGGGCTGTTCTCTGCGCGCAGCCTGGTAGGGGGTGCGCTGGCTTTTCTGGCCGGCTTCCTGGTTCGGTTCATTCTGGAATTGCCGCTGGCGTTCCCCTATCCGTATGCGATATTGTTCGCCCTGGGTACCCTGGCCTTTGCTTATGGCTGGCATGCCTTCGGCCTGATAGATGAACCCCCCGACAAACAGATCCGTACCGAGCGCATCTCGCTCAGCCTGCCTTTCCGCGATTTTTATTTTCGCCGCTTTCTACGGGTGCGCATCTTGCTGGCGGTCGCCAGTATGGTCGAACCTTTTTACGCGGCCTATGCGGTGCGAATTCTGGGCCAAAAGGGTGAAATCGGGATTTATCTGATGGTCTACACTTTTTCATCGGTGCTTTCAAACCTCCTATGGGTGCGAATTTCAAGGCGCTACGGCTCACGCAGCCTGATCCTGATCGGTGCCGCACTGGGCACCATCGCCCCTATTTTGGCCTTGTTTCTACCCCATTCGGCTTTCTGGATTGTGTTTGTGTTGCAAGGGGCCTACCTTTCATCCATTGGCGTAGGTACCGCAACCTATCTGGTCAACCTGGCCCCAACCGATGCCCGCAGCTCGTACATTGGCCTGTCCAACACCATTGTGGGATTGTTGGCTTTTTCGCCGGTACTGGGGGGATTGCTGGCCGACCGGGTGGGTTATATCGGGCCGATGGCGGTGGCTACCATCTGCTATGCCTGGGCCTTGTATGCAGGGCGCCGTTTGAAGTTGCTCGAGGGTGTACAGCCTCGCTAAAAACGGTGTCGAACCGACCTATTGGCTCTGCAGGCGTTGCAACTCATCGCGGTTGCCACAATCACGCTACCACCAGGTGGCATATTTGATCCAGAACTAAAAAACCCTCGTAATACCGGTTCCGCTTGAACCCTTCACCTTTGGGTGTAATCAAAGGTGAGGGGTTCAAGCCGACCGAAGGGAGTAGGAGTGCATTCCGGCAGTATCGTTTAGACTTTCAAAAGTGAACGATACTGCCGGAATGCGCATAAGTCGTAATTGGTATTCGTAGGAACTTTTCTGGTTAGGGTTTGCGGTATTGCGTCTGATGATGTACCTAAGCACTATCCCCCTCGAGGGTGTCCCTTGGACAAAGCCTTGGTTTGACATATGATTTCCAGGGTCATAAATGGAACCTATCAAAGGAATTCCCATCCAATTTCGCAACCTATTGTGGGGACAGAGTAGCGTTACTTTTGGGGCCGTGGTGTTGGAAGTGGCGCTGCCGCTATTGGCTGCCGTCACCTTAAACGCAACCCCGACCCAAATGGGCTTGCTGGCAACTCTGCAAACGCTGCCGTGGCTGATCATTACCCTATTTGCGGGGGTATGGATAGACCAGGGTTCGCCCAAGCGCATCATGACCTGGGCCAATTATGGCCGGGGCTTATTGCTGCTGAGTATCCCCCTGGCCCAACTGCTGGGCTGGCTCAGCATCGAGTGGTTGTGGGTGGTGGCGTTTGGGTATGGCATGCTGCGGGTGTTCTTCGATCTTTCGGTGAGCGCTTTTGTACCCAGCATCACCGAACGGGAGCAGCTTGTTGCGGCCAATAGCCAGCTCGAGAGCAGCCGTCAGGTGGCTACCGTCGCGGGCCCGGGGGTGGCTGGCCTCCTGGTGCAATCCATCGGCGCACCCCTCACCATCTTGCTAAATGCCGTACTGTACTGGGTTTCGGCCTTTCTGATTAATCGCATTCCCAGCGACGAGACCAAGAGGGTGCGTGGCCCCAAACTCATCTTTAGCGAGATTGCCGAGGGCCTGCGGCTGGTCTTTTCCGACCCCTATCTGCGGGCGCTGGTCTTATCCAGCGCAACTTTTAACCTGCATATCGGTATGCTGGTGGCCCTTCAGATTCTGTTCCTAAACCGCGAACTGGAAATCCCGCCGGCTTGGATTGGCATCGTCTTTGGCGTGGTGGGGCTGGGCGCCCTGATCGGAGCCCTCACTGCCGCTCGCTTCACCGCCTGGCTAGGGCTCGGTGGGATCATCATTCGCATGCAACTGATTTCCTCGCTCACCGGGGTAGCATTTGCGCTGGTGTTGGAACCGCCCATGGTGGCGGCCATCCTAGTCAGCTTGATCTTATTCATCAAAGCCGTTTCCACGGTGGTGCGCAACGTGAATGCGGTGAGCATCCGCCAGGCCCGAACCCCCAAACACCTGCTGGGGCGGGTGGGTGGAACCAGCCAGTTTGTGGGCATCGGGGTGGGGTCACTGGGCGGCATTCTGGGTGGGCTGCTGGCCGAGTTGTTGGGCATCCGCGAGGCCACCCTGATAGCCGGTCTGATTGCCATGCTCTCCTTCACCTGGCTGTTCTTCTCCCCCATTCGCAGCCTGAAGGATCTGCCAGAGCCCCTGCAGGGCTGATCCGGATTGGGTTTTTGTAGGCAGCGGCTAAACAAGCACAACTGCCTTGTTGTTTTCCTTCCTGCAGGCCCCAGCAAGCGCCGAAAAAGGGATGCGGTTGATTCATAGACGCAATTTCCATCATCGGGCACGGGGGTATGCAGATATGAATCCAAAAAGCCCCGGTAGTAAATGAGAAAAAGCGGAGGGCGTAACGCCCTCCGTAACACTATTGCTTGTAGCCAATTAGCTAGATTTAGTCGTTCCAGATGGTGATACTGCGAGTAGTCTTTTTCATGTTTTTTCCTCCTGGCTGAAACGATATCCCATTGCGTTACGGTTGTAAACCTCTTGACAAATTCGCCGGTTTATGTATTCAATAAAATTACCATAGTTTATACTTGATATAAAATTATGGATAGAGGCAACCCCTGCAAGGGAGCGCGATGAAATGGGTGTTTATCGTGATGCCCTTTTAAAGGATTTGTACTTGGTTTAGTTTTTTGTCAATTTGCTGATTATTAAGATTTTTCCCCTCGAGGCCCTTAGTGGTTTGGTAAGTTAAAGATTGATATGCAGTGAAGTTCCCAAAATGAAGCGCTCAAAGCAACTTCCAGATCTTAGGGGAGCCAGATCCATCCCAGGGATTAAGTTACCGGAGCCCTTAGAGCCCACCTCCCTATTGGGCTGGATTTGACTCCCCTCCCGCACAGGCGTACACTTCTAGGCAAGATGTGGGCTCGGCTGACTACTAGACCTGGGGGGAACTTCTAGCCATACGGCGATGGAGGTTCTCCCGGCTCGTGGTTGAAGGGCCGGGATTTTTTTTGAGGTGACTATGAACGCAGTGCTTCCCGACGGACGAAACCTGGAGCTTAAGCCCGGCGCGACCGCAGCCGATGCGGCCCGAGCCATTGGCCCTGGTCTGGCCAAGGCCGCCATTGGCGCGATTGCCAACGGCGAACTCTACGACTTGATGAAGCCCCTGCCCGACGGGGCAGAATTGCGCATCCTGACCGAAAAAGACCCCGAGTATGTCCAGCTCTTCCGGCACACCCTGGCCCACGTGATGGCCCAGGCGGTGCGCGAACTGTACGCCGAGAAGGGCTTCGCCCCGGAGCAGGTCAAGCTGGCCATTGGGCCGGTCATCGAGAATGGCTTCTACTACGACATAGACGCCCCCGAGCCCATCCGCGAGGAGGACTTGCCCGCCATCGAAGAGAAGATGCGCCAGATTGTGGCGGCGAACCTCCCGCTGGAGCGCTTCGTGCTCTCGCGTGAGGAAGCGCTGAAGCGCTATGCCGGTGTGGATCCCTACAAGACCGAGCTGATTCAAGACTTGCCGGTGGGCGAAGAACTCAGCTTCTACAAGCAAGGCGACGAGCAACATGGCTTCACTGACCTTTGCCGGGGGCCGCACGTACCCAGCACAGGCCGCATTCCGCCGCACTTCAAGCTGACCAGCATCGCCGGGGCCTACTGGCGGGGCGATTCTTCCCGGCCCCAGCTCCAGCGCATCTACGGCATCGCCTTCCGCACCAAGGAAGAGCTGGAGCACTACCTGTGGCAACAAGAAGAGGCCAAGCGTCGCGACCACCGCAAGCTGGGGGCTGAGCTCGACCTCTTCACCATCACCGAGGAGGTGGGCAAGGGGCTACCGCTGTGGCTGCCTCGAGGGGCTTTCATTCGGCGGCAACTCGAAAACTACATGTACGAGAAGGAGCAGGAGCATGGCTACCACTATGTCTACACCCCCCACATCGCCAACGCCAAGCTCTACTACACCTCCGGCCACCTGCCCTACTACAAAGACGACATGTATGCCCCCATCGAGATTGAGGGCGAGGAGTACTACCTCAAGCCCATGAACTGCCCGCACCACCACATGATTTACAAGGCCCGGCCCAAGAGCTACCGCGACCTGCCGCTTCGCCTGAACGAGTTCGGCACCCTCTATCGCTTCGAGCTTTCGGGCACCCTCTCGGGCCTCACGCGGGCACGGGGCTTCACCCAGAACGACGCGCATATCTACTGCTCGAGGGCCCAGGTCACCGAGGAGTTTATCCGGGTGATTCAGCTTTTCGACGAGGTCTACAAAGACTTTGGCATCTCGGACTACTGGTTCCGCCTCTCCCTGCCCGACTTCGAAAACAACCCCGAAAAGTTTGGTGAGGAAAACGATAACTGGCGCGACGCCATCGCGGCCATCCGGGTAGCCCTGGAAGAGACCGGGGCCAAGTACGTGGAGGGCATCGGCGAGGCCACCTTCTACGGCCCCAAGCTGGACGTGCAGATCAGGAGCGTACTGGGCAAGGAGGACACCATCGCCACCAACCAGCTCGACTTTATCGTGCCCGAGCGCTTTGGCCTCGAGTTCACCAACGAAAAAGGCGAAAAAGAGACCCCAGTGGTGATCCACCGCGCCATCATGGGCAGCTTCGACCGCTTCTTTGCGTTTTACCTGGAGCACACCGCCGGCGACTTCCCGCTGTGGCTCTCCCCCATCCAGGCCGTGATTGTACCGATTGCCGACCGGCATCTGGAGTACGCCCAGAAAGTAGCCGCCGAGATGCGCAAAAACAAGCTCCGCGTGGAGATTGACGACCGCAGCGAACGCATGAACGCCAAAATCCGCGATGCCGAGCTGCAAAAAATACCCCTGATTCTGGTGGTAGGCGACAAGGAAGCCGAAGCGGGCGCGGTTAATGTGCGCGAGCGTCACGTAAAGGAGCAGCGCACGCTTTTGGTTGGGGCGTTGGTTGAGGAGATGAAGGAGCGGGTGGAGAATAGAAGGTAAACTTTTCGTCACTTGGTCACATACAACCCATGGACGATACCTCCGTGACTATCGAAACGCCTCTCGATAATAGAATAAAACCTCGAATCGCCATGTTCGAAGTATCTGTAAATTGCATAGGCAATCAAATCTGCCAGTTGGATCAATCGCGAGGCGCGAGAGTCCAAAAATAATGGCACCTCAGAAAAGTTGCGAATAACGCCCCAGGTGTGGCCCTTGGTTCTAAAGTCTGTTGCTAAACTCTGAATTGCAGTCTCGTAAGTTGTTTTGTCAAAAATTATCAACCCACGTTGTGTGTCGTTCTGCTTATGTAGTCGTTTGAGGTACATATCAAAACGGCTTGCAAGTTGTTCGAAAGCAAGCTCAACGGGATCTTTATTTTGTTCGGCACTTTTCTTTATAACACTGGCAAATAAGCGATTGCTGGGATGAGATTCTGCAAATATGCGCAAGGCGTCTTCTATTGCTGTGCGTCGTAAATTTTCATCGTACTGTCGCCAAATTTTTTTTCCTGTGAACATCGGATTTCCGTGCAGTTCAACTGACGCAGGATCCGCAGCATTGAATCTTTCAGCTATCTTTTCAAGTTGCTTCGATAACCACCAACCTTGCCGCTCGAAAGCACAAAATCCAGCTAGAACAAAGTGCTGTTGCTTTGGATCAGAAGTTGAACCCGATTCATCTGCATACAAAAGGTACATGTTACAAAAGTACCAAAAAAAGTCAGTCGAGGAGAGACCTTGCTCTCGCGGTCTGAAAGTCAGACCTCTCGACTGCTAAGTGTAGTATAGCAGACTACAGACTATTAGACTAGTGCCACCTAGTCACTTTGCCGAATGGATGCCTTCAACAAGGCAAAGCACACCTTTGTAGCCTACTGCAATGCGATATGACTATATGAGCCAACAGCGAGAGGAGGGCAAAGCATTCGGGCTGAGCAACCTGTATGCTGCCTCGAGAACGCGAAAAAAATAGCTATCGTTATACACACTATGGCCTGAGTTCAAGCATCCAGGTACTGCCCCAGTCGGCAGGGCGGGTGCTGAGGGGGATGTACTGCTTGTCGCGCCAGAGCCAGAGCAGATCGTCGAAATGCGGGCTAAACAGGTCGGCAGACTGGCCCATGGGGTAGATGATGCGGCTGTTGTCGGGGTCGGAAAGGTCGAAGAGGGTGCGCAGGCTGGCCCCCGAGGTGTGCTGGAAGGTGTCCTGGTTGTAGTTGGCTACGTTCACGGTGTGCATCGAGCCGGGGGTGGGGATGTTGCGGTTGAACAGGCCGCCGATAAGCGGCGTGGAGGCCAGGGCAGAGGGAAGGCTGGCCTGGTGCAACCGGCCCCACTGCCAGCCAGAGGGGTCGGGGCCTAGACGGCGCTCGAGCTCGGCGCCGGCTTTCTCCAGGGCCTGGGCCGTGAACTGAGCGCAGTTCCGAATGCCCGCGCTGGCATTCTGGCACCAGCGGCCATCCTCGCGCAGGGTTTTGATGAAGGTATAGGGCACCGGTGGGTAGCGCAGGCCCAGCTCGTCTTCCAGCATCCGGGAGATCTCACGGTAGTAGAAGGCAAAGGCCGTGGCCCCCACCGAGTCCAGCTCGGCCCGCAAGTCCCAGTTGCGCACGGCGTTTTGCAGACGTCGGGCCGCCTCGCTCTGGGGCTGTAGGGCCAGCAGGCCCGGCAATAGCTCGCGGGCAATGATGGAGTAGGTATCCCCCTGCCAGCGGGCCATGTCCTCGAGGCTGGCCCTGGGCGTGGCCAGAATCAGCTCGCGGATGCGCTGGGCCCGGAACACCTCGGTAGTGTAGCTGGAGATGTCCGGCCCGCCGTGCGGCAGTACCCGGTTGTTGGCGCTCGAGACAAACCCCTCCTTGGGATTGACCACCTGGGGCAGCCGCTCAAAAGGCAGGTAACCCTTCCACTGCTGCCCCTTGCTGGCGCTGGCCGGGAAGCGCCCGTCCCAGTCGCGTATGGGAATCCAGCCCGGCGCGAAGTAGCCGATGGTGCCCTCCACATCGGCATACACGAAGTTCTGCATGGGGGCCACGTAACGCCTCAGGGCCTGGCGGAACGCCTCGGCGTTTTGAGCGCGGTTCATGCCCAGGTAGGCGTCCAGGGTGGTGTCCTGCGGGTCGAGGCCCGTCCAGCGCACCGAAACCGCCTGCTTTTCCGTAGCGATGGCAGTGCCCGCCGTGAGGCCAGGCCGCAGGAAGACCAGGCCCAGGTCGGAGATCACCGGGCCGTACTCGCTTTCCCGCACGGTGAAGGTCACCGGGTCGGCCCCCCGCACCCGGATGGTCTCCTGCCGAACCCGTAGTGGAACCAGGCCCAGCGGGGTGCGGTACGACTCCCCTTCCAAGTCCAGCACAAACAGATCCATCACATCGGGCCGCACGTTGGTGGCCCCCCAGGCCACCCGGTCGTTGCGCCCCAGAAACACCCCCGGCACCCCTGGAATGGTGGCCCCAATGGCCTTGTAGGTGGGGCCGCGCAGGTCGGCGATGTACCACAGCGCAGGGTTTTGCAGCCGCAGGTGGGGGTCGTTGGCCAACATTGGCTTGCCGGTGGTGGTGCGGGCGCCGCTCAGCACCCAGTTGTTGGAGCCTTGGTCGGGGTCTTGGGGTGCGAGGCTGAGCTGTCTGGAAAGCGCGGCCACCTGCTCGAGCTGCCCTAAAATGCTCGAGGACAGTGCGGCCGGCTCGTATACCCGGCGGTTCTGGGCGCGCTCGTCCAGGCTGCGGAGGTCTTCGGGCTGGAGGATGGTGGGCCAGCCCTGTGGATAGGCCCCGCGCAGGTCGTTGAAGCCCTCGAGGCCCACCTTGTTCAGGATGAAGGTGTTGTCAATTTCGTCCTGCCAGACCTGCCCCAGGTCGTAGGACTGTAGCTTGCCCCAGGCCAGGGTGTCGGCGGGGGTCCAGGGCTCGGGGGTGAAGCCCAGCAGGGCGAAAGGAAGGGGCAGGTTGCCCTCGCGGATGAACTGATGGACCCCAGCGGCGTAGGCCTCGAGGGCCCGGCGGGTGAACTCGGTGTGGTTGGGAAGGGAAGCCAAGGCGGCCCGGTAGAAGCCCCAGGTGCGAAAGAAGCGATCCTGCTCGATGGCCCCACTGCCCAGAATTTCGGCCAGCCGCCCCTGCGCGGCCCGGCGGCCCAGCTCCATCTGAAAAAGCCGGTCGCGCGCGTGCACATAGCCCTGGGCAAAAAACACGTCCATATCGCTGGCCTGGGCCCGGATGTGCGGAACCCCCCAGCGGTCGAAGGTAATGCGCACCGGCCCCGCGAGCCCCTGCACCTGCTGAACCTGGTTAATGGGAACACAAGAAATCAGCGCCAATAGTCCTAACATCCACACCCAACGCCCACGCATAGCCAAACCTCCAGACAGGCTTTACTTTACAGGCCATTCCCCCAGGTGTGCCGTGAGAGGCATTGCTTAAACCTTTCCGCACGGCTTGATTTGGAACCCGGTGCAATTCCCATAGGGCTAGAGACAAGGAGATTAAAGCGGTCTTTTATACCCTTCAGAAGGCATAAACCCAATGCAAAGCGATTGCCAAGCAATTCCACTGCTCCAAACATCCAGCATCGGCTCCCTGGTAAAGCTCACTGGCTCCGCTCTTGGCAGCACATAACGGGGCTGTAACGCCTTTGGCTGCATACTGGAGAAGGAATGCTCGCTTCATCGCCCAACCCGTTGCTCGAGCTGCGGCTGCTTGGCGTACCCCAGGTACTGCAGGGCGGCAGGGAGGTGCGGCTCCCCGTCAAAAAGACCCTGGCTTTGCTGGCCTATCTTGCCCTGGAGGGCAGTACCGCGCGCTCGAGGCTGGCGGGCCTGTTATGGACGGATTTGGATGAGGCCAGCGCAAGGCGCAATCTTCGCCGTGAGTTGCATCGGTTACGCGAGGCGGGATTAGGAGAATACCTGCAAGGCGACGACAAGCAGATCTGGCTCGAGGGCTTCCAGACCGATGTGGCGGCCTTCGAGCTGGCGGTGAACTCCAGCCACTTCGAGCAAGCCCTGGCGCTATATGGAACCCTGCTCGAGGGCATCGAATTGCCAGCGGCGGGCTTTGAGGATTGGCTGGAGCACCAGCGCGAACGTCTGCACGGGCAATGGCGCAAGGCCATGCTCTACCACGCCGAAGCGCTGGAAACCCGCGGGCAGTGGCGTAAAGCGCTGGAGCTTCACTTAAAGTTGCTGGCCGAAGATGACCTGCAAGAGCGCCACCACCGCGAGGTGATGCGCCTGCACTACTTGTTGGGTGAACGTGAAACGGCCCTCGAGCGCTACGAGCATTTGTGCAGCGCCCTCCAGAACGAGCTGGGCTTGGAGCCGCTGCCCGAGACCGTGGGGCTGGCCGAGCGCATCCGCAAGGCAGCGGTGCTCGAGCCCGCCGCGCCGGTGCAGACCCGAACCATCGGCAAACTTAGCCCACCGCTGGTGGGCCGCCAGGAGGAGTTGGCCCAGTTACATCACTCTAAAACGCTGACCCTGCTGCTAGGCGAGCCAGGGGTGGGCAAGACCCGGCTGCTCGAGGAAGCCAGCCGGGGGGCGCTGTGGATTCGCTTTGGCGAACTCTCGAGCCAAACCTCGCTCTATGCGGTCGCCGAAGCCATCCGCGCTGCTCTGAGCGGCCCTGGGCGGGAACCCTTGGAAGGCCTCGAGAAAATCTGGCGCACCGAGGCGGCCCGGCTGGTGCCCGAACTCGAGCCCGAGACGCCGCCCGGCCCAGTCTTGCCGGAGGCTCGGGCACGGTTTCTCGAGGGGCTGGCCCGTACGCTGTTGGCCCTGGGTGGGCGCGGCCTGGTTTTCGACGACCTGCAATGGGCCGATCCGATGAGCCTGGAGTTGCTGGCCCACCTGGTGCACCGGGTGGCCAATCCAGTTGAAGTGCGCTTGTGGGCGGCTGCGCGACCGCTTGAGCTGGAAGATAACCCGGCCCTCGGGCAGATCCTGGAAAACTTGAGCAGCGAGGGGCGTTTGGAGCGCATCCGACTCCAGCCCCTCCCCGAGCCGGCGGTGGAGGCCTTGGTGAGCCAGTTGTCGGGAGCAGGCCCAGCCCCCCTGTTCTCCAGTCGCCTATACCGGGCCACCGCGGGCAATCCTTTTTTCTTGCTCGAGACCTTGCAACATCTCTTCGAGACCGGCGACCTGCGCCTCGAGCCTGGCGGCGGGTGGAGCACCCCCTACGACCAAACCACTCGGGACTACCGCGAGTTGCCCATCCCGCTCTCGGTGCGCCAGGCCGTGCTCAACCGGGTAGACCGCCTGGGGAGTGCGGCCCGACGCTTGCTGGAAGCAGCCAGCCTGTCAGAGGATGGTTTTACGCTTGAGGAAATTGCCCCGGCCACCGCGCTCTCGGAGTGGGAAGGTTTGGAGGGGCTGGAGCGCACCGTGAGGGCGCAGTTGCTCGAGCATTCGGGGGCGGGTTATCGCTTCGCCCACGACCTCACCCGCAACGCCCTCCGCGACAGCCTGAGCCCCGAGCGGCGGCGACTCGTTCACCTTAAGCTAGCTGCCAACCTCGAGCGCCTGGAGGGGCCAGTGGCCCGGATCGCGCTGCACCTCGAAAGCGCCGAAAAACCTACTCTGGCCGTTCCCTGGCGAGTCAAGGCTGCCCAGGCGGCTGCGCGGACTTATGCTCAGCAGGAGGCGCTGGCCCACTATGCCGCCGCACTCCCTCACGCCAGCCCCGAGGAAGCCTTCGCCATCCACGAAGCCCGCATTGACCTCTTCAACCTGCTCGACGACAACGTAGGCCGGGAGGCAGAACTGGACGCGCTCGAGCGCGTAGCCCATCAGCTCCCCGACCCCCGCTTCGCCGCAGCTGCCGCCCTAGCCCGTGCCCACCTAGCGATGCGCCGCGCCCAGAACGCCGAGGCCCTGGAGCGGGTCGAGCGGGTGCTGGCCGTGCCAAACCTGCCTACCGCCCTGCGCCAGCAGGCCCTGCATATGAGCAGCGAGGCCCTGCGCAGGCTGGGTCGCCTAGACGAGTCCGAGGCCCGCCTGCACCAGGCCCTCCCGCTGGGGCCGGACAACCTGGTGCTGGTCGGGCGGATTCACACCGGGTACTCCGTCCTTGCCGGGATGCGCGGCGACTGGGCGCAGGCCCAGACCCACTTGGAGCAGGCACGAGAGGCCTTTCGCCAGGCTGGACAGGTTCAACTCGAGATGGAGGCCACCGTCAACCTGGGGGCGCTGTCGCAGCAGCAGGGCCGCTTCGACCAGGCGGTGGCCTTCGGCAGCGAGGCGCTGGAGAAAGCCGTGGCGCTGGGCGCACGCAGACACCAGCGCATGATCCATGTCAACATCGCCGCTGGGCACAGCAGCGCAGGCAGGTTCGCTCAGGCCCTGGCCCACCTGCAGCAGGCCGAGGCGCTGTTCGCGGGCGTGAGCGACCCGGTCTTTGAGCCCTTTCTGGTCAACAACCTGGCCGCCGTCCACTACCGGCTCGGCCAGTACGGCCTGGCCCTGGGGGGTTTCGAAAAGGCCCTGGAAATGGCCCGGCGCCACAGGGGGATCGAATACCGGGCCACCCGGCAGGCCGATGTGGGTATGGTCTACCTCAGCCTTGGCGACCCCAGGACCGCCAAAGCCCATCTAGACGAGGCACAGGCGCTGTTGGACTCCTCCGGGGTGGAGGTAGCAAGGGCCGCCCTCCAGACCAACCTGGCCCGCCTCGAGCTGCTGGAAGGCCGCCCCCAACAGGCCCTGGCGAGGCTCGAGCGAGTACAGACTAAAACCAACGAAGACGGCGTTTATCGGGGGTGGATTCTGGGGCTCACCCGCTTGGCTATGGGCGATTATCAAGGCGCCCTCGAGGCAACCCAAGACCTGCAGGCCACCCCCAACGAAACCGCCCGTCTGCTGGCGGTTCAGCTCACTGCCCTGACCCGTCTCGGACTGCCCCTAGAACCAACCCTCCGCGAAGCGGTCGCCCACCTCGCCGACCACAAGGTGGAACCCCTTGAAAAGCTGGAACTTCGCCGTACCCTGGCTCGAGCCTACCAAGCCCTGGGCCAAACTCGGCAAGCCCAAAGGTTTCGCCGCGAAGCCGCCAAGCAATTCCAAGAAATGGCCGCTACCCTGGAGAGCCATCCTCCGGTGAAGGAATCCTTCCTTGCCATGAACCGCGACCTCCTCTAAGGCGATCTCGAAAATCCGTAAACCAGTCTTTGCCAGCCTTGGGCACCGAGGCCGGCAGAACACCCTCCCCAAACCCAGCGCACCCGGGACGGCCAATACGTACACCTCGTCGCTTCCTCCCGTGCGGCAGCAGGTGTTGCGGCCATCTCGCCGCTTCCTCCCGTGCGGCAGCAGGTGTTGCGGCCATCTCGCCGCCTCTTTTGAGGTCACCAAAGGTCAGGGGCACCGCCGACCCCAAAAAAACGCCGGGGGGGGTTAACCTCTTGCCTTGGGCATTTCAACACAGTGTCCAGAGGTCTGGATGGTAATTGCAAGCAGGTTCGCCGTAAGCGATGCCTTTGCGAGAACCCACCGCCAAATACCCACCGGGACGCGCCAGCACGCCTCTACGGCGGGTTGGCCTTTGGCGCAATCGCCCTGAACCAACTTCCCGCAACGCTCCCGCAACGCCCCCTCGTCTACCCTGGGGCCACGGTGAATCCAAAACACCGGGTAGAGGGGGGATACTTCATGGCCCGAGCGATAATCAAGGTATTTCTAGTGGGTTTGGCTGTCCTGCTGGCCGCGTGTTCCAGCGGAGGGGGTGGTGGGATCTTCACGTCCGACAATGCCTTTGGCGGGCCTGTTCCAGCGGGGGCTAGTCTGGTCAGCCCCGAGGAGTTCCAAAGGCTCACCCAAGACCCCGAGTTCCGCTGGGAGTCCCAGATCGCCCGCCAGACCCGCAAGAAGCTGGCCGAAGACCAGTTCAAAGCCGACCAGGTCAGCATCCAGAGCCTGGTGCAGCAGCGCCCCAGCCTCCAGGTGTTCCTAAGGGAGCCCAACCTCAACGACCCCGACATCAAGAAACTGCCAGGGGACAACTACCTCATTACCTTCACCAATAGGGCCGGTCAGAGTGAGCAAGTCATCACCATGGGCCAGCACGCTGGTCTGCGCGACCTGCTCGCCGCACACGAGCGATTCATGCAGGTGGAGAACCAGCTCGGAGCATACAGCGAGGCCTACGCCGCGCTGCCAGACAACCTCAAGGCTGGGCTGCCCACCCCCCAATCGCTTCAGAACAAGAGTTTTGCCGAGGTACGGGCGGCGCTGGCCCAGCTCGAGCAGCAGCTCGAAGGGCAGATGAATGCGCTGGAGGAGCGGGCGCTCCAGGCCCTCCAGGGACGGTTTGGGGTTCGCTCCCAGGCCGACCCCTACCAGCCCCCCGGATTTCCCGCCACCCCAGCCAACGAGGAGCGCTCCGGTGAGGGCAGCGACCGTACAGGTCAGTTATGCGACTACGCTAGCGGGGGGCTTTACAAAAACCTGCACTGGCCGCAAAAATACTTCACCACCAGCACCAAAAACCAGCGCCGGCGCGGAAGCTGCACCGGTTTCGCCCTGACCTCGGCCACCGAGACCCTGGTGGCCGTGCGAGATGGCAAGTGGGTCAACCTCTCCGAGCAGTTCCTCTACCACAAGATCAAGACCGCCTGGGATGCCGACGACTACGACGAAGGGGCTCCTACCGCAGACGTGGCCGAGGCGTTCAGCGAGAGCGGCTACCGCCTGCCCTTCGAGGATCAGTGGAACTACAACCCTTCTCCCGAGCGTAAAGTGGGTGACAGCGCCGACGAGGAGGCGGACTTTGTAGGCTCCTGTAACGGCTATGATGAGCGCTGCTCCAACACCACCCATCAGGGCCAGTTCCTATGTACCCAGGTGAACGGAAGCACCTACTGCGGTAGCAAACCCCCCAGCAACAACGAAGGGTACAAGATCAGCAGTTCGTACCTGCTCTGGGAGAACGGCGACGACCTGCCGCTCAACACGATCCGCAACCTGCTGGCAAACGGGCGACCAATGGTAGTGGCCCTCAATGTCACCCGCGGGATGCGTGGGAACCGCCTCAACGCGGACGGTTTCCTGGTGGACTACGACGACGAGGTGCTGGGTGGGCACGCCATCCACCTGGTGGGATACCTTTCCAACAGCAAGATTCAGGAAAAGCTTCCCAACGCGCCTACGGGTGCGGGCGGCGGTTACTTTATCCTCAAGAACTCCTGGGGCACCTGCTACGGTGACGGTGGGCTGGTATACATCCCGGTGAACTGGGCCAAGACCTACTTTAAGAACATCACCGTTTTCAGCGTTTCAAAGTCCAACGTCTTCAAAAACAACCCCCCCACCATCCAGATCGCCGCACCCGCCAACGGGAGCAGCTTCCCTTACAAGCAAAGTGTGACTTATACAGCCATTGCCTCCGACCCTGACGGGGATACCCCGGTTGTTAGCTGGAGCTCCACCTTAGACGGCGATATGGGTAGTGGGGCCAGCATCACCTTCCACTTAAACTCTCCCGGAGGGCGCGTGATCACCGCTACCGCTCGCGACGCGCTGGGCTTTACTGCCTCAGCCACGATCACGGTCGTCGGGGTCAACCAAGCGCCCACCGCGCAAATCTTGGAGCCCCCCGCCGGTTCGGTCTACGTGAACTCCACCCTCACCTTCAGGGGCAAGGGCCTTGATGGCGACGGAGCTTTTCCGGTGGAACTGCCCTGCTCGGCCCTCTCCTGGAAGAGCAGCAACCCCAGCGACACCCTGGGTACTGGCTGCCAGTTCACTGCCAGCTTCGCCACCACCGGCCCCCGCACCATCACCCTCACCGCCACCGACGCCCACGGGGCCAAGGGCACCGCCACCGTCAGCCTGAACGTCCAGCCCCTGCCCCCCAGCGGCCCGCCGGTGGTGGAGATCCTGGAGCCCGACGAGGGCGAGCAATTCAACGCTAACGCCAACATCCAACTGGCTTACCGGGTCAACGCCGACCCCGGCGGCGGACCGGGAACCCAGTACACCGCGGTCTGGCGGCTCACCTATGGCAGCCAGAACTGGACAATAGTGCCCAAGACCTGCACGGTGAGCAGTTTCTCCTACCCCTGCTTCAAGCCCAGCGATTACGGCATCAGCAACAACGGGGTCAAGGTAATGCAGCTTCAGCTTTCGGTCACCGACCCCGAGGGCCTGACCGGCACCGACCAGGTTGGCATCAGTATCGGGGAAGTACCCTAGAGGGAACTCCATGGGCACAGTAGGACGGATGTTCAGAATCGTGGGGGGGGCCATGCTGATCTTAGCGGTGGCGCTTCTGGTGGGGGCCTTCTTCCTGGGGAGTACAACCTCGCTAACCCTCAACATCAGCGGGATCACGCTAGGGCTGACCGGACTGATTTTTGCCGGGGTGGGGCGGTTTTTGGGGCGGATGGATACCTCCGACCTACTCAAAAGCGGCCAGCCCGCTACCGCCAGGGTATTGGCCGTCCAGGATACCGGTTGGACTATCAACAAGGTCAATGCGGTGTTGGCGCTCACCCTGGAAGTCTACCCCCCAGACGGTCCAGCCTATACCGCACGCAGTCAGGTTTTGTTGGGGCGCACCCAGTGGGGCCTCCTCCAGCCCGGCATGGTGGTACAGGTACGCGTAGACCCACAAAACCCCCGGCGCGTGGCGCTGGAAAGCATCACCGCCGGGCAGGCTTCACAGTACTACGTGGCTGGGGTCATGCGGGCCGAGGACATCGTGTCACAGGGCCTCCACGCCGAAGCCGAGATTCTGGGTGTGCAGGCCACCGGGGCCCAGGCCGCCCAGCTCAGTCCGGGGCAGGCCCTCCGCCCCGAACAAGCCGACGACCCGGTGGTGGTGGTGCGGTTGCGGGTAGATCCGGTTCAGGGCGCGCCCTTCGAAGCCGAGGCGGCCCTGCGGGTTCCCGATGGCAAGGCCCACGCCCTGGTGGTGGGGCAGCGGGTTCCAGTGGCCTACCTACCCGACGACCCGGCCCGCACCACCACCCTTCACTGGGCCCGGATTCCCACCAGAAGCTGATGTATGGGTGCGTTGAACCCAGCGCCAAGGAAGATTTAGACCATGAACACAACCCGGCCCAACATCCCCCAACTGCTCCGGGAGTACCGGCTCTGGGTCTACCCCGAGGCCCAGGGCCAGCCCTGGCACGCCACGCTGGAAAAAGTAGACCAGTCCGAGCGCTTGGAGTTCGACTCACCCCTCGAGCTGGCCCGGTACCTAGCCAACCTGCAACCCGTACGAAAGGGTGGGTTTTAAGACCGGCGTGAGGAGGCAAAGATGAGACCAATACTCTGGCTGATTCTGACCGTGGCACTGTTGTTGGCCGCTTGCGGGTCGCCCGCGCCACAGGGCTCGAGCTGGGACACGGGCCGCTGGGACGAGGCCCGCTGGCAATGAGGAGGGAACCATGCGTGGACGTGACCTTAAGTTTCTTTTGATCGGTGCCTTGCTCACCCCCGGAGCGGTGTGGGCGGTGACCAGCCTCCCGCACACCTTCAAGGCGGGCGACCCCATCCGGAGCGCCGAGGTGAACGCCAACTTCTCGGTACTGAAGGCGGCGGCAGACGCCCTCGAGGCGGGCAAGCAGGCCCGCGTGAGTGCCAAGTGCGACGACGGCTCGAGCATCAAGCAGATCAACGCCGATGGAACAGTGGCCTGTGAGCTGGATGACGTGGGCTCCGGCGGGCAAAGCTACACGGCAGGCATCGGCCTAGCTCTGAACGGCACCCAATTCAGCCTGGCCGACGGCGGCGTGGGCACCGCCAAGCTGGCCGAAGGGGCGGTGACGGTAACCAAGTTGAGCCTGCCGCTCAGCCTGAGTTCGGGCCTGTACCCAGTGCTCAAGGTGAACGCCACCGGCACCCCGCCCACCATCGCGCTGGTCGCCGGGGACTCGGGCGGCAACTTCTGCGCCCCGCAACCGAACCAAAAGATCGGAATCTGCGCCGATGGCACCATTGGGCTGCTCAGCGGAGGCAGTCCGGGTGTGATGGGGGTTTCCCCTGGCACCGCCGGAACCGGAATCCAGGGCACGGCAGGCGCGAACGGCACCGGCGTACTCGGCAGGGCGGGCACCGGTGTCTTCGGGCAGAGCGACAACCAGATCGGCGTCCGAGGCCGCAGCGGCACAGGTACCTTCCCTAGTCCTAGTCCCATCGGGGTTGGCGTCCTCGGCGAGGCGAACTCCGGATATGGCGTAATGGGCGTGAACATCGGCTCGAGTGGCGGAAGCGGTGTACGCGGTGAGAGTTTTGCCCCCCTGGGCACCGGTGTATCGGGCGTGGGCAGCACCGGGGCGGATAGCCGGGGTGTGACCGGATTCGCCGCGAACGGAATAGGGGTAGAGGGCAACAGCAGCACCCGCATCGGCGTCTACGGGGAAAGCTCGAGTGGTGGCACCATCAATCCCCCCAGTGTGCCGCACGGCGTCTACGGCGTGACCAACTCCAACGCAGTGGGGGCCACCGGGGTCACCGGCGTCCGCACCGGCGGCGGCAACAACGGAGCAGGCGTGCAGGGCTTCCACAACGGCGGCGGGCAAGGGGTGTACGGATTTTCGCAGAGCGGGCGGGGCGTGGAAGGCAGCAGCGCCAGCGGCGTCTCGGCCTACTTCTCGGGCGGCGGCGGCGGGAGCGGGGTGTGCTCGTTCAACGGCGGCGCGGGCTGGAGCTGCACCTCCGACCGGAATGCCAAGGAGAACTTCCGGGCCGTTGACACCGCCCAGGTGCTGGAAGCCCTCGCCAGGATGCCCATCGCTACCTGGAACATGCGGGGCGACCGGAGCAAGACCCAGCACCTAGGCCCCACCGCCCAAGACTTCAGGGCTGCGTTCGGGCTGGGCGAGGACGATAAGACCATCAACTCTGTGGACGCCCAAGGCGTGGCCCTGGCCGCAATCCAGGGGCTGAATCGGAAGCTGGAAGCCGAGAACCAGGCGCTTCGCGCCTCGCTGGCGAGGCTGGAAGCCCGGCTGGCACGGCTCGAGGGCCAAGCCCAGGCGACCAAGCCCACAGAGCGTTAACCCCTCCCACGAAAGGACAGGGATGAAAGAGTCCATCCGCAAAGAGGTCTACTTCGAGCTGCGCGTCCGGCCCCAGTCGGCCTCCGACGCATGGCACGCCACCCTTAAGCCGCTGATGCTCCAGCAGGAGATTCCCCAGGGGAAACTCGAGCGTTACGAATTTGATTCCCCGCTCGAGCTGGCCCGGTACCTGGCGAGCCTGGAGAACCCGGCTCCCAGGGGAAGGCTTCGCTAGTGCTTTCACAGGAGAAAAGCCCATGAGCCGATTGTTGATTCTAACCATAATCGGAGTTCTGGCGGCCTGTGGCGGCCCCGCCAAAGGCCCCAACCAACCCCCCACCGCCGCCTTCACCGCCGGGGATAGCGTGCAGGCCGGTACGCCACTGGCCTTCGACGCCTCGACCTCCTCCGATCCCGATCAAGACCCGCTCTCCTTTAGCTGGGAGTTCGGCGACGGGGTGCGGGGCGGGGCGGCCAGGATCGCCCACATCTTCGGCGAAGCCGGAACCTTCACGGTCAAGCTCACCGTGGGCGATGGCCGGGGCGGGACGAATAGCACGGAGAAAACCGTCACCGTCACCCCCGGCCCGGCCCCCTCCAAAACCGTCAGTACCCTGGCCTTCGTGACCGACTCCAGCGGTAACCCGCTCTCCGGTGTATCGGTCAGCGGGGCGGGCGGCAGCGCCACCACCGACACCAGCGGCAAGGCCAGCGTTCCGGGCGTGGGGGTGGGGGTTCCGGTCACGCTGAAGTTTTCCAAAGCCGGTTTTGCCGACCAGTTCAAGGTACTCGAGCTACCCGCCTCCGCCGAGTCGGGCTATGTAGAGGCCCGCCTGATGCCCCGTGAGCCCGCGCAAAACCTGGATGCAGGAACGGGTGGGAGCCTGACCGGGAAACAGGGCGCGAAGCTCACCCTCCCGGCGGGTGCACTGGTGGACGGCAGTGGCAACCCGGTGAGCGGGGCCGTTCAGGTCAACATTTCGCCGGTGGACGTGGGCACCAACCTCGAGGCCTTCCCTGGTCGGTTCCAGGGGGTCGGGCCGACCGGTCAGCAGGGCTTCATCCTCAGCTATGGCACGGTCGAGTATGCGCTATCGAAAGGTGGACAGCCGCTCAATGTAGCTCCCGGCAAGAGCGCGGTCATCGAGATTCCTGTTTATACCAGCCTCAACCGGGATGGTTCGCAGGTAAAGGTGGGGGATAAATACCCCCTGTGGTCGCTCAACGAGAAAACCGGGAAGTGGGTGCAGGAAGGCGAGGGAACGGTGGTCGCCAGTTCCGCCTCGCCCACCGGCCTGGCCCTGCGCGGCGAGGTGACCCACTTTAGCTGGTGGAACCACGACCAGTTCGACGGCCCGCCCTACAACCCCAAGCCCAAATGCCTGGTGGACACCGACCACGATGGCAACCTGGAAGACCTCACCGGCACCGGCTTTTGCTGGCACTACGGCACCGGCCCGGATCAGCCGCCCCAGTTTGGCGGGGCGCGGGTGGGCCGGAGCGCCACTGCCCCTCACATCCCAGCGGTCGCCGCCGAGGGTTCCACCCCGGTGGGCGGCGGTCAGGTGCTGCCCATCCCGGCAGACCTAGACATCACCTTCCGCTCCTACGCCAAAAACGGCACCCTTGCGGGCCTTACCGTGCTGCGCGGCCCGGCGGGCAAAGAGGAGGACGTGACCATCGTGCTGTACCCGGTGGGCAACGGCGGCTCCTGCGACGCACCCCCCAACCTCAGCGTCCCCCACGACAAGATTTATAGCTTTGCCCGGACGGGCGAGACCCAGTGCTTTAACCTAAGCGCCACCGCCGCGCAGAGCTTCGAGGTGCGGGTCAGCCGGGCTACGGGCTCGACCCTCACCGGGACGGTGCGGGTGATCAAACCCGGTGGCAGCGCAGATCAGACCGATTTCGGAGCCCAGGTGGGCTCGGTGGTGGTGGCCAATGCTGCTGCCGGGGTTCATCGCCTCGAGGTCAAGGCGGGAGCCAACGCACCGGGCGGGTATCGCCTCGAGCTGCGCCCCCTGACCGGCAGCACCTGCACCAACCCCCCCAGCCTCGCCTTGCCCCACGACCAGACCTATAACTACAACGCCTCCACCACCGTGCAGTGCTTCAACGTAGCCCTGAGCCCCGGCGAGGCCCTCGAGGCCCGGCTGCCCAGCTTTTCCCCCGGCGGTGTACAAGGCCTCTTCCGGGTCTATGCGCCAGACGGGCAAAAGATCGCCGAAGACGCTTTTGGCGGCACCTTCAGCACGGGGTTGCTGATCTTCGGGGCGGCCCAGGGCGGGGAGCACCGCCTGGAGGTGGTATTCACCAACGCCTCCAGCGGCAACTTCCGGCTCACCGCCAGCAAGAGCACCCCCGAGGTGCTCGGCGTGCCCGACAGCCGCACGGTGAGTGGCACGGCGGTGGGGGGCCGGGTGCGCTACCTCCTAAACGCCCCTCCGGGAAGCCCGGTGGGCCTGATCCTCACCGCGCAGAACGGCCAGCACGGGGTGGCGGCCTACCCTTCAGGGGCCTTCATCTACGCCAGTTGCCAGTCGTGCGCCCAGCCCGGCACCGAGGCCTTCGTGCAGAAGACCCCGCCTTCGGCCCGGATGGTGCTCGAGGTCTTCCGCAACAACGGCTCGAGCACCTCGCAGTTCACCCTGGCCACCCGCACCCCCACCCCCATCGCCCTCGACACCGATGTGAACACTACCCTGCAGGCCGGTCAGCTCGACCTCTACACCTTCGAGGGCAGCGAGGGGCAGGAGGTGAGCCTGGGCATTGCCTACGCGCAGAGCGCGGTCAACTTCCTACCAGGCTTTAGGCTCCTCGGCCCGGACGGCGGCACGGTCAACAACGGTGCGCAGTCGGGTATTTCGACCCTGCCCAAGAGCGGGATCTACGGCCTGGTGGTGCGCAGCGGCTTTCCCGGTTCGGGGGCCTACACCCTGCGCCTCAACGCAGCCAAGCCACCACAACCCCTCACCTTGCAAGACCCGCTCACCGAGGTGAGCACCGGCTTGGCCCTGGGGGAGCGCAGGCGCTATACCCTGAGCCCCAACCTGGCCCAGGCCGAGGTCTTCGCCCTGAAGCTCACCACCACCCAGACCTCCTACGCCACCGCCTTGGTGAGCGGCCCGGCGGGTGGGGTCTACGATGCCCTCGTCAACATAGACTCCGGGGGCGGCGCCCAGACCAAGGTGAGCAACGGCATTTACGTGCGAACCGCGGGTGCTTATACGCTCGAGCTCTACTCCACCGAGCGCTACCAGGAGCGCCTGGGCGGGACGCTGACGGTGGGCCTGGTCAAACCCACGCCCCAACCCGCCAGCCTCGAGACCGCCCAAAACGGCACCCTGGGCCTGGGGCAGATGGCGGCCTACCGCTATAACCTGCCTGCCGAGGGGCGCTACCTGTTGCGGGCAACCTTCAGCTCGCCTACCTGCTGTCTCTACGCTACGGTCTGGGCCCCGAGCACGCCCTTCAGCAACTACACCGGCGAGTTCACCGCCAGCAACTCATCCTTCTCGGAGGAAGCCAAAGGGCTCTTGAAGGCGGGAACCCACACCCTCACCCTGCTCAACCCCATCAACCCCAGCAACACGAACTTCACCGCTCGGCTGGTCACCCTCGATCCCCCCACCGACCTCACCCCGGGCGGCCCGGCCCAAAACGGCACCATTGACGTGGCGGAGCGCGACTACTACCGCTTCACCGCCGGCGCGGACCAGAACTTCACCGTGAGCGTCAGCGGCGGCTTTAGCGGAACCGTGCGGGTCTACCCGCTACCGCCCAACGGCGACTACACCGCGGGGGGTAACCTGACGGAGTTCAACCCCCCCAAGGCTTTCGGCAGCCACAACTTCACCACCCCCACGGCGGGGACGTACATTCTCGAGATCGATGGCAGCGGTGAGGCCAGCGGGAGCTACAGCGTGAGTCTGAGCAGCCCCTAACATCTGGCTCTTTTCGGGCCTTCCAGGTTTGGCAATAGGTTTATTACTAAGCGGGTGAACAGTCACTGCTCGGGAGACTGTTCACCCAAACCGACGGGACGATCCCCTTCGGGACAGACGACTAGCGTCGCTGTTCACCGGACGGACGATCCCCTTCGGGACAGCGGCCCTGCCGCCGTACACCGGACGGACGATCCCCTTTGGGACAGACGACTAGCGTCGCTGTTCACCGGACGGACGATCCCCTTCGGGACAGCGGCCCTGCCGCCGTACACCGGTGGGACGATCAGGGGTTCATCTGTAGGTCTACGCTTGCTTCGCCGAGCGCAGCGAGAAGCCAGTTCGGCAGTATCGTTCACATTTGAAAGCCTAAACGATACTGCCGGAATGCATGCCTGAACCCCTCACCTTTGACTACACCCCAAGGTGAAGGGTTCAAGCGGAACCGGTATGAACGCTCACAGGGTGGCTTCTCACGGATGCCCTGTATGACAAAAACTGTTTTGCTGGATCAATTTTGGTTTGCGGTGGAAGGCGCTCCAGGTACAATCGCGCCTGCCTGCTCCAGACTTTGCAAATCCTGCTCGCTGAGGCCCAGCACCTCGGCCAGAACGGCTGCGCTGTGCTCGCCCAGCAGCGGTGGGTGCGCCCGAACCTGCGCCGGGGTGCGCGAGAAGTGGGCCAGCGGAGAGCCCAGCAACGGAACCGTCCCCAGCCAGGGGTGCTGCACCTGCTGGCACATACCCCGGGCCTGGGCCTGGGGTTCGGCCAAAGCCTCGGCCAGATTATTCACCGGCGTGACCGGAACCCCGGCCTGGGTGAAGCGCTCGAGCCACTCCTTACGCGAACGGGCCTGCAGGATGGCCTCGAGCCTCGGCAAAAGCTCGGCGCGGTGGGTGACCCGGCCCGCGTTGGTCTGAAAGCGCGGGTCTTCCCACAGCTCCAGATGCCCGATAGCCTCGCAGACCCGCCGGTACTGCTCGTCGTTGCCGATGGTCAGCATGAACCAGCCGTCCGCCGCTTCAAAGGCCCCATAGGGGACAATCTGGGGGTGGGCGTTGCCCAGCCGCTCCGGCAGTTGGCCGGTCAGCAAATAGCTCTGGGCCAGGTTGACCATGGCCGAAAGCCCCACATCAAACAGGGCCAGGTCAATGTGCTGCCCCAACCCGCTCTTTGCCCGCTCCTGCAAGGCGGCCAGCACCGCCACGGCCCCATGCAGGCCGGTCATCAGGTCAATCCAGGCCACCGGTATGCGCATGGGCGGGCCCTCCGGCGCCCCCGTGACCGACATAATGCCGCACAGGCCCTGCACCGCAACATCGTAACCGGGTTCCTGGGCGCGGGGGCCGGTCTGGCCATAGCCGGTAATGGACAGATAGATAAGCCGTGGGTTCAACCTGGAAAGGCTGGCGTAGTCCAGCCCGTAGCGGGCCAGGTCGCCGGTTTTGTAGTTCTCCACCAGCACATCGGCCTGCCGGGCTAGATCTTGTACCACCTGCTGGCCCCTGGGGTCTTTGAGGTTGACCACCAGGCTCTTTTTACCCCGGTTGCAGGAGAGGTAGTAAGCACTCTCCCCATCTGCCGCAGCCTCCCAGCCGCTCTCGCACTTGCGCACAAAAGGCGGCCCCCAGCTACGGGTGTCGTCGCCCTTGGGGGGCTCGATCTTCCAGACCTCTGCCCCCAGGTCGGCCAGCATCTGGGTACAGAAGGGGCCGGCCAGAATCCGCGAAAGGTCGAGTACCTTGAGACCATTTAGTGCGCCCATGTTCCAGATACTAATACCAGACTCGGTTTGTTTGCCGCCGAACGAACCCCACCAGCGGCAGTTATCTGGGATTCAAAAAGGATAGCCTCTCATACGCATTTCGGTAGTATCGTTCACTTTGACAAGCCTAAACGATATTACCGATCGATTGGGCGACTATCTTTTTGAATCCGGCGTAAGGCTTTTACGGGTAGAATCGGCGGCATGAAGGTTTTGATCACAGGCGGAGCAGGGTATATCGGCAGCACCATCGCCCACGCACTCCTCGACACCGGCCATACCCCGGTGCTCCTGGACTCGCTGGTAACCGGGCCCAGGGTCTTTACCGAGGGCAAAATTTTCTACCAGGGTGACATCGCCGACCGGGCCCTGCTAGAGCGCATCTTCCGGGAACACCCCGATATTCACAGCACCATCCATTGCGCCGCCCTGATTGTGGTGCCGGAGTCGGTGGAGCAGCCCTACCTCTACTACCGCGAAAACGTCTGCAAGAGCCTCGAGCTCTTCAAAAACCTGGAAGAACTTGGCTACCCTCGAGTGGTATTCAGCTCCTCGGCCTCCATCTACGACGCCGTGCCGGGGTTCAAGGTTACCGAGACCTCGCCGCTCAAGCCCAGCTCCCCCTACGCCCGCACCAAGTACATGATGGAGATGGTGCTGGAAGACCTGTCCAGGGCCACCCGTCTGCGCGGCATTGCCCTGCGCTACTTCAACCCCATTGGGGCCGATCCCAAGCTGCGCTCGGGCATTCATGTGCGCGAACCCAGCCATGTGCTGGGCAAGATGGTAGATGTGGCTTTGGGCAAACTACCCGAGTTCACCATTACCGGCGTAAACTGGCCTACCCGCGACGGCTCGGGCATCCGTGACTACATCCACGTGTGGGATCTGGCCATGGCCCACATCAAAGCAGTGGAGCAGTTCGACCGGGTCATTGAAAAAGTGGGCAGCCCCTACGGGGTCATCAACCTGGGCACCGGCCACGGCGTCACTGTCAAGGAGCTGGTGGCCGCCTTCGAGCGGGTCTACGGGCGGCCCCTTCCCAAGCGCGAAGCCCCGCCCCGCCCCGGCGATGTGGCCGGGGCCTACGCCAACGCCGACCGGGCCCTGGAGCTTCTGGGCTGGAAGGCCGAACACTCGATTGACCAGGGCATCGCCAGCGCCCTGGCCTGGGGCCAGAAGCGCAAGGAAATACTTGGCTATAGCTAGAGCGGTTCTCGGAAAGAGCCCGGCAATCCTCCACGCTCAAAAAACCGTGCCAGCCTGGTTTTCTGCCGCCAGGGCTGGCGGTATAAATGGAGGGAACCACGGTAGAAAGCTACAATCAAGCTGTGCAGGCCCTTCCCCATCCCCATATCACTCTGCAAGCTTCCGAAGGCTCGGTGCTGCGGGCCAGGGCCATGCAGGCGTACCTGCTAAGGGTACGTTCTAGCCTCGCCCGCTACCTCGAGGTTCCCCCCGTGCACCTGATGGTGCTGGGCGAGGCCGACTGGAAGGCCCGGGTCAAGCACCCCTATGGCTTCCCTTTCCAGCGAACCAGCCTGAGAGAGGGGCTCTATTTGTTCCTGCCTGCCCGCTACCCCGAACGCTTTATATGGCGGCTGCGCGAGGCCTTGGTTCCGGCCATCAAAAAAGCCGGAAAGCCGCCCGGCCAGCCCGGCGATTTTCTAGACCTCAACCTCGGGCACGAATACGCCCACGCCGTCGCGGTGGCCTGGAAGCTGCGTACCCGCTCGAGGTGGGTGGATGAGTTCCTGGCCAACTACCTCTACCTTCTGGCGTTGCACCAGGCCCTGCCGGAGCTCTACCCCAAGGCCAAGCAGTGGGGCGTTCTGCTGGCTCACCTAACCCCCAGCGAGCCCAGCCTGGGCAGCTATGAGACCAAGCCCAAGGGGCTCACCGACCAGCTCTGGTTTCAGGGCCAGTTCACCACCGAGGCCGCGCGGCTGGTAGAAGCAAAAGGCGATGCCCTGTTACAGGGCCTGCTGCAAGCTGCCCCCCTCAAAAAGTCCACCGTACACAAACTGCTGGTAGGCCTCGAGCCCCATCTGCGCGACTGGTTTGCCAGCTTTGCCCCGCAAAAGAGCCTCGGTTCTGAAGAAATCACCCAGGCGCTGCGTTGGCAGGAGCTCGGAGAAAGGTCCTGAGCAGCCCATCCACCGCAGGCTGCAAAAACCCACCCACCCTGTGCCAGGTTCGGTGGCTATCGAATTGCTCTACCTGGGTGGGGCCACGTCGCCGGGCTTTCCGTCCGTTACCAGCTTTCGCACCCAGTCGGCGAAGGAGACATCCCCGACCTTGGTGGTATAGAACTCGGGCCGCCCGATGATGCAGTGTTGCGCGCCGGGGGCTAGGTAGCTATAAAAGTTAGGGGCCGATTGTTTGATTGAAGCCAGATTCGCCAACGCACCCTGCGCCCATTGCTGGGCTATTTCCGGGGTAGGGCGGGGCTGGCCCAGAATCAGGCTGTAGAAGAAGATTTGCACCTCGTCCAACAGGGTGCTGTACTGCGCAAAGCTGCGGTTTGGGTAGGCCTGGGCAAAGGCTTTATAGAGGTCGTTGGAACCCAGCTTGGTTGGATCTAAGCTGCCAAGCCAGCCCGGCAATGCGCCCTGGGTTCCCCAAGCTGCCGAGGCAACCGGAAAAAAGGACTCTGGTGCAACCCCCACAGCCGCATCACCCAACTGCACCACCCTGGCGGAGGGGTAGCGGCGCATGAAATAGGGTGCCCACATGATGGAGCCGTACCCACCTGCACTACAGCCCGTGACCATAACGTTCTGCGGGTTGGGAATGTTGTTGAAGACCCACAGCACGGCCTGCCGGGCATTGACGGCCCCCCTGTGCTGGATGGTCAGGTCGCCGTAGCGAGCGGTATTGTTGCCCCAGTGGAGGTCGGCGGTACAGTAGGGCACGAAGACGTGGGTCCAGTCGCGGAAGGGGTTCTCGGGGTTGTTGCGGTTGAAGACCCCCTGGCCGGCCTGCAAGTCCTGGATTTGCAAGCGGGTTGTGTAGAGGCGCGATTGTGGATTGCAAGTAGCGGCATCCCAGCAAGCGCCACCCCCTTGAAAATTGATGATTACCTTATCGGCGGCCCCCTGGGCCACATAAAAACGCCAGGGCGAGCCATCCGAGCAGACCGCCGCCCCTCCGGGCCGAATTTCCTGCCAGCCTGCCGGGGCTTGGGTCGAGTTCTGAGCCAGCGCAAGACCCATCAACGCAACGACAACAACCAGCCAACGCTGCATACTTTCTCCTTTTCGCATTTCAGTTTACTGCTTGGGCGGTTCGATACAAGAGCCGCACGCAGCGTCGTTTGCTGGCCCAACAACCCAGCCTCAGAGCGGTTCACTCTCCCCACGCCAGAAGGCCCGTCCACCCGACTTACGGCGATCCAAGAACAGCTCAACCGTGTTGCCATCGGGGTCTTGCAGGCTCAGCACCCAGGCAATCCCCCGATCCTCCAAGCGATAAGGCACCCCCTCGAGCCGCACAAAATCCTGGGCTGCTTGGAAGTCCTCTTCGGACAGGACGGCAAACCCCAGCACCACCGAGCCCGATGGCGCACCTTCGCTAAGGGCCAGCTCGTAATGGGCCGGATTCTCCGAAGAGACCAGCAGTGCGGTTTTTCCGAAGCGCTCGGAAAGCTGTAAGTCCAGAAACCGGGTGTAAAAAGTGACGGCGGCCTCGAGGTGCCGCACGTTTAGGTGTATGTAGGCCAGTCGGGTGGTGTACATCCAGAGTATTCTGGAATGCCGGAGCCCCCAGGTCAAACCATCGGGTATTTGTATATCCATGCCCATTTTGCAAGGCAGGCGGCCTGGGTACAATTGCAGCCATGAAGATCGAGTTTCGTGAAAATGGCTCCATCGGTATCGAAACAGGCGGCAGGTACGTCTTCCGGCAGGGCGACCAGGAGGTGGTCATCGAGAAGCCCCGGGTCTCGCTGTGCCGCTGCGGCCACTCGGCCAACAAGCCGTTCTGCGACAGCACCCACAAGTCGGTGGGCTTCGTGGCTCCGGCTGCGGTGATCGAGCTCGAGGAGCCGAGGTAAACCAAATTCCAATCGCAGGTGTTGCCCACGATAAGATGGCGGGCGGAGGTTACTATGCCCATGCGCTATCGCAAACTTGGTCAGTGGGGCTTAAGGGTTTCGGAAATTTCGCTGGGGGCCTGGGTCACCTACGGCGACGCGGTGCAGGACCTCGAGCGCATCAAAGCCATCACCCGCATCGCCTACGAGGGCGGGATTAACTTTTTCGACAACGCCGACGTCTACGCCAAAGGGCTGGCTGAAGAGCTGATGAGCAAGGCCCTGCTGGAGCAGTTCCCCCGCCACGAGCTGGTCTTGTCCAGCAAGGTTTTCTGGCCCACCAGCGACGACGCCAACGGCCGGGGCCTCTCGCGCAAGCACGTGCGGGAAAGCCTCGAGCGCAGCCTAAGGCGCATGGGCACCGACTACCTCGACCTGTACTTCTGCCACCGCTACGATCCCGAGGTGCCCATGGAAGAGATCGTAAGCACCATGAGCAACCTGGTTGACCGGGGCCTGGTGCTGTACTGGGGTACTTCCGAGTGGCCGGCGGCCCGCATTGTGGAGGCCGTGCAATTTGCCCGCAACAACGGCCTGCATCCGCCCGCCGTGGAGCAACCGCAGTACTCGATGCTCTACCGCGAGCGCGTGGAGCAGGAGATCCTGCCCGAGACCGAGCGCTTCGGAATGGGTATGGTGGTCTGGAGTCCGCTGGCCATGGGCATGCTCACCGGGCGCTACGACCAGGGCATCCCCAAAGACAGCCGCTTTGAGCGCTACCCGCAGTTCGGCAACCGCTTCCTGACCGAGGAAAACGTCCAGAAGGTCAAGGCCCTCCAGGAAGTGGCCAGCGAGCTGGGCCTCACCCGCACCCAACTGGCCCTGGCCTGGGTCTTGCGGCAAAAAGGCGTGAGCAGCGCCATCACCGGGGCCACCAAGCCCGATCAGCTCGAGGAGAGCCTGGGCGCGGCGGGAGTAGACCTGCCCCAGGAAGCGCTGGAGAAAATCGAAAAGATTCTCGGCGAAAAGCCTAAAGCCTGAGGATATACTCGGCCAGCCGCACGATATCGTTTTGCAGGTTGAGGGTTTTGCGCTCGGGAGGCCGGTCTTTGAGTTCCCGGATTTTGTCGGCAATTTTGCGGGGCTGGCGAATGTAATACCCCAGCTTCTCGTGCCGGATTAGCTCGACGTTGCCGTACTCTTGCGGCCATACATAATCGCAGACGATCAGGTCTTTGCCCTGGGAGAGCACCTCGGCGATGGTCGCAGGGCCGGCCTTGGAAACCACCACGTCGGCGACATTAATCAGTTCGTACATCTGATTGGTAAAACCGAACACAATCAGGTTGGATAGCTGGTTTTTCTGCTTGAAGGCCTCGAGCTGCCGGTAAAGCCTCTGGTTGTACCCACACACCACCACCACGTTGACCCCCTCGATCCTGACCAGCTCCCGCACCAGCTTGAAGCTGATCTTGAGGCCAGCCCCACCCCCCGTCACCAGCACGGTGTAGGGGTGGATGAGGCGCCATTCCTCGCGCAACCGGGCTATCTGGGCGGGCTCGAGGGGCTTGTTGTACTTGGGGTCTATGAGGGTCTGGAAGTAGTGCAGGTTTTCCGGGGGCACCCGGTAGCGTCGGGCGATGCTGTAGGCTTCGGGGCTGGCCACCACATACTGGTCTTTGGTGTCTATGAACCAGTACAGGTGCGGGCTGAAAATATCGCTCACCACGGTGAGGGTTTTGGGCTTGTGCTTGCGCACATAGGGCAGCCGGCGAAAGCCGTGGTTCACCGGGTAACAGTAGATGATTTTATCGGGGCGAAATTCCTCCAGATACTCGTTGATGGCCGGCGCCAGGCGCATCCCTAGCACCCGCGCAAAAGACTGAATGGCGGGGCGGGTCTGATAAAAAGCCTGGAAAACCGTGAACAGCCAGCGCTGCTTGTTAACCGAAAAGTTGTAGCCGTCCTGGATGGCCTGGGCAATCCAGCGCGGCCCCACGTCGAAAAAATTGAACAGGCGAACCTCGGACTCGGGCTCGAGCTCAGTCAGCAATTTATGTAGGTTTTGTGCCAGGGCCAGATGCCCGCCACCTGCTTTTGTGTAGACCAACAAAATTCGTTGCGACATAAAGGGCACAGCTTGTAGCTGCGCCTTTACAGATTAGAACATTTTTCGACCAACAGTGCAGCATCCTACAGATGGATGTACTGTGCTCAAAAAAATCATGGGAATTCGCCGGTACGGCAAACAGCTCGTCCATCCCGGCATAGCCAAGCTGCACAAAGACTATTTTGTCAAACGGTAATTCATGTAAGCCGTTAGCGAATCATGCCAATCCGGTCAAGCCAGCGGAATTTATCCTGCGTGCTGGGTTGGTGGAGTTCTTTGGCCCCTACCAGGGTCTCGTGCATCTGGTCGTAGTCGTCCAGCAAATACCAGGCTTGGGCAATCGCGGCCAGGCTGTACCATTCATAGCAAGCCTCCGACTGCCAGCGAAACCGGGTTAGAGCAGTGGTCAAGCGTTGCACGGCCTCGTCGGGCTGGTGGCGATCCAGGGCATTAACTCCAAGAATCAGTTGGGTCATGGCAAAGGCGGTCTCGAGGCCCAGATTGCGGGCCTGTTGCTCGGCCTCGAGGCCCAATTTCCAAACGGTATTTTTGTACTCGAGATCTTCCTCACGCTCCAACAGCAACTGCCAGGCTCGAGCGATCAAAGCCTCCACCTTTGCACTCATTGCGCCACTTCCAACCATAGATGTGGAACTCACTTCCTACTCCTTTTTGCCGTGAAGAACGCTTTGTAAACGTTTCCACGGCAACCCCCTAACTATAGCAGGAATAGACGTCACGATAAAGGCCATTTGTACTTAACATCCAGCAGAAACGCCGATATTATTTGCGCAGCAGATTAATCGCACGTTCGCGCAAACTCTGTAGACAAAGAATTGAGAGTGTGATTAGGCCAAATTTCGCAGCTTTTTCACAGGCATTACAAAGTTGTGCAAATGGCTCTTATCAATACCAGGCTTCGGCGTGGATACCGCAAGCAACGGTCGGTACCAAACACCACGCAGCTATCGTCTAAATTCCAGCCCAAAACGGGTGTACATCTTCTCTGACGGGTCGGCATACCACCGAAATCTGCCGTGAAATCAGCCCAGTGGCTGGTGGCAAAGCCACACCCCACTTCGGGCGCGCCAACCCTCTGATAGCTCAATGTTCTTTGCAGGTGGCGGAACTGCTATCACCTTATGCCCGACAATGCTGAACTCAATCGCGGTAAACAGCTTGTCGAGCGCCTGCCCGAGTGGACGGGTTTCCAGTGGACTGAACCGCAAATGGGGCAGCTTGGCCTCGAGGCTCTTGCAGCCCGCATAGGGCAGCAACTCGGCAGGGTCGCGCCAGCGCCGCGGAGGCCCCACCAACAACTCCGCCAACACCAGCGCCAATCCCGGATGGCGCCGCAAAAACTCCTCGGGGTCGAACTCGAGCGAAAGCTCCAGGTTGACCTCAACGTCTTGCCATACTTCGCGCTTTACAGAACTCGCCATATCCCAGCTTCCAATAAATTGAAGGGGAGGTCAAGGGCAAATAACCTGTTCCAGACGAACAATATAGCGACTTTCGCTTTGACACTTTTCGCCTATAAGTGTCAAAGCAGGTGCAAAAAAAGTCAGTGGGCAGCAAACCAGTGTAGCCAGCGGGCCTTGGCAGCGAACTCGGCATGGCGCTTGAAAGCATTGGCGTGGGAATGGGTCTCGAGGGCTTGCGCAGCATCACCGGCATAGCCCCAGGCCAGGGCAATGGCTTTCAAACATGACCACTGTCCTTGCTCATCGTCTAGAAAACGATAGACCGCCAGCGCCCTCGAGAAGAGCGCAATGGCCTCGTGGGTATCCCCTGCGTACAAACTGGACACCCCCCAGATAAAAAGGCTCTGGGTCCAGGCTCGGTTGTCACCCTTTCGCCGCGCCAGGTGTTCTGCCCGACGGGCTGGTATGGCAGCCTCCAAAGGTTGTAGTTCAAGCATGATCCACGCATCTCGGAGAAGTTGTTGCAGGCTTTCACGCACAGTAGGGTGGTGGATGTCGGTCAAGGTGCTCATCACTCTTGGTCAGGGTAGCAGTTTATAGGGGGTTGCTCTGCCCATTCGTCACCAACGGGTTTTACTTAACGCTCACCGGCAATTCATGGGCTAAATATCACCAAACTCGAGGGTTGCAAGACACGCAGCCCACTTCCCGCCTTGTTCGGGTAGGCTAGTGCCATGGTGGAAAGCCTAAAACACCTCTTGCCCCAGAAGGTCAGCACCGCCCCCGCCGACCTAGAGACCCACGGCAAAGACGAGAGCTATCCGCTACACCACCCACCTATCGCCGTGGTCTACGCGGAGAACCTTTCCGACATTCAAACCACCCTGGCCTGGGCCCAGCAAAACCGCATCCCGGTGGTTCCCTTTGGGGCTGGAACCAGCATCGAAGGGCATGTGATCCCACAGGGGCAAGCCGTCTCGCTGGATGTTTCGCGCATGAACCGGGTGCTGGAGGTTCGCCCTGAAGATTTCATGGCCGTGGTGGAGCCGGGCCTGACCCGCAAAGCCCTGAACGAAGCCCTCAAAGGCACCGGCTTATTCTTTCCCGTAGACCCCGGTGCCGACGCCAGCCTGGGGGGCATGGCGGCCACCAACGCCTCCGGAACTACTACAGTGCGTTATGGGGGCATGCGGCAGAACATCTTGGCATTGCAGGTGGTGCTGGCGGGCGGCGAGGTACTGGAGCTAGGACGGGGGGTACGCAAGACCAGCGCCGGCTACGATCTGAAAGACCTCTTCATCGGCTCCGAGGGCACCCTGGGCATCATCACCCGCCTCACCCTGAAGCTGCACCCCATCCCCGAACACATCCACACCCTGCGGGTCTTCTTCGAAAACCTAACCGACACTGCCCAGGCCGCCTACGCCGTGATGGCCAGCGGCCTGCCGGTAGCCCGCCTCGAGCTCGTGGACGAGATCGGCCTCAAAGCCATCAACCACTACCTGGGCCGCAGCTATCCAGAAAAACCCGTCTTGTTCGTGGAGTTCCACTCCTCCACCCGCGCGGCCCTCGAGGCCGAATCCAGCCTGGCCATAGAATTCATGCAGGGGGCTGGAGCCATTCAGATCGATACCGCCCGCACCCAGGAAGAGCGCACTGCCCAGTGGGAAGCCCGGCATCAGGCCTACTGGGCTTTGGTCAATCTTTTCCCCGGCAAGGAGTACCTCTCCACCGATACCGCCGTCCCCATCTCCAAGATGCCCGATCTGGTGCAGTATTCCCACCGATTGCTGGGTGAAATGGGCCTTAGTGGCAACATCCTAGGGCACGTAGGCGACGGCAACTTTCACACCCTGGTGGTCTGCGAACCAGGCGACCCCAGGGGCGAAGTTTTTTCAGAACGGCTCGTCGAGCACACCCTGGCCCTAGGTGGCACCTGCACCGGCGAACACGGCATTGGATTGCGGAAGAAAAAATACCTGTTCAAAGAACACGGCCCTGCCCTGGGATGGATGCGCCAAATCAAACAACTCTTTGACCCCCAGAACCTGCTCAATCCAGGCAAGATTTTTGAATGATCGCCCTCAAGAAGTTTTTGGCATATCTAGGATGTGAGCAATAAACATCTCCGACAAGTCCGACAGTGATGCCTGGCCCTGCCCCAGACTAGTGAGCAGCCAAGCCAGGGAGCGCCGGCTTTCTTCGTGCGGAAGAAGAAGTGCTTCCTGATCCTGATGTACATGGACAACCACCAGGACGGGCGGCTGGCCATCTGGAGCGCCCGACCAGCTCTGGTTCAGAGCCAGCCCGCGGTGTCCTTCGTGCCGCCCTACGCCGGCCATCGGGGCTGGCTGGGTGTGCAACTCGACAAAAGACTGGCAACGCAGACCCTGGCCGAGTTGATCCTAGTGCTTCGGTAACTCAATTCCCGGGATGGATTTGGCTCCCCTAATATCTGGAAGTTGCTTTGAGCGCTTCATTTTGGGAACTTCACTGCATATCGATCTTTAGCGTACCAAACCACTAGTTGCATACTGCTGCATCGCGCCTAAGAAACTGATTGCCCAACTCGACAAGCCGGTACAATAAGCGCCGTGCGGATCACTACGCTGCTTTTCGACCTAGACGGGACACTCCTGGAAACTGCGCCCGGCATCCTGGGTTGCTACCGCCACACCTTCGACCAGTTGGGTGTGAAGGTGCCCACCGAACTGGACTTGCATGACTTTATCGGCCCGCCGATGAAAGACAACTTCCGCAGGCTACTGGATGAGGTGCAGGTAAACGCAGCCGTCGAGATCTATCGGCAGTGCTATAACCGACAGGGCAAGTTTCAGGCCACCGTTTACGACGGTCTACCCGAAGCCTTGCAGAAACTCTTTTCTACCCACCGCCTGGTGGTCGCTACCTCCAAGCGTCAGTCTTTCGCCCTGGAAATGACCGAGCACTTCGGGCTGGCCCCCTACTTCGGCGCAGTCTATGGGGTCAAAGAGGAAGACCTCTCTGAGCCCAAATCGGCGCTTATTGGGCGCATCCTGCAAGACCATCGGCTTACCCCCACCGAGGCAGTGATGATTGGCGACCGTGCGTTTGACATCCTGGGAGCAAAAGCCCACCGGATGCGCTCTATAGGCGTGTTGTGGGGCTACGGAAGCCGCGAAGAACTCCTTTCCTATGGCGCAGACCTGTTGTGCCAGCAACCTGCCGACCTGCCTGGCAGCATCGCTAGTTTTTGAGTCCTAGACCAGCAGCACAGTGGTTTCTGAGTAGCTTGAATTGGTTTTGAAAACCATCGCTCCGTTGCGACATCTGGATACCGATTTCGTCGTGTAGCGAGACTGTTTGCTTGATAGGGCCACCGGGTCGCCCAAAAGCATCAGTATAAAAGACCTCGGGGCCATTGCGGTTGTACCAGTAGACCGGGCCGTGGTAGGCTTCGCGGTCGCAGCCTCGTAGACCGCTGTAGCCTTGGAAAACCTGTTCGGTGTAGCGCAGTTGTGCACGGTCGGCGGGGTTCATGGTGGTGATGGGGTCGAAGACCGCGGTGGAAGCGATCACTTCCACCTTGTCGGCTAAACGCAGTTTGAAAGCCCAGATTTCGTAGAGCGAGCCAGGTCGGGCATCAAAGCATCCCGTACCCGGCAGGGTCATGACGGTGCGGCCAATATCGTTGTTGGGATCACCATCACTCAGCGTCGCGTCTCGCTCGCAAATGGAGCCCGCCAAGCCGGTATCGGCCATGCCCTGTACGCTTACACGGTGCCCACTGGGCGCTACCAGATCGAACATCAGCGAATGCATCCGCTCGGTATAGCGGCGTACCCCCCCGGTGCCCATGTGGGCTACGATGCGGGTGCTGGTAAGGGCGATGCGGTTCTCGTCGTTGCGGGTGCCCCGGTTGGACACAAACACCTTGAAACCTTCGTGGGCTTCGACCATCCCGGCCAGTTTGCCCACATAGCCAAAAGCAGGCCATTCGGGGTTGGCTTGGCTGGTGCGGGGATCGTCGCCGTGGTCGTGGTCGAAGTAGCACCTGTACTCTAGGTCTATTTGGGGGTGCCAGGTGGGGTACAGCTCGCCATCGGGGCCTTTGACCACGTGGCGGTTATGAACCCAGTCGGGGCAGGCTTGACCGACCACGGGCGTAGGTTGACCTGGCGGCACTTCTGGGGGATTGACATTGGGGGCGTTGCAGGCCAGCAGCGAAACCAAGGCCCCCAGCAGGATGGTGTGTTTCTGCATGGAAACCTCCGCTTCCGAGGCTATCAAGCCCCCAGCCCACAAAGTTCAAGATGTTCTTGAGCTTTGCTTTAGTTAACGCAGGGTGGCCCGTGCCTCCAGGCGCACCTCCACCGGGTCGTTGACCCGCAAAAAGAGCAGGCTTGGGGGGGTCAGCCTCCATTCCGAGAAGCTGGTGTTGAACCCCCCCACAAAGCGGTAGGCGCTGCCCTCGCGGGTGAGTTTGCCGGCTATGCGCACCGGGCGACGGGTTCCGCTAATTTCCAGCGTTCCTAGCAGCACGGCGTCCTCGCCGGTCTGGGTCAGGCGCTCTAGGTCCAGACAGCTCAGGGGAAACTTGTTGACGTCGAAGACCCCCCGCGCATCGGCATCGCGCAAGGGGTTGCCCGAATCGAAGCGGCCCAGCTCCACGCAGACCTGGCCCGAGGCCTCGCCGGTCTGGGGGTTCCAGCGCACCGTACCACGCACGCTGGTATTGCTGCCCTCCCAGCGGCCCAGGTTGTAGCTGGCCGCATAGGTCACGCGCCCCTCGATGGTGAACTGGCCGGTCTGAGCCTGGACACCGCCCGCCAGCAAAGCAAGCCATAGCAACACTAGCAGATTGCGCATCTTCCTCCCCTACCTGACCTCGAGCACGTCCAGCATGGGCTCACCCAGGACACTTTCTAAGATACGTGCCGCAGCCTCGTCTGGATGAAGGGCATTTTTGGGCGCACCTCCCAGGGGCGCCCATAGGCCGGTCGCTACGGCTGGCAAGCGTACCAAGCAAAAGCGCACCCCTTCGCGGCGGAATTCCTTGCGAGCCACGCTCAAGAGCCCCTCGGCCCCCAGCTTGGTCGCCACATATGCCGACAAACCTGGAACGGTAATTAGGTCGGGGTAAACCCCCAGCACCACCCCCCGGGCCTGCGGGTTGAAGGTGGCGTATTTGAGCACCAGGGCCAGGCCTGTAAGGTTGGCGGCGGAGAGGCGCTCGAGGTCGCCCATCCCCTGCTCGCGCAGGCTGGCTTTCTGCACCGCACCCGCTGCGTAGATGAGCAAGTCCAGCGGCCCTACCTCCTGGGCCAGCGCCTGCACCTCGAGCTCGTGGGCCAGCTCGGTAGGCACGGCCAGGGCTCCCAGGTCTCGAGCCAGACCAGCCAGAACCGCGCCATTGCGGCCCGAAAGCCACAACCGGCCCACCCGCCCGGCCAGCCCCCGCGCCAGAGCCTGCCCGATGCCCCCCGTCGCGCCCAACAGCAAGGTATTCATGGCCTCAAGTTACGTGTGTTTGCTGCCAAACACCGTGAGGCAGAAGCAAATCCCGCAAGAGGCTGCTTCATCACAAGGAGCTCAGGTTAATCCCGGCCTCAGGGGAGCAGACCAACCAGCAGTGTTTCCCACCAAGTTATTGAAAGCAGACTCGAGATTGGGCTCGAGGGGAAGAACTTGAGGCCCAGCCTACCCAGCTTATGAGGGAACCAAAACGGGGGATTTGAGCCTACCCCAAAATGATGACTCGAGCACCCCCCAAAAGTAAGGCTCGAGGGTTATTCTTATCAAAAATCGAATACTGCAACCCGGAACCGCTATAACCTGTTCTAGCCGCCCAAAATTGCTTTGGGCAGGATTTTAGTCAATACGCTTTGGTAAAAGCAGCCTCAACCGCCTGTTCCACCGCAACCGGCAGGCCGATGTAGTAGCCCTGGGCATAGTGGCAGCCGTGGCGGGCCAGCCACTCGAGCTGGGCCCGGTTCTCCACCCCCTCGGCCAGGGTCTTGAGGCCAAAGGCGCTGGCCAGTTGCAGCATGGCCCGCAGGATGTCTTCCGAGGCCTGGCTCTGGCCAATCTCCGCCACAAAGCTTTTGTCAATCTTGATCAGGTCTACCGGCACCTGCTTGAGATGGGCCAGCGAGGAGTAGCCCATGCCAAAGTCGTCCAGGGCTACCCGCACCCCCAGCCCGCGCAACGCCACCAGCCCCCCCAGCCACTTTTGCCGCTCGGGCAGCAGGGCTGACTCGGTGATCTCGAGCCACAGCATGCTGGGTTGCAGGGTCTCGTCTACCAGCGAGCGCACCACCTCTCGCACCCAGTTGGGATGGGCCAGCGTGACGGCAGAGAAATTGATGGTCAGCTCGCCGCCCAAGCGCTTCTGATCCTGCACGGCCTGTTTGAGCACCGCTAGGTCGAGTTCGCCGATCAGGCCAGACTCTTCGGCTAAGGGGACAAATTCGTTGGGACGCAGCAGACCCCGGGTAGGGTGCTCCCAACGCACCAGGGCTTCCCACTTGCTCACCACCCGATCCGGAATGCTCAGAATGGGTTGGTACTGAATCAGGAAGCAACCCTCCTGGATGGTCTTGCGCAATTGCTGCACGGTCTCGAGGCGCTCGAGGGAGTTGAGGTCTTGGGCGGGGTCGTAGATGGCAATACCGGTGCGGGCTTGCTTGGCCTGGTACATGGCCACATCGGCCGCACGGGCCAGCTCATCGAGGGTCTGGCCGTGCTCGGGGTAGAGGGCCACCCCCAGACTGGCCTGGGCGTGGATGGCTTGGTTGCCCAGGGTAAAGGGGGTATCGAACACCCCATTCACCCGGCGGGCAGTGGCGGTAGCGGAGATGCGGTCTGCCGAGGCCAACAGCACCGCAAACTCATCCCCACCCATACGGGCCAGCAGGTCGTCCTGGCGCAAGACCTCCTTGATACGCAGGGCAATCTGGCGCAGCAGCTCATCACCTACCTGATGGCCCAGGGTGTCGTTGACCACCTTGAAATTATCCAGGTCAAGGTAGATCAGGGCGGGGGTTTCGCGCTTGCGACGATCCGCCACAAAGACCGTTTCGGCCACTGCCCATAGCTTGCGGCGGTTGGGAAGGTCGGTGAGGGGGTCGTGGTAGGCCAGATACTCGATGCGGGCTTGCTGACGCTTGCGCTCGCCCACGTCGCGGATGGAAATCATGACCTGTTTGTTGCCGGCAATCTGCACCAGTACCCCCAGGGCTTCGACCTCGAGCTCGCGCCCATCTCGGGCCAACAGACGAATCTCTTCCACGTCATCGGGCTCCCCCCCCAGGATGCGCTGAATGCGCTCGGCCACCCGGGGCAGCGATGCCGGGTGAACGAACTGGGTCAGGGGCTGTCCAACCACTTCGTCCAGCCGGGTGTATCCCAGTCCACGCAGGCCCACCGGGTTGAGATAGAGCACCTTGGAACCATCGTAAAGGGCGACCGAGTCGGGTAAGGTTTCCAGAAGGGTGCGGTAGAGGGCTTCCTGTTCGCGCAGGGCCTCGTAGACCTGGGCCCGGTCTATGGCCAGGCTGAGCTGCCCCGCCACCCCTTCCAGAAAACCCACATCGCGCTGCTCGAGGTCGAGCCTACTGCTACTGGCGACCAACACCCCCTGCACACTGCCTTTCACCAGCAACGGCACGGCAATCAGGCTCCGCTCCCCCACCAGGCCGGCCCTGCTGCGCTCTTCGGTACTGTAGAGAACCACGGTTTCGGCAGAGCGGGCCGCCCGAAGGACAATCTCGTGGGAGGGGCCAAAATACCCAGGCAAGGTTTGCCGCCCCCCCAACCAGACCAGCCGCAGTTGATCGCCCTCGGGTCTGTAGGCGGCCACGCTGTCAAAGCGAGGATGTTCTTGCAGGGTGTCTACCACCCCACGCATCAGGGACGGGGGCTCGAGGTCGCGGGCCAGCCCGTCGCGCACCTTGGAGAAGAGGGCCAGCTCGAGGTTGCGATCCTCGGCCTGGGCCTGGCTTTTCTTCATCGCGGCTTCGGCAGCCCAACGGCGGTCGTACTGAAAGCGAAACAGCCCCATCGCCAGACAGGCCGCCAGCCCAGTTCCGGTCATCAGGTGAACGATTCCACGGAGCCCTGCATCCCACTGGGCGCCTCCTAGATTGAGCAACAACACCTGCACGGGAATGTTGAGCAAACCCACCAGCGCCGCCCCCCACAAGCCCAGGCCCCAGCTCAAGAGCACCAGCCCAGGCAGCGCCAGCATTAACAGGTTGTTGCCAAAAGTTCGATATAGCTCGGGAAAGAGCAGCGCGTAGAGCAGAAGGGCGCCCAGACCCGCCAACAGCTCGAGCTGGCGCAGTCTCAACCAAGCCATCATCTGCGACAAAAATCAATCCCCCTGTGCATAAATATAAGTCCAGTTTACCTAGGAAAACCCGCGGCTATGGGGAACAAAACAGGGGTTACTGGGTCAGAAAGCTTGAAAAAAACCGACCATTTCACACCGTGGTTTTCTAGCAAGAAACACCCCTCCTGCTTCGACCAAACCGTACTTTGTGAGTGTACTCGAGAAAAATACACATCGGCGCGTTATTTACATGGCTTGCTCAAGTAACGCCAAAACCAATTCTTGCGTCACGTAGCAAACCTCCACCCACACAAGCATTGGCCCCTGATGGCCAGCGCATGGGTATTTGCAAGTAACGTTGGGTTGACCCTTCCTTGAGCCGATTATCATTCAAACTTCACCCTGGGCCATACGCTGGCGCAATTGCTGGGCTTGGTGGCGAACCGCAGCTTGCTCTTTTTGGTTGCGCTTATCCCAGGTCTTGTACAGCACCCCCAGACGAGGGTTGGCCTCAAGGCGTTCGCGCTGCCCTGCCATGAAATCCCAGTACAGGCTGTTGAAGGGGCAGGCCCGTTCGCCCAAGGTCTCCTCTACCCGAAAGCTGCAGTGCTGGCAGTGGTTGCCCATGCGGGCGATGTACTTCCCGCTGGCCGCGTAGGGCTTGGAGGAAAGCACCGGCGAGGCAAACACCCCCATCCCCAACACGTTGGGGGCCATCACCCAGTCGGCGGAGTCCACGAAGGCCGCGATGAACCAGGTGTTGAGTTCCTGCGGATTAACCCCATACAGCAGGGCAAAGTTGGCCAGTACCATCAGCCGCTCGATGTGGTGGGCGTAGCCGCGCTGCCGCACCCGCTCAATTACCGTAGACAGGCAGCGCATCTGGGTGGGGGCCCCCCAGAAAAGTGGGGGCAGGGGCCGGTGGGCTCCCATCTGGTTGGCCTGCCCCAACCCCGGCATCTCGCGGCGGTAGACGTGGTAGATGTATTCCCGCCAGCCGATAATCTGCCGCACGAAACCCTCAATGCTGGCCAGCGGGATGCCCCCTTTTTCGTACTCGGCCAGCGCCCGCTCCACCACTTCTTGGGGGTGCAGCAAGCCCAGGTTAATCGCAGGCGAGAGCAAGGAGTGGTTCATGCTCCAGCTCTGCTCTACCAGGGAATCCTGGTAGGGGCCAAACTGGGCCAGCCGGTGCAGCACGAAATCCTCCAGGGCTTGCAGGGCCTCCTGGCGCGTCACCGGCCAGTCGAAGCCCTCCAGCGCCCCGAAGTGGCCAGTGAATTTCTCCTGCACCGTGGCCATGGCTTGCCGGGTGAGCGCATCCGGGCTGAAGCGCAAGGGGGGCGGGGGCCGGTAGCTTGGCGGAGGGGTTTTGCGGTTCTCAGCATCGTAGTTCCAGGCCCCTCCCACCGGCTGACCCCCCTGCATCAGGTGGCCGGTGCGCTGGCGCATGAAGCGGTAGAAATACTCGAGGCGGTAGGTTTTGCGGCTACCCGCCCAGCGGTCGAACGCCTCCGGCGGCAACAGCCACAGCGGGTTGGGCAAGAGCCGGTACGCGCCGCCCAGCCCCTCCACCAAGGCCCGCGCCCGCTCGGCAAACCCGTAGTCGGCAGGCTGCATCTGCACCAAAGTCTCGCCGGGGTGAGCGCGGAAGAACGCGGCCAGGGCTTCCGCCAGGGTCTCGGCCTGCAGGTAGATGACCTCGAGGCGTTCATTTCGGGGCGCTTCGTGCGGGCCAACATTCCGCCCAACTGCTTCCTTGGAGGGCGCCTCGAGGCCGCCCTCGCGCAATTCTTGAGCAAAGTGGCGCATGGCGCTGAAGAACAGCACCAGCTTCTGGGGGTGCATGGGCGGGGTGCGCCCCAGTTCGTAGGCTTCGACCAGCAAGACCCGTTTTGGGGCAAGCCGCCGCACCGCTGCGTGGTTGAGCTGGTCGCCCAGCACCCAGAGCGTCATGGGCTAGCGCACCCCCTGCAGGTACTGGGCGATGGGGCCCACCGCATCCCCCCTGCGGCTGGTGAGGATGTCCAGGTGGGTCAGGCCGGGCAGGATGCGAATGTCCAGGCTGGAGTTGGGGAATACCTCCCCCACGCTGCGAAAATTGCTCACCTGCGGCAGTAAGCCCCGCCCCGCCCCCAGGGCCAGCACCGGATAGGGCAGCGAGCGCGGTTTGAGTTCGGGCATGGCGATGTCATAGGCCGAGATATCGAGCGAAAGCCGGTAGGGAAAAAACCACTCCGAGAAGCCCGTAACCGGGTTGGCGTAGGAGGTGATGAACTCCAGCGGGTCGGTGGCCTCGCCGCTGTCGCGCCACTCCACCCGCCCACCCCGCGGGCCCCGGATGGTGTAAACCAGGCTGCCCACCACCAGGCTCAGCAGGTTGATGCCCTCACGCCCGGTAGCCTGCCCCACCGAGACCGCAAAGATGGGCGAGAGGGCGTAGCGCTCGTCCACACGGTACAGGGCCGCGGCCAGCCGGCTGGCCCGGAAGGGTGCCCAGCCGGAAGGGGCGTCGGCCTGGGGGTTCTGTGCGGTCATGAAGGCCTGGGCCTCGGCCTGGGCAAAGCCCACCGGGTTCAGCCCGAAAGCGTTGATGTAGGGGGGCGCTTTACCTTCCAGCAGCTCATTGAGCCCGGCCAGCCGGCCAAACCCCCCTTCGGTTCCGCCAAAATACTGCTCGCGCGTAAGGGGAATCAGGCGGGATGAGCCGTCGAGCAAAATCAGGCCGCGGATGGTATCGCCCCGGTACAGGGCGTAGAGCGAGGCCAGGCTGGCCCCTAGCGAGTGCCCGGCCAGCACCACCGGGCCGCTTGAGCGGGCCTGGCCCACCACCCACTCGAGGTCCTCCAGGTGTACCCGCAGCCCCCAGTCCTTGAGGAAGGGAAAGTCGGGTAGTTTGTAGTTCTGGTAGTAAGCCCAGGGGTCGGGCGTGGTGAAGCCCCGGCGATCCTCGAGGCCGTTGGCCCGCCGATCCCAGGCCCAGACCGCCCAGCCCGGCGCGGCCAGCACCAGCCGCCGGGCCAGGGCATCAAAGTTGGTGGCACCCCCCAGGAAACCCGGCACCAATACCAGGGTTCCTTGGGGTGTACCCTGGGCTGGATAGACCAAGATATAGCTTCTATCCAGCGTGGCCCCTGCCGCTGTAGCGGCTCCTGCAATGGCCCGATACTCAGGCTGGCCGGGCCAACGCGCGCTTTGGGCCAGTCCCAACCCCAGCAATGCAGCAACCACAGCAATCCATACACGCATGATCCTTATCGTGCGGCTGTGGATGGGTTCAGACTTGGCTGAGGCATACAAAAAGGTGGGCCGAAGCCCACCCAGTTTAGAGGCTTGACGGGCTATGGGCTCCCGAAGCTGTCCTCCACCACGATGACCTCGAGGGTTTCTCCAGCCAGCAAGCCCACCGCAAACACACTGTAGACCTTGCCGGCCTCAAAGGCTACTCCTTCAAGTGGCAGGGCTACCGTGGTCGTGCCGGTGGGGCGCACCTCGAGGTTATACACTCCGGCCGGAACCGTGCCGTAGCCCGAGAGCTGGTTGAAAGCCAGGTTGCGGAACAGCACCGGCCCACCTTTGAGGGCTACGTCCACTGCCGGGGCGTCCGGTGAGGCGTGCACAACGCGCACCTTGGCTACCCCCTCGGCGGGGGCGATGCGGTCTTCCACCAGACGAGCCTTGAGCGTGGAGGCCGTGCCGAGCGCCATTACCGTGTAGTACTTGCCCGCCTGCACGCGGATGGCTACATCGGCCACCTTGGCCGGGTTCTGACCAGTGGTCTGCACAGTTAGGGTCAGGCTGCCCGCAGGCACCTCGGCGTAGTAGGTGACATCTTTGAACGCCTGGGCTTCGAAAACCTTGTTGCCCCCCGAGACAATATCCACCGCAGGTGCATCAGGCACCAGGTGGGCAAAACGGACGAAAGCAGTGTTGCCCTGAGCCAAGGAAAATCCCATCAAAGCCAGCGCCACTAAAACGAGCCACTTTTTCACATCAACACTCCTTTCATACTATCCAAAGCCGAGAAACACCCGTGTAGCCTGACAGGCGCATCCAGCTTTGTACTGTTGCAACGTCATCATACTGTGAGGCTCGGCGTATGAACAGCGAAGCAGCAAACAAAGCAGTGGTCCGAAAACAGCAAAAAAACGGGGTGGCCCCGTGATGAGCCACCCCGCGCAACTACGACTAAGATTGTCTGGATCGGGATAAAACCTATTTATCTACGGCCACCACTACGCTAAGGGGTTGGGTAGTGGTGCCACCCACAGCGAATACGGTGTAGATCTTGCCCACCTCCAAGACCACGTTGTTGAGCGGCAGGGCCACGGTGGTGGTTCCGGCAGCGCGCACATCAAAGTTGTACGAGCCTGCAGGCACGGTCAGGTAGCCCGAGGCCTTGGGAAAGGCCAGGTTGGGCACTACCACTGCACCACCACGAATCGCCACGTCCACGGCAGGGGCGGTGGGCGAGGCGTGCACTACGCGGATCCCAGCCTGACCGGCAGCCAGGGTGGGCAGTACATCTTCGATGATGGTGGGGCCAAGTTTGGGTTGGTTGCCGGTTGCATTGAGCAGACCGGTGGCCGCAATGGTGTACATCTTTCCGGCCGCGATGGTGGCTTTGGCATCAATCACCCGAGGGGTGGTAGCACCCGCGGGCACTACCCAGACCGTAATTTCTCCTGCGGGCAAAGAGAGGTAGTTGCTAACGGCCTTGAAGGGCACGTTTTGCAGGGCTCGAGCGCCATTAATCCAGACATCCACGGCGGGAGCGTCCGGCGAGAGGTGAGCTACGCGCACCATCGCATTGTTGCTTTGCGCGAAGCCTAAGCCGATAGCCAACACAACCAGTAGAGCAAGTAACTTCTTCATGGTTTGCCTCCGTTACAGCCAGGGTTTTTGGCCCTGCAGGTAGGTTCGCAGCACTGTGGTTGTAGAACGGTCTCGAGTTGGACTATTTTTGTCACGCCCTTGACTTCGCCTACTGCAACCCTGCGCCTACCCTTGTACGAAAGCAATCTACTCGTACAAGATGAGTACAGCATTTGTCTAAATTACGTTCAGATTTGTAGGGCATGGAACAGGTCAAACAAAAACAAGAATAAGCCCTGAATTGCGATAGCGAAGCCAAAACCCTTGAGCATCGGCCTGGGGCGCATCCATAAACCCAAACCAACTGCCATGTACAAGATGTCCAACCCGGCATTAATCCAGAGGAGCTGGCGAAGGCTGGCCGGATTGGGTTCAGCCCCCAGCCAACCCCCATAGGCAATGGCCGCGTTGACCAGTGCCCAGACCCCGGTCATAAGCCAGAACGGCCTCCAGAAAGCATGGCCGCTGCGCCACAAACCAAAAACCGCGGCCATCAGACACAAAAGCGCCCACAGCATGAGTTGCTGGGCTATGCGTTCCCCTGCCAGTTCGCTCAAACCAACCTCCCTTTTGCTTGGCTCTTGCAGCGCTGGGAGCAGTACTTGACCTCCTGCCAATTCTTTGCCCATTTTTTGCGCCACTGAAAGGGCAGGCCACAAACAGGGCAGACTTTAGCGGGTAGGTGGGATTTGAAGCCTTTGTAGCGCATCCTCGAGTCCAACCAGTGCTCCGGTAACTTAATTCCCGGGATGGATCTGGCTCCCTTAATATCTGGGAGTTGCTTTGAGCGCTTCATTTTGGGAACTTCACTGCGTATCAATCTTTAACTTACCAAACCACTAGCCCTTGGCAATCTTCTCCGCAGCCGCCAGATACCGCCTGCGGGCCGCGTCCAGGTCAATAACCGGGGTTTTGTAGGGATGGGCACGCCCCCCCGACTCGGGCACCCAGCGCTTTAGCCACACCCCCTGGGGGTCGTGGGTCTCGGCCTGGGTAATCAGATTGAACACCCGGAAGTAGGGGGCCGCATCCACCCCCAGCCCCCCCGCCCAGTGCCAGCCCTGCAGGTTGGAGGCATTGTCGCCATCCAGCAGCAGGTTGCGGAAGGCCCGCTCGCATTTCTGCCAGGGCAGTAAAGCCAGTTTGACCGCAAACTGCGCCACCACCATGCGCCCCCGGTTGGACAAAAAGCCGGTGGCTTGCAGTTCGCGCATACAGGCATCCACCACCGGAATGCCGGTCTGGCCGTGCAGCCAGGTCTCGAACAACTCGCTATCGTCGTTCCAGGGCAGATCGTTCCAGCGGGGGTCGAAAGCCTGGGTCATCATCTGGGGGCGGTGGTAGAGCAGGTCGCCGCTAAAATCGCGCCAGCACAGCTCGTTTACCCACTTTCGGGCTCCTTCCCCCCCTACTTGCAGGGCTTTCTGGGCGGCCAACCGAGGCGACAAAACCCCCAGGGTGAAGTAGTAAGAGAGCCTCGAGACCCCCTCGCCGGCCAGCCCGTCACGGGTCTGGTGGTAACTAGACAGTTTGTCACGCAAGAAGACCTCGAGCGCCCTTAGCGCGACCTCCTCGCCCGCCGGCGGCAGGGGCACGTCCGAGGCTTCCTGGGGGATGCTGCCCAGGTTGTAATCGGGCGGCAGGTTGAGAGGTGGAAAGTGGGTGGGGGCCTCGAGCAGAACCGGTTCGCGGGCTGCCCACCAGCGTTTGGAATAGGGTGTGAAGACGGTGTACGGCCCTCCATCGGGCTTGACGATGGCATCGGGTTCATGGATGTACTGCCCGTCAAACCAACCTATCTGCCCCTTCAGTGCATTTGCGACCTGGGTGTCGCGGTAGCGGGCATAGGGGGTGGAGTTGTACACCGCAAAGACTTTCTGGATACCCAACTCGGCCACTGTCTGGGGCAAGACCTCCCAGGGCAAGCCGGTGCGAACCAGCAAGGTTCCACCCCGCTGGGCATAAGCCTCGCGCAGGGCCGCAGTGTTCTGGTAGAACCAGGCCCGCCGCCGGGGTGTGGTGTTGTGCAGAATCTGAGAGTCAAAGACCACCAGTCCGATGGTAGGGCCGGATCGCAAAGCTTCAGCAAGGGCCGGGTTGTCGTGCAGGCGAAGATCGGCACGGTGCCAGACTAGGTTCATAAACCCGGTTTTAAGGGCAAAACCCTTTGGTTGCAGGGGTGTGCCCTACAAACTCCCAAACCTACACCTTGTGGTGTATTGGAGCCACGCTACAGCGCAATCGTCGGACAGGAAGACGATAGTATGGTGGGCATGATCGTGGACGCCCACCTCGACCTAGCCCACAACGTGGTGGATCTGGGGCGCGACCTGACCTTGCCACTTCCAGAGCTGCGCAGGCGCGATGCGCATACCGATGTGCCTGTCGTGACCCTACCCGCACTACAAGAAGGGCTTGTGGGGGTCTGCTTTGCCACCCTGTGGGTAGACCCTCGCAAGTACGCCGACCCCAAAAGCGCCCATACCCAGGCCCTCAAGCAGCTGGATGTGTATCTTGGCTGGGAGGAAAAGGGTCTGGTACGCATACTGCGTGACCAGGCCAGCTTGCAAGGGCATCTGGCCTTGTGGCCACAGGACAAGACCCCCGCACTGGTGATCCTGATTGAAGGTGCCGAATGCATCCGCGAGCCCGGTGAGGTGGCATTCTGGAAAAGCCACGGCGTGCGGCTGATTGGGCCTGCCTGGAACCGCACCCGCTACTGCGGCGGAACCCGCGAGCCCGGCGGCCTGAGCGCGCTAGGGGTGGAGCTGCTGCAAGCCATGAACGAGCAGGGGCTGGCCCTGGACTTTTCCCACATGGACGAGCAGGCTTTCTGGGAGGCCTTGGAGGTCTTCCAAGGCCCGGTCTGCGCTACCCACAGCAACCCTCGGGCCCTGCTGGGGGGGGAAGGGCTCGAGTTCTCCAACCGCCACCTCAGCGACGCGATGATCCAGGCCATCGGGCAGCGGGGAGGGATGATCGGTACGGTGTTGTTTGGCTTTTTCCTCGACCATACCTGGAAGCGCGGTATGGAGCGGGTGGAATTGGAGGTAGTGGGTAAGCATATGGCCCACACTGCCAGTCTAATTGGTTGGGACAAGGTGGGCCTTGGCTCCGATTTCGACGGCGGCTTTGGGATGCACGAGAATCCCAATGGCCTAAACCAGCCGGGCGACCTGCAAAAAATCGCCGATCTGGTGCCCAAATCTTTCCAGCAGGGCGTGCTAGGGGAGAATTGGCTGCGGTGGCTGCGAAGTATATTTTGAATCTAAAATCTTGTAAATCGTGGTATAACGGAGGCTGTGAATCCTTCCAGCTTGTGGATCGGCTTGGTGGCAGGGGCCTTTGGGGGTTTGGTGGGCTTGGGTGGGGGCATCGTGGCAATGCCCCTGATGGTGGCCTTCCTGAAACTCACCCAGCATAAAGCCGTGGCAACCAGTCTGGTAATGGTGGTCTTTACCGGACTGGCGGGTGCCCTAACCTACGCGACCCAGGGTACGGTGGACTGGGTAGCAGCCATGCTGATCTTCCCTACCGCCATGATCACCGCCCACTTTGGGGCCCGCTTCGCCAATCGGTTGCCCGAATGGAAGCTCAAACGGGTGTTTGGCTGGTATCTAATTTTTGTGGCCCTCTCGCTTCTCTTGAAGCCCTACATCCCTCACGTGGAGGAGCCGTTGCAGGGTTGGGTGCGGGTGTTGCCCTTGCTCTTCACCGGCGCGGTGGCTGGCTTTGCATCGGGCCTCTTAGGCGTGGGAGGGGGAACCATTACCGTGCCGATTATGGTTCTATTGGTTGGGCTGGAACAGCACACCGCCCAGGGTACCTCTTTGCTGGCCATGATTCCTTCGGCGCTGGTGGGGTCTTATGCGCACTACCGCCACGGCAATCTGGCGCAGGAGTTTGTGCCGGGGCTGGTGGTGGGCATCTTGGTAGGAGCCTTTGCGGGAGGTCTGGTGGCCAATCAACTGCCCGAATTCTGGTTGCGGATGGTGTTTGCGGTGGTATTGATCTGGACAGCCACGCGTTATGTGAGCGCGAGACCCAAGTCTCAGGTTGAGCAATCGCTCACCGATTGAGCCTGGGCGGTGACTGCAAATCAGGGTGCAGTACCGCTCTATCACGGTTCCCTCTATTTTTGCCGCCAGGATCAGTGGAAAAAATAGAGTTCAGCACAGTTTTTTGACTTTTGATACCAGATTCGGTTCGTTCATTGCCGAATGGTGACGAACGAACCCGACCGAAGTTATCGGTGTAGCGGAGGGCAATACCGCCCCTTGGAAGTTATCCGCGTAGCGGAGGGCGATACCGCCCCTTGGAAGGGATACGCTGGTTTCGCCGAGCGCAGCGAGGGGTGTACTCTGCTTCGACAAGACCTCGGCGTGAGACCTCGGGATGAGCTCGGTCGAACGCTCAGCAACCGTGCTTCGACCAGCTCAGCAACCATAGGATTCAAAAAGATAGCCTCAGGGGTTTTTGTTTGAAAATTATCTTTTTGAATCCGGTATGAGGATGGCTGGGTTCTTTCCAAGAACCCTTTAGGTAGTTCCCCGAGGTGAAGCGGTTCGCAGCTATCTAGTTTCGGCTTATCAATACAAACCGATCCATGTGTTTCCGTAGCAGCATTGTGCAAAATAGATACCAAATCTCCTGATCCGCTCTCGGGACAGACCTCCCGCCGTCGGAGGCGGCAGCATACCCCAGGAGGCGGGGTCGGTGTAGAAACCGCAATAAATGTAACGGCTCGTAGCCACGTAACGGTTACTTGTGCATAAAAGGGAAAAGCAAGCTGCTAGACATATCACAAGGAGGAACTAGATGAAAAAGCTTGCGATTCTGATTCTTTTGGTAGCCGCTCTTGGTGGGGCTCTTGCTTCCCGTGGGTCTGTCAACGAACCTGTAGGCTTGCCCGCACCCGAAAGCCCAGCTCCCGGAACCATGGGTTTCAATTCATGGACTGGCTAGCACAACCCTAGCACCAGAATTACTAGCCAAAAGCCTCCTGTTGACCGGGAGGCTTTCACTTGGGATGAGATCATCAAGGGTTTCGGTTTTTGAGGCTCTAACTTTGAAGACCGGTTGCCTCAATACGATAGCGACAGCAGTCGCCTCCTGCGGCAATGCGCTCCTCGCGAACCACCGGAACGCCCAGAAGTTTTTGGTACATCTCGAGTTCAGCGGAACAAAACTCACTATGTTCCATCGAAAGGGCCAGTTTGGGACAGCGCCCTTGCTCTAGATACCAGGCTCCATTTTCAAAGTAGAAGCGGGCCTGATAGCCTTGCTCGGTCAGGAATTCAGCCAGGCGGTAGATTTTTTGCTCGAGGCTCAGACCCTCCATATGGGGGGCTAGTTCCTCGAGCAGCTTGTTGTTGCGCCGGGTCAGCACTTCCAGCACCAGCCCAGCCCCAAACAGCTCTTTGAGGTGGGTGAGCACATCGGCGCACATGCGGGCATAGGGGGCTTGTTCGTCTACGGCCTGGTAGACCTGTTTGGGACGGCCCCGACCCTCGTTTTTTTCCAAGCGGGCCCGTACCAGCCCCTCGCGCTCGAGGTCTTCTAAGTGCCGGTGCACTGCTACCTTGGAAATGCCCAGCGACTCGGCCAGCGAACCGGCACAACTGGACTTGGAGCGCAGGGTCTCGAGGATGCGCAACTTGGTCTCACCCATTCCCAAGGCCATAACACCCCCTAGGCCATCGGCAGCAGCAGGTAGGACTGCACCGACAACTGACCCGCCAAATTGCGTGCCGCCTGACGGAAGGCTTCGGCTTCGGACGACTGTGGCACGCCCACCAGCACTGGCACGCCGCTATCCCCACCCTCACGCACCGAAAGTGCAATGGGAATCTCGCCAAGGAAGGTAGTCTTGTACTGCTCGGCCATCTTGCGGCCTCCACCCTGTCCAAAGATGTAGGTCTTCTGGCCGCCTTGCTCAAAATAGGACATGTTTTCGATCACACCCAGAATATTCACCTGCACCCGCTTAAACATGTCTACTGCTCGCTCAGCATCAATCCGGGCCACATCCTGGGGGGTGGTCACAATCACCCCCCCCGAAAGCCGTGTGAGCTGGGACAAGGAAAGCTGTACATCCCCGGTGCCGGGGGGCAGGTCAATAATCAGATAGTCGAGATCACCCCAGGCCACTTCATGGAGGAATTGCTTGATGGTGCCATGCAAAATAGGACCGCGCCAGACCATGGCCTGGCCTGGTGGAACAATATTGGCGATGCTGATGAGTTTGATACCGTAGCGCTCTAAAGGAACCATCCGCTTCTGCTCGTCCACCATGAGCTTGCTGCCCTGGGTGCCAAACATCTGGGCCTGGCTGGGGCCATAGATATCGGCATCCAGCAAGCCCACGCGGGCTCCGTCCTGGGCTAAGGCAATGGCCAGGTTGGCCGCAACCGTACTCTTGCCCACCCCCCCTTTTCCCGAGGCTATAGCCACAAGGTGCTTGACCCCAGGCAAGGGCAGATTCTGTGGGGCCCGAACCTGTGCTCCAAAGTGCACTTCAATCTCGGCAGCACCCACCTTGCTGATGGCCGAACGCACATCGCCCTCGATCTGCCCCTTGAGCGGGCAAGCCGGGGTGGTTAGGTTGATTTTGACCGCGACCCTATCCCCTTCTACCACAATTCGCTCCACCATCCCCAGCGACACCAAATCCTTGTGCAACTCGGGGTCGTTGACCGTTTTCAGCGCTTCCAATACCTGGGCTTCGGTAAGCACACTCATCTCGTATTCAGATTATGCCCGGAAAGGCTCTGATGAACGGGGTTAGGGTCACATTACCGGATACCAAAAACACAATTTGTCAATCCACCCAGTGGTGGATGGGGTCTGCACTCGGCCCTCTGCTCTAGACTGCCCTGTTACCTTTGACGTTTTTTTTACGCCTGTTTTTGCACACTGGCGCACAGGAGGTTGAGGTGTGTGTCAGAGGTCAACAAAAGCATTGTGCGGCGTTTTGTGGATGAGGTGGTTAACCGTGGCGACCTGGGAGCGGTGGACGAACTATTATCCCCCAACTACCTTGACCACGACGCCCTGATTCCAGGTTTGCCAGGTGGACGCGAAGGAGCCAAGCGTTTGTATGCGCTACTTCACGCAGGCTTTCCCGACCTCGAGGTCACCATCGAGGATTTTGTGGCCGAGGGAGACCGAGTGGCACTGCGCAGCTTGTGGCGCGGCACCCACCGAGGAGAGTTTGGGGGTATGGCTCCCACCGGGCGCACCGTAGCTTTTGAAAACCTCGAGCTGTTGCGGTTGCAGAAAGGTCAGATTGTGGAGCACTGGAGCATTGTGGACAATCGCAACCTCCTGCAGCAACTACAACAAGCCCCCCAAAACAAAGGAGAAGGCCATGAGTGAAAACATAAATCGGCGGAAAACGTTACAGGTGATCGCGGCCCATTCGGTTGGGCTGGCTGTGGTCGGGCAAGCGCCAGCCCTGGCCCAAGCAAAACCCACTCCAGTGCGGATCGCCGCCCTCCAGGGTGTGCTGGCGAAAGAATGGGACACCCTGGAATACACCTTTGAGGGCGCAGCCGCCCTGCTGTTGCGGGTTCCCAAGCCTGCCGAGGGCGACCGGCGTGCCCTGCTGGTACGGCGTGGCAACGAAACGCTCTATCTGGTCTCTTACCTGCTGGTCTGTACCCACCAGGGCTGCAAACCGGCCCTGCCCAACCCTGAGCGCAATTTGGTGTGTCCCTGCCACGGCAGCACCTACAAAGCCGCCGACGGCTCGGTGGTGCGTGGCCCTGCCCGGCAGATGCTGGAAGGCATCCGGCTGGAAGTCCGCAACGGCGCCATCTTTGCGGTGGGTCTCCTTTGAAGTCCAGGGTTTGGAGTTGGGAACTTCACACACCCTTTGGCGCTGGTTCCCAAACGCCTGACCCTCGACCCAGTTAGCCCTCGACCCCAAGCCCTCTTGTCCCAAAAGGAGAAAATCATGTTCAACTTCGATCTGCTGGAAAACGACCAAAAAGCCAACCGCCGTCAGTTCGTCAAGGTCTTGACCGCCGGAGGGGTGAGCGCTGCCCTGGCCACCCAGCTCGGGCAGTTTGCCCTAGCGCAGTCTAGCAATGTCAGCGATCTGGACATCTTGAACCTGGCCCTCACCGCCGAGTACCTCGCGACCGACGTGTACACCCGGGCCCTCACGGTTCCCTTCCCCCAGGGCATCAAGGACTACATGGAAGAAGCCCTCAAGCAAGAAGAAGCCCACGTCAAGGCCCTTACCGACACCATCCGGGGCCCTTTCAATGCCATGCCGGTGGCCCGTCCGCAGTTCACCTATGGCAGTCTGGAGTTCAACCGGGCCAACCAGATGAAGGTACTGGAGACCATGATCGCCCTCGAGACGGCCTTCACCGGGGCCTACCTGGGGGCCATCCCGCTGATTCAGAACAAAGCCGTACTATCGGCGGCAGCGGCTATTGCTATGAACGAAGAGGCCCATCTGACCGTCTTGCGTGATGGGCTGATCGGCCTGGGCGGTAAGGTGGAAGGCCCTCAAGTACCCAATGGACGCCCCCTGGGGGTAGCCATCACCCCCCAACAAGCCACCGCTGCAGTGAGCAGCTTCATCCGGAAGTAAAGCGGTTTGAACCCTACCTCGCCGGTGTCTTGCCACTGGCGGGGATGGGGGCATCCGAACAAGGAGGATGTTATGAAACGCCGAAGTGTGATTCGCGGGTTGGGGTTCGCTGGTCTCGGTTTGATGGGCATGGGTCAGGCCCAAAGCACCACTGGTCTTGCCATCGTGCTCAGCGGAAACGAAATTGTTCCCACCATGGTAGAAACCCCTGCCTTGGCGGTGGTGCGGCTCGAGACCGATGGACGGGTGATATCCCTCCGAGGAGCGGTGGCCAATCTGGCTGGGGCTTTCCGCGACTATACCCGCGACCCGGTGGACGACCCCGCCCTCAACGCCCGCCTGACCAGTGCCATCCACCTCCACCGTGGTGCCAAAGGTCAAAATGGCCCCCTGCTCCAAGCCCTCAAAGCGGTATACAGCTCCGACGGACGTAGCGCTACTTTTGTAGATCGCCTCGAGCTTTCCCCCGAAGACCAGGCCCGCCTGCGTCAGGGCGAACTCTATTTCGATATCCACACCGCTGCATTCCGCGCCGGGGAGATACGCGGGCAAATTCTGCTCTAGCCCCCTCCACCGTATCGCAATAGGCTTTGGTGATGGTCAAATCGCACAAGCAGTAGGTCGGAAGCTGCATATAATCCGCGACATGAGCGCTGAGAAACTTCGCGACGAAGATTTGAAACTGGTGCAACTGCTCGAGCAGATGCAGAGCCAGATTGTGCACTCCAGCAGTAACCTCGAGTCCCTCAAGATGGCCCTCGAGTCGGCCCAGCGCCTGGTGGAAGAACGCAACCAAAATCTACTCAATGCCCGCAGCCCCCTGCTCGAGGGCTACGGAGCCGAAGACGACGACGAACTCACCGGACTGCCCAGTAAAGCGGCTTTTGAGAAAGCCCTCGAGCGGGTTTTTGCCAGCGGCGAAGTCTTTAGCGTTGTGACCTTCGACCTCGATGGCTTCCAGGCGATCAACGAGCGCTTTGGCAGTGGGGTTGGCGATGAGGTGCTGCGCCGGATCGGTCAGTTGGTTCGCAAAGCCCTCCGCGCCTCTGATGTGCCCGGGAGAACCGGCGGTGAGGAGTTTGCCCTGATACTGCGCGGCATCACCGGCGACCGGGCCTTTGGGGTCTGCGAGCGGTTGCGGGTAGCCGTGCTCAAATACCCCTGGAACCATCTGCACCCCGAACTCAAGGTCACCATCAGCCTGGGCTTTGCAGGCCGCGACGGCGAGCCTTCGGCCCAGGAAGTGCTCGCCCGTGCAGACCGCTTTCAAGCCGAAGCCAAAAGCTCAGGCCGCAATCAAACCTTCCCCGGACTTTACTACTAAAGCAAGGAGTGATTCGCCATGACCAGCCACGCCCATAACCCTCTCAAAAACCTCTTAAGTCACAACGAAAGCAAAGGTACATCGTCGCTGCGCTATACCATTTCGGTTTTTTCGGCGTTGTTGTTTCTAGGCTGGTTGATTCTGGAATTGGCCCTGGGCCAGTAGAAACCTCGAGGGTTTACGGGGCGGGTCATGCCCGCCCTTTTATCGCAACTGCAAACCACCATCAAGTTAGCCGCGAAAGGCACGCCATTGTGGGAAGCCTGGTAGCGATAGAGCTGCTAGGATGCGCGGCAGGCAAAGATGCTTACGCAATTCCGGAATAGCCGGAACCTACCGGCAAAGTTGCTCGCGCGATCCTGATATAAAGCACCAGCCAGGCCAAAACCTAGCGGCGAAACGCACGACAGGAGACGTGTTTATCGTCGCTTATGCACAGCGTTGATATGATTACAGTCCTGGGGGGATTTACAGCACTCTTCACAACTATTGAGCCACACACAACTTGATGGCTTTGTCCTGCACAACACAGTGGCCTCCCGGATGGGAGGCAACGTCTGTGAAGAGTGCGATAGTAGAGATTGCGATAGAATACGGGGTAAAGTTATTGCGGCTCACTCTATTTTTTGCCGCTGATCCTAGCGGCTAAAAACGAGTTCCGCACAGTTTTTGACTTTAGGGGATTGCTGGGTTCTTTCCGAGAAACGCTCTGGGTTGTTGAGAAAAAGCTTATCCACCGAGAAAATCACACGAATGGCCTGTCCGAATCATGGAGCAACCGACGCTCAAACTTTTGCTGCTGGGGCCGCCGAGTTTGGAGCAGGGGGGTCAGTTGGTTCACCTGGCCACCCGCAAGGCGTTGGGCTTGTTGGCTTATGTGGCAGTGGAGCGTTCGGGAGCCAGCCGCAGCCAACTGGTTCACCTGCTCTGGCCGGAAAACGCCGAAGAACAGGCCAGGGCCAGCTTACGGCAGGAACTTTCTCGGCTGGGACAATCGTTAGGCAAAACCCTGCAAAAGCCCCATCAGCAGCTACTGCGGCTTGACCCAGCAGGCATTCAAGTGGATTTGTGGGACTTCTGGGATGCCATTCGTACAGGGCAGCATCGCCAAGCGCTGGAACTGTATCGAGGCTCGTTTTTGCAGGGTTTGCAGTTGCGTGAGACCGCTGCCTTTGAAAGCTGGCAAGAACAGATTCGACGAGAAACCCACCAACAGTACCTGCAATGCCTACTGACCCTGGCAATCGCCGAGGAGCAGACCGGCCATCTGACCGAAGCACTGGCGCTCTTGCGGCAGGCTATCGCTGCCGATCCACTGGCAGAGCACCCCTATCTAGAAGCCATGCGTCTTTCCGAACAACTGGGTGACCGTGCAGGGGCTTTGCGGCTGTTTCAGAACCTCGAGCAAACCTTGGCCAAGGAGCTGGGGCTCAAACCCAGCCCGGAAGCCCAAGCTCTGGTCAGGAGCCTGGGTCAGACCCCTTCCAGACCGCGCTTGCCTACCCCGCCCACCCCCCTGATTGGGCGCGATACAGAGCAGGCCGAGGTATTGCAACTACTGGGGCGTGCCGATTGTCGGCTGCTCAATCTGGTAGGGCCAGGAGGGGTGGGCAAGACCCGGCTGGCCCTGGCCGTAGCCGAACAGTTGGCAAGCCAGGATTCCACTTCTGTGGTCTATTGGGTCGCCCTCCAGGGTCGCCCACTCCTCTTTAGCATCGCCGAAGGGCTAGGCCTGCCCCTGATGGGCCAAGGCGATCTGCGGGCAGCGGTGTTGCACCGCTTGCACGAACAGCCCATCCGCTTGTTTTTGGACGAAGCTGAAGGGCTTGCTACGCCCGCCGAACTCGAGCACCTGCTGCGCGAAAGCCCCTCTACCCAGTGGGTGCTGACCTCGAGGGAGCGCTTTCGTCTGCGGAGTGAATGGGTCTACGAGGTCAAGGGACTCGATTACCCAGAGGAAGACCGCCTGATCCAGCGCAGCCGAGCCGCCGAACTGTTCCGCCGTAGTGCCGAACGGGTGGTGTCCCATTTTAGCCCCACCGCCGAAGACTGGGGCTCCATCGCCCGGATTTGCCGCCTGTTATCGGGCTTGCCCCTGGGATTGGAACTGGCTGCGGCCCTCACGCGGGTGATGTCCTGCCGCGAGATCGCCGACCGTCTGGAGCAAGACTTGGGGCTACTGGAGGATACCCTGGCCAACCTACCCACTCGTCATACCAGTCTGCGCACTGTGCTACAGAGCAGCCTGGCCCAGCTCACTCCAGCCGAGCAGCAAACCCTACAAGCACTCGCGGCCTTCGAGGGCAGCTTCAGCCTTCAGGCTGCCCATGCGATTGCAAACGCTGCCCTGCCTACCCTGACCACCCTGCTTGACCGAGCCTTATTGCAAAAACAACCCGAGGGCTACCGCATCCTCACCGTGATCCGCCAGCACCTGCTGCCCCACATCCCCCAGGCCACCCACCTGGCCCACGCCCACTACCATGCCGAACTGCTCAAAGCCCACGAGCAAGGGCTGCGCGGTGGCAACCAGGGAGAGACCCTGCCGATGTTGACCCAGCAGTACCCCGACCTCAAGGCCGCGTGGAACTACCTACTCCTACACGGCCACGAGGAGTTGGCCCTCCAGATGATAGATGGCCTGTTTTTGCTCTTCGAGCTGCGCGGCTGGTTTGCTGAAGGCGAGACCCTGATGGCCCAGGCGACCCTTTCACCCCACCGCGCCCTGCAAAGTCTGGCGCTGGGCCGTCAGGGGCGCTTGATGCACCGCTTGGGCGACAGTGCCGGTGCCCAGAAGGCCATCGAACAAAGCCTGCACCTGGGCCAGGGGGTGATAGACGAGTACGAGACCGCTTTTGCCCTCAACAACCTGGGCTTGGCCGCGATGGGACTGGGCCAGCCCCAAAAAGCCAAGCAACTCTTCAGCCAAAGCCTAGACATGCGCCGCCGCCAGCAGCGGCCCTGGGGCCTGGGCAACGCCCTGTACAACCTGGGAAACCTGGCTGTTCTCCAAGGCGATTTCCAGCTAGCCCAGCGCTACTTACAAGAAGCCCTGGAAACCTACCGGGGCCTCTCCGACCTGCGCGGTCTCAGCCTGGCCCTGACTGGGCTGGGCCAGGCCTGGACGGCTTTGGGCCAGTACGGTGTGGCGCGGGAAATGTTCCGCCAGAGCCTCTCGTTTGGCAGCCAACTGGGCGATCGCTTTGCCGAGTCGAACGCCCTCTTGGGGCTGGGCACGGTGGCGGGCATCGAATACAAAAACGAGGAATGCCGCGAACACTTGCAGGCCAGCCTCGAGGCCGCTCAACAAACCGGCGATGCGATTACCGTTGCCAAAGCCCTGCTGGGGCTGGGCCGCTTGACCATGCGCGACGCAGCGTACGAACGGGCTCTCAAACTCCAGCGCCAGGCCTTGGAACGCTTCGTCCAAAGCCACTATCCCTGGGGCGAAGCCCTGGCGTACAACCACCTGGGCCGCACCTTCTTTGCCCTAGGCGAGATGGCGGAGGGCAAGGCCTACTACCGACTGGCTTTGGAGCAAGCTTTACACTTGGGGGCCACTCCCCTGGCCCTGCGGGCTATGGCTGGCCTCACCCCGCAATTGCGGCCCTCTTTGGCCCAGGAAGTCTGGCGCTTGGTAGCCAACCACCCGGGCGCCGACGCCTGGGTACGCGAGGAAATCCGGCGACACGCCCACAGGCCGCTCCCGCCCACCCGTGTGCCGCTGGAAGAAATCGTCCAGCGCGTTCTCCAAGCGCTTTGAGTGAGCCTGTTGTATACTGGCCTCAGGCGTTGACCGGGAGGAGTAGGTTTTCCCTAGGCTCCCCAGAGAGGATCGCTCATAGGCTGGAAAGCGGTCTGGAGAACGAAAACCGAACGTCGCCCGCGAGCCCGCAGGAAGAACAGCCGATTGGCCCAGTAGAGCCTGCCGGGGGGTGCCCGTTATAGCACTTCCGAGTGCCTGAAGTCCCTACTGGCGCTTCAGGAAGCGCGGTGGTACCACGGGGTTTTCCTCGTCCGTGCAGCAAAGCCTGCAGGGGCTTTTTTATTTATAGGTCGAGGTGAGTATGAGGGAGCCGCAGACAGGCCATGAGCCAGAAGTCCATGATCGAGGTGGGCTGGGTGTGGGTTCCATCCTGGCGGCTGCAAGAAACCAATGGCCTGCCCTTTCTGTTCCAGTCGCTTTGAGGGTTTTAGAAAGGAGCTTTCATGAACAGCCTTCCTAAAGAATGGCAGCTCGAGCCCCACTATGAACCCGGCCTCCACTGGTTCAGCCGGGAGCCCCGGCCCATTGAGCTATTTGGAGAGGAAATTCCGGCCAAAGAGTCGGAGGAGTATCCCGGCTGGTACTTTCTCCAGCGCGGCGACCCCATGCGAATTGCGGATAGCCTCGAGGAGGCCCTGGCCGCCCTGAAGTCCCGCCTCAAGCACTGGAAAATGGAAGACTTACTGGGCCGACGTGCGCCCATTGAGGTCAGCGGTAAAGTCCGCAAGCAGATGGTCATCGAGTTGCTCAATACCCCCATCGCCACCCCCCCGCCCGGCTACGACCCCGACCAGGACGCGCCGCTACCCCCCTTGCTTTCGTGCAAATGGGAGCTGGGCGACTACCTGCTGGTCGCCAGCATTGATTACACCCCCTTCCGCCCGGAGTTCAGCACCCGCTTCGGCCAGCCCAACAACCCCATCCAAAGCCTGATGGGCCAGGTCTGCACGCTTAGCACAATAGACCTCGAGCTGCTCGATGAGGACGACCCGGATGACCTGGACGACCTGGATGAAGACGACCTCGAGCCCCTCGACCTTCTGGAGGACGATGAAGACTTTGAAGAAGAGGAGGAAGAGCAGGAGTGGAAGGAAATTGCGGTGGGCACGGTGAGCCTCGAGGGCAACCGCCTGACCGTGGGTTTCTGGAGCCACACCTTCGATGAAAACACTGAAGTGTTCGGGGTGGCCTACGAGGAAGCCAGTTTCGAGGATCAGGAAAAGAGTTATTACCTGTCAACGAGGGGAAGCGATGACTGAACCTAAGGAACTACCCAAAACCTACGACCCCCAGGCAGTGGAGCCCCACTGGGCCCTGGAATGGGCCAAGAACCCCCTCAAGCCCGAACTCAACGCCCACAAGGGCAAAGGCCCCTTCACCATCGTGATCCCACCCCCCAACGTGACCGGCAACCTACACCTGGGCCACGCGCTGGACAACACCATCATTGACACCATCATCCGCTTCAAGCGCATGCAGGGCCACGAGGCCCTGTACCTACCCGGCACCGACCATGCGGGCATCACCACCCAGGTGCTGGTGGAAAAAGAACTGGCCCAGGAGGGGCTATCCCGCCACGATCTAGGCCGGGAGAAGTTCCTGGAGCGGGTCTGGGCTTTCAAGGAGAAAAACGGCGGGGCCATCCTGCACCAGCTCCGGCGCATTGGGGCTTCGTGTGACTGGAGCCGCGAGCGCTTCACCATGGACGAAGGGCTCTCCCGCGCGGTGCGGCGCAGCTTTGTGGAGTACTACCACCAGGGGCTGGCCTACCGGGGTAAGCGCATTGTGAACTGGGATCCGGTGGCCCAGACGGTGGTGAGCGACCTCGAGGTCAACGTCGAGCCCACCCCCGGCAAGCTCTACACCCTGGCCTACCCCCTGGCAGGGGGCGGCGAGATTCAGATTGCCACGGTGCGCCCGGAGACCATCTTTGCCGATGTGGCCATTGCGGTGAACCCTGCCGACGAGCGCTACCGGCACCTTGTCGGCCAGAAGGCCCGCATCCCCCTCACCGAGCGGTATATTCCCATCATTGCCGATGAATCGGTGCTGATGGACTTTGGCACCGGGGCCCTGAAGATTACCCCGGCCCACGACCCCACCGACTTCGAGATCGGCAGCCGGCACCACCTGGAGATGCCCAGCGTAATTGACCTGAAGGGCTGCCTCGCGGGCGAGCTGGCGCCCGAGCCGTTCCGGGGATTGGAGCGCTTTGAGGCCCGCAAGCGGGTGGTGCAGGCGCTGGAAGAGGCCGGGCATCTGCGAGAAGTTCGCGACTACACCATCGCCCTGGGCTACTCCGACCGCACCAAGGCAAAGGTGGAGCCCCTCCTGCTCGAGCAGTGGTTCGTGCGGATGAAGCCGGTGGCCCAAAAGGTGCTGGAAGGCCTGGACAAAGGCGAGATGCGCTTCGTGCCCGAGCGCTGGGAGAAGGTCAACCGCGACTGGCTGGAGAACATCAAGGACTGGGCCATCGCCCGGCAGCTCTGGTGGGGCCATCAGATTCCGGCCTGGTACGACGAGGAGGGTAACATCTACGTGCCCGACCCGGACAACCCCGACCTCGACTGCGACCAGGACCCCCGCTACGCCCACCTCAAGCTGCGGCGCGACGAGGACGTCTTCGACACCTGGTTCTCCTCGGCGCTGTGGCCTTTTTCCACCCTGGGCTGGCCCGAGGCCACCCCCGACCTGAAGAAGCACTACCCCACCGATGTGCTGGTGACGGGCTATGACATCATCTTTTTCTGGGTGGCCCGCATGCAGATGTCGGGCTACCAGTTCACTGGCCGGGCCCCCTTCCACACCATCGTGCTGCACGGGCTGTACCTGGATGCCAAGGGCCAGAAGATGTCCAAAAGCAAGGGCAACGGCATTGACCCCCTCGAGCTCATTGACAAATACGGGGCCGACGCCTGCCGCTTCGCCTGGGACTACCTGGCCACGGGCGGGCAGGACATCCGCCACGACGAGCGGCGCTACGAGCAGGGGCGCAACTTTGCCAACAAGCTCTACAACGCTACGCGCTTCGTGCTGATGAACAAGCAGGCGGGCCTCTCCAGCGCCCCGGCCACCCCCACCCTGGCCGACCGCTGGATGGTTTCGCGCCTGAACCGGGGCATCGCCGAGATTACCGAGGCCTACGAGGCCTTCGACCTGGGCCGGGCCGCCCGGCTGGTCTATGAGCTGGTCTGGAGCGAGTTTTGCGACTGGTACCTGGAGGCCGCCAAGCCGGCTTTGCGCGAGGGCAACCAGACCACCCTGCACACCCTGGAGTCTACCCTGGCGACCCTGCTCAAACTGCTGCACCCCATCATGCCCTTTATCACCTCGGAGCTGTACGAGGCCCTCACCGGCGATACCACCCAGTTGGCCTTGCAGGACTGGCCCCAGGCCGGTGCGCGCGACCTCGAGGCAGAAAAAGCCTTCGAAACCCTGCAGGCCGCCATCACCGCCACCCGCAACCTGCGGGCCGAGCTAGGTATCCCACCTCAACAAGAAATTGCCGTGCAACTGGAAGGAGCTGGGGCCCCCCTGGTGATGGACAACCTGGCGCTGTTCCGCTTCCTAGGCAAAGCCCAGGCCTCTATAGGTAGCCCCGAAAAAGCCATTGCTCAGGTGACTGCTAACACCACCGTCTACCTCAAGCCCGAAGGTGACCTGTCGAGCTTCCTGGAGCGCCAGCGCAAGCGGCTGCTCGAGCTGGAAAAGCAGGTTAAGCAAGGGCAGAAAAAACTTGCCAACCCAGGTTTCGTGGAGCGGGCCGACCCAGCCATCGTGCAGGCCGAGCGGGAGCGGCTGGCCGAGAACCAGGCCCAGCTCGAGCGCATCCGGCAAAACCTGACCCGGCTAGAATAGCCGGTGTACCAGCGATAGAAATCTTGCTCAGGTACGCTGCCTAAGCGAAGGACACTGGACTCCCATCATACGCATTTCGGCAGTATCGTTCACTTCGGCAAGCCTAAACGATACTACCGAAATGCTTTTCTACTCCCTTCGGTCGGCTTGAATCCTTCACCTCTGACTGCGGCGGGCGGTGAAGGATTCAAGCGGAAACGGTATCACACCTGGATTTGAGGTGTTTCAATGATTGTGGTTCATCCCAGCAACGTCAGGTAGAGGTCGGACGTGGGAGGTGGGGCTTCGGTGACTGTATCGGCTTTGCTGAGGTGCACCGTTACAAAGTCAAACTGTTGGTCGGGCGGTGCATTGACGATAGGCTGCTGCTTTGGCATGCGGTAGAGCACCGCCCCAGACAAGGTCTGGAAGGGTTTGAGCACCGCCAGTTGGTCGGACAGACGGGTGTTTTTATGGATGTCTAGATCGCCCACCAGGATGTATCCCTCGAATAACAGGGCCACCCTTTTGCGCTCAAACAGGGCCAGGTTGCCTTTGGGCACCGAGGGACGACCGCCTACCATCCAGCAGATGTCTTCTTTGCTGACTGCCGTAAAGGGGGTATCGGCTTTGAGTTCGCTGGTCTGGGGGGGATGCTCGAGGCCCGCCATATACACCAGGGCCCCGGTTACCGGAATGTGGGTGCGGTTTTCGGTGTTCAGGAGGTCGGCCGTACCCCCCGCCTGTACCAGATAGATGTTGCCATAGATTCGATATTCGCGGGTATAGATCCGGGCTTCAAAAGAGTCTCTGGGCTGGCGGTACATAAGTTAAGGCATAACGCGAATCGTAGCGTTTCACACGTACCCGCTATCGCAGTCTCCCATCATGCGATACGTAACTGTCTCTTGGAAGGAATGCCTCGGTTCCCAGCGAGCACGAAGAACCGCGATAAATGCACACTCTGACCCCAGAGATGGCCTTAGGATGCCGAAGGTGGAACGGGGTTTCAAACTATCACATGGGGGCCGAAAGCGGCTGATTGGTCGCTGGAACGCACTGCTCACATCCCTCGAGATAAATCCGGGTGAGCATTTCTACATGCTGGACGACCTGCTCACCCGCCATACCGAACCTCAGCGGTACTACCACAATCTGGCGCACCTGGACACCCTTCTGGGACTGTTGCCAGCCAAGCCCCACCTGGAGTTTGCGGTGTGGTTCCACGATGCAGTCTACGACCCCACCCGGCCCGACAACGAGGCCCAGAGCGCCCTGCTGGCAGAACAAAGCCTTTTGCGGCTGGGGGTTGAGCCGCAGCTTATAGAGGCGGTGGTGGCAATCATCCTGGCCACACAAAACCACCAGACCCACGATCCCGACACGGCTTTGTTCCTGGATGCCGATCTCTCGATTCTAGGAGCCGACCGCAAAACTTACCAAGCCTACGCCCGGGCCATCCGCCAGGAGTATGCCTGGGTTCCCCAAACGCTTTTTTTGGAGCGGCGTGCGGCGGTGCTGCAAAAGTTTCTGGCTCGAGCGCGCATCTACCAGACCCAAGCCTTCGCTCGACTGGAGCAACCTGCCAGGGAAAACCTGCGGCAGGAGCTCAAGCAGATCGCATCCGCGCAACTCCTGGGCAAAAACCCCGCGCTTCCAGAGTGAGCGTTCCTGAAGTGCTGTCCTATCTCCAGCTTCAACGCTTTCGCAGTAGCTAAACCCCTGCCGGCAGCAGCGCCAAGGCCTGCCAGTAGCGCTTTAAGCTTTCCCCCAACATTCCGGCCAGTCCCAGCCTGTAAGCTACCGCTACCCGCTTACCAAAGGCCTGCACCAGCGCATCGGGGTTTGTTTCCAGGTTGGCCAGGGCTTTCTCCGAGAGGGCAATCTGCACCTTTTCAGGGTAAGCGGGGGCAGCGGGCAGGCTAAACCAGTAGGCAGCTTCTTCCGGCTGCACCACCTGCACACCCCGGCCAATAAACCAATCGGCCCCCTCGCGGTGCACATACACCCTGGCCCCTTCGGCCACGGCCTGGTGCACCGCCTGGCGAAAGGGAACCGGGACGGCCCAGTCCTGCCCCTCAAGCGGTGCGGGCGGGGTTGGGCGATACGCCGCAGCACGTAACTCCACCGTGCGCTCACCATTCCACTCGTTCAAAACCAACCCTGCTGCAAGATCGAGTGGGTCGGGCAGGTTTTCGCCGTTGTCACGCCACTTGATCACTTTGCTTCCGTTCAAGCGGAACGTCAGGTGCTTGCCCTCGCTCAAGAGCCGCACCTGCTCGGGCCTGCCCTGCAAGAAGAACAGCGGCTCGGGGTTGCCCTCACCCAGTGGCTCCAAAAGCTGCAAAGCCCGGTGCAACTCCCCTAAATCTTCCCCATCCAGCCAACCATCCAGCACGATTTCCGGCTCCGGCACCGGAAACTGCGCGGCATACTGCTGAATGGCGGCTGTGAAGGCAGGAATGGCCTCTTCGCGTATGGCGAAACCCGCCGCCTGGGCATGGCCGCCAAAGCGCTTGAGGTGGTTGGCCGCGGAGCGCAGGGCTCCCACTGCGCTGATACCAGGCGTCGAGCGCACCGAGCCTTTCCCATCGGCAATGATAAACACCGGCTTGTAGTAGCGTTCCAGCACCCGGCTAGCCACAATGCCCATCACCCCCGGATGCCCGGCGGCATCGTGGATCACCAGGGCGGGCTGGCTGGCGTCAATGGTGGGCCAGATGCGCTCCAGCATCTCCTCTTCGATGCGCTGTCGCCGCACGTTCAGTTGGGTGAGGTATTCGGCCAGCGGGCGGGCCTGGAGCAAGTCCTGGGTGGTCAGGAGTTGCAGGGCCACCTCGGCCTGGCCCAGACGGGATGCGGCGTTGATACGCGGGGCGATTCGAAAAGCAATCTCGGTAGCACTGAACTCTCTGCAATGCTCGGCCGCCAGTACCTTCAGGCCCAGGTTGGCCGAGTCGCGCAGGCGGCGCAGCCCTTCTTGCACCAGGGCCCGGTTGAAGCCCTGCAAGGGCGCCACATCGGCCACCGTACCGATGGCCGCGAGGTCGGCATACTCCAGGGGTGGGTCTCGACCCAAAAGTTCGTATACTTGCCACAGCAACAAGAAAGCCACCCCCGAACCAGTGGGGTGTGGCTGGCCTTGCAACCCGGGTGAGAGGGCCGGATGCACAATCAGGCCGGGCGGGGTGCTCGTCCCCGGCGAGTGGTGGTCGGTGATCAGTACCGAAACCCCGTTCTCGACCAGCTCTTTTAGCTCGGCATGGTTGGTAATGCCGCAGTCTACGGTGATGAAGAGGTCACAGGCCTCGAGGTGCTCCGGCACCCGATCCATCAGCACGCCATAGCCCTCACCTAGGCGGTGGGGGATGAAGGCATGGATGTCAGCCCCAAGCTGACCCAAACCATTGAGCAAGATGGCCGTGCCGGTAAGACCGTCGGCGTCGTAGTCACCGTGAACCCGGATTCGCTCCCGTTTATCCAGGGCCTCAACAATGCGCAAAGCTGCTGGTTTGAGGCCCTCGATGGGGAGGAGCGTGAGGGGGGGCTCGAGGTCTTCCTTACGCCGAAACCCTCGGTTCCAGAACACCGCAGCCGCCAGGGGCGGGATACCCAACTGCTCTACCAACGGACGCAGTTCGGCGACATGGGGCCATTCTCTAAATTTCCACTTCATCCAAACCTCAACCCTCGCAAACCGAATGCACCCTAGAATAAAGGCCGAAAGAAGCCTTTTCTAGCGCAACCTGGCAGCCCAACCCTTATGCAATCGAGAGGAGAGCGGCGGCTTGTTCCGTATGCAATCAGGCTATCCACAAGATTCACAGACCTTCCTTCACTCAGGGTTGGCGGTCTGGAATGACCGGGGTTTCTTCGGGGTGCTGCTTTTTGAGGGCCTCGAGTTCACCCCTGACCTGCCGCAACTCCCGGTTGCGCTTGTTCAGGGCAGCCTGGGCATTTACCCAGCCGGTAAGCACATACAAGCCCATCACCGCCAGCCCAAGCACGAAAGCCCCCAACAACAAGAAAATCAAGTGTACCTGTCCCCAGGGGGTTCCGAGCATCAGCCCAGGCTCCAGTACATACAAAGCCCAGGCAAAGGCCGCTACCGCCAGCAGAATCAAGAAAGCCAACCCGTTCAGGACTTTCATGTCAGAAGTTTACTCCAGCGCAGCCGTCATACCGTTTCCGCTTGAATCCTTCATCGTTGGGCGCAGTCAGAGGTGAAGGATTCAAGCCGACCGAAGGGAGTAGAAGAGCATTCCGGCAGTATTGTTTAGACTTTCAAAAGTGAACGATACTGCCGAAATGCGTATCATACCCATTTCTTCAGGTCTATGCGACCTTCGTATATGGCTTTTCCGGTGATCGCTCCTTCTACGCCCAGGTTCTGCAAACCCTCGAGGTCCGCGTCCGAAGCGATGCCGCCCCCCGCAATCAGGAAACCAGGCCAGGCCGCGCGAACCTCGCGCACCACCTCGAGGTCGAGCCCGGCCAGGGTTCCGTCCCGGCGCACATCGGTATAAATCAGGGTACGAATGCCCAAGTCCCACATGCGCAGGCTCAGGTTCTGTACCCGCAAGGCCGTTCCCTCGGCCCAGCCCGAGACCACCACCTCGAGCCCCCGGGCATCCAGGCTCACCACCACCCGCTCGGCCCCAAACTCCCAGAGCATCCGGCCCAGTACTTCCGGCGCCTTCACCGCCACCGTACCCACCACCACCCGGCTGGCCCCCAGGGCCAGGATTTCCTGGGCCGTCTCCACGCTGCGCACCCCACCCCCCACCTCAAAGGGGATGGAGATGGCCGCTGCCACCTCGCGCAGCACCACCCGGTTTTCCCCGCGGCCCGTAGCCGCATCCAGGTCTACCAGATGCAGCATTTTGGCCCCTTGCTTTTGCCAGTGCAGGGCGGCCTCCACCGGGTTGTCGTAATAGACGGTTTCTCGGCGGGGGTCGCCTTCAAAAAGCCGGACGGCCCGCCCACCCTGTATATCTACAGCCGGAATGACCAACATTCGAGGATTGTATCAAGCTCGCAGGCGCCAGGCCATCAGTAGATTTTCTTCCCCAGGAGGCTGCTGGCGAGTTCGACCATCATCTTGGCCGTACGGTTGGCGATGTCGAGGATGGGGTTCACCTCGACCAGATCGAGGCTGGTGACAATTCTGGCATCGGCCAGCAGTTCCATCAGGAGATGGGCTTCGCGGTAGGTCAAGCCCCCGGCCACCGGGGTTCCAACCCCCGGCGCAATCTCGGGGTCGAGCACGTCGGCATCGAGCGAGAGATGTACCCTGGCAAAACCGCGAAATTTATCTGCAACGATTTGCGCAATGGCGGGAATGCCCTTTACGTCAATCTCCTTCATGGTGAGTACCGTGACCCCTCGCTCACGCAGCAGCTTGACCTCGCCCGCATCCAGGCTGCGAATCCCCACGAGCACCACATCTTCGGGCCGCACCTTGGCCCCAGGGTGGCCCAGGTTCACCAGGCGGGGGTCGCCCAGGCCGCACAGGTGGGCCAGCGGCATTCCGTGGATGTTGCCGCTGGGGCTGGTCTCGGGGGTGTTGAAGTCGGCGTGGGCATCCACCCAGATCACCCCGACGCGCTCGCCCCGGCTGGCCCCCGTGACCGAGCCCATCGCGATGGAATGGTCGCCCCCCAACACGATGGGAAACATATCGGCGGGCATCTGACCAAGGGTTTGGATGGTCTCCAGGCAGACCGTGCGAATGGCCTCGAGGTAACCCATCCCCCCCGGCTCTTCCTGTTGCAGGCGCAAGCTCTCGGCCACCGGCACCTTTATATCGCCATAGTCGTGCACCCGGTGGCCTAGGCCCCCCAGCACCTCCTGCAAGCGCCCATAGCGCATGGCGCTGGGCCCCATATCCACCCCCCGCCGACCCTGACCCAAATCCATCGGAACGCCTACGATACTGATCTGCTTCATACCTTATTCAGTCTAAGCAGTTTAAGGCTTCTATCGCTTTCCACAATGATTCCGCATCGCGTGCGGAGTAATTGGCCCAGTACAGCAAAAACCGCTGTATTAGGTATATGTGCGAACCGCTCTGGCAACTCATCCTTTCGCGTTGGACGCAGTTGCTCCCCCAGGTGTTCTCGAGGCAGCCATTGACCCCGGGCCTTTTCGGGGATACATTAAAGGGCTCTGCTTGCGAAGTAACTGCACGGAGTAAGCTCAGGGGAAATGAAAGAAATGCATATTCAAAGCATCAACCTGTCGCGCCTAATGCGCGAGGGCGGCAGCACCGACGCCAAGGGCGAAATCCTGGAATACATCGCCCTGGAGAAAGAGCGCATACCCCTGGATGGCCCGGCTAAATGGAAAGTCAGCGTAACCCGAGTGGAAGGCGAGGGCGGTCAGGAGTTCTGGCTATCGGGCGAAATTGCCGGGAATGCCATTTTAGAGTGCCGTCGCTGCCTAACCCCCACCCCCACGCCGGTACGCGCTCATTTTCAATACATGCTGCGCTACCAGCCGGGCTTGCAACACCTCGAGGCCATCGAAGAGGACGACGAGGAAACCTTGCTCTTTGGCCATCCCGACCTCGACCTAGGGCCCCTGCTCAGCGAAGCCTTCGCCCTCGAGCTGCCCTACACCACCCTCTGCAAAGAAGACTGCAAGGGCCTCTGCCCGGTCTGCGGGGCCAACCGCAACGAGGTGGACTGCGGCCACCCACAAGAACCCCAAACCAAACTCGGTGCCGAGCTTGCCAAGCTATTGGGCGATATCCAGGACTGACCCACTCAAAGCGGTTCCCACGAGTAGCAGGAAGAGCAATCGCAAATGTCATGCCAAGATCATGGCCCACGAACCAGCCCGATGCTAAGCTGTTTCTATGTCGGCCATTGGCCTGGGGCGCTGGCTCCAACACCTGTTGGAACACCTGCCCATCGCCCGCCAGGGCCAAGACCCCGAGGGCGTGCATCAGGTGCGTGTGGCGGTGCGGCGGCTCAGGGTATGGCTGCAATTAGCAGGGATGCGGGTGCTGGAGGACGATCTGGCCTGGTTGGTGCGGGCCGCAGGCCAGGTGCGCGACCTTGAAGTTTTGTTGCAACACCCCAACCTGCCTGTAGCCTTTCAGAAGTGGGCTAGGGTTCGATGGGAGGAAGCCCGTGCGGGGTTTATCCCCGTGCTGGATTCTCCGCGGCTGGCAGGCCTGTTGCAAGCGCTGGCAAGCCTGCCTCCACTGGAGGGCAAAGGGGCAGAGGCCCGGCTGGAACGCTTCACGCTGCAGGTGGAGCGTCGCGCCGAGGAATGGCGTAGCGAAGATAGCATCGAAAGCCTGCATGCTTTGCGCCGGGCTTTGCGGCGTTTGCGCTATGCTCGGGAATGGCTTGAGCAAGATAGCGCTGCGGTCAAGGCTCTTCAAGAGATTTTTGGGCAGGTGGGGGATCTGAGTTTTATCTTGAATTATCTTGGGGCCTTTGAGGCCGAGGGAGGCAAGGTATCGGTTCGCTACCGCAGAAAACTCGAGGCCGACCTAGCCGAGGCCCTCGCGGTAGCTAAAAAAGCCTGGAAAGACCACCAGGATGATCTTCGATCTTGAGGTTACGCCCCCAGGCGGTGATGGGTCACAGCCCGCAACCTTAATGGATGCTAGGCTGCAACAAAAGCGGTCACCGGCTGCCCATCGGAGATTTTTATGTTCAATCTCATACCCGACCAGATCAACCACCGCAGGCGCGTGTTGTACTTGGCCCTGCGGCAGGTATTGGGGGAGGATCGGCGGGTAGACGCGATTTTCAAGATTTGTGATCCGCTGGTTCGAGAGGAACATTTTGTGGCTTCGCGGGTAGCGGAATGGGTCACAAATACCGGGCTGCTAAAGCCCGAAGAGCAGGTCTCGCTGACGCGGGTACTATTGCAAACCATGCGACGACCCTACCATGAACTCCCCAAATTCCCCGACCACCTGGTTTTACCCACCCAGAACGGGAAAATTGCTCAGCCAAGAACCATTATGGGTGCTGGCACTGCCCAGGCTGTTTCCGAGCCACCTGAAGCGGCCAGGGTTGCCCGCACACCCAAATTTGCCACCATTCTCGATTTAGATGCAGTCGTGGCCCAGCCTGCACCCACCCGTGCCAAAGCCGGGTTCTTCTTCAACCTGCTGGGGTGGTTTAGCACCAGAGGCAAAACCAACAAACCGCAATACCGCTCGAGGCCCGAAGTTCGGGTTTTTCGCATGGTGGTGGCGGAAATGCTCGAGGTCATGCAAAAAAACAACCCCCGCCTCGAGCAAGCCCTCCTATCGGTAGCCCGACCAAGCGAACCTAACAGCTTGCCGGCAACCCTACTAGAGCCTTGGGCCAGGGCTGGACTGGCCCCGCAAGCCCTACCTAGCACCCTGCCGCTCCCCCAGATGCGGGCCATCGTCGCCTTGCTCCACACAACGGGTCAGCAGGTTATGGGGCCTGCCGAGGCCGATCGTTTGCTGGAACAGGCCATGGCGAAAGCCAGCAAGATGGATGAAGCCAAATACTTCGCCCCACAAAAACTGCGATGAAAAGGAGTAGGTAGAGCAGTTCCCACCCATACCCCGTTCAACGGTTTTTGATGTACGGGATAAACTGTGTCGAACGCCGTAATTGTGGGGGCCACGAGTAGGAAAAAGCCGGAGAAACCCTCTCCGGCTGAAGGGTTTTGCGCCTACTTCTTCCTGGGGCGGTATTTACCGTGTGAGCCGCGGAAAATCTTACCACGGCGGGTACGACGATCACCTTTTCCCATGATCTACTCCTAGGCTTTGGCTCCACTTAGGAGTTGGTTAACCTTGCTCATCAAGCGGGATTTGCGGCGGCTGGCCGCGTTCTTATGCAGGGTTGAGCCTTTGGCAGCCTTATCAATCAGGCTTTCGGCATAGCGCATGACCTTGGTGGCTTCGCTGGTGTTGCCATCCTTGGCCAAGGCCACCGCTTTCTTGCTGATGGTCTTGATGGTGGACATCTTGGACTTGTTGCGAGCCCGGCGCTTGAGCGACTGACGGTGGCGCTTGATGGCCGAAGGGTTTCGAGCAGTTTTTTTCTGTGCCATAATTCTCCGAACTTGCCAGATAAGGGCTTGCCCGATGAAGGCAAAGGGCAGCCTAGAGGCAAACCGCTCACAAGTCTAGCACAACCAGGGGCCATGTGCCTAGTACGCCGTTCCGTTGTACGGGTGTAGCGTCTTGTACCCTGTTTCCGGCCTCGAGATGATGCGTGGGTTAGCGGTTGACCCACCAGCGCCTAGAATTCGTTGCGCGCCGCAACCCAGTCCATCCGAGCCTGACCTCGAGCATCCTTGAAGCGGAAAATAACATCATACAAGCTGGCATCGGCCGGGTAACGAATCTCCTCGGCAAAACGCCCCTGATACCGCTTGACCAGGCCCGGACTGGTCTGTCCTGCGCGGCGTACCTCCACCTCGAAACTCCCCTGTCGCAAATCCCCACTTACCGTGACCTTGATAAAAGCCCGTATACCAGTAGCTCGAATCTGGTTGAGAGATTCTCCGGTATAGTTCCAATAAAACACCGGCGTGAAGGGCGCATAGCCCACGGCCAGACCGAATCGTTCGGCGTAAAAGTACACCCCTGCTACAATCAGGGCCAAGAATAAGAGGCTTCGCACCTCTCCAGTATAGAACACACCTGGCCTCGGTCTCCCCTACTCTACTCATGCTCATGAGTAAGTACCCGGCAATGAGGGCTTTTGGCGTTTTTGTTAGACTGTTCGCTGTCCGTTTTCGGCTCAATGGTTCACCTCGAGCACCCTACGCAAATCGGTATACTTGGGGGCATGACGGCTGAAGAAGCGCTAAGGCTACTGCGAATCGGGGCGGTGGAGATCATCCCCCAGGAAGACTTATTCAAAAAACTACAATCGGAGAAAAAACTGACGGTTAAGCTGGGCCTCGACCCCACCCGGCCCGACATTCACATCGGCCATGCCGTGGTGCTGCGCAAGATGCGGCAGTTTCAGGAGCTGGGCCACAAGGTGGTTCTGATTATCGGCGACTTTACCGCCATGATCGGCGATCCCTCGGGTCGAAGCAAAACCCGCCCACCCCTGACGCTGGAAGAAACCCGCGCCAACGCTAAGAGTTATGTAGAGCAGGTGGGCAAAATCCTCATTACCAGCGACAAAGAGCGCTTTGAGTTGCGGTACAACTCCGAATGGTTGGAAAACCTGGGTTTCAAAGAGGTCATCAAGCTTACCTCGCTGCTGACAGTAGCCCAGATGCTCGAGCGCGAGGACTTCAAGAAGCGCTATAGCGAAGGCGTGCCCATCTCGATTCACGAGTTCCTCTACCCCTTTGCCCAGGGGTATGACTCGGTGCCCATCGCCTGCGACGTGGAGATGGGCGGCACCGACCAGAAGTTCAACCTGCTGGTGGGCCGCGAGGTGCAAGAAGCCTATGGTCTGGAAAAACAGGTGGCCTTCATCATGCCGCTCCTGGTGGGGGGCGACGGGCAGAAGATGTCCAAGAGCCTCGACAACTACATCGGCATTACCGAAGAACCCAGCGAGGTTTTCCGCAAGCTGATGAAAATTGAAGATCCGTACCTGCAAACCTATTTTGAACTCTGCACCGACCTCACACCGGAGGAAATCAAAGAAGTCATGGAGAAGGGCGGCCCGGTTGGGGCCCACCGGGTGCTGGCCCGGCTGGTAGCGGGAGCCTACGCTCAGGAGCTAATTCCGTCTCGCCTGGACAAAGCTTTTTACCAGTCGTTGGGCTATAGCTGGGATGCCCACGGGCACGACCAGGAAGGCACCGCTCCGGTGGTACAACAGGCCGAAGCCCGCTACTACGAAATTGCCCACGGGGGCATCCCCAACGAGATGCCCGAAGTTACGCTTCACCCCGGCGAGCTCCACGAGGGCAAAATTGCCATTGCCAGGCTCTTTACCCTAGCGGGGCTGACCGCCTCCAACGGTGAAGCGCGGCGGCTCATCGAACAAAAGGGTTTGCGGCTGGATGGTGAGGTGCTGTTCGACCCCAAGATGGAGGTCGCCCTCGACAGACCGCGGGTGCTACAGCGCGGCAAGGACAGGTTTGTGCGGGTTGTGCCAGACTAGCCCTGCTCCAAGGGGCGGAAAGGGGTCTCGTAGCCGGTTGCATAGAGAACCCCGTTTTCCTCTTCCAGGCGCAGGCGCGGCAAAGGAAAGCGCGGTGGGCCATAGACCGCCCTTCCGCCTTGCAGCGGCTCGAAGGCTCCAAAGTGGCAAGGACAACCCATGAAGGGATGGTCGGTGCGGTAGTTGTAGGCAATGGAGCCTAGCTCGGGGTTGTCCACATAATTGACCACACAGCCCTGGTGGGTGCAGATGCGCGAAAGGGCCAAAAGGTGGGCATCGCGGGTAGAGAGCCCCCCGACCACGGGTTCCGAGAGGCGAAAAACCACCGCCTTGAGGGGACTACCGTTGTAGACGTACTCAAAGTATTTGAACTTCCAGTGCGCGTCCAGTTCGTTCAGCACGGCCGCTTGCACCCTGGGGCCGTCGCGCCAAACTGGCTCGGTAATGCCCGTTTTGGTGAAATGGATGGAGTAGGTACGCCAGGCCAGCCAGGCAAAAAAGCCCGCCGTGATGGCGCTGGGAACAATCCAAAGCAAATCCCGGCGGCTAATTTTTCGGACGTTTTGCAAGCCGGGTTCGCTCATAGACCCCCAAGATATTGCAGCAAGGCGCTCAGTTCTTCGGAAGTGAGCTGTTGGGCCGGCATCTGACCCCGGCCCTTGAGGATGATTTCCCTCACCGCCTCTGGCACCTTGCTGATGGGGTTGCCCTGCAAGCGTGGGCCAGAACCCCCCTGGGCCTGGGCCCCGTGGCAGGCCGCACATTTGCCCAGGTACACCTGCTGTCCTTTGGAGGTAGCGTTGAGCTGGTTTTTGGCGGTCTGGATCAGGTTCTGCACCTGTTCCCTGGCCTCGCCACCAGCTTTCAAATAGCCTTCCCAAGCCACGATGGCTTGTGCAGGACGGCCCAGCTGAAAATAGGCATTGCCCAGAAACAACCAGCCCTCCGCCACGTCTGGCTCGGCCCGCACCGCTAGCTCGAGGGCCTGCGCCCCTTCCTCCGGTCGTCCGCTCATAAACAAGAGCATCCCGATACGCCGCACGGCATTGGCGTTGCGCGGTTCCAGCTCGATGACCCTTAGATAGCCCTGTACGGCCCGCTCAAAGTCCTGCAAGTCGTAGGCCTTGTTGGCATAGGCCAGCCAGTCGGCTGCTTTGCCGCTTTGCTCGGCTTGGCGTTGCAGGTTACCCAGCTCGCGGGCCTCGTTACGGCTGGTGATGATGGTCTCGCCCGGTAGCCGCGGCACCGTGTAGACCCACAGCCCTACCCCCAGCGCCACCAAGCTCAGGGTCACGGCTCCCAGTGTGACCGGATTCAGGCGGCGCGGAACCGGGTTTTCCTGGCCCAACTCGGCCAACTGGCGCTCGATTCGCACCGCCTGGGCCAGCAAGCGTTTGCGCTCTTCGCCCTCGGCTTCCTTGGCCTGGGTCTTGAGCACTTCCAAATCGGTTCTTAGTTCCTCTGGACGGGGACTCTCGGGAAAGGGCTGGGCCTGGGAGCGGAAAAAAGGCCGTAGCGCATAGGCCAGGGCCAACACAAACAACAAGGCAAGCAAAAGATAGGCCAGTATCATGATCGCTCAGGGGTTCGGTTCAACTCAGCCTCGAGGCGGGCGATTTCTTCATCGGAAACGTCGGATACCGCTGTATGGGCTCGAGCTTTGACCCGAGCCAGGTAGCGCCACAAGCCAAAGCCCAGCAAGCCCAAACCAAATAGGGGCGAAAGCCAGACCCACAAGGTGAGGCCCCTAGCGGGGGGCTCGTAGAGAATCCAGTCGCCATAACGCTGCACAAAAAACTGACGGATCTCGGCTTCGGTCTTGCCCTGCGCCAGTTGTTCAGCAATAATTCGGCGCATCTCCACCGCAATGCCAGCATTGGACTCCCCCGCCGACTCGCCCTGGCAGACCGGGCAGCGCAGTTCGCGGGCAATCTCAAACACCCTGGGCGAGAAATCCGGCGGAGGCGCGCTAGGCGCGGGCTGTGCAAGACCGATGGCTGATAGCTGGGAAGCGACCACGAGCAGCAAAACCCAAACAGCCTGCTTCCACAGGGTTTGGCGTTGAACCCTTGGCAGCAGGCCCTCGAGCCTCATTGCAGCACCTGCCTCAAATAGCCCTGCAACTGAGCCTCGCTTAGCTCACCCGCATGACGAGCCAGAATGGTTCCATTGCGGTCAATTACAAAGGTCTCAGGCACGCCATAGTAGCCATACTCGATCCCGATGCGTCCTCGCCCATCGTAAACACTGGGGAAGGTCAGGCCATACTGCTGGATAAACTTCAGGGCGTCGGTTTCCTTGTCCTGTACATTGACCCCCAGAATGAGCACCTGTTCTTTGTACTGTTGGTGGAAACGCTCGAGGAGTGGCGCTTCCGTGCGACAGGGAATACACCAACTGGCCCAGATATTGAGCAATACGGGCTTCTCTACGCGCTCACCAATACCCATTTCCGGCCCAAATGCTTCGCGGTAGGGCGCTAAGAGCGGCAGGCTAAAGGTAGGAGCCGGTTTGCCCACCAGCACCGATTGCAACTCGTTCTTGTTGGGGCGCTGCATCCCCCAATAGAACAACCCGCCCAACAACACCACCCAGATCGGCCAGAACCTAAGCATGGGCGACCCCTTTTTTGTCTCGAAGCTCCAACATCAATCTCCTATCGAAGGGGACATCTGGCGACTGGCAACCTTTGCAGCGCTCGGCCACAGGATATACAAGGTGCCAAGCACGATGATGAGCCCCGCCACCCACAGCCACCAGACCATGGGGGTCACGATGATCTTCAGGGTAGCCCAGCGACCGTTCTCCTGGTCGAATTGCATCAACACAAAATAATAGTCGTTGTAGAGGGAGTATTTGACCACTGGAGTTGCCAATGGCGACCCCATCTGCGGGTAGAAGTTGAGCCGGGTCTCGTAGCGCCCGTCCGAACCCCAGCCCTCGCGGCCGGTGGAGCGCACCTCGATGGGGGCAATGGCTGCAAAGCGGTTGGATTCTTCCCGAGCCCCAATTGACAACAAGCGAACCTCCATGCCACGGGTCTGCCAGGTCTCGCCGACATTGAGGGTTTTTTGCTCAGTCACACGGTAGGTCTGGCTGAAAGCGATGGTCAAGGCGGCCAACGCCACCCCGAAATGCACGATGTGCGAACCAAAACGGCGTTTGTTACTGGCAGCCAGTTCCCACAGGGCTTGCCCTGCCGAAATCCCCAGCGAACGCGCCCGCTCGCGCACCCCCTGGGCCACCATCAGCCATATAGCCGTCAGGTTGTAGGCAAAAAGTCCAATCGCCAGCGAGACGCCTAGGCTCAGGCCCAGCACAAATCCCAGCAGGGTTCCTACCCCAAGCGCAACCAGCATGGCCATCAGATTGCGCAGGACCTGGGGGTTGGTGTTGCGCCAGGGCAAGACCGGCCCGATGCCCATCAAGAGCAGCATGAAGATGCCCAGTGGAATTGATATCTGGTTAAAGAAGGGAGCACCAATGGAAACCTTGGCCCCGCTGAAGGCTTCCACCACCAGCGGCCACAAGGTGCCCAGCACCACCACAAAAGCAAAGGTGCCGAAGAACAGCGCCCCGGCCAGCAAGGCCCCCTCGCGGCTTTTCCAGCGCACCTCGCCAGCCTCGCGAATCTCGGAGGAAACCCGGGCCAGAAGCCCCAGCCCCACCGCCATCACGCCCAACAAAAACACCAAAAACCAGGCCCCTACCGGCCCACTGGCAAAGGCATGCACCGATTGGATGACCCCCGAGCGGGTCAGGAAGGTGCCAAAAACCGTGGCCGCGAAAGCCAGGGTGATGAAGGCAAAGTTCCAGCCCTTGAAAAGCCCTTTACGCTCCTGCACCTGGGCGGTGTGGAGGAAAGCCGTAGCCAGCAACCAAGGAATGATAGAGGCGTTTTCGACCGGATCCCAAGCCCAATAACCCCCCCAGCCCAGAATCTCGTAGCTCCACCACTTGCCAGTGAAAATCGCGGCGGTCAGGAAGCCCCAGGCCACCATTGTCCACCAGCGGGTCTCGAAAATCCAGCTCTGATAGCGCCCCGCAACCATGGCCGCTACCGCATAGGCAAACGGCACCGAGAGCCCCACAAAGCCCAGGTACATCAAGACCGGGTGCACCGCCATCATCCAGTGGTTTTGCAGGAGGGGGTTGGTACCCCGGCCATCGGGGGGTGGGTTGGGCACGGCATCAAAGGGGTGGGCCACAAACACCATCACCGCGAAGAAAAACACCTGTACCGCAAACAGGGTACCCAGGGCCACTGGAGCCCGCCAGATATCCAGGCTCTTGCCCACCCGCAAGCTCACCAGCCAAGTGTAGGCCGCTTGAAGCATGGCCCACAACAAAATCGAGCCCTCCAGCGCCGCCCAGGGCGTAACCAGCTTGACCCACAGGGGGTTGTCGGCAGAACTGCTGTTGGCTACATAGGAGACACTAAAATCGTTGGTCAGGATAGCCCATTCCAACGACCCGAAGGAGAGCAACGCTGCCAGCAAGGTGAGGGCCGAGAGGCGCTGGGCCGCCTCGAGGTAGCGCCCATCCCGCAAAGTATGGGCCAGGATTGCCAGCACCAGTCCGACCACCGAGAAAATTAGTGCAGCCAGGAGGGAAAGCCCCCCCAACAAGCCGGGGGTCATGCGGGCCTCCTGGTTCTACAGAGCGCCCTCACTGCGTCCCCTCGATCAGCTTGCGTACTTCGTCGGGCGTCCAGCCATCCTTGGGAGCCTGATAGGTCTCGGAGTGTTTAACCAGAAGATTTTGGCTTACGAAAGCCTCCCCTTGGAACTTGCCTTCCACCACCACCCCCCGGTTTTCGCCAAACAGGGCGGGTGGCGTGGAACCCGAAGACTTGATCGGGATATCCTTGACCCCATCGGTGACCACAAAGCGCAGTTCCAAGGTTTGCGGGTTGTAGTTGAGCGACCCTTCCTTGACCAGCCCTCCCAGGCGCACCTGGCGGTTCTGGTAACGGTCTGCCTGCTGAAAGTATTCGCTGGGAGTAATGAAATAAACCAGATTCTGCCCCAAGCCACCAAAGATCAGGTAGACCAGGGCCCCTGCTACCACAGCCAGTCCGATGATGTATTTAGGTTTCATGCATACCTCGAGGGAACCGTCTTTAGCTTATTTATCCTTCTGGTAACGCCAGATGAGATAGCCTAGATAGCCAAACACCGAAGCATAGACCACCGCATAAGTCCAGATCACAAAGGGGTTGGCTGGGTTCCAAAGTGGATTGTCGGGCATCTTATACCTCTTCTCTGGCGGCCTGGCGGGCTGCTATGACGCTCCTCAGCCGCACCAAACCAATAAACAACAAGGTGAAGGCGGCCAAATTGACCAGCATAGGGATCAGGATGGCCGCATCCACATTAATTTTGCCGGTAGTAAGGTCAATGGACTGGGTCTGGTGCAGGCTGCGCCACCACTTGACCGACATGTAGCTGATGGGCACGTTGATGGAACCCAGTATCGCCACTCCGGCGGCGGCCTTGGCCCGCAACTCGGGGTCTTCGATGGCACCCCGCACCACGGTATACCCCACGTAGATGGCAAACAGGATCGCAGTGGTGGTCAGGCGGGGCTCCCAGTCCCAGTACACCCCCCAGGTGGGCCGGGCCCATAGCATCCCGGTCAGCAAGGCCAACGCCATGAAGATAAGCCCCACTTCCACCGAGGCCGCCGCTACACGGTCGTGGTGCGATTTGCGCCGCACCAGATAGGCGACCGAGTAGCCCAGCGCGGCAAAACTAGCCACGTAGGCCATCCAGGCCATCGGGACGTGTACATGGAATATCCGTGCCACAAACCCTTGGCTCTGGTCGGGGGGTGCAGTCATGGCCATGAAAAAGCCCACCACCGCGCCCACCACGCCCAAACCCAGAATGCCCAAAGTCAGGCCATCAAGGCGGCTGGTTTGATCGGAGCGTGCAAGTTGCATTTAAGTCCTCCCCTTAGTTCCTAATTACGTTATTGTGCTTTGAAATGGATGAAGCGACGTAAATCACATTACATCTTCAGCCGGATCCCCAGTGGCTGCTGCGCCAACCCTGCCACCATCGCGGTCTACACCGGAAGATTACCGCCCGTCGGGTAACGTCTGGGTAACGGGAAGGCAGGGTCATGCTTGCTATGAAGGCATTCCCATTAGCCTTCCAGCATGTAGGGAAAAACCATGGCGCACACGGTGACATAGATGAGGTCGAAGACCAGTAAAAGACGCAGCCAATCCGATAACTCGGCAATCGGGATGCCTTCTGCCAGTCCCTGGGTCAACCGCACTGCCGCCAAGACCACCGGGATGACCAGAGGAAACAACAAGAGCGGCAACAGAACCTCACGCCCCCGCAAACGAGCCAGCATCCCAGCATAAAAAGTGGAGATAGCCGCGTAGCCCAGCGAACCCAACAACAAAGTTATTATGTACCAATTCCAATTTTGCATGGGTAGGTAGAAAAGTCCCGCCGTCAGAACCAGCAGCGCCAGACCCACCACCAGCAACAGGGCAAACTGAAACAGCAGCTTGCCAAAGTAGATCCACTCCCGGCTACCGGGGGTCAGGAGCAGGTCGTCCAGGGTGCCGTCCTCGACCTCGAGGCCAAAGGCCCGCCCGGCCAACAAGCTGCCCGCAAAAGCCAGCGCTACCCACAGCACCCCCGGTGCCGCTTTCTGCAAATCCTGCTGATTGGGGCCAAAGGCCATGGCCAGAATAAAGAGCATCACCGCCAGGAAAAACACCGCCGACAGGAGGCCCGTACGCCCCCGAAACTCCAGTACCAGGTCACGCCAAGCCAGCCAAAAAATCCGCTGCACAGGGGATAATGCAGGCTCTACAAAGCCACTGTGCCATACCTGCCGTAGGCACGTCTTTCGTAAAGCCTATTGGACTCCTTTCAGTCGGGGTAAGTCTTTTACGGAAGACGTTCTACCCAAACTTGGTATAAGGGTATCGGCTGGGGCACAGAACGTAAAGTGACGGGGCCAGGAGTCCGAAGCCAAATAAGTTGCCTCAGGCCGGCCTAAGCTCCACCACCCGGTCTACCAGGGCCAGCCAGCTTTGGTCGTGGGTTGCAATGACCACCCCCCCCTTCGCCCTGGCAAAGTCCACCAGACTTTCCAACAAACCCCGCCCCACCGTATCCAACGCTGCTTCGGGTTCGTCCAACAGCCAGATGTCCGGGTTTTGCAGGCGCAGCCGGGCCATGGCCAGACGTTTTTTCATGCCGCTGCTGTAGCTGAGCACCGGCTTGTCCAGAGGCAGCCCTACCTGCTCTAAGGCCGAGTGAATCTCGGCACGGTTGTCTGGCCGCCCATCCAGCCGCAGAGCATAGTGCAGGTTTTCGGCTCCGGTAAAGTGCCGATGAAAAGCAGGGGGATTGGCCAGAAAACCCACCCTTCCCTCCAGTCGAATGGAACCCTGGGTCGGACGAACCAGCCCGGCCAGCACCCGCAACAAGGTGGTCTTGCCGGCCCCGTTGGGGCCAACCAGGGCCACCGCTTCGTTCTTGGCAAGGTGGAAGTCCAGGTTGCGCAGCACCCAGTCCCGCCCGTAGCGTTTGGCCAGCGCCGTCGCTTCGATCAGCATCCGCTCCATCATACGGTCTGGCTCGATTACTGCCCGATCAGGCTTTTCTCGAGGTTCTGCAGCCACTCGGGGGTGAGCTTGAGGAAGAAGCCGTTGAGCTGGGTAAAAGTACCGGTCAACATCAGCACCCCCACCGCAATCAGGGCCACCCCCGCGGTCAGCTCGGCCCAGCGGGAGAAGCGGGCTGCCTTGCGCAACAACGGACGAACCCGATCGGCAAATAAGGCCACCAGCAGAAAGGGAACCGCCAGCCCCAGGATGTAGGCAATCAAAAAGTTGACCCCTCCTCCGGCTGCCGTTAAGGTCAGAATGCCCCCCAGAATGGGGCCAATGCAGGGCGTCCAACCCAGGCCCAGAACCATCCCCAGCACAAAAGCCCCCCAGGGACGGCTGGTATCGCCCTCGTAGCGCAGGTTCACGCCCCATTTGGGTTTCAGGCCCAGCATATACAGGCCAAAGAGCACCATCACCACCCCGCCCATCTGGCCCAGCAGTTGGCGGTTCTCGAAGAGCAGCCCACCCAGCAGGGTGAAGGGCAGTCCCAGCAACAGGAACACCAGCGAGAAGCCGCCCACAAAAAAGAAGGCGTTGAACAGGGGCCGTCCCCGTTCCCCCCCCAAGTAGAGCAGGTAGGTGGGCACCAACGGCAGTACGCACGGCGAAAGAAACGAAAGAATCCCAGCCAAGAAGGCGGCGGTCAGACTCATAACCCTCAGGATAGACCAGATTGGTTAGGACATTCGTAATTCTTTCAAGGGTTGTTGGGTATCATTTCAGCAAATGCAGGAGAACATTCTGGAATATCAGCGGGAGCAACGCATCCGCGCCATTCTAGAGGCGATTCCCGACGATTTGATGCTGGTGGATTCGGCTGGCAACATCCGCGAATACAAAGCCGGCAAAAGCGCCAACCATCTGCCCATGGATCGGTTTTTGGGCACGACGCTGGGCGAGCTTTTTACCGAAACCGTGTCCGAACAGCTCCAAAGCGCCATCCGGGCAGGGCTCAACTCCCTCCAAACCCCGGTGATAGAGGTGACCCTCGAGGGCCGGGACTTCGAGGCTCGAGTGGTGCCCATGGAAAGCGACCTGGTTTTGATCCTGTTCCGCGATGTGACGGTAGAGCGCGAGGCCGAACGGCTAAAATCGGAGTTCATCGCCGCGGTTTCGCACGAACTCAAAACCCCCCTGGCCTCGATTCTGGGCTTTAGTGAGTTGTTGCTAGACGATAGTTACAGCCCAGCAGAACTCAAGGAATTCCTGGAAAATATCCAGTACAGCAGCCTCCGGCTCAAAGACATGGTGAATAACCTGCTGGACACCTCCCGCCTGGAGGCGGGGCGGTTTACCGTTAGCCAACAACCTGTAGATCTACAGTTTACCCTGGCCCAGACCGGCCGCAGCTTTGCCGGGGTGGCCAAGCTAAGCCAGATACACTTCATCTGGGAGCTCGACCCCCTGCCCATCATTGAAGCAGACCCCGAGCGCATTGGGCAGGTGGTGGGCAACCTGCTCTCCAACGCCTTCAAGTTCTGCCCCAAAGGAGGCACCATCTGGCTGCGGGCCAGGCCGCATGGAGGGGTTCTACTCGAGGTCGAGGACACCGGCCCCGGTATCCCACTGGAGGAACAAAGCCAGCTCTTCCACCGCTACAGCCGCACCCCGAGTGCGATGCGGCGGGGCATTGTAGGAACGGGCCTGGGGCTTTACATCTCCAAGGCCATCGTCGAAGCCCACCAGGGCCGCATCTGGGTGGAATCGCAAGGAGGCAAAGGGGCCAAGTTCAGCGTATGGCTGCCGTTCTAAGTACCCCACGGGAAGCTTCGCCCTTTGGTCTGTTGCAGCAAAATCTTCCCTCTAGGCCTGGCAAAACATGCCTCGTTACTTTTGCTACCCTCTCAGCCGGTAGGCTAGGGCAATGCTGCGCCTGGTAGACATCCGGAAGACCTACCCTGGTTTTGCGCTTTCGGTTTCGCTCGAGGTCGGTTCCCGGCAAACCCTGGCCCTGCTGGGGCCGTCTGGCAGCGGCAAAAGTACCCTGCTGCGGCTGGTGGCCGGGCTCGACGCACCCGATCTCGGCCAAATCTGGCTCCACGACACAAACCTCACCCCCCTGCCCCCCGAGGAGCGCCGCGTGGGGTTTGTATTCCAGGACTACGCCCTGTTCCCCCACCTGTCGGTAGCCGAGAATATAGCGTTTGGCCTGCGGGAGGCCCGTTGGGGGAAGGAGCCCATCCAGAAGCGGGTCGCCGAGCTGTTGGAGTTGACCCACCTGGCCCCCCACGCACACAAGCGCCCCCACCAGCTCTCGGGGGGGGAACGCCAGCGGGTAGCCCTGGCCCGCGCACTGGCCCACCAGCCCAACGTGCTACTGCTGGACGAACCCCTGGGAGCCCTGGACTTGAAGCTGCGGCAGGAGCTGTTGTTTGAGCTGCGGACCATATTGCACCAGACCCAAATCCCCACCATCGTCGTCACCCACGACCAGTCGGAGGCGTTTGTACTGGCAGAACAGGTAGCCGTTCTGCAAGCCGGGCAGATTGTGCAGCTAGGCTCTCCTGAAGAGCTTTACCACCGCCCCAAAAACCCCTGGATTGCCACCTTCCTGGGCCACCGCAACCTGCTTTTGCCCGAGCAAAGCCGCCCGTTTGGCCTGCCCCCCCTGCCCCACCTGCTACCTCAGGAGGCCCTGCAACTGGGCCAGGGTGAGGAGGCTCAGGTATCCGAGCGCATATTCATGGGCTCCACGGTAGCCCTCAAGCTGATCTGGCGCGGCCTCGAGCTCCACTGGGAGGGCCCCGAACCCGGCCTCTACAAGGGCGACCGGATAAAAATCCGGGTAGATTGGTCTAGGGTGGTTGCGCTGGAAAACCCGGCAGAGCAGAACCAGCGCCCGGGTTCTACCTAGGCCCTAGCAGCCCATGCTGTCAAATAATCCGGCAGGATACACACCCACATACCGAACCTGTAGAAGCGTGATGTATCACGACGCAGGATTAGACCCGCCCTTTCCCGAAGCTTGGCCCATCGAGCAATTAGCGCATCTGCACTTCCCGCGAGGCCCCAGGATGAGGGAAAATCAGGGGTATTGCTCGTAGACTGAGACCCAGCCATGCACCCATTTACCATCCTGCTCGGCGGTTCCGTCACCCCAACCCGGCGGCTCCTGGCCCAGGTTGCCGGGAGCCGGGTGATTGCGGCGGACGGCGGCATGATGCACGCCGCACCCCTGGGGCTACAGGCCGAGCTGTGGGTGGGGGACTTCGACTCGGCTTCACAGGAAATCCAGCAAGCCTTTGCCCACATCCCCCGCGAGGAACATCCGGTGGGCAAGGACTTCACCGATGGCGAACTGGCCGTCGAGGCGGCTTTGGCCAGAGGAGCCGACCGGCTGATTCTGGTCGGGGCCATGGGGGGCCAGACCGACCAGACCCTGGCCCACCTGCTCTTGGGCCTGCGGCTGGCCCAGCAAGGTATTCCCATCCTGCTCAGTTCGGGCTACGAGGAAGCCTATCCATTGCTTGCAGGAAAGCTGCAACTGGACCTGCCGCTAAAGAGCAAGCTAAGTTTGTTGCCCCTGGGCGGTTTTGTCGGCCTGAGCCTGCGTGGGGTTCAATGGCCCTTGCATCGGTTCGATGTGCCCCTGGGTAGCACCCGAACCCTTTCAAACCTGGCCCTGGGCCCTGTTGAGATTGAACTCGAGGCCGGTTACGGCGTGGTCATCGCCTACCCCGAACCCGCGTTATGCTGACCACCTACCCCGAACCCGCAACCTTGTGAAACTCATCCAAAAACAGCCCGAGCTGCTCGGCCAGCCTGGCCTGCTCACACATGGCCTCCTCAAAACGCTGGGGCTCTTCCATAAGGGCGGGCAAGCGCAACCAACCCAGGTAGTACCGGCCCGCCAGACCGGGCTCCTTGAGCCTTACGCGCTCGGTATTGGAAAGCAGGGTTTCGAAACCCTCGGGGCTGGCCAGCACCGGATACTGCACCGGCGAAAGCCGCTTGAGGAAGGCTTTGAGAAGGCCAGGATTCGACCAGAAACCGTAGTTGATATCGTCGCTAATCTGCTCGATGCGCGAGAGCAGCGCCGGGTCACCCTGACGACCTACCAGCTTGCGCACAAGCTCGCTGCGCCGCAGGCGCAGCGTTGCGTACTCGGACAACAGATAGAGCCTGCCCGGATAAAAGTCCAGGGCCTCGCGCAGACGGTGCGCCATTACGTAGTCCTGGTATTCCCGGAAAGGATCCACGCTTCTATTGTGCGACATGGCCACACATTAATGGAAGATTACCCCCAATTACGAGGCCTTTATCAGGATTGAACGTAGTTTCACCACATCCGCCTTCCAACAGAGTCCTTCAAGCCGTTTGAACTACCTTTCCTTACTTGAGCATGTCCGCTGGTAAAATTTATCTTACCTGGTGCACGTCAAGGTATATTCAGGTATGGACACCCGAGGCTGGGTTCTCAAGGCCATCGAGACTTTACGTTTTGCCAGCGAAAAAGACATCGTACGCTGGCTGGACGAGGAGGGCGAAAGCCTGTCCAAAGACGAGCTTCAGCGTACCCTCGAGCGCCTTCTCCAAGAAGGCTACCTCGAGCTCAAAAACGACCTTTTTCGCCTCAAACACAAAAACAGTAGCCACAGCGCTTTTGACAACCTGTTCAAGGATTAAGGGCCACAGGCAACAAGCCGCCGTAGTTTTTATGCCCTAACGTATTGACAGATTTAGATTTATCAATGTATTATCGGCCCATGACGCCGGTTGTTCTGCACCCCGAGGCTGCCTTGGTCGAAACCGGGCTAGAAGCCGCCGCCGAGGTCTTCAAGGCCCTCTCCGACCCGGCCCGGCTCAGGATTCTGGCCCACCTGGCCAAGAACCCTCGTGGCGCATGCTGTGGCCCCGAGCCGGGGGTGTGCGCCTGCGACCTCGAGGCCGTCACCGGGCTTTCCCAACCCACCGTATCACACCACATGAAGTGCCTGGTATCGGCCCACCTGGTCCGAGGCGAAAAACGCGGAAAGTGGACGTACTACCACATTGACCCCCAAGGTTTTGCTCTAATCAAGGCCTTTTTGCCCGGAATTGGCGGGTAAGCACAAGGAGGAAGCTATGCAAACACAGGCCCTGCTGGCCACCCTATCGCAGCACCTCGACCAACGGCTGGTTTTCGAGTACGCCGATGGGCAACGCATCGCCCCCGGCTACCATGTCACTGAGGTGATGAACGTCACCTACGAAAGCATGGACTGCGGCGGGCGGGCCGATTTCTGGCGCGAGACGGTAGTACAGCTCATGGGGCCGGGCCCCACAGACAAACCCGAGTTCATGACCGTGCAGAAGTTCATTAGCATCTACAACCGGGTGGCGGCTTCGGTGCCGGTGCGAGGGGAGTCGGAGATCCGCTTCGAGTACGGAAGCGCAGAACTTCCTGCCGTGCACTACCACGTGGGCCAGGTGGCCCTCGAGGACGAGCGTCTGGTAGTGCGCCTAGTTCCGCCCGGCGTGACCTGCAAGGCCAACGACCGGGCTCGAGCAACAAGCTGTTGCACCTCGCTCGAGTTGGAAGTGGCAGCCCCTACAGCTGGTTGCTGTTAGAGCGGTCTTCAAAAAGAATGGCACCATCCCGATCATGAGAAGTGCTGTTCCATGCTTATTTTTCGCCGCTGCTCCCAGCGGCAAAAAAAGTGAAGAGCGCGATAGAATGCACCCAGGCAATAAGCTGAGAGAATCATGATTACCTACTGCACAGCTACTTCCGGCGATCTACCCGAAGTGATGGCACTGCTGGACGCCGCTCATCTGCCTCAGGTGGGTGTGGAAGAACACATCCTGAACTTCATGCTGGCCCTCGACGGCGAGAAGGTGGTGGGCTGCGCGGGCCTCGAGGTGCACCAGGGCAGCGGCCTTTTGCGCTCAGTGGCGGTGGCCGAGGAGTACCGCCGGATGGGGATTGGGGCCAAGCTAACCGAGGGCATGTTGGATCTGGCCCGCCACAAAAACCTCACCTCGCTCTCGCTCCTCACCGAGACCGCCGCCGACTTTTTCCTGCGCTTCGGCTTTGCGCAGATCCCACGCGCCGAGCTACCCGCCGCCTTGCAGGCTTCCCAAGAGCTCCAGGGCGCTTGCCCCGAAACGGCCATCGCCATGACCCTCTCACCCACAGCCCCAATTGAAGCCTAGTCAGACCGTTGCCGCCGCCCTTAAGGGCTGGATGTGTGTTGAGTCCAAACTCTACCCATGACCCCCACATCCTCCTCGGCTTCGTACTATGGCTGGCGCATTGCCTGGGCCCTGGCCCTGACCCAGACCATTGGCTTTGGGGTGCTTTACTACGCTTTTGGTGTTTTCGTAAAACCTATGGAGGCAGAACTGGGCTGGAGCCGCGCCGAGACCTCGGCGGCTTTCTCGCTGGCCTTGCTGGTTTCGGGGCTGGCTGCCTTTCCGGTAGGGCGCTGGTTCGACCGGCACGGGGCTAGGACACTCATGACCGCAGGCTCCATCTGGGGTTCTTTACTGGTCTGGGGCTGGGCCCACGTGCAAAACCTCACGGCGTTCTATCTGCTTTGGGCAGGCCTAGGCTTGGCGATGGCGATGGTGCTTTACGAGGTAGCCTTCGCGGTGCTGGCGGTCTGGTTCCGTCGCTACCGCCCCAGGGCCATGCTGGTAGTGACCCTTATGGCGGGGCTGGCCAGCACTATTTTTGTGCCACTTTGCACTTGGTTGGTGCAGACGGTAGGCTGGCGAGAAGCATTGGAAATCCTGGCGCTGGTATTTGCTCTGGGCACCATTCCGCTGCATGTCTTGGTGCTGCGCCGCCGCCCCCAAGACCTGGGGCAAGTACCGGATGGGGAACCCTTCGAGGTACACCCCAACCGTTCCGCTCCCCCTGAACCCAGCGTCAGTACCAAAGAGGCTCTGCACCAACCCACTTTCTGGTGGCTCTCACTGGGGTTTGCCCTCTCTAGGGCTACCAGTATCGCCCTCACTGCCCACATGGTGCCCATGCTGGCCGAAAAAGGCTACACCCCAGCATTGATAGCAACGGCTGCCGGAATGGTAGGGGTCATGCAGTTGGCCGGTCGGATCGTCTATACACCTTTTAGTCAAAAGGTCTCGCTATTTCACCTTAGCGCAGCTTTTCTGGGTTGCTACACCCTGGGTCTGCTGGGTTTGTTGTTTTCTCCAGCTGGTATGGGTCTGTGGGCTTTTGTGCTGTTTTTTGGGCTGGCCAACGGTTCTATATCATTGGCCAAACCGGCGCTGATTGCCGAAACCTACGGTGCAAAACACTATGGCAGCATCAGTGGCAGCATGACCTCCATCATCGCGGTAGCCCAGACCATTGCCCCCTTTGGAGCAGGCGCATTGCACGAACTATCTGGCGGCTACAACACCGTGCTATGGGTTTTTGCTGCTCTGGCCGCTCTCTCGGCCCTGGCCATTGCACAGGCCAAGCCAAAACCCGCCACACCGCAGGTGGAATAATCGTGGGGGCCGCTATAGCGATGCATTATGTTTTGGCTTTGCTACCCTAACGCTGCAAGTGCAACACTTGTTTCGGCCTGACAAACCGCTGACATTGGGATGACTTTGGAGCGATAATTTCTGACGATGCGTATCCTAGTGCTCTGTACCCACAACTCGGCCCGCAGCCAGATGGCCGAAGGGTGGCTTCGCTACTGGACTGACCAGTTGGACTTCCCCTGTGAGGTCTGGTCGGCCGGCACCGAACAAACTTTCGTCAAGCCCGACGCCATCGCGGTGATGCAGGAGGCGGGCATAGACCTGGGCGGGCATGCCTCCAAAACCCTCTTCGACCTGCCCGACCCCTGGAACTTCGACCTGGTGCTTACCGTCTGCGACGCGGCTGCCGAAAACTGCCCGGCCTACCCGGCCAAAACCCACCGGCTGCACGTGTCCTTCCCCGACCCCACGGGTAAGGGTCTGGAGGAATGGCGCAGGGTGCGCGATGCCCTGGGCCGGATGTCCGAGCACCTGATCCGGAGCCTCCAGCAAGGCCAAATCCCCACCGAGGCCGACTTGCTCGAGGCTGCCGGGCTCGCCCAGCCAACCTAAGGAGGCCAGGATGACCAGACGCAAGCCCTCGGTGCTGTTTTTGTGCAGCCATAACTCGGCCCGCAGCCAGATGGCCGAGGCCCTGCTGCGCCACTATGCGGGGGCACATTTGGAGGCGTACAGCGCCGGGTTGCACCCCAGCGAGATTCACCCCTTTACCCGCCAGGTGCTGGCGGAGATGGGCCTGGATATGGAAGGCCAGTACGCCAAAAGCCTGATGGAGTACTGGGGCGGCAAGTACAACTTCACCTACCTGATTGTGGTCTGCGACCGCGCCGAGCAAGAATGCCCGCTCTTCCCCTTTAGCACCTACCGGCTCTACTGGCCCTTCGAAGACCCCAGCGCCGCTCGGGGGCCTGAGCAGCACAAGCTCGAGCGCTTCCGTGCCGTGCGCGACCAGATCGCCGCCAAAATTCGCGGCTGGTTGCGGGAGCTCGAGCAGCAGAACATCCTGCCCCGCACCACCTCGACCCACTAAAGCCTATAATCGGGGGCATGCGCAGCCTACAACGCCGGGTTCAAGACTTTCTGGACGAACCGCTGCCCGACGAGATCGCCCTCAACCACAACCCCGAGTCCCTGACCGAGCTGGTGCTCAGCACCTACGCCAGCGGCCAGCCTTTCGATGCGGGCCTGATCAAGATGGCCCAGCTCTGCCTGGGTGAAATTGACAATGCCATGGGCGAAATCGCTACCGAGGCCGGACGGGCCTATATGATGAACTGCCGTAAGCTGTTGGTTGAGGTTCTGCAAGAGATAATGTAGCCCAATCCAGCAGGATTTCCCCTGCGAATCTACCCTACAAGGTGTTTTTGCTTGCGGGGGCTATATCATGCGCATTCCGGCAGTATTGTTCTCTTTGGCAAGCCTAAACGATACTACCGGAATGCTTTTCTACTCCCTTCGGTCGGCTTGAATCCTTCACCGTTGGACGCAGTCATAGATGAAGGATTCAAGCGGAAACGGTATCAGGACGAATGTCCTAAGGACAACTGACCTGCCTCCTCGGGCTAGCTTATATAACGAGGAGGCAAAGTATGCCAGAAAACAATGCCACGCAGCCCGGCACGGATGGGTTGGAGAACCGAAGGGCCTTTCTGGGCAAATTCGCCAGTGCGGTGTTCGCCGGGATGGTGCTGGGGGGCGCCGAGGTCAAGGCCGAGGAAGGCAAGACCACCCTAGCGCTGCCGAGCCGGAGCCCCGACGGCCCCATTCGGCCCGAGCTCGAGTACGAAGACGTACTGGTGCGCATGCAGCGGGAGCTCGAGGCGGCCCTCGAGCGACCCATCCAAAAGTGGGTCATGGTGATTGATACCCGCAAGTGTGTGGGCTGCCACGCCTGTACCATCGCCTGCGCAGTGGAGAACAAACTGCCTCCCGGGGTGGTTTACCGCCCTGTTATCGAAGAGCAGATAGGCGAGTACCCCAATGTCTCCTGGCGCTTCACCCCCCGCCCCTGCATGCAGTGCGATAAACCGCCCTGCGTGCCGGTCTGCCCTGTAGGGGCCACCTGGAAGAGCGCAGACGGCATCGTGGACATTGACTACAACACCTGCATCGGCTGCCGCTACTGCCTCACGGCCTGCCCCTACCAGGCCCGCACCTCCGACTTTGGCGACCACTGGACCGATGGCACCCCCGGCCAGGGCCAGATGCCCTACGAGGAACTGCCCATGTTCGAGTACGGCAAGGAGTGGAAGCGGGATGGCCATAAAAGTCCGGTGGGCAACGCCCGCAAATGCCATTTCTGCCGTCACCGCCTGCAACAGGGTCTGTTACCCCAGTGCACCACAAGCTGCATCGGGCGGGCCACCTTTTTTGGCGACGCCAACGACCCCAGTTCCTTGGTATCGCAGCTCATCCACAAACCCAACGCCACCCGGCTCAAAGAAGAACTCGGCACCGAGCCACGGGTCTACTACCTGGTCTAGGAGGGAAGCATGAACCGCACAACTGGTTGGATTTTGTTTGCGATCCTGGCCGTGGTGGGGCTGGTCGGGGTTTTTCTGCGCTTCACCAGCAGCCGTGACCTGGCCGCGTATGGCAGCTACATCCCCTGGGGTCTGTGGGTGGCTACCTACATCTTCTTCGCGGGCCTTTCGGCCGGGGCCTATGTGGTCGCGGTGCTGGGGCACGTGTTTGGCGTGGAAAAGCTCAAACCGCTGGCCCCGCTGGCCCTGGCCATCGCCCTAGCCTGCCTAGGGGCGGCCCTGGTGACGGTCTGGTTCGATCTGGGGCACATGGAACGGGTCTTCAATGTATTTTTGCGGCCTCGTTTCACCTCCATGATGGCCTGGATGGTCTGGCTCTACACGGCCTATGCCATAACGGTCTTGCTGGCCCTGTACGGCTTGTGGCGTGGCAACCTCAACCTCACCCGAATGGCCCTGACCATAGGCACCCCGCTGGTTGTCTTCTATCCGGGGGCCGCCGGGGCCCTGTTCGGTACGGTGGTGGCCCAGAGCCTTTGGCATAGCCCAGTCTTTCCGATCCTGTTCTTGTTTGGGGGGGTGCTCTCGGGGGTGGCCCTGGTCACCTTCGCCAGCGCCTTCTTCACCCGCCGCAACGACCCCGGCTACCCAGAGCGCATCCACCTTTTGGGGCGCATCACCCTGGGGTTGGCTGTGCTGTACTTGCTCCTGGAGTGGGCCGAATACTCCATCCCGATGTGGTATCAGGTAGGGCATGAGTTCGAGGCCCTGATGGGGGTGCTCTTCGGGCCCTTCTGGTTTGTGTTCTGGATCTTCCACCTGCTGCTGGGAATGGCCGTACCCATCTTCCTGCTGGCCCGCTACCCACGCAACCCTGTGGCAGTAGGATGGGCGGGCTTTTTGGCGGCCTCCATGTTCTTGGCGGTGCGCTTGAACCTGGTCATTCCCAGCCAGGTACAACCCCAGCTCGAGGGCCTGGTCAACGCCTACCGCGACCGCCGCCTGAGCTATGCCTATCTGCCCACCCTGTTCGAGTGGTCGGTGGTGGCTTTTTCGGTGGCGCTGGCCATTGCCATGGCCTATGCCGTGATCTGGTTCTTGAATCGTGAGAAGAAGCTCGAGGTGACCCAATGAAAGGTATTCAACGACGCGACCTGCTCAAGCTAGGGGCCTTGGGGGGTGGGGCGGCCCTGTTGGGTAGACAAGCCGCCGAGGCGCTTCAGGCCAGCGCCGCTACCGTCCCCGGCAGCTACCCCATCCAGGAGCCCGAAAACACCTTGTACTCGGTTTGCTTGCAGTGCAACACCGGCTGCCCCATCAAGGTCAAAATCTACGAAGGGGTGGCAGCCAAAATTGACGGCAACCCCATTACCCCCTGGACCATGTACCCGCACCTGCCTTACAAAACCGACCTCAAAGACATGGCCCGCGTGGACGGGGCCCTATGTCCCAAGGGGCAGTCGGGCATTCAGACCGTCTACGACCCCTACCGCATCCGCAAGGTGCTCAAGCGGGCCGGGCCGCGCGGCAGTGGTAAATGGGTGGAGATCCCCTTCGAACAGGCCATCCAGGAGATTGTGGAGGGCGGCCAGACCTTTGCCTTCATCGGGGATCAGCGTCGCTACCCCGGCCTTAAGGAGTACTGGGCCCTGCGAGACCCCAAGGTGATGAAGGCCATGAGCAAGGCAGTGGATGCCATCTGGGCCGAGAAGGACAAGGATAAGAAAAAAGCCCTGGTCGAGCAGTTCAAGGTAGAGTTCAAGGATCACCTCGACACCCTTATTGACCCCGACCACCCCGACCTGGGCCCCAAGAACAACCAGGTGGTTTTCAACTGGGGGCGGCTCAAGGGTGGGCGTTCCGACTTCTTCAAGTGGTTCTTCGAGCAAAGCTTTGGTACGGTCAACCTGCACGGTCATACCACCGTCTGCCAGGGCTCGCTCTACTTCACCGGCAAGGCCATGAGCGAGCAGCTCGACTTCGACGAGAAAAAGGGCAAGTTCGACTGGACCGGCGGCAAGAAGTTCTACTGGCAGGGCGACCTGAGCGGGGCCGAGTTTGCCATTTTTGTGGGCTCCAACGTGTACGAAGGGGGCTATGGCCCACCCCTGCGGGTCAACCGCATTACTCAGGCCGTTACCGAGGGCAAGCTCAAGTTTGTGGTGATAGACCCCCGTGCCCAAAAAGCCGTAGCCCACGCGGCCAAATGGATTGCCCCCAAACCCGGCACTGATGCAGCCATCGCCCTGGGCATGATCCGCTGGATTCTGGATAATGGCCGCTACGACGCTAAATACCTCTCGGCAGCCAACAAAGCCGCCGCCAAGGCCATAGGCGAACCCACCTGGAGCAACGCCACCTGGCTGGTCAAGCTGGACGATAAGGGCTTCCCGGCCAAGCTGCTGCGGGCCAGCGACCTGGGCCTGCCGCCTTTTAGCAAAACCGTCAAGGACGTAACCATCGAGTTCGACCCGCCCATCGCGCTGGTCAAAGGGGTGCCCACCCGCATTGACGTGCAGAGCGAGGACACCCCGGTGGTGGGGGATTTGTTCGTAAATACCACCCTGGGTGGTATCCGGGTTAAGAGTGCTTTGCAACTCATCCGCGAGGAAGCCAGCAAGAACACCCTCGAGGGCTGGGCAGAAATTGCCGGTATCCAACCCGAGGACATCGCCTGGCTGGCCTTCGAGTTCACCAACCACGGCAAGCGGGCCGCCATTGATATCCACCGGGGGGTTAGCCAGCACACCAACGGCTTCTACAACGTGCTGGCCTGGTACACCCTGGGGGCTTTGATCGGCAGCTACGACTGGCAGGGCGGTTTGGTGCAAAACAGCACCTACGATGCCCTGGGCGAGAAAGCCGAAGGCCCCTTCTTCCTCAAGGAGCTACACCCCAAAAAGCTCTCTCCCTTCGGTATCTCCATCATCCGCCACGGTATTAAGTACGAGAACACCACCCTCTTCGAGGGTTACCCAGCCAAGCGCCCCTGGTACTACAACGCCTCCGACGTGTATCAGGAAGTGCTGCCCTCGGCAGCCCAGGGCTACCCGTACCCCATCAAGATTCTCTTCCACTACATGGGCTCCCCGGCTTATGCCCTGCCGGCGGGCCAGACCCAGATCGAGGCCATGCTCGACCCCGACAAGATTGGACTGATAGTGGCCTCGGATATCGTGGTGGGGGATACCTATGCCTACGCCGATTATATCTTCCCCGACCTGTCGTACCTTGAGCGCTGGGAGTTCCATGGTTCCCACCCCAACGTGATCTGGAAAACCCAGCCCCTGCGCCAGCCGACCATTGCCCCCATACCCGAAACCGTGCAGGTTTTTGGCGAGGAGATGCCGATCTCGATGGAGGCTATGCTGCTGGGGCTGGCCGAAAAGCTGAGCCTGCCGGGCTTTGGGGAACAGGGCTTCGCCAACGGCATGCCCTTCAAACGGCCCGAGGACTTCTACCTGAAGATGGTGGCCAACCTGGCCTACGGCGAGGCTAAGGATGGCAGCAAAGCGGTGCCCGAGGCCAACGACGAGGAGCTCGGGCTCTTTGTCCGTGCCCGACGACATCTGCCCAAGGGCGTCTTCGACCTCGAGAAATGGAAGGCCGCCATCGGCGAAGAACACTGGCGGCGGGCGGTGTACGTCATGAACCGGGGTGGGCGCTTCGAGGACTTCAAGAAGGCCTTTGCCGAAGATGGCACGGTAGCCCATAAATACGGTAAGCAGATCAACCTGTACTTAGAAAAACAGGCCGGGGCGAAAGACGCCATGACCGGGAAGCCCTACTACCCCATCGCGGCCTACTTCCCGGCCTACCTGGATGCCACCGGCCAGCCCATCGCCGACAGCGAGGAAGGCTTCGAACTCACCCTGATCACCCACCGCATCATCACCATGACCAAGAGCCGCACCATCTCGAACTACTGGCTGCTCAATGTGCAACCGGAGAACTTCATTGCCGTACCCAAAGAAGACGCAGAGCGCCTGGGGCTGCGCGACGGCCAGATGGTCAAGGTGATCTCCAAAAGCAACCCCGAAGGGGTCTGGGAGCTGGGGAACGGTAAGCAAAAACCCATGATCGGCAAGGTCAAGGTTGTGCCCGGCCTGCGTCCGGGAAACGTGGCCTTCTCGCTGGGCTATGGTCACTGGGTCTATGGTGCCACTGACCTCGAGGTCAACGGCCAGGTGATCAAGGGCGACCCCCGCCGGGCTACCGGCATCCACGCCAACGCCGCCATGCGGGTTGACCCGGTACTCAAGGACGTAACCCTCTCCGACCTGACCGGCGGTAGCGCGGTCTTCTACGACAGCAAGGTGCGTCTGCTCCCTGTGTAGCGCTGTGATGTTTACCCACACAGAAGTTCGCCGCCATACGGCGGCGAACTTCGATTGTGGGCCGCGCCGGACATATGTCCTTGAACGGTGCGGGCTGGATGAGTATATTTCAACCATGGTTGAATCAATGGTTGTTGAACCAATCGGCCTTGCGCCCCAAAATGGGTTACAGAGGGGCTTTCAGGCCCTCTCCGACCCCACCCGGTTGCGCATACTGGGGTTACTGGAAAGTGGCACGCGCTGCGTCTGCGAACTCCAGAGCGGCCTTCCCGAGGTGGCTCCCAACCTGCTCTCGCATCACCTGCGGGTTCTGCGGGAGGCTGGGCTGGTGCACGCGGTGCGGCGGGGGCGCTGGATTGACTACTCACTGAACGCCGAAGCCCTCGAGCGGCTCCGAAACGCCATCCCCCGCCCGAGGGCCTTTTCTACTGCCTGTACCTGCGAGGACACATGAATACCCTGCGTCTGAGCAAACCCTCCCCCTGGATTGGCCTGGGGCTGGCCGCGCTGGCCTGGGTGGTGCTGTACCGCTCGATCCTGCCCTTCTGGGACTGGGTGGTGTACGGGCTGCTGGGCCTGCGCGCAGACACCCGGCTGGGCGAGGCTGCGCACTTCTTCCTCTACGACACCAGCAAGATTGTGCTGCTGCTCTGCGCGATTATCTTCGTGGTGGCGGTGCTGCGGAGCTTTTTCAGCCTCGAGCGCACCCGAACCCTGCTGGGTGGCCGGCGGGCCGGGGTGGGCAACCTGCTGGCCGCCATCCTGGGGGTTGTCACGCCCTTTTGTTCGTGCAGTGCGGTTCCGGCTTTCATTGGCTTTGTCTCGGCGGGCGTGCCCCTGGGCATTACCCTCACCTTTCTGATTGCCAGCCCCATGGTCAACGAGGTGGCCCTGGTGCTGCTCTATACCCTGTTTGGCTGGAAAATTGCCGCACTGTATCTGGTTTCCGGCCTGGTTCTGGCCATAGGCGCTGGGCTGGTGCTGGGTCGCATGGGCCTCGAGCGCTACGTGGAGCCCTTTGTCTATCAGACAAAAGTGGGCAAAACCAGCTTCGACCCCGCCCTGGGCATGCGCTGGGAAGATCGCTTTGCCGTGGGCCTGGCCGAGGTTAAGAGCATCCTGGGCAAGATCTGGCCCTACCTGCTTTTGGGCATTGGGCTGGGGGCGGTGATTCACGGCTGGGTTCCGGCGGACTTATTCGCCCGCTATGCCGGGCCCGAGAACCCCCTGGCGGTGTGGTTGGCGGTGCTGCTGGGTATCCCGCTTTATTCCAACGCGGCGGGCATTCTGCCGCTGGTGGAAGTTTTGCACCAGAAGGGCATCCCGATGGGCACCCTGCTGGCCTTCATGATGGCGGTGGTGGCCCTTTCCCTGCCCGAGATGATTCTGCTGCGGCAGGTGCTCAAGCTGCGCCTGATTGCTATCTGGGTAGCGGTGGTGGGCCTGGGCATCGTGCTAACTGGCTACTTGTTCAACGCGGTTTTGTAGGAGGAAGTTATGAATATCGAATCGGACATGCCTACCCCTTTGAGCTCGGCCCACATCAAGGTCTTGGGGCCCGGCTGCAAAAACTGCCAGTTGCTCGAGACCCACGTCAAGCTGGCCCTGGAACGCATGGGCAAGAACCTCGAGGTGGAAAAAGTAACCGAGATTCCCCAAATCCTGGCCTACGGGGTGATGAAAACCCCCGCACTGGTGATTGGGGACGAGGTGGTGGTCTCGGGCTTTGTGCCCTCTCCAAGGCAGATTCAGGAGATGCTCGAGGCGCGGCTGGCCTAGCCGACCTCGAGCTTTAGAGCCTTGTGGGTTTGCTTGAGATAGCCCAGGTCGTGTAGCAACCCATCGATACCCGCAGGGTGCAGCCGGTAGTACGACCAGCGTCCCGCCCGCACCACCTCAATTAATCCCGCTTCGCGCAGGATTTTCAGGTGGTGGCTCACCGTAGGGGCAGATAACCCCAGCCGCTCGGTCAGATGGCAAAAACAAGCCCCCAAGGCTGTGCCACAGCGGGGATCGCGCATCGTGTGCTCATCGGGCAGCTCGGCCAGAATCCGTAACAAACGCACCCGGGCCGGGTCGGCCAGGGCTTTGAAGCGCTGTACGGCTAGGCGCTCGTTCATCAAGTAGTCAGGATACTCGAAATACGGTACCTTTGCTAGAGAAATTTCACTTTTATTCGGTTCACCTAAATCGACTTCAGGGTAGGGTTGCCGGTAGCTTTGCTTATAATAATTACTTTCACAAAAAGGAATAATCGCTTATATATTGATTTTTGTATGACATTAAACCCGTAGTATTCGAAATTTCGTGTTGCATGGTCTTGCAATACGATATTGACATTTGCCTATTCAATTCGAAGATAATAGAAACCGTCCAGTAAGTATCGAAAAATGGACATAGCAACCACAAGTGGAGGTACTTATGGTGGTAAACCGTAGGCGTGTGGTACAGGTGTTGGGTGGGGTCACCATGGCCTCGCTCACCGGCGCAGGAAAGGCGCAGTTCTGGTTCGCCCCCAGCCTGACCTATCCGGCCATTAAAGTTGGCAACGTCAATACCCTCAAAAACAACGAGCCGGTCTACTTCAACTACCCCGATGCCCGCTCGCAGGGCATCCTGGTCAAGCTGGGCAGGCCGGCCATTGGGGGTGTGGGTCGTGGTCGCGACATTGTGGCATTCTCGGCAGCCTGTACCCATATGGGCTGTGGGGTGCAGTACAAAGACGGGCGCTTCCTCTGTCCCTGCCACTACTCGATGTTTGACCCCGCCAAGGCGGCAGCCGTCTACCAGGGCCTGGCCAGCACCGGACTGCCCCAGATTCAGCTAGGGGTGGCACAAAACGGGGATATTTTTGCTCGAGCCGTCAACGGCCTGATCTGGGGCCGCGCAAAAAACATCTGATGGAGGAACTATGAGTAACATCGGACGTCGCGACGCACTGCCCATCCCCCCGACCACTGCAGAGGTGAAAAACACGGTCTGCCAGTACTGCACGGTGGGGTGCGGCTACAAGGTGTACACCTGGCCGGTAGGTTCCCAGGGGGGTTTGGCCGCCAACCAGAACGCTTTCGGCGTGGATCTGCGCAACCCGCAGAACCCTCTGGGCGGGTTGGTCTACACCGAGACCATGCACTCGATTGTGACCCGCAAGGATGGCCGTCAGTACCACATGGTGATTGTGCCGGCCAGCGACTCGCCCATCAACCTCAAGCGCGACCACTCCTCGCGCGGGGCAACCAACGCCGTGGCGACTTGGAGTGATGCCCGAGGCACACGCGAGCGGCTCAAATACCCCTTGCTGCGCATGGGCGACCAGTTCCAGGTGATTACCTGGGACGAAGCCCTCACCATCCTGGCTGGGGTGGCCAAGGGTATCCGCGACCGGGACGGCAACGACGACAATATTGCAGTGAAGGCTTTTGACCACGGCGGCTCGGGGGCGGGCTTCGAGAACAACTGGGGCGTGGGCAACCTGTTCTTCACCGGATTTAGTGTCAAGCACATCGCCATCCACAACCGCCCGGCCTATAATTCCGAGGTCTGGGGCAGCCGCGAGCGGGGGGTGCACGAGCTCAACTACGACGCCATTGATGCCCGCCTGGCCGATACCATCGTGCTGTGGGGGGCCAACCCCTACGAGACCGCCAGCGTCTTCTACACCGAACACATGCTGCCCAACTTCCAGGGAGCCACCCTGGCCGAAAAGCAGAAGGAGCTGAGCCGCGGCGAGCCGGTTGAGGCGGGATATCTGATTGTTATTGACCCACGCCGCACCAGCAGCCTGACCGTGGCCGAGACGGCTGCCAAAGGCCGCACGCTGCACCTGGCTCCTAACCTGGGCACCGACTACATCCTGGCCAACGCCATTGCACGGGTGATGTGGGAGCGCAAGTACTACGACCAGCGTTTCCTCGAGACCCGGACCGACATGGCCAAGTTTGAGGAGTACAAAGCCAAGAGCCTGAAGGTGGGAGTGCCCTACGCCCAGTTTATGGCCGAGGTGGAAAAAATCACCGGGGTCAAGCGCGCCGACATTGAAAAAGCCGCAGACTGGATTGCCAAGCCCAAAGCCGGAGGCTTTGCCCGCCGCACCCTCACCATCTACGAAAAAGGCATGATCTGGAATATGAAAAACTACGACCAGATCGCTGCTGTGGTTCAGATGAATGTTCTATCACAGAATATCGGGCGAGCGGGTACAGGGGTCGGGCGCCTGGGCGGCCACCAGGAAGGGTATGTGCGCCCCCCTTCGCCTACCCCCGGCTCGATTTACAACGGGGGGCCTCCGGTCAACGTAGACAAGTACCTCACCGATGGCAACGGCAAGCTCTACTGGGTGATCGGCACCAACCCCTACCTCTCCACCCCCAACAACCAGCTTTTCCGCAAGCGTATCCGCGATCGCACCAAAACCTTGTCGGACTACCTGGGCCAATCTGGCGAACCCGGCACCACGCAGGAGCTGGTTAACAAGATTATCGAAGGTCTGTACGCCACCGACGGGCTGTTTATGGTGGTGCAAGACCTCTACCTGATCCACACCGCCCAGGATGCCCACCTGGTGTTGCCGGCCAGCGCCTGGGGTGAGGCCAACCAGACCTCCATCAACTGCAACAGCCGCCTGCTGCGCCTGTACGAGAAGTTCATGGATCCGCCCGGCGAGGCCAAGCAAGACTGGGAGATCTCCAAGCTGGTGGGCCTCAAGATGGCCGAGCTATACCGCGCCGAGGGCAAGGCCGCCGAAGCAGCCAAGTTCGAGTTCGGTAAGAACTGGAACAAGGACGAAGACGTGTTCCTGGACGGTGGCAACTCCTATCCCAACAACGCCATCCCCGCCAGCGAGGAGGCCACCCTGCCCGCCGAGTGCTACAGAGGTGTTAACTACGCTTTCTTGCGCCAGGTGGGCCAGCAAGGCATCCGCACGCCGGTGCGCATCGAAAACGGCAGGCCGGTGGGTACCCTGCGCCGCTACAGCGTGAAGTTCGGCACCAAGGACGGCAAGTTTAGCTGGTACGGCACCGACGACTGGGAAGGCTACCCCGAGGAAGTTGCCAAGTACCTCGAGGGCGACAAAGCCAAACAATACCCCTTCTGGATGACCACCGGACGGGCCCAGGCCATCTGGCAGACCATGTACAACGACCGCTTCCTGCCCGAAAAAATGAGCGTGCTGCCGATGCCTTACATCGAGATCAGCCGCCAAGATGCCCAGGCTTTAGGCATAAAGGGTGGCGACCTGGTGCAGGTCTGGAACGAGGAAGGCAACGGTACTTTTGTGGTTTATGTAACCGATGCGGTCAGGCCCGGCATGATCTTTGCCCTGCAGTACCACCACCTGGGTACCTCCAACAGCATGATTTCCGGCTACACCGATCCCAAGACCACCATCCCCTGGTACAAAGGTACGCGCGTGGCCATCCGCAAGGTGCGGGGGGCTTTGCCCGATCTGCAGCAGTCCACCAGCTTCCTGCAGCAGAACAAGTTCGATTAAACCCAGTACAACCAACGTCCCGCCCGCCAAGGGTGGGACTTTTTGTGTGTGCTGGAGGTCTTTATACCGTTTCCGCTTGAATCCTTCACCACCATGCGCAGTCAGAGGTGAAGGATTCAAGCCGACCGAAGGGAGTAGAAAAGCATTTCGGTAGCATTGTTTAGACCTGTCAAAGTGAACGATACTATCGAAATGCGTATTTATTGCATACCCAGCTTTTCCCTCTGCTTGGGTGGACAGGGCACGTCCCCGTAGCTGCAAAACACGCAGCAGTCCCCCGGCTTGGGCCGCATCCAGTGGCCACACTGTTCGCACTGATAAAAGTGTTGGCAGGCCTCTTCCGGCATGGTGAGCAGCGTAGCGTGGCCGCAGGAGGGGCAGCGGAGGGTGGACTGGAGGATAACCATGTATGTACTGTAGCCCGTGGGTGCAGTGGGCTGGGTCTGCCATAATACATGGGTGCTTCTACCTCGAGCAGCCCTCACCCTGGCCTTTTTCATGAGCCTGGCCCTGGCCCAGCCGGGTTCGGTTTTTTTATCGGGCGCAAAGCACGAGTACCAGCGCTACAACAACTGCGGCCCGGTTACGCTGGGCATGGCCCTGAGCTACTGGGGGGGTTCGCTTACGCAGTACCAGATTGCCCCGGTGCTCAAGCCCAACAAGAACGACAAAAACGTAAGCCCCGAGGAGATGGTCGCCTTCGCCCGCAAGCAGGGGTTTAGCGTGCATGCGGGGGTAGCCGGCGATCTAGGCCTGCTCAGACGCCTCCTGGCCGGGGGCTTTCCGGTGATTATCGAGACCTGGTTTGTGACCCCCGACCATGGCGGAATGGGGCACTACCGCCTGCTGGTGGGCTACAACGACCGCCTGGGCCACTTTAACGCCTTCGATAGCTACTACGGCCCCAAGGTAACCCTGCGCTATGGCGAGATGGACGCTTTGTGGCAGGTGTTCAACCGCACCTATCTGGTGGTGTATCCCCCCAGCCGCCAGGCGCAACTTGCCACCCTGCTGGGGAGCCGTATGAACGGGCAGACCGAACTGCGGATGGCCCTCGAGCTGGCCCGGCGCGAAACCCAGGCCAACCCCAACAACGCCTTCGCCTGGTTCAACCTGGGCAGCGCCCTGCTACGGCTTGGCAATGCCGAGGAAGCGGCCAGGGCCTACGACCGCTCGCGCCAGATTGCGCCGAGCCGCACCCTCGACCCCCGCCGCCCGGCCAACGCGGTGAGCCACTGGCCCTGGCGGATGCTGTGGTACCAGTTTGGCCCCTACGAGGCCTACTTCAAAACCGGGCGCTACCAGGAGGTGATTACCCTGGCCAACGACGTGTTGGGCCGTATTAACGACCACGAGGAGAGCTACTACTGGCGCGGCCTGGCCCGCAAAGCCCAGGGCAACCTGGAAGGGGCCAGGGCCGACTTTCAGGCTGCGCTGCGCTACAAACCCGGCTACCTCGAGGCTGTAACGGCTTTGCAAAATCTGCGGGTTCAGGGAACTAGGTAAACCCTAAACCTTCAGTAGGGGAAGTGTAAGGCGTGGGAGTCCCATCTGAACTATCAGAAAGTCCGTGTACATTCTCAGATAAGGCCACAGGTTGAGCGGGAGATTGCGGCTCGCAAACAGTCTGAAAAGCGCCTGTTCCGGTAGTGCGGATGACCTGTAGTTTGCAGCTACTTTTAGCATGATATGTCCAAAGGTTCCTTTATCATCCAGTAGCTCAAGATCTAGGGTGAGGCCAGCTTTAAATCCCCCATCAAACGGAACCGGGTCGAAGGGCTCGAGGCCATATCGAATGCTTTTTTTACCCTCGGGAGAGCGTTCGAGCCTAGCTGAAAGCTCTTGTAGCTCAATCCCTAAAAGCTCTAGCTCAGAGATGAAACGTGCATAAAGCTCGGGATCGGGCACTTCTTCCCCATGCTTAACTTTGCCCTGAAGCAGCCCCGAACGTCGGAGGACATTGTAGGCATGCTGATAGCGGATGCCGAGCTGCTGGGCAATTTGGCCGACGGAAAGGCCCTCGGTGTACAGTTTGCGGATTTGTGCTGCTTTCGTCATGCTATGCTGCACACTCCCCATGAGCTACGAGCCTTAGGCTAGGTGATGGCAGGAACTCCCACTCGCTATCCCGTGCAGGGGCTTCCTGCAAGGCAAACTCCGCCACACTCTCTCCTTTTCGCAAATCTACAAAGTTGAGCACAACCGCACAACCCAGCGCGGCGCAGTAGCGGGTCAGGGTTTCCAGGGAGAGCGAAAGCCCCTCGGCGCTTTCAACCTGTGCGATCCGACTGCGGGTCAGTCCCAATCGCTTAGCCAACACCTGCTGGGTCAGCCCGGCCCGAGTCCGAAGGGACTTCAAAATCTCGCCGATTTCTTCGTCGAGCACGTCGCGATAAGCCTTGCGAAGCTCGGGGGTATCGAGGTCATCCCTGAAGAAATCGTCTACTGAAATAAGTTCGCGTTTCATAGATTAGTCCTTTACATTGAGCGCTCGATAGGCTCGTAGCGCATACTCTATTAGTTGACGATCCACCTGGTCGTGCTGTTTTACCTCACCTGCTGCTGCAACGAACACAGTTTCTTCCTGGCGCCAGTAGTAGATACGTATGCCTGAGCGGTGGCGTAGCTCCCAGATTGGGCCCTCGATGTGCTTGCAGTTGTTATGGTTAGGCCCTAAAACAGCCAGTTGATCCTTGAGCATCCAGCGGGCTTTAGCATAGAGGGTGGGATTGGACTTCTTTAGCACCTTGAGCCACGACTCTATCTGTGAGCGTCCATTTTCTTCTTTGTAGAGCAAAACCTGATAACGTGCCGCCACAGGCTATCTCGATGTTAGCTTTTTCTAACCTAACCGTCAACACCAACCGATCCCATATGCCGGAAAGGGTAATATGTGGCTTTACCTCGAGTAATTAGGTGCTTCCTTGGTAATCGTCACCCCGTGCGGGTGGCTTTCGATCAGGCCGGCGTTGGAGATGCGGGTAAAACGGGTCTGGGTGCGGAAGGTCTCGAGGTCGGGCGCGCCGCAGTAGCCCATCGAGGCCCGCAGGCCCCCCACCACCTGGTAAAGCACGTCGCCCACCGGCCCCTTGTAGGGCACCATGCCCTCGATGCCCTCGGGCACGAGTTTTTTAGCTTCGACCTGGCTCGAGCCCGCCCCCCGCGGCGTACCTGAGTCCTGGAAATAGCGGTCGGCAGAGCCCTGTCGCATGGCCCCCATGCTGCCCATGCCCCGGTAGAGCTTGTAGCGCCGCCCATCCTTGAGTACTTCTTCGCCCGGCGACTCGTAGGTTCCGGCCAGCATCGAACCCAGCATCACCGTGTGCGCCCCGGCAGCCAGGGCCTTGGCTACATCGCCGGAGTATTTGATACCGCCATCGGCAACCACCGGCACGTCCAGGCCCTCGAGGCCGGCCACCGCTTCCATGATGGCGGTAATCTGCGGCACCCCTACCCCGGTCACCACCCGTGTGGTGCAGATGGAGCCCGGCCCAATCCCCACCTTGACCGCGTCGGCCCCGGCCTCGGCCAGGGCCCGCGCGCCTTCGGCGGTGGCTACGTTGCCGGCGATGATCTGCACCCCCTCGCCAAAGGTCTGCTTGAGGTTCTTGAGGGCCTCCAGAATGCCCCGGCTGTGGCCATGGGCGCTGTCCAGCACCAGCACATCCACCCCGGCTTCCACCAGGGCTCGGGCCCTGGCTTCCAGATCCTTCGAGACCCCCACCGCCGCCCCCACCAGCAGGCGGCCCTGGGCATCCTTGGCCGCGAAGGGGAACTTCTGGCGCTTGGTCAGGTCTTTGAGGGTCAGGAGACCCCTGAGCCGCCCTTCGTGGTCTACCAGGGGTAGTTTTTCGATCTTGTGCTGGCGCAAGAGCTGCTCGGCTTCCTCCAGGATGGTGCCGGGCGGCGCGGTAATAAGGCGTCCCACTGGGGTCATGACCTCGGAGACCAGCCGCCCCATGTCGCGCTCAAAACGTAGGTCGCGGTTGGTGACCAGGCCCAGCAGCTTGCCGTAGAAATCCACCACCGGCAGCCCCCCAATCTTGAACTCGCGCATCAGGCGTTCGGCATCTTCCAGGGTGGCGTTGGGGGCCAGGGTGACGGGGTCTTGAATCATGCCGGCCTCGCTGCGCTTGACCTTACGCACCATGGCGGCCTGCTCGTCGGGGCTCAGGTTTTTGTGAATGACCCCCAGGCCGCCCTCGCGGGCCATGGCGATGGCCATCTCGGCCTCGGTGACGGTGTCCATGGCGGCAGAAAGGATGGGGATGTTGAGCCAGAGTTTGCGGGTCAGGCGGGTGCGGGTGTCCACATCGCGGGGCAAGACTTCCGAGTAGGCCGGGATGAGCAGCACGTCGTCGAAGGTCAGGCCTTCTTGCTGGATTTTTTCTGTTCTGGGGCGGGGTTTGCTGGGGGTCTCGAGCATATTCCTAGCAGTATAGCAGCCCTGGATAAAACCAAAAATATATCCCCATGAGCAGAGCCGATCCCTGCTCGGCGCGCGGGGGGCGGTTACCTCGAGCCCACCGCTTCCTTTTTGGGGCTCTCGCCCAGGGCGTTCTCGCCGGTCAGCTCGCGGCCCAGAATCAGGGTGTGGATGTCGTGGGTGCCCTCGTAGGTGTCCACGGTCTCGAGGTTCAGCATGTGGCGGATGCTGTGGTACTCCAGGGTAATCCCGCTACCACCCAGAATCTCGCGGGCCGCCCTGGCGCCGTTGAGCGCGGCCCGCACGTTGTCGCGCTTGCCCAGGCTCACCTGGGCGGGCTTGAGGGTTCCGGCATCCTTGAGCTGGGCCAGGCGCCAGGCCAGCAAAAGGCCCTTGGTGTGGTCGGCGGCCATGCGTACCAGTTTTTCCTGTACCAGCTGGCGGCTGGCGATGGGGGCCCCAAAGGTGGTGCGGCTCCTGGCGTACTCGAGCGCCTCGGTATACACCGCCTCCAGGGCTCCCAGCGCCCCCCAGGCAATGCCGAAGCGGGCCTGCGTGAGGCAGGAGAGCGGCCCCTTGAGGCCCTTCACCCCCGGCAGCATGGCGCTGGCCGGCACACGCACGTCTTCCAGCACCAGCTCGCTGGTAACCGAGGCCCTTAGCGAGGCTTTGTGCTGAATCTTGTTGGCCCTAAAGCCCTTGGTGTCGGTGGGCACGATAAAGCCGCGCACCACACCCTCGTCGTCCTTGGCCCAGACGAGGGCGATGTGGGCCAGGTTGCCGTTGGTGATCCACATCTTGGAACCGTTCAGCACGTAATCGCCGCCGTCGCGCCGGGCGCGGGTTTTCATGTTGGCGTCGGGGTCGCTGCCGCCGTCGGCCTCGGTCAGGCCAAAGCAGCCCACGTACTCGCCGGTGGCCAGCTTGGGCAGGTATTCGCGCTTCTGCTCCTCGGAGCCATAGGCCCAGATGGGGTACATCACCAGGCTGCTCTGCACGCTGCAAAAGCTGCGCAGGCCGGAGTCAATGCGCTCGAGCTCGTAGCCGATCACCCCATAGGCCGCCGCGCTGGCCCCCATCCCGCCGTACTCGGTGGGGATGGTGGTGCCCAGAAAGCCCATCTCACCGAACTTTCGGATGAGGTGCACCGGAAACTCGGCGTTCTCCCACCATTCGGCGATGTGGGGCAAAGCCTCGGCCTCGAGGAACTTTCGGGCGGCTTTTTGAATCTCGCGCTCTTCGGGGGTGAGCAGCTCGGCTACCTGGTAAAAGTCGAACATACGGAGACCTCGAGGGCCAATTCTACTGCAACTCGAACCTGTAAGTTGGCAGCGTGGGGTATGCCAACTCGCCAGGCACATTTCTACCCTTACAAGCCCAGCTTTGGTTGAAGTAATATCTAGTGCAATATGCCTTACGATCCCAACACGATAGCCGAAATGATTGTAAGATTTGAAGACAATGTTTCACAGAAAGGAAGGCCGACTGGTCAAGCAACAGGTGGACGGAGTTTTGAATCCAACCTGACAGAAGCCTTAGGCAAACTCATTGGGCAGATTGCGCAGGAACTAAAGACTAGCCCGTGCTTGATTCAGGCGATAAATGAAAGCGGAAAAACCTTCCATTATATCGGCTTACGCAACGGCAATCGCTATATAATTTGGAATTTACCTAATCTAGCTAAATTATTTAAAACAAATGATTGTGTAATGGTAGATAATCTAGTGGTGCGGCATTCTTGGCTAACCAATATGTACAGTGTTTGCCAGTGGTACGACACTGCATTGGGTGCTCTCCGCAGTAGAGGTTGGATACCTGTCTCTGAGGATGAAACGTACTATCAAGGGTAACGCTATTCCGAAATATATAAAGGTTCGAAAATCACGTTTGATGGAACAATCGCATTGATTGAATCAAATGAACTTAGACGCAAAATATTCATTGAGGCTAAGTCGGCGAAATCTTCAAACAAGGGTCGTATAGATGGTAATGCTCATGAGCGATTTTCATATCAGAATCTTGAGTATTTGGAGCTAGCAACTCTGTATCCTTCAACACAACTTTTGCTTCTTACCAATGAAGCCTTTGTAAAGTACAAAAACAAATACCACACTGGCTTTGGTGTTCATGCAGTTCGGCTAAGTAATGCCTTTGGTTTCTACAGCTTTGATATGGTAAGTACCAAAAGTCAGTACGTGCGGCTATTTAACTCTTGGAAGAGCTGGATTGAGGGAACTACATGATCAAGTACATCGGCTCAAAGCGGGCTTTACTGCCCTGGATAATTGACACCATCCAGTCTATTCACCATCAGGTGCCCATCCGTACGGCGGTGGATCTGTTTTCGGGCAGCGCTCGAGTGGGCCACGCCCTAAAGTCCAAAGGGTTTTATGCAACCAGCAACGACCTGATGAGCTATGCCCACGTGCTAGCGCAGGCGCTGGTCGAAGCCGACGCACGCACCTACAGCCGGGAGCGCCTTCAGCCCATCCTGGACAGGCTACAATCCCTGCCCCCGCGCCAGGGCTGGTTTACCCAGGACTACTGCGAGAAGGCCCGCTATTTTCAGCCCAAAAATGGTGCCCGCATCGAGGCCATCCGCGAGGGGCTCGAGGCCGAGGCTGGGGGCGACCCCCTGCTGCGGGCCATCCTGCTAACCAGCCTGATGCTGGCCGCCGACAGGGTAGACTCCACCACCGGTGTGCAGATGGCCTACCTGAAGCGCTGGGCCCCCGTGCCCACAACGACCTGCGCCTGGAGTATCCACCCCTGCTGAGCGGCCCCGGTCTGGCCCTGCAGGGGGATGCGCTCGAGGTGGCCGCCCACCTAGAGGCCGACCTGTTCTACCTCGACCCCCCCTATAACCAGCACTCCTACCTGGGCAACTACCACGTGTGGGAGACCCTGGTGCGCTGGGATAAGCCCCAGACCTACGGCGTAGCTAACAAGCGCATAGATGTACAGAAACGCAAAAGCCCCTTCAATTCCAAGCGCGAGGCCAGGGAAGCCATGCAAACGCTGCTGGCCCGCATCCAGGCCCAGCACCTGGTGGTCTCGTTCAACAACGAGGGCTTCTTTGCCGCCGAAGAAATTGAAGAGATGCTCCGGCACTGGGGCTTCGTGCGCCGCCTCACCCGCCCCCACGCCCGCTACGTGGGCGCCCGCATCGGCATCTACAACCCCCAGGGCGAAAAGGTGGGCCAAGTCTCGCACACCCAGAACCACGAGTACCTCTTTGTGGCGACCCACAGCCGGAGGGTGTACGAGGCCCTATCCGACCACACCGAGGCCGCCGAGGCCCTTCAGCTATCGCTTTTCTGAGGCTGGATTTCGGCCCCCCAGGTTCAAGGCAGGTACATCTGCCGCAGCTCGAGGATCTCCCGCCTGGCCTCGTTGACCTTGATGTAAAAGGGGGTGTACTTATCAAACGACCAGCCGAAGTTCCGGCCCCCCAGCCCCTGGATGAGCTGCTGGGGGGTGGCCTGGAAGTACTCCCCGGCGCTTTTGAGCAGGTAGATTTTGGTGTTGCGGGTAAAGCGGAAGGTGCGGATCAGAGGGTTCTGGTTGGATATCTCGATACCTGACGGACAGTCGTCGCGGTTACAGTCCCTAACCTCAACGTAATCGAGCTTAATGGTCCAGACGCCCTGCACTTGCCGGAACTCGGTGATGAGGGCCTCACGGTTTTGCATTTGGGCCATCCCCAGGCCAGGTAGAAGCAGCAGAAGAAACCATATTAGTCGCATGTGTTCACTTTTCTCCCATTCTGCGGTAGCCAAACCATAGCGCCAGCACAGCAGGAATCAGGGTTGCGGCTACCACAATTAACAACCACAAGGGGCCTTCCCCACTTCCCAGGTAGTTGGTCTGTCGCTGGGTAATGGCGAGGTACACCGGGCGGCTGGCCAACACCACTAAAAGCCCAGCGTGCAGCAGTGTGAGGCCCATATACAAAAAGCCGCCCATGCCGATGGGTACCTCGGCAGGGTTGGATGCATCGAACTTGGGGAAGGCTGCCCCCAGCCCTACGCCAATGGCTGCCGCCGTGAGGGCTGAAGCCAGTCCCAAAATCAGGGAGATCTGGGTGAGGTTGTCGTCTAGGCCAATCACGCGCGGCGAGAAGTAGCCCAGGGCCAGGCCCAGCGGCAGCAGGAAAAACAGGGCCAGCCCAAAGCGGGTGAGCAGGATGGTGTGTTTGGCGACCGGGCCAGTCTGCAACATCCAGTAGCCCTGGCCCTCGAGGCTGTACAGCGGATAGGCCAGCCGCACCCCCACCCCGCCAATTACAAAGCCCTGGAAGGCCAGGTGCATAAAACCTGTCACCAGTTGAAATCGGGCATCACCCAGGGGAAGGTACTGCAAGCTGGTGGTATAAAGCAGCACCAGCACCCCTACCAGGATGAGCTGGGAAGCCTGGTTGGCATCGCGGAAAAACAGGCGCAGGTCGCGGGCCCACAGTGCCCAGGCGACGCTGGAAATCGTCCAGCGATCCAGCAGGCCGGGACGCAGGATACCGCGTTCGCGCACCGTGCCCTCCAAGGCCCGCACCCAGCCCTGTTGGTAGGCATAACCCGCCACCAGTCCGGCCACCAACAGCAACCCGCCCGAAAGGGCTAGCAATAGCCAGAACTGGGGTTCTATATCCCCTCGAGTCAGCCCCTTGAGGGCTTGCTGGGCTAGGGCCGAAGGCAAGAAGGGGGCGGTGGGGTCGCGGAAAGTCTGGAGAAAGCGGTCGAGTTCCTCGGGGTTGGCGAAATTGGTCTGGAGCAATACCTCGGGGCGCAAGGCCCGCAGCAAGAAGATAAGCAACCCACCCAGCACCGCGCCCAGCGCTGCGGCCCATTCCCGCGCCCGACCCGCCGGAGCGAAGCGCACCAGTGGCAGGGCCAGCCCCACCCCCAGCACCACTGGAAAGGCGAACAGGGCCAGCGCGAGCAAGATTGCGCCCAAAAAGAACATCGGCGGTGCGTTGTAGTGTGCGCCATAGGCGAACAAAACGGGCAACACCAGCAGGGTGGGAATTAGCGCAGTGGTGGTGAATACTTCTCCCACCTTGAATAGGAAAACCCGGCTGGCTTTTTGCGGCAGGGCCAGGTGCATAGGGAGGTCTTCGGAGGTGTAGAGCACGGCCACGGCGTTGGGCAGGGCCGAGAGTACCACCGAGCTCGAGAGCACCAGCAACAAGCTACCCAGAATGCGTTCGACCAGCACATCGCGGGTAAAGGCCGCTGCCAGGCGGTTCACGAAGGAATTGCTGCCAAACAATTCATTGGAGATAAAGTTTAGAAACCAACTTGTGCCCCACCAGGCCCCATACGCCAGCACAGCCCCCAGCAACAACCCCACCAGGGCCGAGGCCGGAGCCTGGCGGAAGCCGTTCCACACAAGCTGTATACGCAGGGTCAGCATCCGTCCACAGTGTAGACCACCTGCGCCCAGTGCTTGGTGCGTTTGTACCGATAGGGCGAACAGGTATCCCCCCATGACCCCCATCTAAAGCGTTCTGCTCGGTGCTATAAGGCGTTCATGCTCTGCACAGAGACAAATACCCCTAGCTACCCGGCCCGGCTTTTGCATTAGACTTAGGTAAATGTTAATCAAAGACGTAATGCACAGTCCGGTGCTGACGCTAGACGTTGGGGTGACGCTCGAGGCTGCCTACCACATCATGCTTCAGCGCAATATAAGGCACATCCCGGTCACCCAAGAGGGCCGTCTGGCCGGGATGATTACCGACCGGGATATTCGGCTGGCCACCAGCCCCTTTGCCACAGGGGGCGCACAGCCCATAGATACGCCGGTAGGGCAGGTGATGGCCCGCCCAGTGGTCACGGGCGACCCCTTCGATCCAGTGGAAGAAGCCGCCCGGGTCATGCGTCAGCGCAAGATTGGGGCGCTGCCCATCCTGGATGGTGACATGCTAGTGGGCATCGTAACCGGGATTGACCTGCTGGATGCGCTTCTGCGCCTGACCGGGGTACAAAAACCCAGTGGGCGGCTCGAGGTCTGCCTCGATGACCGGCCCGGGGAACTGGCCCGCCTAAGCGGGGAACTGGCCAAACATAACATCAATATCCATTCCATGCTGACCTACCCCTGCGGCGAAGCCGCGGTCACCACCGTGGTACGGATCGGTACCTTGGATGTACGCAAGCTGGCCCACGATTTGCGTCAACAAGGCTACGATGTGCGCTGGCCTCCCCAAATTCCTGGCAAGAGCTTATGAGCGTTCCGGTGATTTATAGCCCACAATACAAGCTTTACAATTTTGGATCCCAGCATCCCTTCAGTCCGGTGCGGCTCGAGATGTTGCTCGATTTGCTGGAGCACTTGGGCCATCCGCTCCAATTGGTCGAACCCATCCAGGCCACCCGCGAGGACGTGCGCAGTGTGCATCTGGAGTCGTTTGTTCGTCGTGTCGAGGCTGCCGGACGAGGGGAGCGCTCGCCCGACTTCGACCACTACGGCATCGGAACCGCCGACACCCCCATCTTCCCCGGCATGAGTGAGGCGGCCCGCTGGCTGGTGGGGGGTACCCTAACCGCCGCCCGGATGGTCTCGAGGGGGCAAGCCAAGGAAGTCTTGCAATTGGGGGGTGGCCTGCACCATGCCCAGAAAGACTTGGCCTCGGGTTTCTGCGTCTACAACGACCTCTCGGTCGCAATTCGCCACCTTACCGACCAGGGCCTGCGGGTGGCCTATATTGACATAGACGTGCACCACGGCGATGGGGTGCAGTGGATTCACTACGACGAGCCCAATGTGCTCACCTTCTCGATTCACGAGTCGGGACGCTACCTCTACCCCGGCACCGGCCATACCCACGAAATCGGCAAGGCCGAGGGCACCGGACGCAAACTAAACATCCCTTTGGAACCCTTTACCGAGGACGATTCCTACCTCGAGGTTCTACAGATGGGCCTCGAGCCCGCCCTGCGCTGGTTCCGCCCGGATGTGCTGGTGGTGCAGTGCGGCGCCGACGCACATTTTCAGGATCCGCTGGCCGAAATTCTGCTAACCACTCGGGCCTACGCCAAAATTTTCCCCTTGCTGCGGCAGTATGCGGCAGCCTTTACCGGGGGGCGGGCGGTCTACACCCTGGGGGGCGGCTACAGCCTGGATGCCACCAGCCGCATCTGGGCCCTGCTCTACCTCACCCTGCAAGACCTGCCCCTGCCCGATCACCTCCCCGAGCCCTGGCTCAGGCGCTGGGGAACCCAGCTTGGGCACTTCCTGACCCATACCCTCTTCGACCCCGAGGGCGCCTACCCCGAGATTCCTCGCAAAGCCGAGATCGAGCGCCGCAACCGCCAGGTGACCGAGCGGATGCTCGAGTCGGTGCAGCCTTACTGGAATTGAGCGCAGAGAAGCTCTGGTCATTCGCCTGCAGTTTGTGTAAAGATGTCTGGAAGTAGTTCCAGGTAGGCGAGGTGTGGGATGCAGTTGCAACAGGGTCTGTACCAACACTACAAGGGCAAGCACTACTGGGTGCACGGTCTGGCCCGCCACTCCGAAACCGAAGAGTGGTTCGTGGTCTACGAAACCCGCTACGGCATCGAGCCCGAAACCCTGTGGGTGCGGCCTCTGGCCATGTTTCTGGAAGATGTGGAAGTAGACGGCAAACCCGTGCCGCGATTTCGCTATGTGGGCGAAGGTTCAATGCCCAAAGACCAGTAAAGTAATTCCCACCGAGCGGTTCCTACGAAAACCCCGTACAGTGAAACCTCGAGCTCTACGGGGGGCATTTGCGCTCTTTGAGTACCTGCGTCAGTGGGGCATGTACCGTGCCTTCACGGGATGGAAGGAAGCCATATAAAGCCAGGCATCACCTGCCGACTTACGGAAGGATGCCGTACTCTGCTTGGCATCATCCACTGTCATACGAGAATGCAACGGTGAAAATGCTGTAAGGCTACTTTAAGGGTTTCAGGTACCAACTCAGGGTGGGGCCACTATCGCGTAAATGGCTAAACCCCACCTTCTCCCAGAAGCGCTTGGCCTGTTCATTACTCCCATAAACCACCGCGTAAAGCCGATCCATCCGGCCTTTAAGCAGGGCCTCGAGCTGCTCTACTGCTGCTTTGCCCAACCCCCGCCGTTGCAGGCTTTCGTCAATCAGCAGCAGGCTGATCGTCGCGGAATGTAGATCGGGGTAGGCCACTTTATAGTCGAGAAAACCAACCACCTGACCCTCCTGCAGCAACAGCAGGGCCTGCCGCCTTGTGTCGTGGCGCAGGGTCTCGAGCTCACGCCTGATATCGTTAAGGGTGGGGGTCTCGGCCCCAATGAGCGCAATATAGGTAGGGCAATTCAAGTACAAGCTATGCACAACAGGGGCTGAATCGGCAGTGACGGGCAGGAAGTCGAGATGCACAGAGACTTTCATAGGTTGCCTTGATTGTATTCCCAGCAGTGGTTTTGGGGTGTAATTTACAACCCAACTTCTGTGCATAAAATCACATATTTATCTGGCCCAATTTTTGGAAATCGGATTGATTGGGGATAAACAATTGTCATATTGGTATTTTATGTACAAGTATGTATTTGTATGCAGAGGTGAAAGTGACTTTGCACATAGAGGGAAGGTTTTCTTACCACCCCACCCACACCAGCCGTATAAACTAACGTAAAGCGCGGGTCTAGCTATGTCGAAAACGCCCTGGGATGCCCACCTATACCAAGACAAACATGCCTTTGTCTGGAAGATGGGTGTGCCCCTGCTCGAGCTCTTGAACCCCCAAGCGGGCGAACGCATCCTGCACGTGGGCTGCGGCACCGGGCAGCTCACTGCACAAATTGCCCAGACCGGGGCAAGCGTGGTGGGGCTGGACCTGGACGAAGCTATGCTCCTTCAGGCCAGAAGCAACTACCCCCACCTCGAGTTCGTACAGGGCAACGCCGCCAGTTTTCGCTTCGCAGAGCCGTTCGACGCAGTGTTTTCCAACGCCGCTTTGCATTGGGTGCTGGATGCCGAGGGCGCCGTGCGCTCGATGGCGGCGGCTCTCAAACCGGGAGGACGTCTGGTGGCCGAACTGGGTGGACAGGGCAATGTACAACATATCCTCGAGGCTGCCAGCTTTGCCCTGGTAGCCCTGGGCTACGGCAATCGTTTTCGCAATCTCTGGTACTTCCCTTCGATTCCAAGCTATACCGCCTTGCTGGAAAAGCACGGCTTACACGTCCGGCTGGCCCAACTCATCGATCGCCCCACCCCGCTCGAGGGCCCCGATGGCCTGAAAAACTGGTTTCACATGTTCTTCGCCAAAGCATTGAGCGACCTACCGACCGAAGGACAAGCACGGTTTTTTGAACTGGTCGAGGAACGCGCCCGTCCTATGCTCTGGCAAGAGGATCACTGGATTGCCGATTATGTGCGCTTGCGCATCGTAGCCGAAAAGACCTGAGCAAAGCCCTCGGTTTCCCGAGGGCTGGTTAGCTTATACCAATTCTGCTCATACGCATTTCGGCAGTATCGTTCACTTCGGCAAGCCTAAACGATACTACCGAAATGCTTTTCTACTCCCTTCGGTCGGCTTGAATCCTTCACCTCTGACTGCGGCGGGCGGTGAAGGATTCAAGCGGAAACGGTATCATAGGTGACCTAAAAACGAGGCCCTCGAAAGACACTCGAACGTGCCCCTGGCGCGATGAGTGGCGCATAAAGCGCCACTTACGCGCAGAGTTGGTATTAGAGAAGGGATTTGAAGAACTAAAAACGCCTTGCCGCTTCCACCACATTTACGTTGGCAGCCTGGGGGCCTTTGCCATTCTTGCCGGGCTCAATTTCGAAGGTGACCACATCGCCTTCATTCAGGGTGCGGAAGCCACGGGACTGGATAGCGCTGTAGTGTACAAATACGTCCGGCTCTCCTTCCTCACGCTGAATAAAACCATAACCCTTTTCCGCATTGAACCACTTCACTTTACCTTTTTGCATACTGCTCCTTGCTGCGGGCTACCCCTGCTACGGTGCATAGCCCGGCCCAGGACAGAGGCGCTGAACTACCCAAAAAATCATCCGCCCGCTTCTGAGGCCACGGAGCGATCATCTACCATAGGCAGACCGACGGGCGAAACGATATGGATCACCTCAGAAAACTCCCAGACGCCTCAAGATAGCACTCCCCCGTGCTCTGTGTCTACCACAAAAAACAGAACCGGGAGCAGCCACTCCCAGTTCGGTATTTTTAGCGTTGGCGACGCACGCCAAAACAAACTTATCGGTTTGGTAATTCCCCTTAGGCTTGTTTGCTCTGGATGAAGTTGATCGCATCCTGTACGGTGCGAATCTTTTCGGCATCTTCGTCGGCAATTTCCAGACCGAACTTGTCCTCCAGGCCCATGATCAGCTCTACGGTATCGAGGCTGTCGGCGCCCAGGTCTTCGATAAAGCGGGCTTCGGGCACTACTTTGTCGGCATCCACGCCGAGTTTGTCTACGATAACTTCTTTCACATCGTCCAGGATAGCCATGCTTTAACCTCCATCGGTCAGGGTTTACTCCGTGCGGGATTCTACCACATCAAAATTAGCATCGGGGTTCTGTGGGTGGGACTAAGTATTCTAGTGCGGTGTCATCCCACCGTCTACACATAGGGTTTGCCCATTGATATAGGCCGCGTCTTCTGAGGTGAGAAAGGCCACCGCTTTGGCCACTTCCTCGGGTCTACCCAACCGCCCCACTGGAATTTGCTTCAGATACTCAGCCACTACCTGTTCGGGCAGTTTGGCGGTCATGTCCGACTCGATAAACCCCGGCGCCACGGCATTAACGGTGATGCCACGGGTAGCGTATTCTTTGGCCACCGACTTAGTGAAGCCAATCAGCCCCGCCTTGGCCGCCACGTAGTTGGCCTGGCCGGGGTTGCCCAGGATGCCCACCACGCTGCTAATGTTGATAATCCGCCCCCATTTCGAGCGCATCATGAGTTTGATGGCCTCCCGGGTGGTGTGGAAAATAGCGGTCAAATTGGTCTGAATCACAGCATCCCAGTCTTCGTCCTTCATCCGGATCAGCAAGGTATCACGGGTGATGCCCGCATTGTTGACCAGCACTTCCAACCCACCCAAAGCGGCGTTTGCATCGCTTACAAGCTTCTGGGCTGCCTGTACACTACTCAGATCGGCCCCCAAGACCACCACCTGGCCCGCACCGAGTTCCCTGGCCTCGGCTGCTGTGGCCTCAGCAGCCGCTTGGTTACCCGCATAGTGCACGGCCAGCGCGTAGCCCCGCCGGGCCAGTTCCAGCGCGATGGCTTTTCCGATTCCACGCGACGAACCTGTTACCAGCGCTTTTCGCATAGTTCCTCCAGACTCTAGCCTTGCTCCATCACGGCCAGGCTCTCGGCGATTTCTTGTGGATTGGTCAACGAACGTACCTCCACCCCTTCTAGGGTACGTCCCACCAGGCCGGTGAGTACCTTACCCGAGCCAAACTCGAGGTAGGTTCTTACGCCCTTTTCCTTCAGGTGTTGCAAAATCTCCACCCAGCGCACGGCATGGGTGATCTGTTCCAGCAACAGTTCCCGAATTACCGAGGGGCGGGTCTCGGGCTGGGCCAGCACGTTGGAGTACACCGGGAAGCGGGGGGTTGAGAGCTCCACCTGGGCCAGGTCGGCGGCCAGACGCTCCCGAGCAGGCCGCATCAACGAGGAGTGAAACGGAGCCGAGACCGGCAGCGGTATGACTCGAGCCCTGTGGCTTTTCAACACTTCAGCGGCCTCTGCAACCCCCCCAGCCGTGCCGGAGATGACCGTTTGCTCGGGCGAGTTGTAGTTGGCCACCTCCACCCCGGCAATGCCGGCAGTGAGCTCCTGAATGGTCTGGGCCGGAACCTTCAAAACAGCCGCCATTGCCCCCGCCCCAACCGGTACGGCTTCTTGCATGTACTCGCCGCGTTTGCGCACTAAGCGCAGGGCGTCTTCCAGACTGAGGGTACCGGCGGCCACATGGGCCGTCCACTCGCCCAAACTATGGCCTGCCGCGAACTGTGGCAGTAGACCCCCTGCTTCTTGATAAGCCTGAAAAGCTGCATAGCCCACTGCCAGCAGTGTCGGCTGCTGGTTGGCGGTTAGTTTGAGTTCTTCCTCCGGGCCTTCCCACATCAGCTTGAGCAAACCGGGCAAAGCAGCCTCGGCCCGATCCAGGGCCTCGCGGGCCGCCCTCGAGCCCTCATAAAGCACCTTACCCATGCCAATTTCCTGCGACCCCTGTCCGGGGAACAAAGCTGCAATCATGGTTCACCTCCAGCGTGTTGCAAATGCGCCTGCCCTAGTCCGGCTGCCACCAGGTCATCACGCTGGCGGCCCAGGTGAGGCCAGCACCAAAGGTCACAAAGAGGATGTGGTCGCCGTTGTGAATTTTACCTGCGTCCAGGGCCTCCTGTAGCGCGATGGGCATGGAGGCGGTGGAGGTGTTACCGTAGCGGTCTACGTTGACCCAGACCTGCTCGGGGGGCAACCCCAGGCGCTCGCGGGCCGCCTCGATGATGCGGGCGTTGGCCTGATGGGGGATCAGGTACTTGATGTCCTCGGGCTTGAGGCCGGCTTTTTCGATGGCCTCGAGGGTCGTGGTATTCATCACCCGAACCGCAAACTTGAAGACCTCGCGCCCGTTCATGTAGGCGTACTGGCCCATGGGGCTGCCGTCGGGCAGCTTGTCGGCGATGCAGCGCAGCATCAGCTCTTTGCCCCCCGAACCGTCCGCTCCCAGCACAAACGACTTGAAGCCGTAGCCCTCCGGCACCGGGCCTATGACCGCCGCCCCGGCCCCATCGCCAAACAGCACCGCCGTGGAGCGGTCGGTGTAGTCGAGGATTTTGGAGAGGGTCTCGGAGCCGATGGTGAGCACCTTGCGGGCCAGCCCGCTTTGCACCATGGCGTGGGCCTGGGCAATGGCATAGCCCCAGCCCGGGCAGCCGGCCAGCAGGTCGTAGGCGCCGGCATTCAAACCAAAGCGGTTCTGCACCAAGGCAGCCGTGGCCGGGAAAAGGGCATCAGGAGTGTTGGTGGCCACAATTACCAGATCCACCCCATCCAGCGCACTTTCTCCATGGCGGCGAATCAGGTCTTCGACGGCCCGGAAAGCCAGGTGCGATGTGAACTCTCCCTCGGCAGCCAGCCTCCGTTCGCGGATACCGGTGCGACTGACAATCCACTCGTCAGACGTATCCAGAATCTTCTCAAAATCGTGGTTGGTCATGACCCGCTCGGGGGCATAAGTGCCAAGGGCTTGGATACCGATATTCAACGTCGCCTCCTAAAACAGTCCCCCCAGAGAGGGCACTCCAACAAAGATAACACCCCGGCCCTCCTTCGCGCCGGGGTTTAGCTTGAACTGAGTTCAGATGTCCTAATCTGCTAAGCGTTTTTTTGACGATAAAGAAACAATCCCAGACGGCAAATTTTGGCTGTCTGGGGTGATTGAGGGGAGGGGATCAAGCCTGGATCTCCAGCACCTTCTTGCCGGCATAGTAGCCACAGCTATCGCAAACGGTGTGAGGAGGAATCATCGCGCCACAGTTGGCACATTTGATAAGCGTAGGAGCCGTCAGGGTAGATACTGCAGCCCGGCGGATATCCCTGCGGGACTTGGAGACTTTTTTCTTAGGTACTGGATGCTTGGCCATTTCAGGTCACTTCCTTTTGGAGAAACCAACCTCTAGGGCTGAGGTCGCTTTCGGCAAACCGCTCCCCAATCTACAAGCTGAAACCCAAAAGGTCAACCCACTTTCAAAGCAGTTCCACCCGATCTCCTTGCTTGAGTCCAAGCTGTTCCTGCGCGTTGCCTAGATGAACCGCAACCTCGAGCAGTCCGGCGCTGCCAACATAGGTCAAGGCCGTCCCGACCGGCACTTCAGCATAGTGCGAGGCCGCTGGGATATGGTGGTAGCGAATGCGCACGGTCTTGCCCCGAATTTGGGCTGGGGTAGCGAGTAGGGTGGTGATGGCATTGCCGAAGCGGTCAAAAGTGAGTATCTCACCATGTGTTCCAAAGTTAAGATGGATAGGCAAGCGCACCAACTGCGGTACCGGTAATTGTGGGCCAAAACGGTGGGGTTCGATCCCAGCAGCTAGGTGGGCCGCAACCGGCCCAAACACGTCGCGCCCGTGAAAGGTAGCCGATTTGCGGGGCAGGTGGTAGGCGGGGTTCTCGAGCAGGTAGGCTTTGCGCGGGGGGTCCTGCAGGTAGGCTAGGGTAAGCAGGCCGTTGTCCGGGGCCACGTAGCAAAGCCGCTCCCCTACTACCAAAACCGCCCGGCGGGAGGAGCCCACCCCCGGATCAACCACCGCCAGCACCACCGACTGCTTAGGTAAATACGGCACCGATTCATACAAAATGTAACTGGCCCGGTTCAGGTCGCCGGGAGGCAGGTTGTGGGCCAGGTCGTGAATAACAACCCCTGGAGTGGTTTGCCGCATCACCGCCTTGACCACCGCAGCGTAGGGGTCGGCTAGGCCAAAATCGGAGAGAAAGAAAATTTCCCGCATCTGCTGCAGTTTATACGATAAGCCTGCCCAGGTATTTGCTGTGTACCTGAAAACTTGCTGCAAGCCCACTGGCTACGGGCTATGGACTATTGGCCATCAACGATGGACTTTCAAATCCGCTTGTTTAGTTCTTATTTTTGGAGCCCCCATCCGAAGCGCTGCAACTCGAAGCAATCGCAACAGATAAGCTTTTGCCAGCGCCTAGCGAAACGCTTCGGGTGGGGTTCATATCAGCTACCCAACAAGGTGCGAGCCAAAGGCAAATTAGCGACCAGGGCTAGCACAACCCCTGCAAGCACCCAGGCCGTAGCCCCGGCCAATGCCCCCTTGGTGCGCATATAGAGCCAGCCCAGGAAAAGACTCGCCATCAGGAAAAACACCGTAGGGCCAGGAATCGCCAGGGCAAAAAGCATCGGAATCATAAAGGAGCTGAGTTCTTTATAGCGTTCCTTGAAAACCGGATATCCCACCCCTCGAATGACCAGTTCCAACAACGCCATCCCGAAGAAGATCGGATACATAGTACCCAGACCGCTCAGACCGAGGGGTTTGGCAATATAGGAATACAAAACCAGCAAAGCCAACAAGACCAAGCCAGCCCAGGTGCCCTCAACCCAGCCCGTGCGCGATCCCAGGGTATTTACCATGCCCTCTCGGCTGACGGCCTGGTATGCAATCAGCAGTGCAAAGGCTCCGAGTAGGAAATAGAACACAGGACGCACCACCAGACCTTGGAAAGGGGTGAACAAAGCCAACAAGTTTTGGTAGAGCACCTGTCCAATCCCCATTGCTGCCAGCCCAGCTAGCACCAACGCCAGCAGCAGCCACATGTGGATAGAGCCTGGACCATAGCGCCGCTCGGTACCCATCTCAACCGTGCGCATGGGCTCGATGCGGCTCTCACCGTATAGTACCAGCGCCAGATAGATCAAAAAAACAACCAACCAAGGCCAGACCTTTGCCAGCAGGCTGCTGGGCAGGCTCATCCTCGAGGAGAGCTGGCGCAAGACCAAAGCGCCCTTGTCAAATTCGCCCAGACCATAATAGACCATCGCCAGCAGGCCCAGGGTTCGGGTGTAGTCCCCCTCCAGGGGACCCAGGCGGGGCAGCACCTCCTCCAGGGCCTCCGCGGCTGCACGGGTATCGCCCGACAGCCACATCAGGCGGGCCTTGGCAAGTTCTTCCCTGGGGCTGTTGCCCAACAAACCCAGCGCCTCTTGGGGGCGGCCCAGCCGTTCGGCCAGCCGGGCCGCGCCCAGCCGGGCCTCTTCCGAAGCCGTTACCCGGCGGAAGGTGGCATAGGCTTCCTCGTAGCGGCCCAGCGCTTCGTTGATCTGGGCACGCAGAAGCACCGCCTCGGTGTTCAAACCCCGCGGCAGCCGGGCCAGGGCATCGGCGGGGCGGCCCTGCAAAAGCTGAAAGCGCGCATCCAGCAGGGCCACTTCGGGGTCTTGTGGGCTTAGCCGGATCATTTGCTGAAGAAATGGTTGGGCCGCAGTGGGGTTGTTTTCCTCCAGATAGATTCGCCCCAACAGCTTAATACTGGGCAAGTGATTGGCATCGGCTACCAGCGCAAGCTGACAGGTGGCCCTGGCACTATCCCGCACCCCCTGGTCGTAGAGGGCTTTGCACTGCGTATAGTAGCCCTCGGCTCCAAGCTGGGCCGAGGCCGTGAACGCAAATAGGGCGATTCCCACGGCAAAAAGAACCGCTCGTAACGCTGTCATGGGGGTAGTGTAACACGACAACCTAAGATTCCTGCACACAGATGCACATCCGGTAGAATCGGTAGGGCATGGCATGAGGCCATTGGCCGCCAGGGAGGAAGCTGTGAGAAGTTTGGTACTGGTTCTGGTATTGGGGTTGGCGCTGGGTTTGGCCCAAAACGCCGCAACGGTTGAAAAATTGGTGGACGACGGCAAGTTTCAAGAAGCCTACGAAGCCGGCTTGCGCCTGGGCAGCGCTGAAGGTCTGATTTTGGCTGCCAAAGCGGCCAGCTATTTCGCGGGCTACCAAGCCAAGGACAACGAAAAAGCCGGCTGGTTTGGCCGGGCCGAAGCCGCCGCCCGCCGGGCCATCCAGGCCGACGGCAACAGCGCCGAAGCCTACTTTGAGCTGGCTCGAGCCCAGGGCCGCCTTTCGCAGTACCGGGGCATTCTGGAGAGCCTGGGGCTGGCCAGCGGTATCAAGGAAAACCTGGACAAAACCCTGCGCCTGAACCCCCGCCATGCCGGGGCCAGGGTTGCGCTGGCCCTGTGGCACCATTCGCTCATTTCCAAGAACGTGGGCTGGCTGTATGGGGCCAACGGCAACCAGATTATGCCGTTATTCAACGAGGCCATCCAGCTCGAGCCCCAGACCATCATCCACAAAGTAGAGCTGGCCGGGGTGCTGGCCGCTCAGGGCAAGAAAGAAGAAGCCCGCAAGCAGTATGGGGCCGCTTTGGCGATTGCTCCCAAAACTGCCGCTGACCGTTTCGACCTCGAGCGCGCCCGGCGCGAGTTGGCGGCTTTGCAGTAGGCCGGTCGCGGATTGCTGTCGGTCGGCCCCTCGCAACCCGACCAGCCCTATACAAGCCCATCCATGGGGAACCCCGCATACCTGTCATGTGGTATGGTTTGATACAATTTCAGAGGGCTAGCCCCATTTTATAGGTCTCAATTTTCAAAAGGAGCTTTGATGAACGACCCTTTTGGCCGTATCCCCGGTTGGAGTCCTCAGCAGCGCGTAGGCCTGTTCGTAGATACCCAAAACCTCTACCACTCAGCCCGCGACTACTACGGGCAGAACGTCAACTTCGAAAGCCTGATGCGTTATGCCGTGGCCAACCGCCAACTGGTGCGGGCCACCGCCTACGTGGTTGAGCGTGAACACGACACCTCGGCCTGGCCCTTTATCTATAAGCTCTCCACCATTGGCTTCCGGGTGCGCCGCATGAACCTGACCCTCAAGGAGACCACCGACGAGGGCAAGCCCATCTACGAAGGCAACTGGGATATGGGTATCGCCGCCGATATGGTGCGGCTGATGCACACCCTGGATGTGGTGGTGCTGGGTAGCGGCGACGGTGACTTTGTGGACATCGTGGAGGTGCTAATGGAACGCGGCCTCCGGGTTGAGGTGATCGCCTTCAAGGAGACCACCTCGCAAAAGCTGATTGATGCTGTAGACCGCTTTATCCACCTGCCCGAGATTGAGAATGCCTTTGTGCCCAGCAAGGAACGGGAGCGAACCCTGATACCGCGCAGCGAGTCCTAACCCTAAATTCCATGAACCTCGAGGATTTTGACTACCCACTACCCTCCGAACTCATCGCCCAGAGCGGGGCCGAGCCCCGCGACGCCTCGCGGTTGATGGTGGTTGAGCGCCACACTGGCCAGATTGAGCACCACATCTTCCGCGACCTGCCCCAGTACCTTCGGGCGGGGGATGTGCTGGTGCTCAACCAGAGCAAGGTGATTCCGGCCCGCACCTTTGCCACCAATCCACACGGAACGGGGCTCGAGGTGCTGTTGGTGCGGGAAATTCCCTCCAGTGAGGGGCTCTGGGAGGCCCTGCTCAAACCTGCCAGGCGGGCTAAGGTGGGCTCGAGGCTGACCTTTCCCGATGGGCTCTTCGCTACCGTGGAGGCCATCGAAGCAGACGGAACCCGGCTGCTCAGGTTTTCCGGCAATGTCTGGGAACACCTGGAAAACATTGGGAAGATGCCGCTGCCCCCCTACATCCAGGCCTCGGTAGACCCGGCCCGCTACCAGACCGTGTACGCCAAAACCCCCGGCTCGGTGGCCGCCCCCACGGCGGGGCTGCACTTTACCCCCGAACTGCTGGACAGGGTGCGGGGGCTGGGGGTGGATGTTCAATACGTCACCCTGCATGTGGGCCCCGGCACCTTCAAGCCCGTCCAGGACGACCCCGACCGGCACGTGATGCATTTGGAGCCCTACGAGGTTTCGCCGCAAACTGCCGAGGCAGTCAACCGCGCCAGGGCCGAAGGGCGGCGGGTGATTGCGGTGGGCACAACAGTGGTACGCACCCTCGAGACCGCCTACAGCGCCGAGCTAGGCGGCGTGCGAGCGGGCAGCGGCGAGACCCAGCTATTTATACGCCCAGGGTTCAGGTTCAACGTGATAGACGCGCTGATTACCAACTTTCACCTGCCCAAATCCACCCTGCTGATGCTGGTCTCGGCCTTTATGGGGCACGCGCTGATGAAACAGGCCTACCGGACCGCGGTGGCTGAGCGCTACCGGTTTTATAGCCTGGGCGATGCCATGCTGATTCTGTAGAGGCTAGGCTTCCACAGGTTCGAGCGCCTCTTCCCGAACGACAATCTGCGCCGGGTTCCCGATGGCGGTTGCACCGGGGGGCACGGGTTTGGTGACCACCGCCCCGGCCCCAATTTTGGCCCCATCGCCCACCACGATAGGCCCCAGCACCACCGCATGGGCCCCCAGCAGCACCCCCTTGCCAATGGTGGGGTGGCGCTTCTCGCGGGTGAAGCCGGTGCCGCCCAGGGTCACCCCGTGGTACATCAGCACATCATCGCCCACCTCAGCGGTCTCGCCAATTACAATGCCCATGCCGTGGTCAATCACCACCCGGCGGCCAATGCGGGCGCCAGGGTGAATCTCGACCCCCGTGAGCATGCGGGTAAAGTGGGCCAGAATGCGGGCCAGTAGCTTGAAATTGGCCCGCCAGAGCCAGTGGTTGAGCCGGTGCATCCACAAGGCGTGCATCCCCGGACTGAACAGGATGGCCTCGAGGGCACCCCTGGCCGCCGGGTCTCGGTCCAGCACGGCCCGCACATCCTCTCTAAACCGTTCCACTATGGATACCATTCTGGGACACTCGAGGCAGAGCCAACCCTGCCTGCTGATTAAGATTAGCCAGTCTTCCTTCAGCCTGGCTGTGAGCTTGCATCCTATTGGGCCCGAGAGTATGCAGTACACCCGGTCAGGGTTTGGCCCGGTTCTGTTCTCGAATGGCGGCTATCTGCTCGGTCTCGAAACCGGTTTGAGCCAGCATGGATAGAATCAGGTCGCTTTTGGCCTCGATATAAGCCTCGATGTTGTGGGCATGCTCCTGGGCAAGACGCTTCTTGAGGGCACCATACGCCTGTACCGCCGCGGGATGAGCCCGGAGATAGTCCCGCAAGGCCAGGTGGTTGCGCAGGCTCACGCTGTCTTGCAGACAAACATACAGGTGATGCAGCGGCAGGTGGGCCGGTTGTTGGAAGGCTTCCCGCCCCTCGATACCCAGGTTGCCCCGGTGGACATAGCCCAGCGTTCCCAGGCGTTCGATGGCCAGAGGAATTAGGGCGGCAGAGGCGATGACCACATCCATATCTATGATGGGCTTGGCGGCCAGTCCCGGCACCGAGGTACTGCCCACGTGCTCGATGGCCAGGGCAAAATCCTGTACTGCCCGCCAGACCGGCGCCCGGAGCCGTTCAAAAACTTGGGGCCAGGTAGGGTCGTAGTCCACCACCACAATGGGTTGGGACATACCTAGGCCCCGATCGAGACGTTATCGAGGTTCAGGTTGGTGTACACGTTCTGCACATCGTCGAGCTCTTCCAGGGCTTCCACCATGCGCAGCACCTTCTCGGCCTCTTCCTGGCTCAGGCTCATGGTGTTTTGCGGCACCATGGTGATCTCGGTGTCTTCGGGCTTGAAGCCTTTGGCCTTGAGGGCGTTGGCTACGGCATAGACTTCCTGGGGGTCGGTGTAGATTTCCATACCTTCTTCGCTCTCCTGAAGATCAATCGCTCCGGCCTCGATAGCAGCTTCCTGCGCGGCCTCGGTGTTGGGCTCAACCCAGATATAGCCCCGCCGGTCGAACTGCCACGAGACCGACCCGCTAGCCCCCAGGCTGCCCCCGTGCTTGTTGAAGATGTGACGCACTTCGGAGGCCGTGCGGTTGCGGTTGTCGGAGAGGGCATTCACAATAATCGCCACCCCACCCGGCGCATACCCTTCGTAAACCACTTCCTCGTAGTGGCTGCCCTCGTCGTCACCCCCGGCCAGACGCTTCAAAAGGCGTTCGATGTTGTCGTTGGGAACGTCGGCGTTTTTGGCCGCCTCAACCAGGTTGCGCAGGTTGACATTGGCCGCCGGGTCTGCACTTCCCCCCGCCCTAGCCGCTGCTGCGATAAGGCGCAGGTATTTACTCACCACCTTGCCTTTCTTAAGGTCGTTAGCCGCTTTTTTGCGCTTAATTTGTGCCCATTTGCTATGACCAGCCATACATCACCGTCCTTTAGTATACGGGAGCGACAAGGCCCTGGGAAAGGTCACGCAGACTGCAAGCTGGCCATGCTCGGCCTGGGCTTATAGCAATTCCGGCCGTGGTCTATAATGGCCCTCATGCGTCGCGTCGTTGTTACCGGAATTGGCCCGGTGGCCCCCAATGGCATCGGAGCCGAAGCCTTCCACAAAGCCCAGCTCGAGGGCAGGTCGGGCATCCGCCGGATCACCCAGTTCGATGCCTCGAGCTATCCCGTGCAGATTGCAGGCGAGGTGGACGTCAACCCCGAGGCGTACATAGATAAGCGCGAGCTGCGCCGCCTGGATCGCTTCACCCAACTGGCCCTGATCGCCGGGCACCTGGCCTTGCAGGATTCGGGGCTGGAGGTCGAGAAAGAAGACCCCACCCGCATCGGTACCCTGATTGGAACCGGCATTGGGGGCATGATCACCTGGCAGGAGCAGAGCAAGGTGCTCTTCGAGAAGGGCGGCACCCGCCTCTCCCCTTTCTTCATCCCCATGATGATTGCCAACATGGCTTCGGGCCAACTGGCCATGAAATATGGCTTCATGGGGCCCTCCTCCACGGTGGTGACGGCTTGTGCGACGGGTTCAGATGCCATCGGCAACGCTTTCCGGGTGATTCAACTGGGCGAGGCCGATGTGATGCTCACCGGCGGTACCGAGGCGGTGGTTACAGAGATGGCCATTGGCAGCTTTGGGGTGATGCGGGCCCTCTCGACCCGCAACCATGAGCCCGCGAAGGCCAGCCGCCCGTTCACCAAGAGCCGCGACGGCTTTGTGCTCTCGGAAGGGGCCGCGGTGCTGGTGCTGGAAGAGTACGAGCGGGCCAAAACCAGGGGTGCGCGAATCTATGCCGAGTTGGTGGGTTTTGGCCGCAGTGCCGACGCCCACCACATCACCGAGCCCCACCCCGAGGGCAAGGGTGCGGCCCTGGCCATGCAGGCGGCCCTCAGGGATGCCAAGGTGAGCTCCGAGCAGGTCGGCTATATCAACGCCCACGGCACCTCCACGCCGGTCGGGGACAAAGCCGAGACCCTGGCCATCAAAAAGGTCTTTGGCGAACACGCCTACAAGCTCTCGGTCTCGTCCACCAAGAGCATGATTGGGCATCTGCTGGGCGCAGCAGGGGCTATCGAAGCGATAGCCAGCATCCAGGCCCTGGTTTCCGGGGTACTACCCCCCACCATTAACCTCGACGACCCCGACCCGGAACTCGACCTCGACTATGTGCCCAACACCCCCAAAGAAAAGCAGGTGGAGTATGCCCTCTCAAACTCCTTCGCTTTTGGCGGCATGAACGCCACTTTGCTGTTCAAGCGGGCCTGAACCAGCGGACGTAAAACAATTCAACCATCGTCTCGAGGTCACACGAACCACTTCAGGCCCTCCGCTGCCCAGAAGTTCTCGCAGCGACGATTTAGCGTTCACTAACGCACGGGCCAGTGCGCGGCGCTGAGCAGAGTACTACCGCTGTTCTGTACCGGCCTTGATGGTCATGGCGCCGGTGTTGACGTTGACTGCGTGGCAGCTTGTGCAGTTATTTCCGGATCGTTCCGCAAAGGTAAAGCGGTTGGAAACGAAATCGGGGTTCCGGCTCAGGTGGAGCAGGTGAATGACTGAGGTAATGGGCCGCCCCTGGCTTTTGTGGCAGGCGATGCACTGGGTTGGAATCGGCACGGCTCCGGTTGTAATAATCTGGGTTACATCCGGATGCCGCCCCAGCAGAGCAGTAGCCCTCGGGAAAACGGCTTGTGCGACGTTAATGGCCTCCTTGGGACTACCCTGGGTTGCCCAGAGCCGCAAGGTGGTGGACAATCTAAGGTCTCGGTTGGCAGTCTGTCGGTGACAATCCACACACCCATTGGGTTTGTCGTCGGCGGTGGTAATGCCCGGCCAAGCAGGCACACCTGTTTGTTGCGCACCCACCACCAGGAAACCCGCGAGCCCAAATAGCGCAGTTATAACAAGTACCCTTGACAACATAGGCTTTACCTCCTGTTATTGGTAGCACTTTGATATTTCTACCTATTCACTCCATTGACCAGATTCAAATGTCCCTTTGACGGCCATGGAAAAGCTGATGCAAAGGTCAAATACCAGCAATACCCGTTAGAATCAAGCATGTCGCTTCGAACCCAGTTTCCTGCTCTAGCCGGTGGATTTAGCTTTCTCGACAATGCCGCTGGCGCCCAGGTTCCCAGGCAGTGCATCGAGGGCATTGCGCAGTTTCTGGCCAGCTCGAGCTGCAACGTGGGCATGCCCTACCCCGGCTCACAAGCCGCTACGCAGGTGCGCGAGCGCACGCGCGAAGAAACCGCGGCCTTTTTCAACTGCAAACCCAGCGAGGTAGCGATTGGGCCGAGTGCCACCGCCCTTACCTTTATCCTATCGAGGGCCTTTGCCCGGCTATGGGGCGAGGGCGACGAGGTGGTGATTTCCGAGCTCGAGCACGAGGCCAACGCCTCGCCCTGGCGCAACTTGGAAGAAGTCGGGGTGCGGGTCAAGGTCTGGAAAGCCCGTTGGGACGAAGGGGGCCGGCTCGAGCCCGCCGACCTCCGGGCCTTGGTCACGCCCAGAACCCGGCTGGTGGCGGTGACCTCGGCGGCCAACTCGCTGGGCACCACCCCCGATGTGGCCGCTGCCGCCGAAATTGCCCACGCGGTAGGGGCCTGGTGCATTACCGACATGGTGCATTACAGCCCCCACCACCTGCCCGACGTAGAGGCCAGCGGGGTAGACATGGCCTTTTTCTCAGCCTACAAGGTGTTTGGCCCCCACCTGGCCTTCCTGTACGTGCGCGAGGCGCTTATCGCGCAGCTCCCCACCGACAAGCTGTGGTTCATCCCGGACGACAGCCTGCTCAAGTTTGAGCCGGGCACCAACAACCACGAGTGCATGGCCGGCTGGCTGGGCACCCTGGACTACCTGAGAAGCGAGCTGGGGGGCGGCCAGCCGGGGCGCGCGGGCTTGCAGGCGGCCTACCGGCAGATCGAGGCCATCGAACAACCGCTGGTCGCCGAAGCCCTCGAGCGACTCCAGCACATTCCCGGCCTCGAGCTTTACGGGCTACCCACGCCCCAGGGCCGGGTGGGCACTTTTTGCTTCAACCTGCAGGGCCAGCCACCCATGGCCGTGGCCGAACGCCTAGCCAGGCTGGGCGTGGGGGTAGCGTCCGGGCACTACTACGCCACCATGCCCATGCAGGCCCTGGGCCTGTGGCCCCGAGGGGCCATCCGGGCCTCCATCGCCCACTACACCACCCCCACCGACCTGGACAAGCTCATAACGGGCTTGCAGGGCCAGGACTGATACAGTTTCCGCTTGAATCCTTCACCGTTGGACGTAGTCAGAGGTGAAGGATTCAAGCCGACCGAAGGGAGTAGAAAAGCATTTCGGTAGTGTCGTTTAGGCTTGACAAATTGAACGATACTACCGAAATGCGTATGAACCGGCGCTAGGGACACAGCGTCCAGACGGTGTCTTTGTTGAGCATCAGCGAGCGGCTAAAGCGCAGAAATCCGGGCTGGCCGGGCTGGGTGCCCTCGGCCCGTAGCTCATAGCGGCCTTCGCGCAGGCTGGGAAAGAGCCTCGAGCCCCGCACGGTTCCGATAAACTCTCCGTTGATGTAAAAAAACACGGTCTGGTTGGGGCCGGTGCACTGGTTCTGCACAATCAAATCGAAGCGCCGCACCTCGGTAACGCTGGGCGCACAGGCCGAGAGGGCCAGCAGGGTGATAAGGCCGCAGAATAGAACACGCATCATCCAGACCGTGATACCTCGAGCGAAGGCAAAATGTATGAGGGTCTGCTTTGGCCCGTTGAACGAGAATCTTTGCAAATACAAGTGCCCTGCCACTGATTTTCCTTCGCCATGCGGCTCCGGCAAGAAGCGTGCGAAAACACGGTTCAGGGGGCGAAGCTTCTCGTAGAGCCGGTTTGTCAGGGGCACGGGGCCAGCGTAAACTGGGCGCATGTTGTTCGAACGCAGCCGCCTCGAGGCCCTCGAGGCCCAGAACCTTGCCCCTTACGCCGTTAAGTCGGGCCAGAGCCGGGGCCGCGAATACCCCGAGCCCGAGTCGCGCTACCGCACCCCCTTCCAGAAAGACCGCGACCGCGTCAACCACACCACCGCCTTCCGGCGCTTGCAGTACAAAACCCAGGTGTTTGTGAACTTCGAGGGGGACTACTACCGCACCCGCCTGACCCACACCCTCGAGGTGGCCCAGGTGGCCCGCTCCATCGCCCGGGCCCTGGGGCTGAACCCCGAGCTCACCGAGACCATCGCCTTTGCCCACGACCTCGGGCATCCGCCCTTTGGGCACTCGGGCGAGGCGGTGCTGGACGGCCTGATGCAGGGGCACGGCGGCTTCGACCACAACCAGCAGTCCATGCGCATCGTGACCTACCTCGAGCAGCGCTACCCCGGCTTTCGCGGCCTTAACCTGTGCTGGGAGACCCGCGAGGGCATCGTCAAGCACGAGACCCGCTACGACCTGCCCGACGCCGAGGGCTACGAGCCCCACCTGCGCCCCAGCCTCGAGGCCCAGATCGTCAACCTGGCCGACGAGATCGCCTACAACGCCCACGACCTCGACGACGGCCTGCGCTCGGAGCTCCTGGTGGCCGGCCAGCTCTGGGAGGTCGAGCTTTTGCGGGACTTGCTGGGAGAGCTGGGTATGCACCCCGACCGCTTCGACGAGATGAGCCGCCGGGTTTTTATCCGCGAGCTTTTGGGCCTGATCATCACCGACACCATCACCGCCACCCATGCGCTGCTCGAGCAGCACCGGATAGATAGCCTCGAGGCCGTCCGGCAGCACCCAGCCCCCCTGGCGGTTTATTCCGAGACCCTCACCCGGCAACTGGACGAGCTGCGCGACTTCCTGTACGCCAACCTCTACCACCACTACTACGTGGTGCGGCAGGTGGGCAAGTCGCGCTTTGTGCTGGAAAAGCTCTTTGAGGCCTACACCCAGGACCCCCGCATCCTGCCCCCCCAGGTGCAAAAAGCCGCCGAGACCGAGGGCATCCACCGTGCCGCCTGTGACTACATCGCCGGTATGACCGACCGCTTTGCCCTCGACGAGTACGCCCGGCTGTTTGAACCGGAGTTTCACCGCTGACCGGGCAGTTGATGGACCGTGGCCCAAGTGCGCTGTGGATCTTGGGCTTTTTCTGACGCCTTTGCAACACGAACTATACAAAACGTCATATATGCGGGGTAGACTGGAAGGGTGGAAAACCTAGAAACCAACTTTGAACCCCGTTTCGCGGCCCGCACACGGCGCATCCAGGCCTCAACCATCCGCGAAATCCTCAAGCTCACCACCCAGCCGGGTTACATCAGCTTTGCGGGGGGGCTGCCGGCAGCCGATCTCTTCCCCATAGAGCGCATCGGCGAGGCCACCCAACGCATCCTGCGTGAGCAGGGGGTTCAGGCCTTGCAGTACAGCACCACCGAGGGCCACCTGCCCCTGCGGGAGTGGATTGCCAGCCGCGTACCCGGTGCCACCCCCGAGAATGTGCAGATAGTCTCGGGCTCCCAGCAGGGTCTCGATCTCATTGGCAAGGTGCTGATCGACCCCGGCTCGAGGGTGCTGGTAGAGGCCCCCACCTACCTGGGGGCGCTGAGCGCTTTCAACCCCTACGAGCCCCAGTATGTTTCGGTGGATATGGACGAAGAGGGGCTGGAGCTGGGGGCGCTCGAGGCCGCCCTCAAAGCCCATCCCGTAAAGTTTATGTACGTGCTGCCCACCTTCCAGAACCCCTCGGGCCGGCTGATGGGTCTGGAGCGGCGCAAGGCCATCGTCGAGCTGGCCCGCAAATACCGGACCCCCATCCTGGAAGACGACGCCTACGCCGAGCTGTACTTTGATGGGAAGCCCCTGCCCACCCTCTACGCCCTCGACCACGCGCTGGGTGGCGGCAATGTGATCTACCTTAGCACCACCTCCAAGACCCTGGCCCCTGGCCTGCGGGTGGCCTGGGTGGTGGGACCCCGGCCGCTGATTCAAAAAATCACCTTTGCCAAGCAGGGCGCCGACCTGCACACCCCCACCCTGAACCAGATGCTGGTCTACGAGCTGGTGCGGGATGGGGCCTGGTACCGAGCACAGATCGACAAAATCCGCCAGACCTACCAGGCCCGTTGCCACTGGATGTTGCTGGCCCTGCAAAAATACATGCCCGAGGACATGGGCTGGATTGTGCCGAAAGGGGGCATGTTCTTCTGGCTCACCGCCCCCGCCGGACTGGACAGCCTCGAGCTCCTCAAAAAGGCGGTGGAGGAAAAAACAGCCTTCGTGCCGGGGCAGCCCTTCTTTGCCGATGGCAGCGGCAAGAACACCCTGCGGCTTTCGTACTCGAGCGCCTCACGCGAACAGATCGAAGAAGGCATCAAGCGCTTGGGCCGGGCCATACATCGGATGCTGGGTCGGGAGCCGGTGGTATAGGGCTTGTGTTACCAAAATCGGTATAATGCGCCCTGGAAAACCAAAGCTGCCTGTAAGCAGCACTTATGGTGGAGACTGTCAAAGGTCTCTACCCTTTGTTATGTTGTGGGGGGTTTTTACCGGAGCAATCTATGGTGGTCGCTAGCATCGTCGCTTTTTTAGGAGCTCTTACGGCACCGTGGCTCTACCGCTGGCTGGGCAGCGCGGCAGGCTGGGTACTGGCCCTGTTGCCGCTGGGCCTTGCAGTCTACTTTGCCAGCCTGCTGCCGGACGTGGTGGGGGGCCAGACCCTCCGGCACAGCCTGGCCTGGGTGCCCAGCCTGGGGGTCAACTTTTCCTTCTACCTGGATGGGCTTTCGCTACTGTTCGCCCTGCTCATCACCGGCATCGGCGCCTTTATTGTGATCTACTCGGGCGGCTACCTGAAGGGCCACCCTGACCTGGGCCGGTTCTACCTGATCATTTTGCTCTTCATGGCCTCCATGCTGGGGCTGGTGCTGGCCGACAACATCGTGACCCTGTTCGTGATGTGGGAGCTGACCAGCCTCACCTCGTACCTGCTGATTGGCTTCAGCCACAGCGAGTTCAAGTCGCGCCGGGCCGCCACCCAGGCTTTACTGGTAACGGCGGGTGGAGGGCTGGCTCTGCTGACCGGGCTGATTCTCCTGGCCCTCATGGGCGGCTCGATGGAGATTTCCGAGCTGCTGGGCCAGGGCCAGCTACTGCGCGAGCATCCGCTCTATCTGCCCGCCCTCATCCTGGTGCTTCTGGGAGCCTTTACCAAGTCGGCGCAGTTTCCCTTCCACTTCTGGCTGCCCAACGCTATGGAAGCCCCCACCCCGGTCTCGGCCTACCTGCACTCGGCCACCATGGTCAAGGCTGGGGTCTACCTGCTGGCCCGGCTCCAGCCGGCCCTGGGCGGCAGCGAGGTCTGGAGCAGCGCCCTGATGGTCTTTGGGCTGGCCACCCTGCTCACCGGGGCCACCCTCACCTTCCGCCACACCGACCTCAAGCGCCTGCTGGCCTACTCCACGGTGGCCGCCCTGGGGGCGCTGGTGTTCTTAATCGGGCTGGTGCCCCTCACCGACTACTATGCGGCCATGGGCTTTGCCGCCTTTTTGCTGGCCCACTCGCTCTACAAGGGCGGGCTCTTTATGGCGGCGGGCGCGGTGGACCACGAGGCCGGCACCCGCGACATCACCCAGCTCGGGGGCCTTTTCCGGGTGATGCCCCTCACCGGGGTGGCGGTGGTGCTGGCCGCGCTTTCGCTGGCCGGGTTGCCGCCGGTGCTGGGCTTTATCGGCAAGGAAGTGCTCTATGTGGCCGCGCTGCAGGCAGCCCCGGCCTGGATGGTGGGGCTGGCGGTGCTGGGCTTTGCGGTGGGGGCCATGCTGGCGCTGCTGCTGGTGGTGCCTTTCTTCCGGGGCCAGCCGCCCCAGGAGGTACACGAGGGGCCGCCCAGCCTGTGGCTGGGGCCCTTGGTGCTGGCGGGGTTGGGGCTCTTGCTTGGCTTGTTTCCGGGGCTCTATAACCCCCTGGCCGATGCGGTGGCCAGCGCGGTAAAGGGTCAGGCTGTGGCCTACCACCTGAAGCTCTGGCCCGGCTTCAACCTGGCCTTGCTCCTGAGCCTCCTGACGGTGCTGCTGGGGGTAGGGCTCTACTTCCTCTATCCCCGCCTACAGGCCTGGATGGTTACCGACCCGGTGCCCGGCCCCGAGAATGGCTACAATGCCCTGTTGCGCGGACTGATGCGTCTTGCAGCGGGTGTCACAGGGCTGTTGCAGAGCGGCTCGCTGCGGGCCTATCTGATCTGGACTTTTGCCGGGCTGGTAGGGTTGGTGGGGCTGGCCCTGCTGCACTCGGGAACCCTGCTCTGGCCCTCGAATGCCTCGGAAGTCAACCCGGCTCAGGTAGTGCTGATGGCCATGATGCTCCTGGGGGCCATCATCGCGCTGGGTTTGCGCTCACACCTGGGAATGGTGGTAGTGGTGGGGATCGTAGGCGCAGGGGTTGCGATCTTATTCATGCTGCAAAACGCCCCCGACCTCTCAATCACCCAGTTCCTGGTCGAAACCCTGACCGCCATCCTGATTGCTCTGGTGCTGCTGCAAATCACCACGATTGGCCAAGTGCCTGCGGGCCGACCGCTCGATGCGGTGGTGGCCATGGGTTTTGGGGGTCTAATGACCCTTCTAATGCTGGGGATGTTATCACAACCGCTGGAGTTGCACCTGAGCAATTTCTTTACCGACAAGAGTCTGCCCGAGGGCTTCGGACGCAATATCGTCAATGTAATTTTGGTGGATTTTCGCGCCCTGGATACCTTCGGTGAAATTTCTGTGGTAGGACTGGCAGGGCTGGGGGTGTATGCCCTGCTCAGGTGGCGCACTCGCAACGATAAGGAAGACGATCCTCTTCGGGGTACAACCAGCTCCGTGCATCTCATAGGAGCCACCTTGAATACCCTGATTCTGCAGACCGCCTCGAGGTTCCTTTTCACCCTCCTGATTCTGCTCTCGCTGTTCTTGCTCTTGCGTGGTCACAACGAGCCAGGGGGTGGTTTCATTGGGGCTTTGGTGGCAGTCGGGGCCTATGCGCTCTATGCACTGGCCCACGGGCTAGCAGCCTCACGCAAGCTGCTACCAGTCCGCCCCCTGCGCCTGGTGGGAGTCGGCCTACTGATTGCGCTGCTCAGCGCCTTTCCGTCTCTGTCCAGCCAGCGGCCCTTCATGGCGGGTGAGTGGTTTACGGTCTTTGGAGTCAAGATTGGCACCCCGGTGATCTTCGATATAGGGGTCTATCTGACCGTGTTCGGGGCACTGCTCGCGGCCATCTTTGCGCTCGAGGAGAGCGCTCTCAACCAGGAGGCTCCCTGATGGAAATCCTGCTGGCCTTTCTGGTAGGAGGCCTTTTTGCCGTAGGGGTCTACCTGATGCTGCGTCCCCATCTGATTCAGTTTTTGATTGGGTTCCTGGTGGTGGGCAACGCCGCCAACCTGCTGATCTTTACCGCAGGCCGTTTGGGCAGCCAGTTCCCCCCCCTCATCCACAGCAATGGTGGGGTGGCCCAGCCCATCGCCAACCCCCTGCCCCAGGCCCTGATCCTGACTGCTATCGTGATTGGGTTTGCCTTGGCCGCTTTTGGCATTGTGTTGTTTTTTCGAGCCCAGCAGGTATTGGGCACCCTCAACGGTGAGGAGATGCTCGAGGCTTTTGAACCTGCTCCCATCCCCTCGCTGGTAGATGAACCCCACGACCCAACCCAACCTTCGCAGGAGCAAATCCCCTCATGAGCTGGCTCATTGTCCTCCCCCTCATTATCCCCCTTACCACGGCCCTCTTATGCCTGGTGGTTCCCTACCGTCGGGCGCAGCGCTATTTCAGTCTGGTCGGTGCCCTGGCGCTGCTGGCGGCCGCTCTAACCCTCCTGAATCAGGTTGGTCAACGCGGCATTAGCGCAGTGCAGATTAGCGACTGGCAAGCCCCTTTTGGCATCACCTTTGTAGCCGACCACCTTTCGGCCTTGATGGTGGTAGTAACGGGGATCGTGGCCCTGGCGGTAGCGCTCTATGCACTGGCTGCAAACGACACTGCGCGCGAGGCTCTGGGCTATTATGCCCTCACCAACTTCTTGCTGGTAGGGGTCAATGGGGCTTTCCTGACCGGCGACCTGTTCAACTTATATGTATGGTTTGAGGTGTTGCTGCTCTCTTCGTTTGTTCTAATGGTTCTGGGCGGCGACAAGGCCCAGCTATCGGGGGGGGTCAAGTACTTCGCGGTTTCGCTCTTGTCCTCGGTGCTGTTCCTGAGTGCGGTGGGACTCTTGTACGGAGCCACCGGGGCCCTCAACCTAGCCGACCTAGCGACGCGAGTGCAAGAGGTACCCACGGGTCTGCTAAGCGCTCTGGCCATGCTCTTTCTGGTGGCTTTCGGCCTCAAGGCAGCGGTGTTTCCCTTCTTCTTCTGGTTGCCTGCCTCCTACCCAGCACCTCCGGCGATGATTTCGGCTTTGTTTGCCGGGCTCCTGACCAAGGTGGGGGTCTACGCGCTGATCCGGGTCTTCACACTGCTCTTCACCCACGAGACGGCATTTACCCATAGCGTAATTCTGTGGATCGCCGGACTGACGCTGCTACTGGGGGTGCTTTCGGCGCTGGCCCAAGGGGAAATTCGGCGCATCCTGTCCTTCCAACTGGTGAGCCATATCGGCTACATGCTGATGGGGCTGGGCATCCTGACTCCACTGGCCCTAACTGGCTCGGTGTTTTATGCCCTAAACCACATGATCATCATTTCGGCCCTGTTCTTGATCGCGGGCCTGATCTACCGCCTGCAAGGCACTGGGGTATTGGTTTCGTTGGGCGGGCTGTACCGGAGTCATCCCTGGCTGGCAGTCTTGTTTCTGTTGCCCGCACTTTCGCTGGCTGGGATTCCCCCTTTTTCGGGCTTTTGGGCCAAGCTCACCCTGGTAACAGCAGGTTTACAGGCCGAACAGTACTGGATTGTAGCCGCAGCGCTGCTGGTGGGCCTTCTGACCCTGCTCTCGATGGGCATTGTGTTTGCTGAAGCCTTCTGGAAAAATCCCCCCCCGAAAAGTTACAGGTTCACTCCGGGGGCTACCGGCGGATGGTTTGCCCTGACCCTGCCGATCGCTGGGCTGGTGCTGCTCAGTGTAGGGATTGGCTTGTGGGCAGACCCTTTGCTGCGTTTGTCCCAGACTGCTGCCCAGGAACTGCTGGATCCCAGCCAGTATATTCAAGTTGTTCTGGGGGTGAGCCGATGAGAGCTTTTGTCCACAACGTGGTGCTAACCATCTTCTGGATGGCCGTGACCGAAGCCTTTACCCTCGGGAATTTCCTAATTGGCTTTGCCCTTTGTTTCCTGATTCTGCTGCTGGCCCGGCCCCTCTTCGACCCCCAGTCCCAACGCTACTTTATCCTAGCCTGGAAACTACCCCGCTTTGCTGGCCTGATGCTGTGGGAGATCGTGCTGTCCAGCATTCGTGTGGCTCAGGCGGTGCTCTCGCCAGACATGAAGATTAAGCCCGGTATCATTGCCTATCCGCTGCAGGCCAAGAGCGACCTCGAGATCACCTTGCTGGCCAACCTGATTACGCTCACACCAGGCACCCTGAGCCTGGACGTCTCTTCTGACCGTAAGGTGCTCTATGTGCACGGGATGTTTGTGGACGACCCGCAAAAGGTGATCGAGTCTACCCACGAAAGCCTGGAAAAAGCCGTACTGGAGGTGACCCGATGAGTTTCCTAGGGGGGGCTCTGGTCGTTCTGATGCTCACCATTCCTTTGGCAGTTTATCGGCTGGTCAAAGGCCCCAGCCTGGCAGATCGGGTGGTGGGGCTCGACCTGATTACCTCGGTCTCGGTGGCCTTGGCAGCCCTGTATGCGCTGGTCAGCGGCCAGACCGCTTTTCTGGATGTGGCCATTGCGCTGGCCTTATTTGCCTTCCTGGCTACGCTAGGGCTCGCCCGCTATATCGAGTATCGGGGACACCAAGGGGAGTAAACATGCTTGATTTAGTGGTTTATGCGCTGGTATCGGTGGGCATTTTCTTTCTGTTTATTGCTGCGATTGGCGTGGTGAGGATGCCCGACCTCTACAACCGCATGCACGCCACCTCCAAGGCAGGCACCCTGGGCGTGGGATTGATTTTGGTGGCAGTGGCGGTGTTCTATCAAGACCTTTCGATCGCAACCCGTGCGCTATCTGCCCTGGCTTTCGTCATTCTGACCGCGCCGGTAGCCGCTCACGCCCTGGGCCGCGCGGCCTATCTTTCGGGGGTCAAGCCCTGCGACACCACCTTCGTGGACGAACTGGCCGGACACTACCAGGCCAACCACAAGCTCGAGTCGGTAGAGGAAACCCTGCCTGCAAGCAACCCGGAGTCAAACCCCTAAGCGCTCGAGCTCATACGGCAGCATCTTCTGCCACCAAGGCCAGTCGTGGTCTACGTCGTGGCCCCAGTAGTCGAAGGTAGCGTACACACCCTTCTGGTGGAGCAGTTCCTGCATCTCGCGGGTGTCGCGGATACACTCTTCCTCCCAGCGCCCCTGGCCCACTGCAAACACAATCTTGTTGCGCCGGTAGGCGTTTAGCTTGTCTTCGTCGGTAAGATTGCGCAAATACCACAAGGGCGAGTTGTAGTAAGCATCCATGCCCCCTTCGTCCCCCACAAACCCCCCCACCTGATACAGTCCCGATAGTGCGATCAGGCCGTCGAAAACCTCGGGATATTTGAAGAAGAAGTTGGTCGCGTGGAAAGCACCCATACTGCAGCCCGTAACCCACATGGTTTGTAGGCCGGTGTTCTTGCGCACAAACGAGACCACTTCCTGCATGATGTAGGCATCGTAGTCGTTGTGGCGGCGGGCGCGTTCGGCAGGCGAAATGCTCTTGTTGGTCCAGCTCTGCCAATCAATGCCGTCCACGCAAAAAAACTTGACCCGCCCTGCCTCGATCATGGGAGCCAGGGCCTGGGCCATCCCGGCATGGCCTTCCCAGTCAAACCAGCGCCCGTTCTGGGCCGGAAACACGATGACCGGCTGACCGTAGTGGCCATACAGCTTGAGCTCCATCTCGTGCTGCAGAGCAGGACTGTACCATTTGTGGTATTCGGTATGCATATAAGTGCCTCCAAAGTGTGTTTGTCACCATATCAGAACTTGGCGTCCACTGGGGTTCTGCGCCCTTAAGCGTGCGGCTGTGGGGGATAAATCCCGAATTTGACGACCTAAGTGGGGCGCAGCAGAGACCTCGTCAAGGGCCATTTTGGCTTAAGGCTTGACCTTCGACCCTAGGCTCTTTCTTGAATCGCCTGGGCTGCTTTCAGCATGATGTTCAGGTCGGGGTGGCGCAGGATATAGCCGTTGTTACCAATGGCCCCTGCAAAAATGCCGCTAATGCGCTCGTGGTGAGCTATTAGGGGGCCAAACTCAGCCATGACCTGTTCGTGTGAGCGCTGGTAGTGGATGTGGTCTTTGCGGCCCACATAGGTACAGAAATAGGGGTGCTTGGCTTTCTCCCCTACCGTCCCGTGGGTGAGCACATTGACCCACTCCCTGAAGATGTCGATGTCGTTGGCATAGTTGAACATGTCAATCGAGAGGCCGCCGGGTGGGCGCATGTTCACTTCCAGCGCCACCAGGGAGCCATCTTCCAAACGGAAGAACTCGAAGTGGAAGAAGCGCTCGAGCACGCCAAAGGTTTGGGCTACCTTGCGCCCCGCCTCCCGCAAATCTTCGGGGATTTCCCGCACCATGTAGTAATAAATGTCGGTATCCTCGTTGACCACATCCATGACGCCCTTGGAGTACTCGAGGGAGCTATCAAATACCACGTTACCCTTGATGTCGGTCAGACCATCGTAGGTGACGATCATGCCAGGGATGAATTCCTCAATGATGTAGTCCACCGGGGGCTTGGTGGCAATGTAATCCATCAAGTCTGCATCGTTGTTGATTTTGTAGGTTTTGGCCGCACCCACCCCAATATCGGGCTTGGCGACCACTGGGTAGCCCACCTCTTCCACAAAATCCTGGGCTTCTACCGCTGTGCGGCAAACCTTGCCCCGCGCCACCCGCAAGCCCGCCAATTGGAAGTATTGTTTCATGACCGACTTGCGCTTGACGTGGCTCATGTCCTCGGGGCGCAAGCCAAAAATATTGAAGTCTTCGCGCAGCATGGCCTCGGTCTCGAGCCAGTACTCGCTCATGGACTCAATCCGATCCAGCTTGCCGTACTTGTGGGTGAAATAGCCCAGGGCCCGCACCAGCTCGTCGTAGTTGTGCATGTCGCCCACTTTGTAGTACTCGGTGAGGGCATTCTTTAGCTCGGGGCGGAGCTGGTCGTATTCAGCATCGGCTAAGCCCAGCACAGTATGCCCAGCCTCGCGCAGGCGCACGCAAAAAGGCCAGAAGTTGGGGGGAAAATGGGGGGAAAGAAAAACTACATTCATGCCTTACCTCCGGGCTGTCAAGTTGCTCCACAGTATTCCCAACCTGCGCCCACAAATCAAGTTTTTTCTACAAAAAGGGCTCTGCAAGATTCGTCTCAGCCACCTCGGTCATCAAGTCTTTCGGCCAGACCCCACCCAGCCGCACCCAGGCCCGCTCTATATCGGCCGGGATGGGAGCCACAAAATGCAGGTATTTCCCACTGCGGGGATGTTGCAGCCGTAGTTCGTAAGCGTGCAGGGCCTGTCGTGCAATGAGGTCTGAGCCCTTGCCGTACACCTCATCGCCCAGAATGGGGGCATGTAGATGCTTGAGGTGTACGCGAATCTGGTGGGTGCGCCCGGTGTGCAGGATGGCCGAGACCAGGGCATGCGATCCGGCCACCGCCAGTACCTCGAACTCGGTCTGGGCGTGCCGGGCGGCCACCCCCCCCACGTGCATGCGGGTGCGGTCGACCGGGTGGCGTCCAATGGGGGCCGAGAGGATACCTTCGCGCGGGATGCCCACCGTGAGGGCGAGGTAGCGCTTGTACACGTTGCGCCCGGCGAAGGCTTCGGCGAGCCGGCGGTGGGCGGCCTCGTGGCGGGCCACCACAATCACCCCGCTGGTGTCCTTGTCGAGGCGGTGCACGATGCCAGGACGCACCAGCTCGGGTCGGGGGGCTTGCAGGCGCAGCTCGCCCTCCTCCTCGGGCTCGCCCAGCGAGAGATCTAGCCCAAACCGCCCCAAAATGGCGTTCACCAGCGTTCCGGAGTACACCCCTGGGGCCGGGTGGGTGATCATACCGGCTGGTTTGTTGATCACGATCAGGTCGGGGTCTTCGTACAGGACGTGCAGCGGGATATCCTCGGCGGCCACGCTGGCCGGCTGGGGGGGTGGGGGCTCCACCTCCACGGTCTCACCCCGCAGCTTGTAGGCGGGCTTGGTCACCACCTGGCCCCCTACCCTGACCAGGCCGGCCTCGATCCATTCCTGGGCCTTGGCCCTGGAGGTATTGGCCTCAAAGGCCAGGGCCTGGTCGAGGCGAACCCCGCTGGCAGAAAAGCGCACCATCAGGGGGTATTGTACGTCACGCCAAAATGACCCGGCCCCCTTTGGTGGAGGTGCTAAGGTGGGCCTAGCGATGGATGGCCGCAAGCGCCTATTTATACGGTTTTTACACCGTTCGGTCTGGGCTTATTTTTGGGGTTCGCTGGCGGTTTTAATCAATGCCCTAATCGTGCACGGGTTGTACTTCGGCTGGCCGGCCTGGGCCTGGGGGTATGCGATCGCGGTGGGGATGCTGGTAGCACCCCTGGTCGCGCTGCTGGATCTATGGTGGGCCCGCCGGCAGCTCAACCCGACGCAGAAGGTTTTTCTGGGTGGTGCCGATAGCCTCGAGGCGGCCCGACAGGCCTACCGCAACCTGGTGCACTGGCCGGTGCTCTCGGTGGGTCGGGTGATGGGGCCGCACCTGCTCGCTACCATGGGCGGCTTTTTGCTGGCCATCGACTGGGCGCATCACTGGGGCGGCTTTCCTACGGGGCCGCTGGAGATGCTGCACTTGCTGCCGTGGTATCCACTTAACGCTGCTTTGCATGCCATCATCGAGTATCTGGTGGGGGCTAGCCAGTCCCAGCGCCTGATGGCCTATCTGCGCACGCGCTTTGGCGACGAGGTGGTGGTTCCCTCCCGTCTGCGCATCCCCTTTGTTTTTAAGGTACTGGGTGTGTTGGTGGCTTTGGGGTTGTTTCCGCTCTTACAGGTGGCTGTGCTGGTTTACTTCCGGCTTGAATCGACCCATCTGCCGGGGCTGGTGGCCTGGGGGTTGTTTTCGGGCCTGGTGCTGATGGTGGCTGGGGGCGTTCTTCTCTCCCGTGAGGTGGCCCGGCCCGTGCAGGCGGTGCTCGAGGGTATGCAGGCCATACAGGAAGGAAAAGAGCCGGTGCGGGTGAGCGCGGTGGCCTGGGACGAGCTGGCCGACCTGGCCCTGGGCTTCAACAGCCTGGCCCAAGCCCTCGAGGCCGAACGTCAGCGCAACCTCGAGCTGTACCGCGATACCGTGCAAACCCTGGCAGCTGCCATCGACGCTCGAGACCCCTACACCCGGGGCCACTCCCAGCGGGTTGGGGCCTATGCGCAGCTTATTGCCCGCAAGCTGGGCTGGGACGCACAACAGGCCTACCAGCTTTATATCACCGGGCTGTTGCACGACATTGGCAAAATCGGTGTGCCCGAGGCCATCCTGCAGAAAGCCGACAAACTCAGTTCCCAAGAACGCCAGCTCATCGAGAGCCACCCGCTTATCGGCTACGAGATCGTTCGCCAGTCCCGCGCGCTTGCGGCCCACCTGCCGGGCATTCGGCACCACCATGAGCGGCTGGATGGCTGTGGCTACCCCGACGGGTTGAGCGGAGAGGCCATTCCCATCGAGGCCCGAATCCTGGCGGTAGCGGATATCTGGGATGCCCTTACCAGTCACCGACCCTACCGTCCGGCCCTGAAGCCTGCCGAAGGCTATGCGCGTCTTTTGCAGGAGGCCCTCGACCCAGCGGCCGTGCGGGCTTTGGGGTTGCTGTGGCAGGAAGGGACGCTGGACGCTTTGCTTGCGGAAGCCCAGCGGGCCACCGGGTAGCCTTTAACTGCTTCGACAGAGGGTCATGCACCGCCACGCGGCCCGGCGCATTCTATGTCGAAAACAGAATAGAACGCATTCACTTGCTATGATGATGGGCGTGGAAGCGGATTTGACCCTGCGGCCTAAGAGCCTGGAAGACTACGTGGGGCAGGCCAAACTCAAGAAAAAACTGCGGGTCTACCTCGAGGCCGCCAAGAACCGGGGGGAGGCGCTCGACCACCTGCTCTTGTTTGGACCGCCTGGGCTGGGCAAGACCACCTTGGCCCATGTGGTGGCCTACGAGTTGGGCGTGAACATCCGCGTGACCAGCGGCCCCGCCATCGAGAAGCCCGGCGATCTAGCGGCCATCCTGACCAACAGCCTAGAAGAAGGCGACATCCTGTTCATCGATGAGATTCACCGCCTGTCCAAAGCCGCCGAGGAGCACCTCTACCCGGCGCTGGAAGACTTTAAGATTGACATCGTGATTGGCACGGGCCCGGCAGCCCGCACCCTGCGGCTGGACCTGCCCCGCTTTACCCTGATTGGCGCCACCACCCGCCCGGGGCTCATCTCCGGGCCTTTACGCAGCCGTTTTGGGATTATCGAGCACCTCGAGTTCTACACCGAAACCGAGCTGGCTCAGGGCGTGCAGCGCGATGCCCAACTGATGGGATTGCAAATCGAGCCCGAGGCAGCCCTGGAAATCGGTCATCGTAGCCGGGGCACCATGCGCATTGCCAAGCGGCTTTTCCGGCGGGTGCGCGACTTCACCGAGGTAGCCGGTGAGCCGATCGTGCACTTGGAGCGCGCCCGGCAGGCCCTGGATGCCCTGGGCCTGGACGCTTTGGGGCTGGACGCGCGCGACCGCCAGATCATCCAGACCGTGATCGAGCGCTTTGCCGGGGGGCCGGTGGGCCTCGAGACCCTGGCTACCGCGCTCTCCGAAGACCCCGAAACCCTCGAGGAAGTACACGAGCCGTTTCTGATTCAGTTGGGCCTGCTCAAGCGCACCCCCCGGGGCCGCCAGGCCACCGAGCGGGCCTACGCTCACCTGGGCTACCCGCTGCCCGAGCAGAGCCGCCTGCTGGAATAAACCCTCAACCCATCCGAGCGCCGCAGTCGCAGCGCATGGCCTAACCCCTTGTGCCATACTGAGGTCGTCGAGGCAGCCGCACCATGATTCGGGCCAGACTGGGTGAAATTGAACTGGGAGACCTGCTGCGCACCCTCGAGGGGGGCCGCAAAAATGCGGTTATCAGCATCTCTTGCCCCAAACTGAAGGGCCGAATTCATATTCGCGAAGGCAAAATCGCCTATATCCAGACCCACCCCGGCCCCCATCTGGGCGAGTATCTGGTGCGCTTCGACTATTTGACCTTAGAGCAAGTGCAAGAACTGGTCAAATACCAGCAGCAGGAGAACCCTGGAACCCCCCTGGGCTTTCTGGCGCTGCAACAAAAGATGGTCACTGAGGGCGAACTAAACGATGTGCTGCACGCACAAATTCTCGAGGCTCTGGCCACCATCCTGGGCCAGCAGGAAGGCGAACTGGTAGCCGAGACCCCACCCATAGACGCTTCACAGGTGCTGTTGCCGGGTGTAACCGATACCAGCGCCATTCTGATTGAAGCCTTGCGCCGCCTCGACGAATGGATGCGGGGCAAGGTTGACCCAGGGATTGTGTTGCAACTCGCGGGCGACCCCACCCGCCACGCCCTCTCACCCGATGCCTGGACAGTGCTGGAAGCCATAGATGGGGTCAAGCGAGCCCGCTCGGTCGCGCTGGAATGCGATCTTCCCGAAGAACAGGTCTACCACCTGCTCTACGAACTGAAAAGCCGGGGCTTGCTGATGGAAGCCGATGTGCGCCCCCAAGACCCTTTGCTGATGGTCTTGAGCGACTCCAACCTGATCCGGCGGCTCTTGCTGGTCACCCTCGAGCGCCACCGCTACCGGGTCATGCTACCGCCCGACCTCGAAAGTGCAAAGCGTATCCTCGAACACAACCGGGTGCAGGGGATTTTGCTGGAAGGAACTGACCTCCCCGACAAGGTGCGCCAGTTGCGGTCCTTGCCCAGTGGACGCTTCCTGCCCATCTGGCTGATTACCGAGCAAACCCCGCGTGGGCTGTGGGTCAGGAATGCTCGAGTCAACCACATTCATAAGCCCTTTGGGGAGGAGGACTTGCTCGAGGCCCTCTCGATCATCAAGCGAATCCTCTAGAGCTATTTGCATCAACACCCTTGCACAACAGTTTTGTTGTACCAGATCAAGTACGCGCCTAGGCCAGCTAGAGCGCTCTTCATAATTAAGGAGTGCGATAAGTGATGGTGGGAATCTCGAAAAACTTCCAACGAAACCCGCTTGATACCGTTTCCGCTTGAATCCTTCACCTCTGACTCCGTCCAACGGTGAAGGATTCAAGCCGACCGAAGGGAGTAGAAAAGCATTTCGGTAGTATCGTTTAGGCTTGCCGAAGTGAACGATACTGCCGAAATGCGTATGATACGGAACAGGCCAATTCCCCATCAGAGCACTGCAAGAGGATTACTTTCGTGCAATCCAGGAGCGGAAAACGCTGCCGGTATCTTCACCGTAACCGCTGAGGGCAAGCCCCACCCGCCGGATGGAAAGGCGGTCGGCACCAGGATATATATCGCTTAGGGCGCGGTATAGCACGGGTTCCTCATCGAGGTAGACCTGAAACCGAACGCCATCACACACCACCCGCAAACGCAGGGGCACGCCGTGGTAGAGCAGATCGGGCACACGGCTCCAGACCATGTCGTAGGGGTCTTCGTAGCCGGCAAAACGCAACATGGCAGCCACCGAGCTTTCGTTATCGTCCAGGCATAAGGCCACCACCAGATGGTGCTTGGCATCTTGCCAGAAAGAGACTCCTGCCCGGCTTTGCTGCTTCTGTCCAGCGCACTGGCCCGGTGGCAGAATCTCGACCTCCAGATCCGCCAGATCGGTGCAGTTCCAGGGCATGGTGTACACGGTGCGCTCTGCTCCGGTAGTCTCGATACGCAAACCCCCCTCGGCAGGCATCAGCTTTCCACGGCCCAGGGTGGGTTCCCAGGAAATCAACAAATCTTCGGCGGCATGGTTCAGGTAGGGTGCAAACACGGTTTGCTGGCCCTTTACCTGCCAAGGCAGACCCAGTTCGAGCACTGCTGGCAAGGTCACTTCACGCGGATGGACTTCAAGGTCGGCAGCCTGCCCAATCAGTCCGACGCCGGTCTCGTTTCCCAGGCGATGCTCGAGGATGGGGCGTTCGGAAAAGAGGGGTTTGCCATCCAGGGTGATGCTGAGGGCTTGTCCATCGTCCAACACCTGCACCCAGTGGGGTTGTTGGGCTGCGCCGGTATAGGGTTGGGCCGCCAGCACATATTGCTGGAGGTCGTATTGCAGCCGCAGGCGGACTTCGTGGGGGTTCAGTTCCAGGGCTAGGTAGTTCCGGGGATCGCGGTAGCGCCAGATCAGGCTGGCAGGTGCGGTCAGGCGCAAATGAAACAAGCCCCCCGCTTCTTCCGGACGCAAAAGCATGCAGGGGCCATCTAGCTGCCATACCCCACCGTGGGCGGCCTTGCGCCCGAGTTGAGGTTGGGGATCGGCAATCTGGGCCGTGCCATACGCCTGCCATTCCGGTATCTGGGCCACCCGCACCCCGTACACCCGGGTGTCTACCCGGTGTCCCATCTCGCCCAGGATGGATTGGTGAATCCCAGCGTATAGGTCCTTGGCAGTCAGGCTGTAGGGGTCTATGGAGAGGGGCCGCAACTTGGGCAGGGCTGGCAGGTGACGGCTGCCCTCGAGCGAACCCGCATAAAAAGCCACACCCTTCTCGCGCAGTACCGAGACCAGATAGATGGGGTTGTTCTGTACACCCAACAACAGATGGTGCAAACCCCGCACCTTGGCGGCACAGAGCTGACCATTCTCTTTTGGGTGACCCCGCATTACCAGGGCCTGGCCCGCCTCGAGCGGGTTGTTGGGCACAGGGCAATCAAACCAACCCACCGCCAGGTTTTCCCGAATAGGCTGGGCAGAAAAATGCGCCTTGAAGGGGGTTCTCAGGGCTGTATCCTTCTGGCTGCGTACCAGGCGTCGCGGCAGAGAGCCAGGCTCTGCGTCATAGGTTTGCGAGTTGTGGTGGCCGTTTAGCATGAAAACCCCAAAGGCCAGTCCAGGCCTGTGGGCAAAGGGGCCATAGGCAATTCCCTGGCGGCCCCATCCTGGGGTATCCAGGGGAGCAAAACGCAAGACCCCCTCTTCCACCGAGATTTTGGCTTCTGCATCCACTCCCAGGCGCACAGCCCCACAATCGCTAGCGCTCCCTATAACCTCGCCATACAACACCTCTCGCGCAAAGCGATCCAGGATTTCGGTAGGGGAAGTCTTGGGGTGTTTCATGCGGTGGTCACATCACTCTGACCCACTCTACGCAAGCCCGCATAAACCCAGCGTGAAGAATAAAAACCTGCAGCAATCGGGAATTAGTGCTCCGAAACGTTACCACCTATCCTAAAGCTGCTGGGAGGCGAAACGACTACATAACGTCCAAACTTAACGGACAACCTTACTGCATTGTTCATCAGTGGGGTTTTTGGAATATTCAGACCGATTCCCGCGACTTCACAAATGCAGGTAGGAAACCACTCCACCAGATAGCGGAGTGGTCTTGGGAAACGCAAGCTGTCCTCAATAAGCATTAGCGGCAGGCATCGCTCTGGACTCGAAACCAACGCTGTCCGTTAAGGAAGGTTTTCTCGCCGTCGTATTCAATTCGCAGGCGCTCGACCCCACCGCCGTCTACATTCAGCAGCAGCACGGCGCTGTTCTGGGTAGCCGACTCGATACGCCAACGGCCCAAAGCCCGGCCACTCCCTCCGCTCGAGGCCGAAGCACCCGGCACGTTGAGGGTGGTGAGGCTTTCGTCCAGATAAGCAAAGCTGCCATCGGAGCAAAGGTGCAGGGTGCGCTGCTCAGAAATGCCGCCACTGCCCCCTCCGGAGTTGTAGCTGGAGAAATACTTGAGCATGTTCCCAGCCAGAAACTGTGTCCACTGACGGGCCACGCCGGCAGGAGCCGGGGGTGCGGGCTGGGGCCGGGCTGCAACGGGAGCCTGGAATCTGGTGGAACCGGCGAGCCCTTCCAGAAGCTGCGCATATAGGGCTTCGTTCTTTTGTGGCCCTGCATAGAAGTAAATCACGTGGTTTCTCGAGCCCAGCAAGGCCAAGGCCCGCCCCACGTACAGATTGTTGAGGTAGCGGGCTGTTACCCTCGAGCCTTGCGTCCTGACCGAGCCCACCAGTTGCAGTACTACGTTGTCTCCCAGGTCTTGGGCCTCGTTCAACCCAGCCACCACCTGGGCTGGAGTCTGGTTTCTCAGGAAAATCACCAGCCCAACCCCCTCTACACTGTTGGAACCCAGCACCAACACCGCCTGTTCCCCTTCTTCTTTGTAAGCCCCCAGCCAACCTTTGGGCAGGGCAAAGCCAATGCCCAGGGTAGAGGATTTGACCTGTGTACCGCCCTGATATTGTTGGTTGGGCTTGAGCTCGACCTGTGCCACTGCGATTCCGCAGACTATTGAAGCTGTCAACAGAGCGTGTTTGAATTTCATGTCTGGCCTCCTCTACCGAAGTATCTCTACCTTGCGTCTCACCAGCATCTCAGTGCTGGGTTGAGTTTGGGCTGGGCTTGGTAACGAAAGAGTAACGAGGGGTAAAGAGAATATCAAGGTAAAAATACCTGACGGATAATTTTGCAGGGGTGTGATACGCATTTCGGTAGTATCGTTCACTTTGACAAGCCTAAACGATACTACCGAAATGCTTTTCTACTCCCTTCGGTCGGCTTGAATCCTTCACCTCTGACTGCGTCCAACGCTGAAGGATTCAAGCGGAAAGGGTATGACTATAGGTACAAGGGTGGGTGAATGGGGCGATTAGATAGACAAGCTCGCCACCATAAGAGATCTAGGTCAATCACCGCAATAAGGATGCCGCATAATTGCAAATATCGGTCGGGTGCGGAGCTATCCAGAAACCGATGAGCAAATAAACATTTTCCTAACTGCCCAATGGTCTGGTAATTTAAAGATTGATATGCAGTGAAGTTCCAAAAATGAAGCGCTCAAAGCAACTCCCAGATATTAAGGGAGCCAAATCCATCCCACGAATTAAGTTACCGGAGCACTGGGTGCTTTCAGCACCTACAGCAACCGGGATACCTTGCGGTGGATAACAAAAGGCCATTCAAGGTTTTCTTGTAACACCACGAAATGCCTCCAGTAGGATAGGATTAAGAACCATGGTGAGCGCACAGGCCCCCGAAGACCTTCAAACCGCGCTGGTCAAGCGCCTGGGATTGGTGCTTTCTAAACGCAGTGGTCTGGCGCTGGCGATTTGGGGTGAGACCGGGGTAGGTAAAAGCTGGCTGGCCCAGCAGGTTATGCAGCAGGTACCCTGCCGCAACCTAACGGTACAGGCCAGTGATAGCCACACCCAACTGGTAGCCGCGTTGCCTTTTTCGGACTCGAGGCCGCTGTGGGTACAGCAGGGCCTCGAGCGCCTCCGGGAGGGCGAGCTTGGCCTGGCCCAAGCCGCCGATACATTGGCGGCCACGCTGGGCGCATTGGCCCCTTTTATTCTTTTGATCGAAGACCTGCACGAAGCCCGGCCTGAACAGCAAGCCTTGTGGCTCGAGCTGGCCCAGGAAGTAAGCCGAGTGCGCGGAGTTGGATTGCTTTTTACCACCCGCACCCCACCCCCCGAACTGCTGGAACCCTACCTGCTGGCGGTACACTCCCTCGAGGCTTCGGCCCTGTTGCTTCACACCCAGACTGGCGCAACCCTACCTCCTGCTGCGGTGCAATGGATCTACCAACGAGCCCAGGGCAATCCCCTCTTCACCCTGGAGTATTTTCGCCACCTCACCCGCTTGGGCCACCTCTGGAGCGATGGGCAGCGCTGGCGCTGGCGTGAGCCCCCCACCGAGCTGATGCCTACCAGCATCGAAGCGCTGGTCTTGCAGTTGATGGCCCGTAGCAACCTCGAGCCCCAAAGCCTAAGAGTGCTTCAGACAAGAGCTTTGTTGGGAGAGGGAGAAAGCTCCGAGGCACTGTGGGCCGAGGTAAGCGGCCTCGATTCCAAGGCGCTGCAAAAGACCCTTCTGTATCTCGAGCAAGCCGGGCTGTTGGTAGCCAGATCGTTTGTTCACCCACTTTTTGCCGAGGTCGTTCGCTGCGAAATTCCACCCCTAGATCGGCAAGCCCTGGCTCAAAAGATTATCCAGGCGCTGGAATCCAGACACCCCGAGCGGGCAGCTTTGTTTATTGCCGAGGCCAGTCTGCCGCCTCATCGGGCTATAGAGCTGCTCGAGCGTGCTGCCGCCCGCACTCCCAACGAACGGGACAAGGCCAATTTTCTGGCTCAGGCGGCCCAGTTGAGCCAGGAGCCCAAGCGAACCATTCTGGCCCTGGAAGCCGCCCAGATCTTGCGCGATTTTGACCTCCCAGCAGCCTTGGAGGCCTGCGAGCTGGCCCTGAGCAGCAACCCTTCGCATTCCCAAAGCGTGTTTTTATACGCCGAGATCCTGTCGGAACTGGGGCGAGGTAGCGAGGCCGAACAAGCCTTGCTGCGCCTCACAGAAGCAAATCAACGCTTCTACGAAGCCATCCTGCAAGCCCGGGCAGCCCGCGACGACTTTGCTGGGGCCTTAGCCTGGTGGAACCAACACCCCCAGATGCAGGCCGAGGCCAGTGCCACTGCCGCCTACCACCTGGGCCGCAGCCTGTTTCGCCTGGGCCGCTTTGCTGAGGCCAAAGATTTCATCACCCAGACTATCGCTTACAGCAACTCCCTGGATGCGGCCTGGTTCAAGAGCCTGTATGCCCAGATTCTCCTCGATGAGGGCGATTTTGCCGAAGCCGTACGGGTTCTGAGTCAAGCCATCGAGGGCTTTGAGCAGACCTCGCCCAACCACCCGGCCTACGCCACCTTGCAAAACCGCAAGGCGCTGGCCCGCTACAGCCGGGCACTAGGCTTTTATCGTTGGGGACGCTATTCTCAGGCCATCACCGACTTGGAAGCCTACTTGCTGGTTGTCAGCCAACAGGGCGATGGACGCAAGTTTGCCGAGGGGCAGGCCAACTTGGGGCTGTATTTGCTCGAGTTGGGCGAGTATGAGCGGGCCGAGGAAGTGTTGCTGGAAAGCCGGAGCGTGCTCGAGCACATCGCCAACCACCGGGGGTTGAGCATCGTGGGGCAGGGTCTGGTACGGCTCTACCTCGAGTGGGCACCTCCCCACGGCGGGGCACTAGCACTCAAATATGCCCAGAGCGCCGAATTCCATGCCCGCAAGACCGGCAGTCCCCCCATCCTGGCCGAGACCCTGGCCTTTGTAGCCTGGGCCGAGGCCGTCCATGGGCAGCCACTGCGGGCCTTCCAACTGGTCGAAGAGCTGGAGCAACTGGCCGCCGGATTGGGTGAAACCCGCATCGAAGTATTCGCCTTGTGGGTGCGGGGGCTTGCGCTGGAAAAGCAGGGTCAGCTCGAGGCCGCCCAAAGGACCCTCAGCGAGGCGGTAAGCCAGATGCGCGAGTTGGGCCACAACCCCTTCGCTCACCGCATGGCCCTCGAACTCGACCGCATCCAGGGCAATCGCAAGGCTGCCACCGCCCGCATTGCCCCCTTCGAGGCCATGGGCAACCGCAACTGGATCAATATTGTGCGACGCTACTTCCCTAGCACTGCCCAACCCCTTGCCCAGCCCGAAGAAAGCGAGGTGCGGTTGGAAGTGCTAGGACCACTGCTGCTACGCATCCAGGGCCAGCCCATCAAATACGAGGCCAGAAAGGGCAAGGAGCTGCTGGCACTGTTGCTGGAAGCCCGGATCGCTGGACGCAGCGAGGTTGAACAACTCGAGCTCTACGACACCCTCTATCCCGAGATGGACGAGGGAAAAGCCGCCTCGGCACTCAAACAACTGGTCTATCGGCTGCGCACCGCCCTAGGCCACCAGGCCATTACCCGCACCAGCCTCGGCTACGCGCTGGGGGCAGTCGAATCCGACTCCGAGGCGTTTTTGCAAACCGGCTATTCTCAACTCTGGCGCGGCCCTTACTTGCAGGGAATTGGCGCGGGCTGGGACGCCTCGGTGAGCGAGTCGCTGTACCACAGTCTGCACCAACAAGCCACCCAGGCCAAGCCCGATGAAGCGCTGCGACTGGCCCGGATTTTGCTCGAGGCCGACCCCTACGACCGTGAAGCTCTTGCGCTGGCCTTAAGGGCCCTGCAACAAGACAAAAGCTTAGGTGCCGCAGAACGCTTTTACCAGCAGCAACGCCAGCGCTTTAGCGAGGTGGGTGAACGCCTACCAGAGCGGTGGGACGACTTCCTCGTCGTGGTCGGTAAAGTTGCACCTAGGTAATACCAACTCTGCGCGTGAGTGGCGCATAAAGCGCACCGCGCCTGGGGGGTCTCTTACGTTGTTTTTGGGTCAGCTAGAGCGGTTCCCGCGAATACCCAGCACAGCGGTTTTTGCTGTACTGGGCAAATTACGCCGCACCGCCTGCGGCGTAATTGTAGGAAACGCGGTATGATACCGTTACCGCTTGAATCCTTCACCGTTGGACGTAGTCAGAGGTGAAGGATTCAAGCCGACCGAAGGGAGTAGAAAAGCATTTCGGTAGTATCGTTTAGGCTTGTCAAAGTGAACGATACTACCGAAATGCGTATGAGCAGAATCGGTATAAAATTCATAGGGCAAGTTCACAATCAGTAAGCTACCCACCGGGCGCAATTCCCGGGTGACCGCTGGCTGGCCTATCCCAAAAAACATGTGCAGAGTACACCCCCCACTGCGCTCGGCGAAGCAAGCGTATCCCTTTCCAAGGGGCAGTACTGCCCTCCGCTATACGGATAACTTCCAAGGGGCGGTATCGCCCTCCGCTACGCGGATAACTTCGGTCGAGTTGGTTCGTCACCATTCGGTGACGGATTACCCGAATTTGGTATATCGGGCTTTCCCTCAACGCAGATTTTCGCTTACCCATTCGGGCGTGACGCGCCAAGCCTTAAGGTTGGTCAGCTTGGGGTGATCGGACAACAGGGTCTGGGGTATCAGCACTGAGGCCCGTAGGCTGCCACCTCCAATTACCGACCCTCGCTGCACCCCCTGCTGATCCACAATCCAACCGCCCAGATAGCGGCTTCCCTCGACCGTGCCGTCGTACCGATAAAGCCCGGCAGTGCCGCCGGCAACCTTGGCCACGAAGGCTTTGGCGGTCTGTCCGGGCAAGATGAAGGAGCCTGCCACTTCACCCTGGTTCAAACGGGCCTGGATGGTTCCGCCGGTGCTCGAGGTGTTGGTTAACTGCAAAACCCCGTCTGTTCCAACGCGCCCGGTAAACCACTGAGCCACTGTCTCGCTATCGCACACATAAGCAATCGCTTTCTGATCAGCAGCCACCACCACTGCCACAAAAGCTTTGCTGTCTTGCACCACCCCCACAAAACTGCCCTGCGCCAGGGTCAAGCTACATCCCAACAATGCAAACAACAGCCCCACCTTTTTCATATTTAGATACCTCCTGCTCAATCCCCACTTTAGCAAACCTGTCTATTCCGTAGAGCCGCAACCATAGAAAACTCCTTATAGCTGAAGCTTTTCCCGCAGACGTTACCCCTGCGTTACCAGACCAAACCTATCTTAGTTAAGCGCAAGGAGAACGCTATGAAAAAACAGTTATTCTGCACCAACCCGGCTTGTAAGCAAGAAGTATTCGAAGTCGAAGTCATAGAGCCCAAACTCTGGCGAATCTGTCAGGACACAGGGCGTACCTGGCAGATTGCAGCCTCAAAGCCCATTTGTCCCGGCTGTGCCATGTCCCTCGAGCCCGAAAATGAAATCCTGCTACACCCATCCTCATCGCGCCCCAAGGAAAACAAAGCAAGCATCGAAATCTGACACCGGAGAACACCTATGAAACCACAGTATGTAGGCAAACACGCAGTCGTGATCGGGGCAAGCATGGGCGGGTTGTTGGTCGCACGGATCCTGACCGACTATTTCGAGCAGGTCACCCTGCTGGAACGCGACACTTTCCCCCAACTTGGGCAGCATCGAAAGGGCGTTCCCCAAGGGCAACATGCGCACGGGTTGTTGGGCCGGGGCCGCGAAGTAATGGAGCAATTTTTTCCTGGCCTAACCCAAGATTTGGTAAATATGGGCGGACTGAGCGGTGATAGCCAAAACACTGTACGCTGGTATGCAGGAGGTAAGACTCTAGCTCAGGGTTCAAGCGGCCTGGTTGGGCTTGCCGTAAGCCGACCCTTGCTCGAGGGCTATATTCGCCAACGACTGATGACGATGCCAGGGGTTTATTTCGTCGAGAACTGCGACGTGCTTGGGTTGGTGAGCGACAACCACAAACGGGTCACCGGCGTACGGGTGGTACAGCGCAACCAAGGCCACAACGAAGAAGTATTGAGTGCCGACTGGGTGATAGATGCCAGCGGACGTGGTTCGCAAAGCCCCAAGTGGTTGGTAGCAATGGGGTTTGACGCACCTGACCAAGAAACCATCCAGGTAAACATCGGCTATGCCACAGCGCATTTTCGCCGTTACCCCAATGATGCCGATGGACAAGTCGCCGTAGTGATTGCCCGCTCCAGAGTCTCTCCCAGGGGCGCAGCTCTCATTGCCCAGGAAGGGGATCGCTGGATTCTCTCCATTGGCGGCTATGCCGACGATCACCCTCCCACCGATCTGGCCGGGTTCAGTGCCTATGCCAACTCCCTTCCTTCACCCGAGATTCAAGCCATCGTGCAACGGGGTGAGCTGATAGGTCAGATCCAGTCCTTCAAATATCCGCAGAGTCTACGCCGCCGCTACGAAAAACTGCCGCGCTTTCCCGAGGGGTATCTGGTCTTTGGCGATGCCTTTTGCAGCTTCAATCCGGTGTATGGGCAAGGCATGACCAGTGCTGCCCTACAAGCTTTGGCCCTACAGCAGGAGCTAGTCAAAGGCACCACGCAGCTAGCCAGACGTTTCTTTCGCACCGCAAGCAAAGTAGTGGAAATCCCCTGGGAGATTGCTGCGGGTAACGACCTCAACGACCCCAGAATTGAAGGCAAGCGCACCCCCAAAACACAATTGGTCAACTGGTATCTGAGCAAGCTCTTCCCGGTAGCCTGGAAAGACCCGGTAGTCGCCAGGGCTTTTCTCAAGGTGACCAATCTGGTAGCCCCGCCTCCTAGCCTAATGCATCCTGCCATTGCCTTGCGGGTGCTGTGGGGCCATCTACCCCTGCAAATAAATCGCCCCGCCAACCACCGGAGTACTGAGTCTGCTTGGTAGTGCTTACAGTGTTTCCCACGAATAAGCCGTACGGCCAAATTACGATCTGTACCGCTTAATTTATGCTCCCGTGTGGAAGGAACCCGTACGTTGCTCGGCAACACCTACTGCCGTACGGGAGCGTAAATGTGGGAAGCGCTGTTAAGATCAAAAACAGCAGCCTCGGCTGCTGTTTTTTGCATTTGTGTTAACTAAATACCGGTTCCGCTTGAACCCTTCACCTTTGGGTGTAATCAAATGTGAGGGGTTCAAGCCGACCGAAGGGAGTAGGAGTGCATTCCGGCAGTATCGTTTAGGCTTTCAAAAGTGAACGATACTGCCGGAATGCGTATAAAAACTTGCCCCTAAGAATCCCATGCAGGAGTCCTCGAGCTCCCATCACTTAGCACCGGTCATTCCGACGAAGGAGGAATCTGATACGGCATGGACACCGGTGATGTTCTCGACCGCACCCCAACAGATTCCTCGGCCAACTACGCCTCGCAATGACGGGTTTTTATGCCTGATGTTGTGTCGTTTGCGCGATTTTGTATGACTGCAAGTTCTGAGTTAAGCCTGAATACGGTTGGGAGGAGGTATGGGGCTCTCTTCGCTTCTTGTACCCTGCTGGATGCCAATCAGGAAACCCATTTTCATCAAAGCGATAATCTGCTCGGTCTGGCCCGACTTAACCAGTTCGTCTACATACTCGGCCAAGCCCGGTGGAAAGGGCATCTGCTGCAAGGCTTCGCGGTTGGCCTCTACCATTTGTTGAATCCACTCGAGGGGTGTCATACCTACTTGCTAATATAACACTCAACTTTCCTAACAATCGGGTCTTTGACACTATCGGGCATATCCCAAGTCTTATAAAGGCGCAAATCCTGTCGGAGAGGCCCCACCGCTAGGTACTTCCTACCTGTGTTATTGGGGGGCAAATGGCGTCGGTGAGGCTGAGGCCCATTAAAAACTCTCCTGGCGTTCATTGGCCGATAGGTCGCTCTGGAGCCAGGCCAACACGGCCTCGGCAGCCGTCAGGTTGGTTGCTAGGGGTACGTTGTGAACATCACAGACCCGCATTAGGGCCTGCACATCGGGTTCGTGCGGCTGGGCCTGGAGGGGGTCGCGTAAAAAAATGACCGCCAGTACCTTGTCCTCGGCAATCATGGCCCCAATCTGCTGGTCACCACCCAGCGGGCCCGAAAGCATCCGGGTTACGCTGAGGCCGGCTTTTTCCTGCAAGAGTCGCCCGGTAGTGCCCGTTGCGACCAAGGGAAAATGGGCGAGCAGGTCTTTGTGATCCTTGGCAAAAGAGATCATATCGGTTTTCTTGCCATCGTGGGCGATCAGGGCCAGTACCTTCATGGGTTCTATTCTAGGGTTCTACCCTGAAAGGTAAGAGCAATTCGAGAGCTTGCTACTGTTCCAGTTCACCCATCCATCGCTACCCGCTACCAACCATCAGCGATACAATCTCCCTCAGCAACTACCTAGAGGAGCCCATCCATGAACCTTGATTTCCTCGAGCGACTCCTCCAAGCTCTAGGCCCCACCGGCTTCGAGCAAGAGGCCATCGCGGTCTGGACAGCCCAGGCCCTCCGTTTTGCCGACCAAATAGACTCCGATCGCCACGGCAACGCCTACGCGACCCTGAACCCTGGCGGCTCGCCTCGCATCATGCTGGCAGGCCATGTGGACGAGATTGGGGTGATCGTCTCGCACATAGACGAAAATGGATTTATCTGGTTCAAGGCATTGGGGGGTTGGGATGCACAGGTGCTGGTAGGGCAGCGCCTGCGCTTCAAGGGGCCGAAGGGGGAGGTGCGGGGGGTCGTGGGGCGCAAGGCCATTCATCTACTCGAGCCCGACGAACGCGATAAAGCCGTCAAGCTGAAGAACCTCTGGGCCGACATTGGTGCCAAAGACGGCAATGAAGCCAGGGAGTGGCTCGAGGTCGGTTCCGTCGGGGTCATTGACCAGCCCTTCCACTATCTGCTGGGCCGTCGGTTGATCTCCAAGGCCATTGACAACCGCATCGGAGCCTTCATCGTGCTGGAAGCCCTACAACAAGCCAAAACCCTAGGAGCCACGGCCCAAATTACGGCTGTGGCTACCGTTCAGGAAGAAATTGGGGCTTATGGTGCACGCACCGCGGCTTTCAAGCTCGAGCCCGACACCGCATTGGTAGTGGACGTGACCCATTGCTCGGCAGCCCCCGAAATGGACAAGAAAAGCGTGGGCGAGGGTGCTTTGGGCAAAGGGGCCGTGCTGGATATTGGCCCCTTTGCCCATCCCCGGGTCAACCAGCGCTTGCGCGAAATTGCCCGCCTCCACCAGATCCCCTACGAACTCCAGGCCCACGGCAGCTATTCCGGCACCGACGCCGACGAGATTGCCCTGGTACGCGAAGGGATCCCTACCGCGATCATTTCTGTGCCCAATCGCTATATGCACAGCCCATCAGAGATGATTGACCTAGACGACGTAGAAAATGTCATCCGTTGGTTCGCCTTATATGCCCACCACCCTGCCGACGAGCTGAAGCGCTAGGCTACAAAATTCCGTAGGAACCGCCCCGACTGGATTACAGCCCGTTTACGGTCTTCCAGACTGCCCTCATAAGCCCGGTCTTCGACCTCGATGCAGACGGGCCCGCTGTAGCGGGCTTCGGTCAGGTTGGCAAAAAACTGTGTCCAGTTCACATCCCCCAGGCCCGGCAGTTTGGGGGCATGGTACTCCAGTGGGGTTGCCATAATCCCCACCTGGCGAAGTCTGTCTTTGTCTACCCGAACATCCTTGGCATGAATATGAAACAGTTTGTCCTTAAACTCCAACAAAGGCCAGGCTGGGTCCATCATCTGCCAGACTAGGTGGCTGGGATCATAGTTCAGACCGAAATAATCCGAGCGGATGCGGCTAAACATCTCGCGCCAGACCACTGGGTTGATAGCCATATTTTTACCACCGGGCCACTCATCGCCGGAGAAATACATGGGACAGTTTTCGATCCCCACCTTCACCTTTTGCTTCTGGGCGTGCTTTACGATCTCGGGCCAGCGCTCGTCAAACAAAGTCCAGTTATCTTTGAGACTTCGGGTATGGTCGCGCCCGATGAAGGTGTTCATCCGACCCACCCCCAGCTTGGATGAGGCAGTGATGACCTTTTTGATGTGGTCTATATAAACACTGGCTTCTTTTTCGTCAGCCACCAGCGGGTTGGGATAATAGCCCAGACCCGAGATGGATACACCATATTTCTGGGTCAGGGTTTTGATCTTCTTGATCTCCGCATCGCTTAAATTAGCTACATCAATATGGGTTACACCCGCATAGCGCCGCTCGGCCTTGCCTTTGGGCCAGCACATCACTTCCACGGTATCGAAACCCTGATCGGAAGCAAACTTGAGCACTTGTTCGAGCGAGAGGTCGGGGAGAATCGCACTTACAAAACCGAGTTCCATGAGGATCTCCTTTGGTTTTTAGCTCTTGCATCAGCACATTGCGCATTTTTTGTATAGAGCTCAGGTGGCTTCGGTCTGTTGGAGGGCAGGATTTACTGTGGAGCAACTATTTTCAAAGTCTACAGTGCATTTAGATTCTTTGGTAACCAGACCACCCAGCTGTTAGCCAATCGCTATATGCCTCAATATTTCACCTTTGCCCACTTCCCTGCTTTGCTGCTGACCAGAATCGCCTCGCACAAGGCCAGTTCCTTGTGGCCATCCTCGAAGGTGGCATAGAGCGGGTTTTTGCTGGGTTTGCCCACTTCGATGTCGGCATAGACGGCTTTGTAGAGTTGCTTGAAGGTGTCGGGAAAACCTTCAGCGTGGCCCCCAGGGTAGCTGGTATAGGTCGCAGCCGCATCGTTGAGCATGCCTGGGTCGCGAAGCAGTATTCGATTGGCTTCGTTACGCTCCCCAATCCAGAGTTGCTCAGGGCTTTCGCCATTCCACGCCAAGGCTTGCTTACTGCCAGCAATCTCGTACTCGATGGCATTTTTGCGCCCCGCAGTCACCTGCGAAACCGTGAGTACCCCCCGCTGCCCTCCCTTAAATCGTAGCAGCACACTGGCATAGTCCTCAGTATGGATCTTGACCGGGGTAGTGGTCGGTTTCTTACCGCCCTTTTTTGCACTGAAGGTTTCTACCGAGCCCTGGGGAGGCTGCTGCCGTACCGGATGAACGGTACAGAGGTCGGCCATCACGCTCTCGACTTCCAGACCCGTGATAAAGGTGATCAAGTCCAACCAGTGGGTACCGATATCGCCAATAGCCCGCAACGCACCCCCCTCCGAAGCCAGTACGCGCCAGTTAAAGTCGGTGGGGTATAGGAGCCAGTCCTGCACGTAGCTGCCCTTGATGTGAAACACCTCGCCAATCGCCCCGGCCCGAACCATGCTGCGGGCCTGTAGATTCAGGGGGTAAAAGCGGAGGTTGTAGTTGACTGCAGTGACCTGTTTTGGGTATCGCTTGGCAGCCGCGAGCAGTTTTCGGGTTTCCTGGGTGGTCATCCCAAGGGGCTTCTCGCAGATCACATGCTTACCCGCCTCGAGGGCCGCCAGCACCTGTTCCAAATGAAACCGGTTAGGGCTGGTCAGATGCACCACCCCGATTTCCCGATCGGACAGCATCTCCTTATAGCTGGTATAGCCTTTTTGGAGTCCCATCTTTCGGGCAGCAGCCTCCGATTTAGAGGGCGCAGAGCCCAGCACCCCCTTGACCTCGATCCCCAGCCGCCGTAAGGCCTCTACATGCACTGGGCCAATAAAACCAGTCCCCACAACGCCTACTTTTTGCTCCATGTCTTCCTCCTACTCCGGTTGATCTGTGCAAAAAGCCAAAAAACTTCTTGGGTTCTGTACCAGAATATCGTTTATTTGCGCCGCTGTGAGCCCGGCCTGGGCCAACATCTCCGGTATCCGCAAGGGGATAAAGGTAGAGCCAAAGGGGTCGCCGTAGTACTTCCAGTACGAACGCCGTGCCAGATCCCCCCCGATTAAGATCTGCCTCCCATACCCTGCTTCCACCAGTTTGGCCACCAGGTAGACACGGGTTTCATCCGGAAGGTATTTGGTTTTAGCGAACTGATCTAGACCAAGGTAGACACCTGTGGAGGCGACCTCGAGTAAATAGGCCAGGTCTGGCTTCAAATCTAGGTGCCCAATCAAGACCCGGGCAGGGCTGACCCCCCCCTCGAGCAGCAATCCTATCTGCTCCAAAGCCCAGGTACCTTTTTCGGTATGGGTCGAGATGGGCGCACCAGTGACATGGTGGGCCTGAATCGCCACATCAAACACCTTACGCTCATTACGGCTTAGCGCATTCAGACTGCTGCTGGCCTTGATTACCCCGGCTTTGGCGTTTGATGCTTCCCAAACAGGCTGATCGGAAGAAAAGGGCTGTACCCCGTCCAATACCTCGGCAATCATCCAGGAAGCGATTGCCTCCACGCTGCGACCCTCGGTAAGCCGGTCGGCAAACTTACCCTTGTTGAAACCCGTAGCGGCAATCAGATGAACCCCGGTGGCACGGCTAATGCGTTGTAGAGCAGACGTATCTCGACCATAGTCCACCGTGGTCATCTCAATCATTGCGCTGCCGCCCACTGCAGCAAAAGCCTGCATCTCAGCAATGGAGGCTACTTCGTCATTGATACGTAGATCGGTGTCGGCCACATCTGACGGGGGCGCTGCAAAAATATGGTCATGTCCCAGGGTAAGCCCAAGCTGTTCAGGGGCAATATCGCCCAGCACCGTGCGAATAGACCTGCCTGTTCTGGCCGGGGGGGCGTCACAACACCGCTCCCATCTCGGCAAGCCGGGTTCGCAACCCCTGCACGTCTACTTCCCGCACCGCCCCATTTCTGGCAAGCGCTGCTGCTACCCCAGCCGCCTGACCCATGGCCAGGCACTGCCCAATGCTACGAATGCTGGCATGGGCTTCATGGCTGGCCGAAAGGCAACGACCTGCCACCACCCCCTCAATTTGTTGGGGCAACAGGGCCCGAAACGGGATATCCACGGTTTCGCCATCGGGCAGGTATTCCCAGCGGGTATCGCCCCCAGCGTGGTGTTCCTCGATGGGAGCGCCGCACTGGGCAATGGCATCGGGGAACTTACGGGCGGAGAGCACATCATCGCGGGTAATCCAGTACTCGCCCACGATGCGGCGGGTCTCGCGCACCCCGATATTCACAGCAAAACTGCCCAGCTCGGCTTTCTCATAGCCCGGCACCTTGTCGCGCAAAAAGCGCATGTATTCCAGGGCTTGCTTGCGGCCTTCCACCTCGGCTCGAGACAGTGCATCGGGGTCAGTGGCATCCACACCAGCCACACGGGTCATGTTGGTAACCATCACGCCAGCAAAAGGGGTGATGTGGGCACTTCCCTCCTTGCGTGGAAGGGTATAGCCTTCCTGCACAGCCGCTTCCATCAAAGCCCATAGCTCTTTTTTTAGGAAATGCTTGGGCGCGGGATACATCCACATTGATGACCTTGAAGGTAGTGGTGAGGCTCTGGGCAATACCCAGCGCACCTGCATCCTCAAAGGGTGCTCCAGCCCGGGCGCAAACGTCGGCATCGCCTGAGGCATCCACCACTGTTCTGGCCTGGATGGCCCGCAGACCACGCTTGGTTGCAATCGCTGCACCCGTGATTTTCGGCCCATTGCGCAGCACATCGGCAAAATAGCAGTGGAACAAAACCCGCACCCCCGCACCCGTTACTAATTCGTCCCAGACTACCTTGAGGGTTTCGGGGTCGTAGGTGAGGCCCGCCCCGGCACCATAGGTGTTGGGGCGTTTGAGCAACGCTTTGCGCTTTTGCAAACCTGCTACCACTTCGTCTGGGATGCCGCCCACTACCTTTTTTTCTACCGATCCTGGAGTGTAGAAGCCGTAGAAGGTATCGAGCACCGCGGCCCCGGTACCCCCCAGAAAGCCGTAGCGCTCGACTAGAATTACTTTAGCTCCCATGCGGGCTGCGGCCACCGCAGCGCTGCTGCCCGCCGAACCACCTCCCACCACCAACACATCACAACTATCGAGCACTGGTATTGAAGCCCGATAAGTCACCTGCATAGTCACCTACCCTCAGGCATGGACAACCACATCAAAGCGGCCTGTACTGCCTTGGTTTTTTCCCGAGTTGCCCGGACGCTCTCGCTAACCAGATAGCCGCCCATCCCCACCGCGACTGCGCCTGCTGCAAACCACTCATGCAGGTTTTCCGCGCTCACACCGCCGGTAGGCATGAAGTACAGATCCGGGAAAGGCCCACGCAGTGACTTAAGATGCTTAACACCCCCCAACTCGCCAGGAAATAGCTTGAGCACCCTGAAGCCCTGTGCCCTGGCTTGCATAACCTCGCTGGCCGTGAACACCCCTGGCAAAAATGGAATTGTGCAGTGGCGGGCCACCTCGAGCAGCTTTGGCTCCAGCCCTGGGCTAACCAGAAACCGGGCACCTGCTTGCAGGGCAGCCTCGAGCTGCCCTGCATCCAAAACGGTTCCTGCCCCCACCACGGCATTTTCCAACCGGCACAGCTCACGTATGACATCCAGCACACCCGGTACTGTGAAGGTTATTTCCAGGGTTTGGAATCCTTCTTCGTAGAGCACCCTGGCAAGTTCTACCACCGTCTCGGGGTCGGAACCTCGCAAAACTGGAATGACTTTGGCCTGCACCACCAGCTCCAGTGCTGTCATCCGGCCACGCTCCATCCCCCGGCAATTTCCAGCACCACCCCGGTCACAAAAGGCGCAGTGCTCAGATACAGAATGGCTTGGGCCACATCCTCTGGTTTTCCGGGCTGGCCCGTGATGGGCTGCCGGTTTTGTAAATAGGCCCGAATTTGGGCATCACTCTGTGCACGCTGGCTCATCGGCGTGGCAATCAACCCCGGTGCTACGGCATTCACCCGAATCCCATAGCGGGCATAAAAGGCCGCCATACTTCTGGTGAGGGCAATTCGCGCTCCGCTGCAGGCAGCATACGCATGGGTCGCAAAAAACTCCACTGCAGGCGCGTAGGCCAGCACACTGGCGATATTGACAATGGCCCCCGACCGCTGCGCCATCATGGGGCCAAGGGCCGCACGGCACATTCCTTCGTGTGCTACTTGACCTACCCCAGGGGATGTAAAAAAGAGGGGGTGCTATGGAAACCCACAGAGAGCACCCCCTGTACTATCTTGACGCAGAAACCCTCCTGGTGGCTACCTACGTCTGGGTG
>NZ_JBBINI010000002.1:0-180269 GCF_037443965.1 Meiothermus sp.
GCTCGTTGACGGTCACGGTCAGGTTGGCCGGGTTGGAGGTTTGTGGGCTGGTGTTGGGGTCGTTGTCTTGATCCGCGACGGTGTAGGGGATGGTCACCGTGCCGGTGAAGCCGGGCACAGGGGTAAAGACCACTTTGCCATCGGGTTCAGCCTCGAAGGTGCCGCGCCCCGGTACGGTGAAGGTGGTCTGGCGGCCTGGGGTGCTGGGGTCGAGGTCAATCGAGGCCGGGTCAATCGCGTTGGGCAGGTTGGCGCTGTCGTTGGCCACCGCGTCCAGGGTTACCGGGGTGCCCTTGGGCGTGGTCGCGCTGTCGTCGCGGGCGGTGGGCGGGGCTGGACGCGGGCGAATTGTGACGGCTATGTTGGCCGGGTTGGAGGTTTGGCCCAGGTTGTCTTTGATCGTGTAGGGCACTACCGCCGTACCCTCGAAACCCGGCACGGGGTCGAAGCGCACGGTGCCGTCGGGCTGTACCGTGAAGGTCCCCTTGCCGGGAATGGTACGGGTGGTTTCCTGGCCCGGCGTGCTGGGGTCGAGGTCTATAGAGCCCGGAACCAGGGTGGTGCCGGGGCTGGGGCTGTCGTTCAGAACAGCCGGCACAGTTACGGGCTGGTTAAAGTCACCCGCTTTGGCATCGTCGCGCGCCACCGGGGCGGGGGGCGGGGTCACGTTGACGGTCAGGGTGCTGGGGGGCGAGGTCTGGCCCAGGTTGTCCTGAATGGTGTAGGGAATCTGCACCGTGCCGGCAAACCCTGGCTCCGGCGTGAAGGTGACCTGGCCGGTGGTCGGGTTGAGGTCGAAGCGACCCTGGCCCGGTACGGTGCGGGTGGTTTGCTGGCCGGGCGTGCTGGGGTCGAGGTCAATCGAGCCGGGCACCAGCGTCGTGCCGGGGCCAGCGGTGTCGTTGGCCGGGGGATTCAGGGTAACGGGCGCACCAAACGGGGTGGTAGCGGTGTCGGGGTTCGCCACCGGAGGCGCGGGCGGGCCCACCGTCACGCGGATGCTGGCCGGGCTGGAGACCGCGCCGGCGTCATCGGCGATGGTGTACTGCACCGGCGAGGTGGTGCCGGTAAAGGTGGGGCTGGGGGTGAAGGTCACGGTGCCGTCGGGCTGGATTTGATAGGTGCCTTCTCCCGGCACGGTCAGGGTCTTGCCATCGGGCGAACGGGTGCTGCCCGCAGGCTGGCCGGATGGTGGGAATACCACGCTGCTGGGGTTCAGGGTACGCCCCGAAGCCACCAAGTCGTTGGTTTTGGGGTCGAGGGTCACCGGGGTGTTGAAGGGCGTGGTCGCGTTGTCGTCCACGGCCGCCGGGCTGCTGATGTCTACCGTGATGGTGGCGGGGTTGGAGGTCTGCCCGGTGCTGTCCTGGAAGGTATAGGTGACCGGTGTGGCCGTCCCTACGAAGGTGGGTACGGGGCTAAAGGTTACCGTTCCATCGGGGTTGATGCTGTAGGTACCCTGGCCCGGCACGGTCAGGGTCTTGCCGTCGGGCGAACGGGTGCTACCGGCGGGCTGTCCCGTTGCAGGGAAGACCACCGAGCCCGGTACGATGCTGGCCCCTTGGTTGGGGGTGGAGTCATTGGTCTTGGGGTCAATGGTCACGGGTGTGCCGGGCAGCGTGGAGGCGTCGTCGTTGACCGCAACCGGGGGCTGGGGCGGCTGCACCGTGACCGAGAGGTTGGCTTGGTTCGAGGTATTGCCGGTGTTGTCGCGCAGGGTGTAGGGGATGGTGGCGGTGCCGCTGAAGGTCGGCTCTGGGGTGAAGGTCACGTTACCGCTGGCATCCACGCTAAAGGTACCTTGACCGGGCACGGTGCGGGTCTTCTGGTCGCCCAGCGTGCTGGGGTCGAGGTCTATGGTGGCCGGATCTACGAAGCCATCCGGATCGCTGTCGTTGCCCACCGCGCTGAAGGTAACCGGGGTGTTGAAGGGGGTGGTGGCGCTGTCGTTCTGGGCTACCGGCGGATTGTTGAAACCAAAGTTGCGGTTGTTGGCAGCCGTGCCCGGTGCGATGTTCACCCCGGTGATCTGGGCGCTGGTGGGGGCCACGGGCTGCAAGGTTCCCAAGGCAGGGTTGCTCGAGCCCGTGGGTACCCGGATGGTGTAGGTGCCTGGGGCAACCGCATTGAAGCTATAGTTGCCGTTGGCATCGGTAGTTGTGGTGGAAACCACGCTTCCGCTGGCATCCACCAGCTCCACTGTGATCCCCGCGCCCAGGCGGGCGTCCTGCGGGGTTCCATCGAAGCTCTTGTTGCCGTTGAGGTCGTTGTATAGCGTGCCGGAGATACTACCCAGGTTGGTCACGAGGCTGACGGGGGTCGTGCTCGGGGTATCGCCGCCAGGGGTGCCGGGTAGCGCGCCGGGGCTGGCAGGGTTGGTGGTGTTGGTGCTGGTGTCGGTGGCGGTGGCCCCAGCAGGCGGAGTGGGGGTGCCACCTGGGAAGCTATAACCGGGGTTGGGGCCGGTGGGGGTGCTCGAGGCGTACACCGAGTTGTTCTGCGGAGCGCTGGGCACTGCAGACGCATCGGCGTACTGTACGCGCACGGTGAAAACAATGGTGCAGTTTTGGCCACCCTGGAAGGTATCGCTACCGCTCAGCAAGCGGGTATCGGAGGTGCCATCGAAGGAGGGATTGGGGGTGCAGGGTGCCGAACCCGCGGTTTTGGCCGGAGCCGAGATGATGGTAATGGTGGGTGAGTTGGTGGCGAAGGTCTGGGCTAGGTTTTCGGTGAGCTGCACGTTGGGCAGCGGCGTGGTGCCGGTGTTGCCCGCGACCACCGTGTAGGTGATGGTAAAGGTGCGCGCATCCACCTGCACCGGCGCTGCGGCCGACTTGAGCACATCCAGACCGGTTCGGCTGAAGCCAAAGTTCTGATTGGTGGAGGCGGTGCCGGGGCTTACGCTGACGCTACGGGTGCCGCTGGGCGGTGCGCTGGGGGTAGCCCCGCCCAGGTCGAGGTCGGAAGCCACTACCCGCACGGTGTAGTTGCTGGGTATTACCCCGGTGAAGGAGTAGTCGCCATTGCCATCGGTCTGGGTGGTGGACACCACGTTACCGCCGCTATCCACCAACTCCACCGAGACGTTGGGGAGGCGCGGATCGGTGCCGGGGTCGAAAGCGTTGTTATTGTTCTGGTCGAGGTACAGGGTTCCCGAGATACTGCCGGGGTTGGGCAGCGTGATGGGGGTGTTGCCGGGTGTATCGCCGCCGGGCGTGCTGGGCAGGCCCGCGGGCGAGGCCGGATGGGTGGTGTTGCTGCTGGTATCGGTGGCGCTGGCCCCCGGTGGGGGTGTGGGAACACCACCGGGGAAGGTATGGCCTGGGTTGGGGCCGCTGCCGGGCAGGCTCGAGGCGAAGACCTGGTTATTCTGGGGGGCGCTGGGAATGGCCGCGGTACTCGGGTAGACCAGTCGAACTGTAAACCGTATGGTGCAGTTCTGGCCCGGCGCTAGGTCGTCGGTTCCGCTCAGGAGGCCAAAGACGCTGGTGCCGTTGAACGAGGGGTTGGCTGTACAGGTGGCACCGGAAGAGGGGGTTACGACCAGGGCAGGCGTTCCGACCAGGCTGATGGTGGGGCTTCCGGCGCTAAAGGTGCGGCTCAGGTTCTCCGAAACCTGGACATTGGAGGCCAGCACATTGCCCGTGTTGCCCACCACCACCGCAATGGGCACTTCGTAGGTAGTGGGGTTGATCTGAACCGGGGTTCCCGCCGATTTGATGACGTCAATGACCACCTTCTGGAACCCGAAGTCCTGGGTGGTGGGGGCCCCCGCCGTGACCGTCACCGGCGCAGCACCGCTACTCGGTGCGCTGGGCGCTAGGTTGGTGGGAACCTGAGGATCGGTGGCCACGGCCCGCACCGTGTAGCTACCCGGCGCCACGCTGGGGAAGGCATACTCGCCGTTGGCGTCGGTCTGGGTGGTGGCGATCACGTTGTTGCTGCTGTCCAGCAACTGAACTTCGATGTTGGCCGGCAGGCGCGGCTCGGTAAGGGAATCGAAGCTGCCGTTGTTGTTTTGGTCGTTGTAAAGCGTCCCTCGGATGCTTCCAGGGTTGGGCGTGAGCGTCACCGGTGTAGCACTGGGGCTGTCGCCGCCCGGCGTACTTGGCAATCCGGCGGGGCTTGCGGGGTTGGCACTGTTGGTGCTGGCATCGGTGGCTAGGGCACCGCTGGGGGGCGTTGGGGTTCCACCAGGGAAGGAATAGCCGGGGTTGGGGCCGCTGGGCGTGCTCGAGCCGTAGGCGGTGTTGTTCTGCGGCACCGTGGGTACGGCTCCAGCGCTGGCGTAGGTCACCCGTGCCGAGAAGCTGATGGTGCAGCTTTGGCCGGCATTCAAGGTGTTGGAGCCACTAAGCAGACGTGTATCACTGGTACCGTTGAAGGCACTATTCAGGGTGCAGGTCGCACCACCGCCTGTAGCAACATTCAGCGAGCCCGCCACGAGGGTAATGGAGGAACTGCCGGGGAAGGTCTGGCTCAGGTTCTCGGTGACCTGCACGTTGGGCAGGGAAAGCTGTCCGGTATTGCCCACCACGATGGTGTAAGGCACCACATATGCAGCCGAAGCAACCTGCTGTGCCAGGCCTGCAGATTTGATCACGTCCAGGGCGCGGCGGCGGAAGCCGAAGTTTTGGTTCGTCACCGCACTACCAGCGGGCACCGTAACGGAGAGGTTGTTGGGGGTGGTGAGTGTAGAACCCGGTGGCAGATCGGGATCGGTGGTACTGACCCGCACCGTGTAGGTTCCGGGAGCGATACCGGTGAAGGTGTAGTTGCCCTGAGCATCGGTGCTCTGGGTTGCAATTACCGTACCACCGGAATTAAGAAGCTCGACCTGCACGTTGGCCAGGCGGGGTTCGCCGACATCGAGGCTACTGTTCCCATTGTTGTCGTTGTACACCGTACCCGAGATGCTGGGCGGGGGCGGCGTGACCTGGGTAGTGGCGGTCGAGCTGTTGTTGCCGCTGCTGGGGTCAATCACCCCAACAGGTGGGGAAATGCTGGCCGTATTGGGCAGCGAGCCGGCGCTGCTGGCAGTGCCGCTCACGGTAAAGGTTAGGTAGCTGCCGCTGGTGGGGTTGGCGGCCGCGGTGTTAACTGGTAGGGCACCGGTGGTTACGCTAATGCTGTTGCCTGTTCCCGAGCTGCTACCGCACGCCGCAGAACCGCTGGCCGTACAGGTCCAGGTTACCCCCGTCAGGGACGAAGGCACACTGTCGCTAAAGTTGGCACTGCTAACGGCAGTGGGGCCACGGTTCCAGACTTTAATGGTGTAGGTGACGGTGCTGCCCTGCGCAACACTGGCCGGGCCCGTTTTCTCGACGGCCAGGTCGGCCTCGTCGCGGATGGTGAGGGTGGTATTGACCACCGCAGTCGTACAGCGGGCACTCTGACCGTTGATGTTGGTGACGAGGTCTGCTCCTGCGGGCGCACCAGGGTTACTGACAGAGGCGATGGTATAGGTAAGTGGTTCGCTCCCTTCCACCGCGCTGTCGTTGGTGATGGTGATGGGGATGCGAATGGCCCCGATCTGACTGCCGGTAGCAGCATTGGGGTCATACTCCCCGGCGGGAATGTTCAAGGTGATGTCGCCGTTGGCGTTGGCGCTGGCGGTGGCGCCCGGACGGTTGGTGCTCGAGCCCACGCTAAAATCGGCGGTGGCGGCCACTCCGCTTCGGGTCAGGGTAATGATGGCACCGCTCCCCTGAACCGTGCCGTTGATGATGACCTCGAGGAAAACCGTGCCAGCGGACTCGCCCACACTACTCAGGGTGTTGCCGGAGCTATCCACGAAGCGGTTGATATCGGCCAGCGGGCGCAGTGTAATGCGGATGTTGTCGAGAAAATTGCCCTCGTTGGCCCGGCCACTGCCAATCACCCCCGGTGTGCCTCCGGCGCCAATTCGAGCCTCGAAGCCGTACTGGTAGAGCCCGCTGGGGCCGGTGTTGGTAAGCGTACCAGAGCGAATATTCCATGTGCTGGTGGAGGTGGCGGTCGTATCGGGGCCGGCGCTAATCAGCGTAACGCCATCAGCAGCATAAATAGCCGCCCTGGCAGTTTCGATTCCTGCATCAAAGCGTGCCCGGTGGCTGTAGGTGAAAGGCACGGACTCACCCGCCACCAAACAAACGTTCTGATACAGCCGACGTGGGAACTCTGCATTGAGTTCCGCCCACTGCTGGCCATCTGCTGCCGAACCCGAAGTCGGCGTGCGGAAATATTCAACGGGACGATAGGGTAAGCTGAAGGTAGGGCAGTTGAAGGCAGTGCTGTTGTAGGGGTCGTCAGTGGTGCGCCAGCCGGGCACCTTGTTGGCTTCGTTGGTTCCACTGTAGCTGCTATCAGGTAAATAACGCTGGGTGGTTCCCCCAGCAGCGGTACAGATGCCAGGAGAAGAAATGTTTGGAATCTCAAAGCTAGGATTTACAATGATACGGTTGGGAATTTGGGCTTGGACCAGCCCGGTAAAGAGAACCCACGCCACAATGCTCAATGAATTGAGACGGTGTAGAATTCCTTTGATCATCAACCCCTCCTCGCAGCGATTAAGAATTGTGGAACAAATATGCCAGGCACTAGGCTTTCATGCCAGCTTGATGATTTGGTGTTAATCTTCTTTGATTCCATAACGTAAACGCAGTTGGTCACCATACCTCCTGGCTCCATCCGATGCAATAAAAAAACCAGCGCTCCTGCATGACTAAAGAGCGCATTGCGAACTGCCACCCCATTCAGATACGCAAATGCAGCAATATTAATCAGTGATTAATAAAGCCTTGATAAGGCTATCACACAGCATAAGGGACGCGGTGTGAAAAATAAACATCGTTTTGCACAGCTTTTTCACAACCTCTCAGCATCCAGGGGTTTTTGGCACATATTTATGGGTGTGAAGGGGTTGTCCCTAGTCGGGGTCGTTCGCTACCATCCGGGGGCTAGCATCCTGAATCTGGCATCAGAAATACTTAGAGAAACGCTCGAGCACCGGCCCCAGTTCCCCTTGATCGCTGCGTACCACTACCCCACCTGTACCCTCGGCAACCAAGCGCAATGCTTCCCAGTCGGCTTCACCGATGCCTACGCTAAAAACATGAACGGTGTTTTGGGTAGGAAAAGCCAAGCCCGAGGCCACGATGTTTCTTAGCTGGGCACTCTCGGGGAACTCGAGCCGAACTTCCCGCTCCTGGCGGTCGGTCAGCTTGAGCAGCCCGGATATACCCACCGAGCCCGAGTTGGCAATACCATCGGAAAGCAACACCACCCCGCGGATGGCCTCCCTCGAGACCCCCTCGTAACCATCGGCCAGCTCCAGACCTCGTCTAATAGCCTCGTACATGGCAGTATTACCTCGTGCCGTAAGCGAGTCAATGGCCTCCACAATGGCAAAGCGGGTCTTGTTTAGAGGACCAATAGGAACCCGCACCTGAACGTTACTGGAAAATGTGACCAGACCCACGTGGGTGGCAGGCGCAGCCCGATCCAAAAAGCGCTTGGCCCCTTCTTTGGCCTGCTGGATGCGCTCGCCGGACATCGAACCCGAAGTATCCAGCACCAAGACCGCTACACCAGGCTTTTTCACATCTTCCCAACTGTTTTGAATAGCCCTAGCCACCTCGGGATCAAGCCTTCCCAGCAACTTTTTGGGTTCGCTGGGATTGATGCCGAGGGTCGAGTTAAGCACATCCGTAAAAGGTAGGTTGGAACCTGGGCGGAACCCCCAAGCCATGAACTGCTTTTGTACCGCTTCGGTCAGAAGATATTCCCGAACCACCTGGGCTGCGGCCCGCTGTTGCGGCGTGACCCAGTCGGCATTGGGAATGGCAAATGGATTGTCGTGCCAGACTGTGCCCTCTTTGGGGTACAGTGCAACAACCTCGTAGCCCGCATCGGTGATGGGTCGTTGCACCACTTGACCTCCTGGTGCGCTCTCGGCGTTCACTCGCCCTTGGTAAAGCCAGGGAAGGTTGTACTCCTCTAGGGGAGCAAAGTGCACAAAGCGCGGCCCCTGAAAGATTTTGGTCTGAAGCTTGAGGGTTTCGGGGTAGTAGTGGTCTACTGTAGCCTGGAAGCGCCGCACATAATTTTGGGTCTTGGCCGAGCGCACATCTTCTAGGGTGAGGTTGGAACCCGATTTTCCTGCGGCAGCCTGGTAGAGGAGTTGCAGGGTCGAACGGGCCGTGGAGCTTACCGCGGGGTCGGTAAAAGCCACCCTGGGTTTGCGCCCCCACTCGGCCTTGGCGGTGGGGCAAGCTGCCCATCCTTGGGAACTTTCCTTTAGGGCAATGATGTCCGACCAGCCGATGGGCTTGGCAGGCCAGCCCAGGCACTCTGCCATCTCGCGGAAGGTAAAGATGACCACCGGGGTACGCACGATGGAGGGCATCTCGGCAAAGTCGAAGACCGGCCGCCGGGTATCCAGGTTCACCTGGGCCAGCCAGTCGGAGGTCGAGGGGGAAAGTACAGTAGGTTCGCCACCGGTTCGCTCGGGGAAAGCCACCCCCTGGTTGAGCCGCCGCACTAGGTGGGTATACATCTCACCAGAGTTGACCGTTACGCTTTTGGCCTGTACGGTATAGCGCCGGGAACCAATCAGCACTGTGCGGCCCTGCTTATTAAACTCTTCTAGGGTTGGCTTGAGCACATTCTGTTTCTCGCCCGAGGTCCAGATCAGGATCTCAACTTTTTGGGTCGGATAGAAGAGGAAGAAAAAAGCCAGCGCCCCGATGAACCCCACCGCCACCAGAATCCGTACCAGGTTTCGCACGTTTACAGTTTAGGGCAAATCGGATTGTGACATGGGTTGCGCTACCCATTTCGATATGCGTGCCCTACCATCGGATGCCATCCTACGGGTCTTGGAACTCTCCTTTGACCCCTTCCAGCACCACCACATCGCTGGTGTCGAGGTTGTAAAGCACACGGGTTCCTTCGACGAAGCCATCTTTATTCTGGCTGCGAACGGGTTTGTCTTTGGAGCCAAAAAGATAGGCAATACGGTCTTTTTCGCGTACTACCGCAGTATCGGCGGTGGAGGTGCGGCCATCCTGCACCAACCGCACCCCCCCAAACAAGCGCAGAATCTCGTCGTCTACGTTGTAGATCATACGTTGGGCGCTACCCTGGAGGGGTTTATCGCCGGAGCGCTCGAGCTCGATGGGCCCCGCCACCCGTGCATCGCCGCTTTCGTTGTCGTAGTCGAGACGGCTGCCCCAGGCCTTGCTCTTGCCTTGCTGAACTTCCACCGCCCTCGGCGCTGGTTTGAGCTCGAGCTCGAGGCGATCTTCCTCCTCGATGTACTTAGCGGTGCCCCCAGTCATGAACACAAAATCGTTCACTTCGCGGATTTGCTCTACACGGGCAATGGCCCCAAAAGCCTTGGCGTCGTCACCAAAGGTAATCTGGACGCGAAAGGGAGCCGGATCGGCAAAAAGGGAGCGGCTCAAGGATGGGCCCTCCCGCTTACCCCCAATCTGCACGTCGAAGGCTTTGATGCTGCCGTCGTTCTGTTCGGCGGCCTCGAGGCGCACCTGCTGGCCTACCTTCAAATCGGCAAACTGCGCTGGCTTACCTTCGATCCAGAAACGGGTCAGCTTATCGGTGGTAAACTCCTGCTCGCCTAGGCGAAGGGACTTCTTTTCGGCATCCAGCGCCGTGATAAGCCCGCCATACAGGTCGCGTAGCTCGATGATGGCCGGGGGGTTGTCCGGCCCGGTTTTGACCACCACAATTTTTTTGCCCCGTCGCTCGATTTCGGCAGTGGTCTGAAAGGATGGCTCGGGTTCCTGCTGGGCTACGGCCACCAGCAACAGGCCCAGAAGCAACCAGAACCAGCGCATGGCGCTTATTATTGCTCACTTAGCTTGCGAAAATCGTTTACGGGTAGCCGTGGAGCCTGGGCCAGAACCCTAACTTGTGAGCGATTAACGTTGTGCAGGAGCGAATTGCCCGACAAGGTGGCCCGCTCTTTGGCGTTGACACTGCGGGCCGGTACGTTCTGATTCCCCACCCGGCCCGCCACAATGGTGGCCTCACCGGTGTTGTCGTTGTAAACCAAGCTGGCCCCCGTCGTAGTGATGTCGCCATCCACCAGGGTCACACCGCCGGTCGCCAGCAGGCGCTTCTCGTCGGTTAGGCTTCGGATTTCCTTGGCCCGAATCACCAGGTCACCCTTGCCTTCCCGCTTGCGGGTAAGCACGACTTCCCTGGCATCATTGAAGACCGCCAGCCCCTTGTCTTCCTCGTAGTACACACCCTTCGAGCGCCCTTCCTGACGACCATTCTTGAGGGTCACTCCACCTTCGCTGGTAGAGATGTTGGTATCCACCTCAAAGGTCATGCGTGGGGCTGTGACCTCTACGGGGTCACTGTTGCGGTCACGGGGTTCTTGCCGCATACGGGCATTTCCATCCAAAGTGCCACGCCCATTGGTCTCGCGGTAGACCAGCTTGGGGCCACTGGCGGTCATGCGGTCGCGCTTGACCACCACGCTGCCCTCGAAAGAGGCCACCCGCTCTCCCTCGGCTTCCTGCATGGTTTTACCCTGGGGAGCCTCGAGGGTGGCGCGGGTAGCGGTGATTTCCAAATCCTTGACTTTACCGATAACCCCACCGGGTTTACCACCCTCGTAAACCCAGGGGCCGTTGCGCAGGTTGCCCGAGCGCTGTCCGCCGGGGGCCTCGATGGTGATGATGCGCTGTTCCTTGCTCTGGGCCAGAACAGCCAGCGTTAGGAGAAACAGGATGAACCCAATACGCTTCATGAACTACCGCCTTCGATGGGGCAGGGAGGCTGCTCCCCGCCGGAGATAAACTTTTCGATCGGATTGCGCCAACTGGGGTTTTCGATGCCAAAATCGCTTTTGAAGTCAGTACCCTGCACCTCCAGGCTGGGCGCGGTAATCAAAACACTGGGAGCACGGAAGCCCTCGCGCTGGTCAATGGTCACCGGCATCTCACCCGGCTTTCCCAGGTTAACCGTGTAGCAGCCTTTGAGGATCTCCACCTTGGCATAAGGCAGCCGCAGGTTGTCGGCCCGGTCAATGGTCACCTCTGGAGCCGAAAGCCGCAAATCCAGGCGGTCCTCCACAAAGCGCTGCCCCGACTGCAAGCCGGTCACTTTGGCCTCGCGGGTGCCCGGGTCTTGTTCGACCTGAACGGCAGCAAACTCCCAACGGGCCTTGGGGTCTTGCTCGGGGTAGAGGGTAAGGCGGACGTTCTCGAGCCTCACCCCTCGGTTGGGGGTGGCGGGCGTTGGAACCGGGCGGCTCACCAGAAACAGGGAGAGCGCCCCAATTACAACCAGAGCGATGAGCGCAGGACGAACCACGGCTAGAGGGTAGAAGGAAGGTCGCTTAGAAGCGTGAACAGAGGGCTAAAGGTCATTGGGGCAGTTTGAATTTCCCATGAGTGGAGGCTAGGGGCCACCTTCACCCAGGATACATGGCTCCCCCCGTCACCCCCGTGCATTTCACGGTTTTCTAACTCCAAACAAGATGCCCATAGGTCTGTAGGCTTCCGGGTGAGGCGCGGCGTTACAACACGTCTCGAGGGGTGCCTCGGGTGCGGTAGTTGACCCAGTTTTTACGCCAGCGCAGGGCCTTCTTGATTGCGCCGTAGAGTGGCGAGAGGGCCACGTCGTAGGCGGGAAAGCGCACCCGGCTGCCGCCAAAACCCTCCTTGAACGCATCTATACCGGCCGCATGGCTGCCCTCGCTCTGACGGGGCACCCCCCATAAATCGTAGATCCGGTAGCCATTTTCGAGCCCCCAGTGGATGGCTCCCCAGTGCATGCCGTTGGGGGCCTTGGCGTTGGAGTGCTCGCGGCTGCTGCCCCCGTAGAGATAGTCCACCTTGCCAGCAAACGCCACAAACAAACCGGCGGCCAGAGCCCTGCCCTCCAGTCGGGAAATCGAAATGAAGGCCTGGCCCAGAGGTTGATTCATCTCCTTGAGCACGGTCTGGTAGTAGGTTTTGGAGTGTTGCAACAGCTTGGCCCGGCGGTTGGTCTCCTCAAAGAGCTGCCAGAATTCTTCGAAGGCTTCGGGGCCTTCGATGGTGGTCACAACGCGCTTTTCGGCCAGCTTGGTATTGCGTCGGTGCATGTTTTCCATGTTGGCAAGCAGCCCCTCGCGCCCAAGGGTCAGATCCAGCCAGATACTGTACTCAGGTTGGATGGTCTCCTCAATTTGCACCCGGGAGAATTCCGGTGCAGCCTGCAGGGCCGGCTGGCCGGTCTCGGGCTCGAGCTTCAGATACACTGCACCCTGCGCCCGCTGCTTGAGTACTTCGACCACCCTAGGGAGGTCCTGGATGCTTCGTAGTGCAGGGCCCCTCGAGGCATACAGCATCGAGACAGGCCCGATAAATCTGCGGCGAAAAAGCTGTGCAGCAGCGATAAGCTCACTATTATCATAAACCGCATAACGCTCCGGCTGCCAACCCGAAAGTTTTTTGACCTCGCCCCAGCCCCAAGACTGCAAAGCACTGCTAATCGGCAGCGACGAAACTTTCTGATTCCAGGCAGCCGCGTCGGTAATGGGTTCCAATCTCAACACGGTACATCATTATGCCCTATGAAGTTGCACTTGTTTGGGTTCTTGATAAACCATCGGGGCATTGGCTAAGTAGCATACATCGCTCAATCCTCTCCAGGAGCAATTTTCCTCATGCGGGATGCGATTGCGAAGTCGGTTGTTAGCTAAAACGGTCAGGGGGTGAACTATACTGGGCCGCGTGATGCGTATCGCTTTTCAAGGAACTGAAGGAGCCTATAGCGAGGAAGCCTCCTTGCGGGCGTTTCCCAGCGCACAAACGATTGGTCTACCTACCTTCCACCAGGTATTTGCTGCTGTGACCAACCACGAGGTGGATCGCGGTGTGGTTCCGGTGGAAAACACCACCGCGGGGATCATCAACCAAACCTACGACCTGTTGCTCGAGACCGACCTGCACGTGGTGGGCGAACTGGTACTCAAGGTCGAGCACTGCCTGCTGGCCCCGCAAGGGACACGCTTGGAGGATATTCGCAAGGTCAAGAGCCACCCCCAAGGCCTGGCCCAGTGTGACGGCTTTATCGCCCGGTACAAACTCGAGGCCGAACCGGTCTACGATACCGCCGGGGCCGCCCGCGAACTGGCCGAACATCCCCAGCCAGGCCTCGCCGCCATTGCCAGTCGCCGTGCTGCCGAGCGCTACGGACTGACCATTGTGGCTGAAGCGATTCAAGACTTCACCGGCAACTACACCCGATTCTTTGTGCTGGCTCGAGAAGATTTGCCGCGCCAAGAGGGCCCTTACAAAACCTCGGTGGTCTTCACCACCCGCCACCGCCCTGGCGAGCTGCTGGCCGCTTTGCAGGCTTTCGCCGACCAGGGCATCAACCTGACCAAGCTCGAGTCCCGCCCCCGCCGCGACCCCGACCGCCCCTTTTCCCCCATCTTCTACGCCGACTTTGAGGGGCACGCCGAAGACCCCGGCCCTTCGCTGGCCCTGCTAACCCTGCTGCGCCGCGCTTCGTTTGTGAAGGTACTGGGCTCCTATCCAGCCGTCACCAGTTGGGGGTTTGTCAAGGAGCCGTAGATAACGGGTCGCTGGGATTGCAGGGTGCTGGGTCGAAAGCCTAGACTCTCGACCCCCAGCGAACTTTGAGTTTCGGGCAAACTATCGAGCTAGTGTTGCATCGGCACTAGCGGAAGGTTGCGCCAAACAACAGCCTTGCCGACGGTGTTGCACTGAAGGGGAAAATACTCTGCCCACCCAAGAAGAGTCCGGTTGAATTATCCAGCGCAAATTCAATGCCCGCATCCAGGGTCAGGGCAAAGTTGGCATTGGGCAACCCCAAACCCAGGCCGCCGCCAAAATAGGGCTTGATACCCCGGAGGTCGCGGTCAAACTGGCCCAGGTCGGGCTTAAACAGCACCTCGCCGCCAATCAGGAAGCTGGGACCCTCAAACCGCACATCGCCGTAGATAAGGGCCACCAAATCGCGCTGGATGTTGGCCTCGAGGCCAAAGCCCAGGCTGGGCGCAGGCACCGAGATGCGGAGTTGAAAGGCTCGTTGGGCAAAACCGGTTGAGGCAAACGCTAGCAACAACAAAACGATCAAGACTGGTAAACGTTTCATAGCACACACCTCTGGTTTTGAGGTCACAGACCTCACAGCCGATACCATAGCCTAGCCTGGCCTAAATCGCCAGTGGCCTGGCTCTCACCCTGTGCTAAGGGCGTGCCTTTACAGTATGGCGCGTATGAAGCGTTTTTCGCTATTTGCACCCATACTGGCTGCAGTGCTCCTGAGCAGCCTGTTGGTTGCACAAAACCAGCCCACTGCCAGCAAAATCGGTTACCTCAATGCCCGTGTGGTAGTGGAAGCCCACCCCCAGTTCGCTAGGGTCAAGGATCTGCAGGCTCGTGCTGAGGCCGAGCTCAAGCCCCTCCGCGACCAAATTCAACCGTTGGATGCCAAAATACGTGCCGGGAATGCCACTGCCCAGGAACAGCAAAACTACCGCACCCTGGCCCAAAGTTTGCAGGAATCCAGCAAAAAATGGTCCGATCAGCAAAACGCAGCCCTGCGGCCCATTACCGAAGAGATTGACCAGTTGATCGGCAAGGTAGCCAAAGAGCAAGGCTTTGCCATCGTGCTCGACCAAGAAATAGCAGCCAGCAGCGGTCTGGTGGTTTACGCTGCCGAGGAGTTGGATATTACCCAAGCCATCGTTCGGGCCTTGCCCAAGTAATGGAGTGAGAGGATGAACAGAAACGGGTTGTTTGTTGTGGTACTGGCAGGTTTGTTGTTGGGTGGCTCGCTGATTGCGCAAAATCGCCCCACCCCCACCCGCATCGGTTATATAGATGCCGAAAAAGTGGTCCAGGCGCACAAAGACTTCAAGAAAGTCCAGGACGTACGCGCCCAGGCCGAGCGTGAGCTCAAACCGCTGCGCGATCAGATACAGCCCTTGGAAGCCAAGCTGCGGGCGGGCAATGCCACCGCTAAGGAACAGCAGGATTACCGTGTGCTGGCCCAAAGCTTGCAGGAAGCCGGGCGCAAATGGACCGATCGTAGCAACGCCGTTCTAAAGCCCATCACCGAAGAAATTGACCAGGTAATTGCAAGGGTGGCTCAACAACAAGGCTTCGCTATCGTGCTGGATAAGAAAGTGGCGGCCAGCAGCGGCCTGGTAGTCTATGCCGCCGACGAACTCGAGATTACCGACGCAGTGGTTCGCGCCCTGCCTAAATAGATGAACCCTAAATGAGCGTGGGTGGCACATCCCCCACGCTTTTCTTGTGATTAGAGCGCTCTTCAGAAAGAAGAGCACCACCTCATACAGTTTCCGCTTGAACCCTTCACCCTTGGACGTAGTCAAAGGGTGAAGGATTCAAGCCGATTTCGGCAGTATTGTTTAGGCTTTCAGAAGTGAAAGATACAGCCGAAATGCGTATCAATCATGAGAAGTGCTTCTCCAGGCTCATTTTTTGCCACTGGGAACCTCGAATCCCAAGTGTGGGCCGCGTGTGGCCCACGAGTGCATAATATACGTCTGGGCCTAGACACATTCTCGTTTTCGCCAGCAGCAAAAATAGCGAAGACCGCGATAAGGCAACACGCTTGCCCACGGCACATCCATTTTCTTAAGGTTCACGACCTGTTCGGCCATGCCGGTTTATTGTCAGGGTCAAGTTTAATTGCCAGTATGTTAGAATCGTAAACGATGGCAAAGGGCAAATCTAAAGGAGATCGAAACAAAGCCACCCCGACCGAACGCAAGCGCGACCTCGAGGCCTTCTCACTACTGGTACTGGGGCTGTCGGTACTCCTCGCCGCTGCCATCTACTTTGGTTCCAATTTGGCCGGACAGCTGGGCAGCACGGTGCAAAATTTTTTCTGGGGCAACCTAGGGTATCTGGCCTGGCTGGTTCCGCCCACCCTGGCCTTATTGGGGGTTTGGTTACTGTTGGACTGGCCCCTGGGTGGCTTTGCCAGGGCCACTGCCCTCGCTGCGGTGGGGGGCCTGATTAGTCTACCCCTGGTAGCGCATGCTTCCACGCTTCTAGGCGGCAGGCTGGGCAGTACCCTGCATGCCTTACTGGTAGGCCAGTTGGGCAATTTCGGTTTGCTAATTCCCTTGCTGGCCTTAAGTTTTGTGGCCGATATTGCTCTGCGCCAGCGCCCGGGATACTTGATTGGCAAAAGCACCCGGCGGGTGGCGCTGGCTGCAGAGCGGCTGCACCATTCCTACACCCTTTCGCAGACCGCCACCAAGCTCCTGCGCGAAGCGCAGGCGCTGGCCGAACGCTATCCTGAACACAAAACCTTAAATACCTTACAACAGGATCTCCAAGCCTTCCGGCGCAGGCCCCAGGATGGAGAGGTTATCGCAGGTTTTGCAAAATTGCTCGGCGATTTCAAAACCGAACGTGCCAAAGAGCTGGCAGGAAAGCTGGCAACTGAGCCCCGGCCTCTTCCGGTACGCCTCGAGCGCTTGGCGGCAGCCTTGGCAGCACCTCTTAAGGGCGAAGGATTGGCCCAGGCCCTGGAGGAACGTCGCACCGCACTGATGCTGGAAATCGGCACCTTGCTAACCAAAACCCAAGCCCTCGCCCGTAAGGCTGAGACCGTTGCTAAAAACCTGGGCAATCCCGCTACCGCCAAGGCTCTGCTGGTTGCACTGGACGAGCACCAGAATCGCCTGGCTGGCTGGCGCGAATCGGAAGAGCTAACTCTAGGCTTGGAAGAACGGGTAGACGGCTGGCTACGCTGGGCCGAGTGGGTGGAGTCAGCCCCGGCCGAAGCCCACTCCGCAGGATTGCGGGCGCTGCTGGAAAAAGGCTTGAGCGCTGAACCCCCTGCCTTCGAGGTGGCCACCGCCAAGCCCTCCACCGAGCCGCTGCTGGATTTCGATCTCGTATTCCCCGAACCCGACAAGGTAGGGGCTACCAACAAAAACGCCCTCCCCAGCGAGAAGCCCAAAACCAGCAAACCAAGCAAGGGTTCTACCCCGCAAGCCGCCAGCCCAGCCAAGGCTTCTACGGCCCTGCTCCTACCCAGCCTCGAGTTGCTGGATAAGCCCGAAGCGCCGCGCTACGACCCCAGGGCCCTCGAGATCATCACCCAGCACCAGGTGGAACATATCAACAACACCCTGCAACACCACGGCGTGGAGGCCCGGGTGGTGAGCTGGTCTAGGGGCCCCACCGTGACCCGGTTCGAGCTCGAGCCCGCCCCCGGCGAAAAAATTAGCCGGGTACAAAACCTGCACAACGACCTGGCCTTGGCCCTGGCCGCCGGCTCGGTACGCATCGAAGCGCCCATTCCAGGCAAAAGCGTGATTGGTTTGGAAGTGCCCAATGCGGAGCGCGAACTAGTACGCTACAGCGAGGCCATTCAAAGCTCCGCTTTCACCCGCTCCAAGGACACCCTGCCGATGGTGCTGGGTAAAAGCATTGACGGCGAGGTTTGGGTAAAAGACCTAGCCCGGATGCCCCACCTGCTGATTGCAGGCTCGACAGGTTCGGGTAAGTCGGTGGCGGTGAATACCCTCATCACCAGCTTGTTGTTCAAATACCTTCCCACCGAACTTCGCTTCCTGATGATTGACCCCAAGATGGTGGAACTCACCCCCTACGAGGGCATCCCCCATCTGGTGCGGCCGGTGGTGACCAACCCCGCCGACGCCGCAGGGGTCTTGCTGGGCGCCGTGGCCCACATGGAGCGCCGCTACAAGATGATGAGCCAGGTGGGGGCCCGAAATCTGGAACAGTTCAACCAGAAGATGCGCGCCGCCGGCGACGCCACCTTGCCCTATCTGGTCATCGTGATTGACGAGCTGGCCGACCTGATGATCACCGCCCCCAAAGAAGTGGAGCAGGCCATTCTACGGCTGGCCCAGATGGCCCGCGCCACCGGCATGCACCTGATTCTGGCCACCCAACGCCCCTCGGTGGACATCCTGACCAGCTTGATTAAGGTGAATGTACCGGCCCGCATGGCTTTTGCGGTCTCCTCGGGCTTCGACTCGCGCACCATCCTCGACACCTACGGCGCGGAGCGCTTGGTGGGCCAGGGCGACATGCTCTACCACCAGCCCGGCCTGCCCAAGCCGGTGCGCCTGCAAGGCCCCTTCCTCTCCGAGCCCGAAGTGCACCGCATCGCGACCTTCCTACGCGAACAGAGCTTCGAGGATTCTTTTGCCGAGTTGTACAGCTCCGATTTCGAGGGGCCCTTGCATCTAGGGAGTGGGACGCCAGGGGATGCTGGGGATATTGACTTTGGCGACCCTTTGCTCAAAAAAGCCGCCGAAATCGTGATCGAGGAGGGCTACGCCTCAGTCAGCCGGCTCCAGCGCCGTCTCTCGGTGGGGCACGCTAGGGCCGGCAAGCTGGTGGACGCGCTCGAGGCCATGGGCATCGTGGGGCCGCACCAGGGCAGCAAGCCCAGGGATGTGCTGATTACCCGCGACCAGTTGCCAGAGTATTTTGGCGGCGAATAACCGAAACAATACCAGCTCGGCGGTTCAGGTAAGCCACAATCTGCTAAGTGTCTCCATAGTTGAAATGCGAGATCCGATCCTCAAAGATCAGTGGGGAATTGCGTCAGGTACGCCTTGCCGATTCCGCTGGTTTGGCCCATCTACCCTGGCGCAACTTAGAGCTTATGGTTGTATCTGTATCGTCCCCAGGTCGAGGGTATTCCCGCCGTTCACCTGTACCTGACGCTCCATTTTAGGCTCACCGTTATCGCACAAGTTGTTACCGGAGTCGTCGCGGCAGGCTACCATGGTGTAGCGGCCCGGCACCAAAAAGGTCTCGAAGCGCCCATTGACCACCGGCACCCGCCGGGCAATGGGGCCACTCAGGCTTACCAGAAACTCACCCCTGGGCAGCGTCCAGCCAAAGGCCCCCGGCAGGTTGAGCAAACCATAGCCGTAGGCATCGTCCCGGCCCGGCGCGCCCAAGTCGGTGGCGCTCGAGCGAATCAGGTTCCAGGCTTCCGTGGCAGTGCTGGCCCGGCCACTGGACAGCGCCATGGCCAGCGCCGCCGCCACCTGGGGGGTGGCCTGGGAGGTGCCCATGTAGAAGGTATAGTTGGGCAGGTTGGTGGTGAAATTCCAGGTCGTCGAAAGTATGCCGCCTCCAGAGACCGCGGTGTTGCCTCCCGGCGCAGCGAGGTCTACTTCGCTATTTTGCTGGCTGTAGAAGACCACTTGATTGTTTTGATCGGTAGCCGCTACCGAAATAGCCCCTGGGCAGGCTGCCGGATAGACCTTTGCACCAGGGCTGCGGCTTTGAAAGTTTCCTGCGGCTGCCACCACCAGCACCCCTCGAGCCACCGCATCGGTTACCGCCTCGCACATCACATTGGAGAAAACCGTCGAGCCCAACGAGAGGTTGATGATCTGCACTGGCTGAAGATTTTGTAAGAGCTGACCGGCTTTCTCTACCGGGATGCCCGCAGCATAGCGGACCGCCAGGGCCACATCCTCGAAGGTGCCGTTGCCCGATGAATCCAGCACCCGCAAAGGCAGTACCTTGATGGGCGCGTTGTGGGCCAGCCCAACGACCCCCGAATCGGTGCAGGTTGAGCAGGCAGGCACAAATGTTCCGGCGTTCGCCACAACGATGCCGGTTACGTGGGTTCCGTGACTGCCTCCGGAATTGGAAAGCAAATCACAGGGGTCGGTCGGATTGTTGTCACCCGAGGTGCCCGGTACAGGCTCGCCGCAGGGGTCGTAGGGATCGGCAGGGTTGGTAGGCGGTGCGGCATCCCCCACAAAGTCGTAGGCGCCCTCGCCGGGCTGCCACAGCCGCCCGGCCAGGTCGGGGTGGTCGTAGCGCACCCCGGTATCCACCACCGCCACCGTGATGGGCGTCGGATAGGTTTGCTGGTAGGCAAAGCGTGCCCCGGTGGCCCGCAGGTACCACTGTTGGGGATAAAACTGGTCGGTGGGCTCGCCCTGGGCCGTTACCGTACCGTTAATTTCGGCCCACTCCACGCTGGGGTCGAGGCGCAGACGTTGCAGCAAAGCCTGGGGGTTCGGCGACTGGAGCTTGGTCAAACGGCTGATTCGGTCGTGGGACAAAACCCTGCTGCCCTGGGGCAGAATGGCCGTACGCAGGTCGGTGCGGTATTTGACCAGAATTTCTGTATGCGAAGTGCGCACACTGGCCGGTTGCCTTTCGGATTGCGCCGCCTGCACATTCAACGCCTCGCTCGCCCTGCTCGAGGCCACACTTACGTCGGAAACCGCGCCTACCACCTTGACCAAAGGCAAACGCACGGAGATTTCGGCCTCCACATCACCCGAAACAGCAAGGCTGCCCCTGTACTCGGACTGGCTCTGGATCTCCCCGTCAAACTCAGCCTTGAGTTGCACCACTTTGGGGCCCACACCACTCTGTGGTGTGACCCGTAGCCAACTGCTAAAGGAATCTAACCTCCAAGCCACATTGGAGCCGACCCGCAGCGAGAGGGTACCCTCGAGGCCCTCCATCACCACTTCGCCGGGAATAGAGTGGGTAGGTGCTGGCATCCAGGCATTTTGCGAGGAGCACCCTGCCAACAAAATCAGTGCCAGAAGTGAGTAAAAACGCATCTACTCAACACTAGCGCCAGCCAAACCAAAGTCAAGCCACTTTTGACCAATTCCAAGAAAGGCTAAAGACCCGCTACCTAAAAGTCCTGCAAAGGGTATTAACCAGAACTTCATCACACAGTGCGATGGCCTCATCTGCGCTCGAGGCCGCAGGCGCGAGCAGTGCGGCAAGCTGCCTGCAAATTGTCACACCGTGAGATGGCCTCGTCTTCGCTCGAGGCCGCAGGCGCGAGCAGCAGGGTGGACTGCTGAGCAGTACTTCACACGTTGGGGTGGCCTCGTCTTCGCTCGAGGCCGCAGGCGCGAGCAGCAGGGTGGACTGCTGAGCAGTACTTCACACGTTGGGGTGGCCTCGTCTTCGCTCGAGGTAGCGCTCCAGCAAAAATAACGCGAGCGCCAGCGCAATCAGGGGCCATTGCAGGCTGAAGGCTTTGCGTCCCGCCAGGCTTTGCAGTTCGGCGACATCGGCCAGAAGGCGGCCACCGCTCATCTCGGACAACCGCTGCAAATTGGCCCGGCCATCTTCAATGCGCCACTCGGGCTGGGTTGGCAGTTGCAGGCGCAATCGGGGCTCCTGGTTCTCGAACACCACGGCTTGACCCACAGCTTCTGGTGGCAGTTGAGCCTCAAAACGAAGGGGCCCGGTAGGGGCAAAGGGCTGTTCCTGGCCTGCGGTACGCAGACTGGGCCGTTCGAACTGGCCTTCCAGGAGCACCCGTACAGAATCCGGCTCCCGTACGGCCTCTACCCTGGGTCGTGCGGGGGTCTGCGAAAGCCAGCGCAGCAACTGTGCCATGAGGGCCGGAGTGCCCGGCCAGCCCTGCCACGAGCGCGAAAGATCGGTGGCCAGTGCTGCAACCCGGCCCCTTCCGCTCTCTCCTACCGCCAACACGGTTCCCTCGCCGGAGCTGAGCAGGGTCTGTGCCCAGGGTTTGGTTTTGACGGGCAGGATAACCGTAAGGGCAGGGGGGCTGGTATTTCGGGTGATGGGGTGTGGGCGCACCGAGACCGGAAAGCTCCCCTCGAGGGCTTCTCGCTTGAAAGCCCGCTGGGCCTCCTCGAGGAAAAACCGGGGCAGGTCCTGTGGGCTGGGCACATCCCAGAAGCTGCCCCCGCCTGCATTGGCCAGCTCGCGCAGGAACTGGCGGTCGGCATCGGCGCCGATGGCCACAGTGCTGGTTTTGATCTTGGGGCTGGCGTCGCGGGCCGCATCGAACAGGTCGGGGGTTACATCGGCGGCCAGCCCATCGGTCAGGGCAATGACCTGCTTAGAATCGGTGGGGACTTGCTCTAGGGCATCGAGGGCCTCGAGGTAGGCCCGGCGGATCATGGTGCCCCCTCCCGCCGAAGTAGACAACAACAGGCTCTCGGCCTCTTTGCGTCCTTGCTCGGTCATGGGCCGGGGCCGGAACAACCAGCGCGGACGGTCGGAGAAAACCACCACCCCGATGTAGTCCTGGGGGCGGGCCGAGCGGATCAGCTCGAGCGAACCCACCACCGCCAGCCCCAGTTTGTCGGCTTCCAGCATGCTGCCCGACACGTCCAGCACCAGCACCATCCCCACCCCACCGGGCTCCTCCACCGGCTCCACCGGCAGGCTTTCGGCCAGGCTGGTGCGCTCCCAACCGCCAAAGAACAACCCGCTGGGGGTCGCCGTCCACAACAGGCTTCCCCCCTGGTTCAGAAAGCTATGCAGCGCATCGAGTTCGGCCGCCGAGAGATCCCGTGCCCCAACCCCCAGGGCCACCACCTCGGCCCGAATTGGGAGGGTAATGTCCCGCCGCTCCTCCACCAAAAAACCCTGGGCTTGCAGGTAGCGGGCCAGGGCCGGGTCGCCCAGCACCCATACTCGAGTGGTATCGGCAGGGCTCAACTCCAGACGGGCCTGTTCACTGCCCAAGGGGCTCTCCACCCGTGCCGTAACCGTGCTGGGGCCATCCAGGCGAAAGCGATAGCCCACGCTGCTCCGGCCCGGCTGAACCTGCAGTTCCCGCTCCAGCGATCCGCCGGGCCCGCTCACAGTCAGCCTGGCCCGTACGTTGGCGGTAGACTCCAGGATGGCACGCACCTCGATGGTCTGGCCCTTGGCAGGAAGCGCCGGTGCCGCCAGAGAAAGCGAGAGGTTGGGGCTGGGAGGTTGGTAGAGGCCGTAGATGGGAACTCCGATGGGCTTGGCCTGATCCTGAAACAAGCCATCTGATACCAGCACAATTTGGTCGGGTCGCAGTTCCTGGGCCTTTTTCAGGGCTTCCGTCAAACGGGTGCCCTCCCCCAAATCCAGACGCCGGGCCGTTGCACTGGCCACCTGGGTAGCCCCGCTGGCGAAGGCCACGTATGCGGCTCCTGGTAACTGAATCTGGGGCGCGACCCTCCAAACCGCCTCCCTGACCGAAGGGCTCTGATCGAGCAGCACCACTGTCTGGACTGGCTGCAAAGGAAGACTGGGCCCCCAGAATGCGAGCAGCAGCAAAGCAATGGTCAACCCTCGCAACCAGAACAGCACAGTTTTATTATTGGGCTTTTGAGGTTAGACAAATGCAAGGAACGCCCCAGATCTGAGGCCCCACAACAAAAAAAGCCACCTGGGGTTTTCCAGGCGGCATCTGGTGGAGGCGGCGAGAGTCGAACTCGCGTCCAAAGAATCATCCGGCAGACTTCTACGTGTGTAGTTGGCGTTTGGTTGTCGTTTAGGCTTTCGCCACCAACAGCGGGCCTAAACCAAGCTCCGTAGGGGACTTCGCTCTTGGCTACGGGGCCTTGCCTCGAGCTAGCCGACTTTAGGTCGTTCGTTCAGCACGCCATCGGCTGGGCTTCTGAAGAACGTCGCTGACTTAAGCAGCGAGAGCGTAGCTGTTGCTACGAACGTTGCCAGTTATGGCTTTGCCCATTTTTACGAGGCCATGGGCAACCTCGACACGCCGTACTGCCTTCAAGAGTCCCTGTCGAAACCGGAACGCCCCCAGGCAGTTCTAAAGTGTAGCAGATTTTGGGCGCCCTTGAAAGGGTGGGGTCGCGCTATTTAGGCTAGAGCCATGCAGAAGATTGACCCCCTTCAGCCCGAGCGCGAAACACTCATGCAAACCCTGGGCATCCGTTTGCTCGAGGCCAGCCCACAAAGGGTGGTGGCCGAACTGGACGTGACCCCCAAGGTTCACCAGCCTTTTGGCTATTTGCACGGCGGTGCCTCGGTGGCGCTGGCCGAGACGGTAGCCAGCATTGGCGCGTATCTGGCCGCCCCCGAGGGCTACACCAGTTTCGGGCTGGAAATCAATGCCAACCATCTGCGCTCCATGCAATCTGGCAAAGTCACGGCTACCGGAACCCCCCTTCACTCGGGCCGCACCACAGCGGTTTGGAGCATTGAAATTCGCGATGAGCAGGGGCGGCTGGTATGTATTTCCCGCTGCACGCTGGCGATTACACCGATTCGCGCTGGTTAATTTGACTGGTGAGTCTTCTGCGAAGAGCCCTGAAAACTATCCACCTGACCCAAAGCTGTTATAAGCTCCTTCGGAGAGCCAGCAAGACTGCTTGCCATCCTCTCATACGCTGCTATGATGAAACCCCTTTTCCGCAAAGTAGGCATTTTTGGCATTGGTCTCCTGGGTGGCAGTGTGGCCCTGGGGCTGCGCGAACGCTTTCTGGCCGAGGAAATTCACGCCTACGACCCCGATCCACAAGCACTGGAAGATGCCCTTGCGCTACAAGTAGTGGACAAGGTACACACTTCGTTGGGAAGTTGGATTGGTGAGCTCGATCTAGGCGTACTGGCGGCTCCCATGGGGGTTTTGGTGAGCGAGGGCCAAAAGTTGGCGGGTTTTTCCAGCCCCCACACCCTCTGGACCGATGTGGGCAGCGTAAAACTACCGGTGGTAGAGGCCTTGACAGGGTTCTTACCCAATTTTGTGGGTTCGCACCCCATGGCGGGAAGCGAGAAAGCCGGTGTCGAGGCCGCCCATGCTGGATTGCTGCAAAATGCAGTCTGGGTCATCACTCCAACCCCTAGCACCCCTGCCCCTGCACTGGCAACCCTGCGTGAGTTGGTGCAGAATCTGGGGGCTTACCCTCTGGAAATCTCCCCCGAGCTTCATGATCGGTTGGTGGCCCGCGTCTCCCACCTGCCTTACTTGCTGGCCGTGGGCCTAAACCGGCTGGTGGCCCAAGACCCCCATCAAGACTTGCTGATGTTCTTGGCGGCTGGGGGCTTCCGCGACCTGACCCGGGTAGCCTCGGGCTCGCCCCGTATGAGCCGCGACATGGTAGTGGCCAACAAAAAAGCCCTACGCCTGGCCGTCGAAGACTTACGTTCTGTGATGTTGGAGTTGGAAAATCTGCTCGATGCACCAGAAAACCTGCTCGAGGTCGCCCAAGACGCCAAGCGCACCCGCGATTCGCTGCCCATCGTCAAACGCAGCTTGTTGCCGGTTATGAACGAACTGGTGGTGCAAGTTCCCGACAGGCCAGGACAAATCGCCGCGGTCTCCACCGCTTTGGGCAATGCCGGGGTCAACATCAAAAACTTCGAGGTATTGGCTATCCGCGACGAAGGCGGGGCCATTCGCATGGGCTTTGCCACCCCCGAAGAGCGCGAGCAGGCCCGCCAGATTCTGGAGGGCATCGGCTATAAGGTGCGCTGAATTTGCCGCAGCCGGCGGTTTGTGTCCCAGATCATCCAACCTATCAGCAAAGGAAGTACCGCAAAAAACAGCCATATCTCCCAGCCCAGGCCTTTAGCTGCTCCCAGCGCAACTAGATAAGTGCCCCACTGGAGATAGCTAAACAAGGCGCAAATGTAGCCCGTCAGCAGAGCCAGATGTAAGTCCAGCCCACGCGTTACCTTATGCTTCAGGTGCTCTGGGAGCGACAAAAACAGCTCTTTTTGCGGAAGGTTCAAAATTTCTGGATAGCGAAAGGCCAGCCGCGTGAGGCCGAATACCAGCAAGGCCAAGCCCGTGGCCACTGCTGGAAGCCACCAGAACCCTGAGCGGCTGACCCAGCGGGTTACGCTGCCATCCAGGCCAAAATGCCCAGGGATGCGCTCCGGCAGGCCTGGGTAGAGCACCACGGCAAACCCCCACAGCCCCGCGAGCAGAACGCCTACCCAGACCCATCCAGCACTGCTTGGCATGCCATTTATACTAGCGCTCGAGCGGAACAAAGTCATGAATCACCAGCTCGGCAGGGCAGGCCACCCGCAAAGGCGCAGTGGAGACGCCCAGGCCCCTCGATATAAAAGCCGGCACCGGGTCGTCTACCCAACCCCCGGCAAACTTCTGCCCGTACAGCGAGGAGGTAAAGGTGGGGCCATACCAGGGCAGTACCACCTGACCCCCGTGGGTGTGGCCGCACAGCGTGAGGTCAACCGGGCCGGGCACCTGGTACAGGTAGTCCGGGTTGTGGCAGATCAGCAAGCAGGCCGAGGAATCCCGATGCCCTTCCAAGGCTTTGGCCACGTCGGGCTCTCCGTGCCACAGGTCTTCCACGCCGGCCAGGTAAAGATCCGTTCTGAGTTGAGTTCCCGCATTGTGAAGAAAATGGATGCCCAGCTCTTTGAGGGAGGCCTCGAGGTCACGTGGCGGCAGCATCGGCACTTTGGGCGGACTGGCACCCTGGTTCCCGGAAGCAGATACCCGGTCTGGGTGTTTGGGTTGGTAGTTGTTGAAGCGGTAGTCATGGTTGCCCCACACCGCCCAGGTTCCCAGCGGGGCTTGGAGCTTTTGCAGCTCGGTCAGGCTGGGCAGCACTTGATGCCTCCGCCCCGAGTCGGTCAGGTCGCCGGTAATCACGATGAGGTCGGGCTCTTCGGCCAGGGTGGCCTCTACCCAGCGGCGGACTGAACCCTGGCGAATAAAAAAGCCAATGTGCAGGTCGGAGAGGTGGGCGACCCGCACGGGCATCTGCAAACCCCGCAGGGGGCGCTGGTAGTGCTTTACAACAAAGGAGTATCCAAAAATCACCCCGTTATCCTATCGCACTCTTCACAGACGCGGCCTCCCGGATGGGAGGCCGCTGTGCTGTGCGGGACACAGCCATCGAGTTGGCATCTAGCCCAATAATTCTGAAGAGTGCTCTAACCCTCGGGTAGAAAATCGAACACCACCAGCTCGGCAGGGGCGTTGATGCGCAAGGGCAGCAGGGTCATACCCAAACCACGGGATACAAACCCCGGAACCGGCGGCGAACCAGGGCTATAGCCGGGATTGTACCAACCCCCCAGATAGCTCTGACCGTAGAACGAAGGGGTCCAGGGGGCGCCGATCCCCGGAAGATAGACCTGGCCGCCGTGGGTATGACCGCTCAATACCAAAGATACCGGCAAACCCTGGTAGAAATCCCAGAAATCGGGGTTGTGAACCAAGCCCAAACTGGCTTTGCCCCTCCGATAACCGACAAGGGAGACTTTGGGGTTGGCCTCCTCGGCCCAGTAGTCGTCCACCCCGCTTAGAAACAGGTCTTCCCGCACCCACAGCCCCCGGTTGGCCAGCACTTCGACTCCTTGTTTGGGCAATCGCTGTCCCAGAAAACGCTTGACCTCGGGCAGCCCATTGTCGTGGTTGCCCCAGATCGAGTAGACCCCCAGGGGTGCTTTGAGCTTGCCGAGTTCGGCCAATAGCACCTCCAGATCGGGTGAGGAAGCCCGGTATACATCCTTGAGCCATTCCAGGCGCAACCCTGACTCGATCAGGTCTCCAGTGATCACCACCAGGTCGGGGTTCTCGGCATTGGCTGCCTTCACCCAGGCCCGCACCGAGGCCGCATGAACCCAGGGGCCGTAGTGCAAATCGCTTAGTTGCAAGACCCGTAAGGGCCGATCCAGACCCGGCAAAACCCGCCGATAACGGTTGGTTTGAAACGGGTAGGTTTGGGCCACGGCCAGCCCCAGAGCCCCCGCAGCGCCCAGGCCCGCCAATCCCAGCAGGGTTAAAAAGCGTCGGCGGGACAGCATAACCCTTAGTTTACGCCCCAAAGCCCGCTTGCGGTGCCGGTTTCAAACCATCGGGCAGCTTGGGAGCCTGACCCTGGATTGGTTTATACGCACTCCAACTCCCCTCGGTCGGCTTGAACCCCTCTCCTTTAATCACATCCAAAGGTAAAGGGTTCAAGCGGAACCGGTATTACCCGGTGGCGCAGCATTTCTGGTCTGCTACGTCCGGAGCAGGGCTGCGCTGGGCTGTTTACAACACCCTGTCCTCAAAGCCGAAACTAGCCTTTATTTTTCCTTTTCTCTTCGCGCTCGAGCCTTCTGCGTTCGGCGCGGCTCAGGCCCGAGTAGGCCGAGGCCGCCTTTTGCTGGCGACGCACGGTAAAGGGGTCGCGGCTGGCCTGCGGGGCTGGCCCAGCCTCCCCGCCGCTGTATTCGACACCCTGGGCTACGGGCGCTGGGGCGGGCTGCTGGTTCACCTCTACCTGCAGGCGGAAGAGGAACTTGGTGACCTCGCTCTTGATGCTGGCGATCATCTCGTTGAAGAAGCGGGTACCCTCGAGCTTGTACTCCTGGAATGGGTCGCGCTGGCCGTAGCCGCGCAGGAAGATGCCTTGCTTGAGCACGTCCATGCTGTGCAGGTGCTCTTTCCAGGCGTTGTCCACCACCTGCAGGGTCACGAAGCGCTCCACCGCCCGCATCAGGTTGGGCCCCTGCGCGTTAAGTTCGGCTTCACGAACCTCGTAAGCAGATCGTCCCGCTTCAATCAGCTTCTCGACCCCTTCATCGGCCTTGAGCTTGCGCAATGCTTCGAAGTCGAAATCCTTGAGCGGGGGGATGAAGTCTACCAGGCTCGAGCGCAAGCCTTCGATGTCCCAGTCCTCGGGGTGCTGCTGCGGGTTGAGGTAGTTGGAAGTTACGCCATCTACGGTGTCCTCCACCATGTTGAGGGCCCCTTCACGTACCGATTCGTCGGTGCCCAAGAGCACGTTGCGGCGCTGGGCATACACTACCTCGCGTTGACGGGCCATCACCTCGTCAAGTCGCAGCAGTTGCTTGCGGGTGTCGAAGTGGCGATCCTCTACCCGCTTCTGGGCACGCTCGATGGAGCGGGTGACCATCTGGTTCTCGATGGGCTCGGAGTCGTCGAAGCCCATTCGATCCAGCATTCCCACGATGCGCTCGGAGGCGAACAGGCGCATCAGATCGTCGTCGAAGGAGACGTAGAAGCGGCTGCTGCCGGGGTCGCCCTGGCGGCCCGAACGCCCGCGCAACTGATTGTCAATGCGGCGCGATTCGTGGCGCTCGGTACCGACGATGTGCAGTCCGCCCAGCTCCTTGACCCGCACCTCGTCGGCAGCGCAGGTATCGCGCAAGCGACGAATCTCATCAATCACCGATTGGCGCACACCAATCTCGGCAGCAAGTTTAAGAGCCTCATCCTCCGCGCCCTGAACGAGCTTCTTGATGAAGAGTTCAATGCGCCATTCCGAGCGCGGCTCGAGGCCCTCTTTGCGCAAAAGGTCGGCGGCCAGATACTCGGCATTACCCCCCAGCTTGATGTCGGTGCCGCGCCCGGCCATGTTGGTGGAGATGGTGATGGTCTTGCTGCGGCCGGCCTGGGCCACGATCTCGGATTCTTTTTCGTGGTACTTTGCGTTCAATACCTGGTGGGGGATGCCCTTGCGGATGAGCTCGAGAGTGTGCACGGCCTTTTTCAGGTAATTCCAGGCGGTGCGGATATTGCCCTTGGGGGGGATGGTGGACTCGTGGGCCTCGAGCTCGCTATCGCGCAGGGAACCGGGGCGCTCGAGGGCCTTCTTCAGGCGATCCCATTCGGGGCCGCTCTGCTTCTCGATGGCCTTGGCCAGGGCCTGGGCGCGGGCCTCGAGGCGGGGCAGGTAGTGGCGGGCCTCCTTGAGCATGGCCGAGAGCCGCTCGGACTTCTCCACCGAGATGGTGCCCACCAGCACCGGCTGGCCCTTCTCGTATTTTTCGGCAATTTCTTCAACCACCGCAAAAAACTTACCCTTCTCCGAGCGGTAGACCACGTCGGGGGCGTCCTGGCGGATCACCGGGCGGTTGGTGGGGATGCTCACCACATCCATGGCGTAGATTTCCTGGAACTCTTTCTCCTCGGTCTTGGCCGTGCCGGTCATGCCAGCGGTTTTCTCGAAGAGGCGGAAGAAGTTCTGGTAGGTCACGGTGGCCAGGGTCTGGTTCTCGCGCTCGATCTTCACGCCCTCTTTGGCCTCGATGGCCTGGTGCAGCCCCTCGCCAAAGCGGCGGCCCGGCTGGAGGCGGCCCGTGAACTCGTCCACGATGATGACCTGGCCCTCCTGCACGATGTATTCGCGGTCAATGAAATACAACTCCTTGGCCCGGATGGCCTGGGTCAGCATGTGGGCCAGCTCCATGTGCTCGGTGTTGAACAGGCCCTCGACTCCCAGCATCTTCTCGGCTTTGGCAATACCCTGCAGGGTTAGGTGTACCGCTTTTTGCTTCTCTTCGATGGTGTAGTCACCGGTAGGCTCGCCTTTGGTGCCCACTGGAGGCTTTTCCCCACGCTCGAGCTTTTTTACAATCTCGGCCATCCGGTAGTACATATCGGTGGCCTTCTCGGCCGGGCCGGAGATGATGAGCGGGGTACGGGCCTCGTCCACCAGAATGGAGTCCACCTCATCAATGATGGCGTAATGCAAAGGGGTGTCGTGGCGCAGTACCAGTTGTTCGGGGGCCACTGCCATGTTGTCGCGCAGATAGTCGAAGCCGAGCTCGCTGTTGGTCACGTAGGTCACGTCACAGAGGTAGGCCTTGCGGCGTTCCTCGGGGCTCGAGTGGTTCTGCACCACCCCCACCGAGAGGCCCAGCCCCTTGTAGATGGGCCCCATCCACTCGGCGTCGCGCCGGGCCAGGTAGTCGTTGACCGTGACCAGGTGCACCCCTTTACCGGCGATGGCGTTGAGCGCAACGGCCAGGGTCGCAACCAGGGTCTTACCCTCGCCCGTCTTCATCTCGGCAATCTTGCCCTCGTGCAAAACCGCCCCGCCAATGAGCTGCACGTCGTAGTGGCGCAGCCCCAGAAAGCGCTTGGAAGACTCGCGGGTCAGGGCGAAGGCACGGGGCAGCAAGTCGTCGAGGTCGGTGCCTGCTGCATACTGTTCACGCAGTTTGGCGTACTCCGCAGCCAGGTCTTCTATCTTCGAGACCTCGTCCTCGAGGGCATTCACCGGGGCCACTACTTCTTTCCAGTAGCGGGCCACCTTACGTTCGTTGTTATCTAGAAGCTTATTAATCCAGGCCAACATAACCAAACGCGATTGTACCCTGTTCAGATGAGAATGAATGGGGTATTTGTACGGGATATGGGCGCGTGACGGATGTCGAATACTTGGATTTAGCTCTATTTAGGGTTACTCTAAAGCGGGTTTCACGAATAAGGCACCCGTAGGCCTCAATAAAGATAGTACGATCTGCTTGAATAGCTCCACCCAGAGGGCGAGCTAGCGATAAAAACCGCGTTAGGCCACTGGTATGATTTCTAACGTTTTCGGTGGAGTAATTCTATAAACTTTGACTATGCATCGAATAGTAGCTGCACTGCTCCTACTAAGCAGCCCTGCCCTAGCCCAGCTCTGCGATCAACCTTTTTCGCCTACCCGCCCCAACTGGGAGTGGCAATACCGGGTCACTGGAGAGCGCACCAGCACCTATTCCATACGCAAAACCGATATTAACGATAGTGGCTATATTCAAGTACGCCAGACCGCAGGCGGCAGAGAGGAATCCAGGTATCGCTGCACGCCGGAAGGTATCTTTCCTGTGGATTTTGGCGGTAGTGGCAACAACCGGGCCGAGGCTGGTGGGCAACCGATCAACTACAACCTCGAGGTCGCCAAGGTCACAGGGGTAGCGGTGCCGGATTACGACACCTGGGCTGTGGGAAATAGCTGGAAATTGGTCATCGAGGTGCGCGGAACCGGGCAGCAGGGGCCTGTGCGCTTCAACATCAATGGAACGCTCGAGACCACCTACCGGGTCGTAGCACAGGAAATCGTCACCACTCCCGCAGGACGTTTTAACGCCTATAGATTGCAGACCAACTTTGTCACCCGAATCCGGGCCAATGCAGGCCCCATCAATATTCCTTTCAATTTTGAAAGCCAGGGCACTTCTTGGTATGCCGAGAACGTGGGAATGGTTAGAAGCATCCAGAAAACCCGTGATGGTGAAAACGTTACCGAGTTGGTGGCCTTGCGGAAGTAAGGCTCAGGGTGCTGGGTTCAGAGGTAGATAAGCTGCAGCCGGTAGCGCCAATTGGTTGCCTGGGTTTGGGGTCTGCGTTCGCCAGGCCGCCAGGGCAATCATGGCCCCATTGTCGGTGGCGAGGCCCCTGGGAGGGAATAGCAGCCTGAGGCCTGAGGCCTCCAACTGAAACCTAAGCGCTGCATTCTGCGCCACCCCTCCCGTTACCAGAAGGGTTGTGAGTCCGGTGTAATCAGCAGCCCGGGTGACCACCTGTGCTAGGTGCTCTACAGCAACCTGTTGAAATCTGGCGGCGATATCCGCCGGTGGGTATCCTTTTTCGATGGCCCTGGCCACTGCGGTTTTTAGACCCGAAAAACTGAACGCGAAGCCTTCCTGACCCTCGAGTGGCACGCCCAGGGGGACTTTTCTGGGATCTCCCCGCTTGGCCAGTTCTTCAATTTCAGGCCCTCCCGGATAGCCCAGCCCCAGGAGGCGCGCCGACTTGTCGAAGGCCTCCCCTGCCGCATCGTCGAGGGTTGCTCCTATCAGTTTGTACTCACCCCAGCTTCTAACCTCAAATAAGTGGGTGTGTCCGCCCGAAGCAACCAGGGCCAGAAAAGGCGGTTCGACCTCGGGGTGCTCGGCCAGCGCCGCATAGATGTGGCCCTCGAGGTGGTGCACCGGCACAAAGGGCTTGCCCAGGGCAAAGGCCAGTCCCTTGGCATAGGTATAGCCCACCAGCAAGGCCCCGATCAGGCCCGGCCCGCGGGTAGCCGCAATCAGGTCGAGATCGGCGGGCTTCAGACCGGCCTCCTCCAGGGCTTGCTGCATCAGTCCGTCAATCACCTGGGTGTGTTCCCTCGAGGCCAGCTCGGGCACCACCCCTCCGTAGCGCTGGTGCAGGAGGGTTTGCGAGGCCACCAGATTGACCACCACCACCCCATCCTTCACCAGGCCCACCCCGGTATCGTCGCAGGAGGTGTCTATGCCCAGAATCCACACAGCCCGATTCTGCCCGCCCAGGCTCCCCGGGTCAAGCCACAGGCCCAATTGCGGGTTAGGGCCTGTATAGGGGCGGCAGGCTGCGGGTAGTATGGGCCCGTGAGCGACGCTCGAGTTCACTTAACCGCCTTACAAACCGCACTCGCTCAGGTTCTGTTTGGACAGGAGCAGGTCATCCGCGAGTTGCTGGCAACCGCCGTAGCAGGTGGGCACGCCCTTCTGGAGGGGCTGCCGGGGCTGGGCAAAACCCTGCTGGCCAGGGCCTTTGCCGAGGCCAGCGGCCTCTCCTACCGGCGGATTCAGTTCACCCCCGACCTGCTTCCCGCCGATGTGACCGGCACCGAGATTCTGGAGGATGGACGGTTTGTTTTCCGCCAGGGGCCTATCTTTGCCCAGGTGGTGCTGGCCGACGAGATCAACCGGGCCACCCCCAAAACCCAGTCGGCGCTGCTGGAGGCCATGCAGGAGCAGGGTGTGACGGTGGGAGGCACCCGCTACGCCCTGCCCGAGCCCTTTCTGGTGCTGGCCACGCAGAACCCTTTGGAGCTCGAGGGTACCTACCCCCTGCCCGAGGCCCAGCTCGACCGCTTTATGTCCAAGATTGCCGTCCAGGCCCCGCCCCGGGCCACCTGGCTGCGGATTCTTTCGGAAGAACCTGCCACCCCCCAGCCCGTCGAGGGGCTGGATTTGCTCGAGGCCCACCGGCAGTCCCGGCAGGTGGTGGTGAGCCAGCCGGCCCTCGAGGCCATCGCCAACACCGCCCAGCTCGCTAGCGAAGAAAAGCACCTGCGCATGGCCCTCTCGCCGCGCGGGGCCAAAGCCTGGCTCCATCTGGCCAAGGCTCTAGCCTACCTAGCGGGCCGGGCCCACCTCGACTGGGACGATCTGCGCAACGCGGCCAGGCCGGCCCTCTCCCACCGGCTGCTCCTGACCGAGGAGGCCCAGTTCGAGGGCCTGCGGGTAGACCAGATTATCCAGGACTTGCTGCGCCGAACTATGCCGAAGTAGAGCCCAGGCGCTCCAGGAGTTTCTTGGGCATCTTGCAGACCATGGTGTAGGCCGGGTCGAAGATGTTGCCCAGATCGTACCGGACGCACTGCCCCATCAGTTGCGAGGCGCTCTGGAGATCCAGGCCGTAGGGGCCGGTAAGCCAGCGCAGCATCTCGCTGGTGGCGTGCTGGACACACTGGTCGAGGGGGCGGGCATTGCCCACGGTGAAGATGTACTCCGCGTCCTCGCCCCGGGGCCAGCGGATGGCCTGGCCTTTGATGATATCCACCGAAAATTGCACGTCCATCGAAATTTCAATGCCGGTTCCGGCGATTTCACCATCCCCTTGCAGGGCGTGCCCGTCGCCCAGGAAGAACAGAGCCCCCTCCACCCCTACCGGAAAATAGACCGTGACCCCCTCTTTGAAGCCCCGGTAGTCCATATTGCCCCCGTGCGGCCCCGAAGTGGCGGTGGAGATGGCCTCGCCCCGGCTGGGGGCCACCCCAAAGCAGCCCAGCATGGGCTCGAGGGGCAGCTCGAGCCCCTCCAGACCCCTCACCGGCGAATAGAGCCGGGCGGTCTGCTTTTCCAGATCTACCTCCCAGTCCAGCCAGCGCTGCGCCCCCTGGGCTTGGGCCAGCCGGGGCACGTCCTCGGGGTCTACTACGTTGGCGGCCAGCACCACCCCCGACCACCCGCGGCGGCGGTTGGGCCTGAGCTTCTCCAGCCGAACCACCAGGGTGTCGCCCACCTCGGCGCCCTCGATGTAAAAAGGCCCGGTCATGGGGTTCCCCCGGGGGGTGACCGGCCGCAGATCCCGATCCTGGCCGGCTGCATCCACGCAGGTGGTTTGCACCGTATCGCCCGGCGCAATGCGCAAGACCGGCGGATGGGTGCCCAGGGTGTGGTGGTAGTGGGTGGGCTCGAAGATGTGGATTGGCATAGCGTCCCCAGCATACGCCCAGCCCCACATTTGCTCGAGGTTTGTGGGTAACATATCGCCATGTCGAACCGCTACATCGGTCAACCCATGAAGCGCCTCGAGGATGGCAAGCTGGTGCGGGGCCAGGGGCAGTACCTGGCCGACCTGCCCTCCGAAAACCTGCTGCACCTGGCTTTGGTGCGCAGCCCCTACGCCCACGCCCGGCTGCTTTCGGTAGATACCACCGAGGCCCTGAAGTGCCCCGGCGTGGTGGGGGTATACACCTCGAGCGACCTCCCCGAGCTGTACGCCCCGGCCTCGGCACCGCGCGATGCCCACGGCATCCCCCATCCGCTCTTGGCCCGCGAGCAGGTGCGCTACGCGGGGGAACCGGTGGTGGCCGTGCTGGCGACCGCCGAGGCCCTGGCCCACGACGCGGCCCAGCAGGTGTTTGTGGACTACGAGCCGCTGCCAGCCTACCCCGAGCCCCTGCAGGCCGAAGCAGCCCCCGCCATCCACCCCCAGCTCCCGAGCAACGTGGCCATGACCCGCAGAACCGTTGCTGGCGAGGTGGCCGAGGCCTTTGCCCGCGCCCATACGGTGGTGGGCGGGCGGCTGGTGCAGCAGCGGGTAGCCCCCAGCGCCATGGAACCCAGGGGCGTGCTGGCCAGCTGGGACGGCATCCGCGAGGCCCTCACGGTCTGGTCGAGCACCCAGATGCCCCACGACCTGCGCAGCGCTGTGGCGGAGAAGCTGGGTCTAGCCGAGAACCAGGTGCGGGTGATCACCCCCGATGTGGGCGGGGCCTTTGGGGCCAAAATTAACGTTTACCCCGAGGAAATTCTGGTGGCCTACCTGGCCCGTCGCCTGGGGCGGAGCGTGCGCTGGGTGGAGGGGCGCGGCGAAAGCTTTGGGGCCACCATCCACGGGCGGGCCCAGGTGGCCGAGCTGGAGATGGCCTTCGACGCCGATGGAAAAATTTTGGGGTTGCGCGGACGGGTGGTGGCCGATCTGGGGGCCTATGCCCTCGAGACCACCCTGGGCAACGCCCCTGGCACCCTGCTGATGCTGCAGGGCCCCTACGAGATTCCAGCGCTGGAGCTGGAAATGCTGGGGGTGTACACCAACGCCACCCCCACCGGGGCCTACCGGGGGGCCGGGCGGCCCGAGGCCACCTACTACCTCGAACGCCTGATGGACATGGGCGCGCGGGCGCTGGGCCTCGAGCCCGCCGAGATCCGCCGCAAAAACTTTATCACCGGGCCCTTCCCCTACAAAACCCGCACCGGCGCCAGGTACGACTCCGGGGCCTATGCCGAGGTGTTGCAAAAGCTGCTCGAGGTCAGCAACTACCCCCAGCTTCGCGCCGAGCAGGCCCAGGCCAAAAGCCAGGGGCGGCTGCTGGGCATCGGGCTTTGTAGCTATGTGGAGATTACGGGGTACGGCTGGGACACCGGCGGCGTGCGCATCAACCCCGACGGCAGCGCGGTGATTTTCACCGGTACCTCGCCCCACGGCCAGGGCACCCAGAACGCCTTTGTGCAGATTGTGGCCGAGCGGCTGGGCCTCCTGCCGGAGCGCATCCGGGTGGTGCAGGGCGATACCTTGGCGGTTCCCTACGGTATGGGCACCGCCGGCAGCCGCACCCTCTCGGTGGGGGGCTCGGCCGTGCTGAAGGCCGCCGACCTGGTGCGCGACAAGGTGGCGCGAATCGCCGCCCATCTGCTCGAGGCCGCCCCGGAGGATATCGAGCTGATCGAGCAGGGCTGGGGGGTGCGCGGCACCGACAAAGCCGTGCCCATGGAGCAGATCATCGCCACCGCCTTCAACCCCCGCAAGCTGCCGCCCGGTCTAGAGCCGGGCCTCGAGGGCCAGGCCAGCTTTGCCCTCAAAGACGCCAACTACCCCTTTGGGGCGCATCTGGCCGTGGTGGAGGTAGACCCCGAGACCGGCCAGGTGCGCATCCTGCGCTATGTGGCGGTGGACGACTGCGGGGTGGTGGTCAACCCGCTGCTCTTCGAGGGCCAGCAGCACGGCGGCATCGCCCAGGGCATCGGCCAGGCCCTCTACGAGGGCATCGTCTACGACGAGGAAGGGCAGAACCGCACCGCCAACTACCTGGAGTACGCCCTGCCCAAAGCCGATCAAATCCCCCCCATGGAGCCCCACCGCCACCAGACCCCCTCCCCCACCAACCCCCTGGGGGTGAAGGGCGTGGGCGAGGCCGGGGCCATCGCCGCCACCCCGGCGGTGGTGAACGCGGTGCTGGATGCGCTGGGCCTCGCCCACCTGGACATGCCGCTCACCCCTGAAAAGGTCTGGCGGCAGATACCCCGCTAGGTCTAGCCGGGCCTACCTGAAACCCTCGAGCACTTGCCGGTAGGCATCTTGCAGCGAGTCCCTGTACCCTTTCTGGCGTGCTTGGATATACGCCGCTTGGCCCATGGCCCGCTTTACTTCTTCTGCCAGTTGGGTGCGCATGCCCTTGCGCTCTGGGGGTACGATTACTCCGATGGAGTCCTCGAGGTGTTCCAAAACCCCCAAAGCCCAAGCGGCCTGCTCGAGGTGGCCCCGCTTGTAGGCGATACTGGCCAGAGTCTCAAAACACTCATTCAAGCCGTGCAGCACCCCCGCCCGCTGGTAGTACGACAGGCTTTGCATGAGCCATTCCCAGGCCTGGTCGTGGTCTTGCTGTTGGTGCCAAAGGGCGGCCAGGTTGTGGGTGGAGATGCCCAATCCCCAGAAGTCCCCCAGTTCCTGGTTGAGCTCGTAGCTCTGCTGGTAGTACTGCCGGGCTTCCGGGTATTGGTCTTGGTCCTGGGCCAGACCGCCCAAATAGTTGTACAGGGCAGCCACCGATCGCTTTTCGCCCAGCTCACTACAAATCGCAAGGCTCTGCTGAAAGTGAACTCGAGCTGCCTGGTTCTGAGCCTGTCCGCGTAACGCAACCCCCAGGTTCATCAGGCCCAGGGCCTCAAGGTTCCGGTCGCCGACTTCGCGGGCAATGGCCAGGCTCTGACGGCAGTAGTGCTCGACCTTGGGGTAGTTGGCCTGGTCACGGGCACTCACGGCTAAGTTATTGAGTGCGATGGCCTCCCCCCGCCGGTCTCCAAGTGCGCTTCGGGAGGCCAGAGCCTGCTCGAGGTAATCAAACGAGCGGTCATACTGGCCGCAAGTGCGGGCCATGATTCCTGCTGCGTTCTGGGCTTCAGCCAAAACAGCCAGAGGCACTTGAACAGCTCGAGGGAGGGTTGCCTCAAACCAAGCCAGTATCTCCTGGGCATGCCCCTTCACCTGCCAGAAGCGCCACAGCCGCGCCGCAAGCTGCAAACCCAGGTCTATCTGGTGGGTTTGGCTCCTCTGCAATACCGCCCGGATATTTTCGTACTCTGTGGAAAGGTAGTCATACCAGTAGGCCTGCTCCGCTCCGGTCAGTTTGGGAGCAATCTGGGTGGCCTGGGTCAAGTACCATTCCAGCATCTGCTTTTGGGTGGCTTCAGCCAACCCCAGGGCCTCGAGCCGGGCCAGGCCAAACTGGCGCACCGGCTCGAGCATGCGAAAGCGCATCTGATTGCTACCTTCTTGGGCCAGCACCATCGAGGTGCGCACCAGCCGGGAATGCCATTCTGCGGGTTCACCTCCCTGAAAACTCAGATCCGCACAGGCGCCTTCAGCGGCCTCGAGGGTCCAGCCTCCCACAAAAACCGAAAGGCGGGCAAAGAGACTTCTTTCTGGTTCACTCAGCAACTCGTAGCTCCACTGTAAGGCCGCCTCCAGGGTCTGGTGGTGCCGCTCTCCACCCCGGTGGCCCCGCGTGAGCAACCGCAGGCTATTTTCTAGGCGGGCAACGATCTGCTGTAGCGAAAGCATCCCCACCCAGGTAGCTACCAGTTCCAGTGCCAGCGGCAAGCCCTCCAATCGGCGGCAGATCTGCGCCAGATAAATCGCATTGTGCGCGTCAAGCCGAAAGCGGGGCTGATGCTGTCGGATCCGCCCCAGCAGAAAGCGCACCGATCCGTAGCGATCCAGCTCCTCCGCGCGCAGATCGGCTTTTGGAGCAGGAACCTCCAGCGGAGCCACCACCCAGGCGATCTCACCCTCAATCCCCAGGGATTCGCGGCTGGTGGTCAGTAGTTGCAGCCCTGGAAGCGATTTGAGCAACTGAATTGCAGTCTCGGCACAGCCTTCAATCAGGTGTTCGCAGTTGTCCAGCACCAACAAGGCTTTGCAACCCCGCAACCGCTCGAGGACACCCTTCAGGGGCGGTTGTGCTGTTCCGTGTACCCCTAGAGCCTGGGCGATGGCGGGCAGTATCATCTGGGCGTTGCTCAGGGCTACCAGCTCCACCCACCAGACCCCGCCTTCGTACTGTCCCTGTAACCTCGAGGCCAGCTCCAGCGCTAGGCGGGTTTTTCCCGAACCGGCAACTCCCGTGAGCGTCAAGCAGCGGGTGCCAGACAGTAACTGTAGGGTCTCCTCCAGGGCCGCTTCCCGACCCACCAGCGGCGATAAGGGCACCGGCACCCATCCCTGGTGGGCTTGTTTAAGCTCAGGCGGCGCGGTCAGCTCGGGCAGGTTGGGCCACTTCTGCAAAACCTGCTCATAGAGGGCCCGGGTTCCCTCGTCGGGCTCCTCGCCCAGCTCGCGCACCAGTGCTTCGCGCAGGATTTGAAACTGCTGGATGGCCTCCGTTCGTCGCCCGGTGCGGGCATAGATTTGCATCAGGGCCAGATGGGCCGCCTCGGCGGTCGGCTCTTTGGCAGTGGCTTGCTCGAGGTAGTGGCAAGCCCGGAGCAGGTCGCCACGTTGCTCCAGCAGATGGGCCAGCTCGAGCAGGGCGGCCAGGTACAGCGAACGGGCCTCCTCACGGTAGGGCTCCGTCCAATCCTCGTAAACCTCTTCTGGCAAAAGGTCACCCCGATAAAGCGCCACCGCAGCCTCGTAGAGCCCAGCATCGCCCTGTCTACGGGCCTGGTTGACTAGGCGCAGGAACTCGGCGTAATCCACCTCGACCGAACCGCCCGCATGTAGCACCAGGGTCTCGTGTTCAAAGGTCAAGAAGCGCGGTCTGGCTCCCGCAGTAAGCCCTGGCTCGAGCATACGGCGGGCGTGGTAGAGGTTCTGGTGCAGGTTGTTCATGCCCGACTTCTCATCCAGCTCGGGCCACAAAGCCTCTAATACCTGTTCGCGATGCAGGCGTTGCTTGGGCTGGAGGGCCAGCAACTTGATGATGTCGCTGGCCTTCTTCCTGCGCTGGGGAGTGGTCAAGACCTGGTCGTCCAGGCACAAAAAAAACTGGCCCAGTACACCCACACGCAAACGCAATTCTGAAGACATCTAGGCTCATCTTAGCAAGGCTGTAAGAGCAAGTAAGTGACAAGTAAGCACCCTCCGAAATCATAGGCATCATGAGCCTGCTGAGGAGCGTTGTATGGACAAAACCAGACGCCTGCCCAAGCAGCGAACCACCTTTCTGGTGCGCTGCTGGCTGCTCCCAGATGGCAGCCGGTGCTACCTGGTGCGCCATGTGCCAAGTGGCGCGGAGGCCCAAACCGATAGCCTCGAGGCCGCTTTGCAATGGATGGAGCAGTTTCGCCTGGCCCCGTCCAAGCCCGAGTGAAGCCCTCCAACCAACTGCCCCAAAGTCGCTCTACGCCGAACCCCTAAGGAAAAAAGTATGAGAAAAATCCTGCTACCCCTAGCCCTGATGATCTTTGGCCTTTTTACCCAAAGCCTGGCCCAGCGCCCCTACCTAGGCGGAACTTTCGCTTTTGCACTCAACGATAGCACCGCGACCTTCGGGGTGCAGTTTGGGGCCAACTTCACCCCAGCCTTCGGTGCCAGGGGTGTGCTCTCCTTCAGCTCTGGAGGAGGCCTGACTGGATTTGGCTTTGGAGCGGATGGCCTGTACCTGGTGACCACCCCCAACTCCCCGGTCAACCCTTACCTGGGCGCGGGGGTGGGACTTGGCTTTCTTAGCGGATTTTTACAAGGGGCCTCGGTCTCGGGAATTGTGTTTGAAGCCAGTGGGGTACTGGGGGTGGAGTACCTGGTCAACCGCCAGTTTGCCATCTTTGCCGAGGCCCGGCCCGGCTTCGCTACCGGCTCGGTAACCGGCACGGCTGGAGGGTCGGCGGTCTCGATACCCATTAGCGGCACCACCATCGAGCTGAGGGTGGGGGCCAATATCTATTTCTGAGCCAAGAATGCAGTTTCCAACGATCAAGGAGGAGCATATGACGGCTTTCAGCAGAACCATCGGTCTTGTCCTCAGCCTGGCAACCCTGAGCGCTTGTGGCGGAAGCAGCACCCCCCCACCCCCACCGCCCCCGGCCAACCCCACCATCACCATTTTTGCCCTCGAGACCACCGGCAATTTCGGCGGCCAGATTCGACCCTGCCTGCAATTTCTGGCCGCACCCAGCGAGAACCTCCAGCTCCTGAGCGTCAACATCACCCACGCCATCGGACCCTCCTTTGGCAACTTTGATGTCAACTTGGGCGGGACGCTCACCATCCCCAGCGAGCGGTTGGCCTTACAGCCTCCTAATACCTGCTACCTCAAGATCAGTGGCCAGTACCGCTTTACCTTTACCGTAACCCGCCCCAACTCCCCCACCCAGTTCACGGTTCCGGCCACCTACAACCAGCAGTAGCGGGAGCATGCTATGCGTTGGATGGCTTTGTGGTTCTTGATTTTTCTGAGCGCCTGCGGAGGCGGCGACACCCCCAATTTCAGCCTGTCTGTACCGGGGATGACCGCTACCGTCGGCAGTTTCGGCACCACCACCGTCAACGTGGCCTTCGCGCCGGGTGCTACCAACCAGGTCGTACTCGCGCTCGAGGGCGTGCCGCCCGGCGTCACCGGCAGCTTCGACCCCCCCACCGTCAGCAGCACCGCGAACACCAGCCTCCTCACGGTGCTGGTAGGCGGGGGGGTCGCCAGTGGCACCTACGATGCGGTCGTACGCGGTACCAGTGGAGCGGCCAGCAACACCGCCACCTTCCGGCTGAACATTCAGGCCGGCGGCGGACCGCCAGGCGGTAGCGGGGGCAGCATCTCCGGCACCGTCAGTATTGGTACAGGAGGCGCGTCGGCGGGTAGTACCGACTTCGTACCCGGGCAGGTGATCGTCAAGTTCAGGGCCGGGGTCAGCCTGCAAAGCATGCAGGCCCTGCAGGCCAGCGGCGTGAATCTACAGCGGGTACGGAGGCTTTCGCTCGAGCACACCGCCCTATACCAAGCGCCGCTCGACGCTCAAGGCGTTTTGGACGCAGTGGCCGAGCTTTCCGCCCGGCCCGAGATCGAGTATGCCCAGCCCAACTACATTCTTTACCCCACCCTAACCCCCAACGACCCGCTCTATGCCCAGCAGTGGCACTACCCAGCCATCAACCTACCGCAGGCCTGGGATACTGAGCGCGGCCAGACCAACCCCGTCACGGTGGCGGTGATAGATACCGGTCAGCTCTTACAACACCCCGATTTCGACCCAAGCCGTATCCTGCCCGGTTTCGACATGATCTCCGACCCGAACAATGCCCGCGATGGCAACGGGCGCGACAACAATCCGGAGGATTCCGGCGACCTGATGGAACCTACCCAGAGCAGCTACCACGGCACCCACGTAGCCGGTACCATCCTGGCCCGCAGCGACAACAACTTGGGCGTTGCCGGGGTGAGTTGGGGAGCCCGGCTGCTGCCGGTGCGGGTGCTGGGCGTACAGGGTGGAAGCCTGGTAGACATCACCGACGGAATGTTGTGGGCAGCCGCGCTGCCGGTGGAGGGCGCACCCAACAACCCCAACAAAGCTGCCATCATCAATATGAGTTTGGGCGGGGCCCTGCCCTGTAGCCAGGCCCCGCTATACCAGGACGTCATCAACCGCATCAATGCCGCCGGGGTGATTATCGTGGCAGCAGCAGGAAACAACGCTCAAAATGCAGCCAACTTTGTTCCAGCCAGTTGTAGCGGCGTTATAACTGTAGGCGGAACCGGACCTTCGGGCGGCCGCGCACCTTACTCCAACTTTGGTACACGCATTGATGTGATGGCACCGGGCGGAAATGTCTCGGTCAACCTAAACGGCATCCAGAGCGGCGGCGGGGTGCTGAGCCCGCTCAAGTCCGACCCCAACAACCAGTTCAACTATGTTTTTTACCACGGCACCTCGATGGCCGCCCCTCACGTGGCCGGCCTGATCGCCCTAATGAAAAGCGTACAACCCAGCCTGACCCGGGCCGAGGCCCTCGACATCCTGCGGCGCACCGCCCGTCCGCTCAATCAGACCCAGTGCCAGGGTGAGACCGACGCCAGCCGCCCCACCCCCCCGCCTGGCATCACCGCCACCGACTGTGGAGCAGGTCTGGTGGATGCCCAAGCCGCCATTCAGGCCCTTGGGGGGGCACCCGTGGGCTCCTTTATCCTAAACACCACCCCCAGCAGCCTTAGCATCGCACCCGGCGGTACAGCCCAGGTAGTAGTTGGCATCGAGCGGGTGGGAGGGTTTACCGGGGCGATTAATTTGAGTCTGCAGGGCGCCCCCGCCGGGGTCAGCGGTAGCTTCACCCCTAACCCCTCCGCCGGCACAACCGCCACCCTGGCCCTCAGCGTGGCCACTACGGTGCCGCCAGGCCAGTACCCCATGGTGGTGCAGGGCAGCGCTGGCAGCCAGACGGTGAACGCAGCGCTGGTGCTCACTGTGGGCACTGCCAACCTGCCAACTTTGAAGGATGTGTTTATGGCAGCGCTCTTCTGGACCGGCAGCGATTTTGATGTAAACCGCTCCAAAGGGGTCACCCTCAGCGCCGATACCCGCACCGGCAGCTACAGCATCCCGGAACTGGAGGCCGGTTCTTATGCGGTGGCGGGCTGGAAGGACATTAACCAAAACCAGACTGTGGACAGCGGCGATTACTTTGGGGTTTACCTAGTAGGCCGTCAGGTGGCCCTCGTACGACCACCGGCCAGCAACATCAATCTGAGCCTCGAGCTGACCTCCGGCACGACCGCCGAGCTCGAGCGCATCCCTGTTCTCGAGGCTTTCAAGAAAATGCTCGAGCGACGTTGAGCAAGCAACCTTGCCCAACCCTTCGATCATCCAAGACCACTCCGCCTGTGAGCGGGGTGGTTTTTGTTCCTCAGCACACAATTTTTTATATCAGACCTAAATATCTTAAGTCTAAATAAAAAAGCAGTTATCTGCGCAGGGAGTACAGAATCATGCATAACTTCTGCGGGCTACAGCAAGCCTTTACAACGGACAGGATCGGGATATGAGGATCGTCTGCATCGGCGGCGGGCCGGCAGGGCTCTACTTCGCCCTGCTGATGAAAAAGCTAAACCCCGCCCACCAGATTACGGTGCTCGAGCGCAACCGCCCGGACGACACCTTCGGCTGGGGGGTGGTCTTCTCCGACCAGACCCTGGGCAACCTGGAAAAGGCCGACCACCCCACCTACCTCCAGATCAGCCGGGCTTTTCACCACTGGGACGCCCTCGAGGTGCACTTCAAGGGCCGGGTGATCCGCTCGGAGGGGCACGGCTTTATCGGCATCGGGCGCAAGAAGCTGCTAAACATCCTGCAAGCGCGCTGCAGGGAGCTGGGCGTCCAACTGGCCTTCCAGAACGAGGTCACCGGCGACGAGGCCGTGGCCCAGGCCTACCAGGCCGACCTGGTAATCGCCTCGGACGGCATCAACAGCCGCATCCGCAAAAAGTATGAAGCCTCGTACCAGCCCGATATTGAGTTGCGCAAGTGCCGCTTTGTCTGGCTGGGCACGCACCAGCCGTTTCCGGCCTTCACCTTTGCCTTCGAGAAAACCGAGTGGGGCTGGTTTCAGGGTCACGCCTACCAGTTCGATGCGCACACCTCCACCTTCATCGTGGAAACGCCAGAGGGGGTGTGGCAGAAGGCCGGTCTGGACAAGATGAGCCAGGAGGAGGGCATCGCTTTTTGTGAGCGGCTTTTTGCCAAGTACCTGGGGGGCCACCGGCTGATGTCCAACGCTGCCCATCTGCGGGGCTCGGCCATCTGGATCAAGTTTCCCCGGGTGGTCTGCCAGAACTGGGTGCACTGGAATGGCCCGGTGCCGGTGGTGCTGATGGGCGACGCTGCCCACACCGCGCACTTTTCCATTGGCAGCGGCACCAAGCTGGCCCTCGAGGACGCCATCGAGCTGGCCCGCACCTTTGAGCGGCTGGGCGATACCCCGGCGCACCTACCCCAGGTGCTCGAGGCCTACCAGGAAGCGCGGCAGGTGGAGGTGCTCAAGCTGCAAAACGCCGCGCGCAACTCCACCGAGTGGTTCGAGAACGTCGAGCGCTACAGCCACCTCGAGGCCGAGCAGTTCGCCTATAGCCTGCTGACCCGCTCCCAGCGCATCTCGCACGAAAACCTGCGACTGCGCGACCGGCGGTACCTCGAGGGCTACGAGCGCTGGCTGGCACAAAAATCCGGCCTGCCCCCCAGGCCCATTCCGCCCATGTTCACCTCCTTCCGGCTGCGGGGCCTGACCCTCAAGAACCGGGTGGTGGTCTCGCCCATGGCCATGTACTCGGCCCAGGACGGGCTGGTCAACGACTTCCACCTGGTGCACCTGGGGGCGAGGGCCCTGGGTGGGGCAGCTTTGGTTTTTACCGAGATGACCGCCCCCTCCCCCGACGGGCGCATCACGCCGGGCTGCGCGGGGCTCTATAGCGAGGCCCACATGCGGGCCTACAAGCGCATCGTGGATTTTGTACACCAGCATACCGATGCCAAGATCGCCCTGCAGCTCGGGCACGCCGGGCCAAAGGGCTCGACCCAGGTGGGCTGGGAGGACGAGAACGAGCCGCTGCCGCAGGGCAACTGGCCGCTCATCGCTCCCTCCCCCATCCCCTACGGCCCCCACAACCAAACCCCCCGCGAGATGACCCGTGAGGACATGGAGCGGGTCAAAGCCGAGTTCGTGCGGGCCGCCCAGTGGGGGGTGGAGGCCGGTTTCGACTGGCTCGAGCTGCACTGCGCCCACGGCTACCTGCTCTCGGCCTTCATCTGCCCCCTCACCAATCAGCGCGCCGACGAGTACGGCGGCAGCCTGGAGAACCGCTGCCGGTATCCCCTCGAGGTCTTCCGGGCCTTGCGCGCAGTCTGGCCGGAGCACCTGCCGATCTCGGTGCGCATCTCGGCCCACGACTGGGCCCCCGGCGGCAACACCCCCGACGACGCGGTAGAAATCGCCCGATTGTTCAAGGAGGCCGGGTGCGATCTGATCGACGTCTCCTCGGGACAGACCACCCGCCAGGCTAGGCCGGTGTACGGGCGCATGTACCAAACCCCCTTCGCCGACCGCATCCGCAACGAGGTGGGCATCGCCACCATGGCGGTGGGGGCCATCTACGAAGCCGACCACGTGAACTCGATTATCGCCGCCGGACGGGCCGACCTGTGCGCCATCGCCCGGCCCCACCTGGCCGACCCCCACTGGACGCTGAACCAGGCCGCGCGGCTCGGCTACACCGAGGTACGCTGGCCCAAGCAGTACCTATCCGGCAAGGCCCAGCTCGAGCGCAACCTAGCCCGGGCCTCGCTCGAGCGGGCCGAGGAGCTGGCTGCCCGATGAGCCCCCAACCCCTGGCAGGCAAACACGCCGTCGTGACCGGCGGCGGGCGCGGCATTGGCGCTGCTATAGCGGTTGCGCTGGCGGGTGCCGGGGCCGACATCACCCTGATGGGTCGCAGTCGGGCACCACTGGAGATGCAAGCCCAAACACTCCGTACAAGGATTCACATCGAGACCTGCGATGTATCCGACCCCGACGACGTGCGGCGGGCCTTCCAGGGGGCATCGGCCGTATTGGGAGACGTGGCGATCCTGGTCAACAACGCCGGCCAGGCCGAGAGCCGGCCCTTCGGCAAAACCGACCTGACGCTGTGGAGAACCATGATCGAAGTGAACCTCACCGGAACCTTTTTGTGCACCCAGGCGGCCCTGCCGGGCATGCTGGCCGCGGGCTGGGGGCGCATCGTCAACATCGCCAGCACTGCCGGGCTCAGGGGCTACCCCTACGTGAGCGCCTACTGCGCGGCCAAGCACGGGGTGATCGGCCTGACCCGCGCGCTGGCTTTGGAGCTGGCCCGGAAAAATATCACCGTCAATGCGGTCTGCCCCGGCTACACCCAGACCGGGCTGCTCGAGGCCAGCCTTGCCACCATCGCGCAGAAGACCGGGCGCAGCGCCGCCGAGGCCCGGGCCGAACTGGTGCGGCACAACCCCCAGGGCCGGCTGGTCGAACCCGAAGAGGTGGCCCAGGCCGTGCTGTGGCTGTGTTTGCCAGGGTCGGCGGCCCTGACCGGCCAGGCCATCGCCGTGGCGGGGGGGGAGGTGATGTAGATGCCGGCGCTCAAGCCCGACCTCGAGACCCGCCTGGCCAAAGACCACCACCAGGCCATCAAGCTGTGGCTGCGCCTGCTGACCTGCACCAACCTGATCACCAGTCAGATCCGCACCCGGCTGCGGGAGCACTTCCAGACCACCCTGCCCCGCTTCGACCTGCTGGCCCAGCTCGAGCGCCACCCCGAGGGCCTCAAGATGAGCGAGCTGTCCAAGCGCATGATGGTGACCACCGGCAACGTCACCGGGATTACCGACCAGCTCGAGGCCGAGGGCCTGGTGCGGCGCGAGCCCGACCCCCAGGACCGGCGGGCCTACACGGTCAAACTCACCCCTCTGGGCCGCCAGGTGTTCGCCCGGATGGCCCAGGAGCACGAAGGCTGGGTGATCGAGCTTTTTGAAGGGCTCTCCAGCAGTGAAAAAGACTTGATGCACAGGCTTTTGGGCAAACTCAAGGCCCACCTCAACGGAAAGGAGACCCGCCGGTGAAACTGGCAACCTACCAGGCCCAGCATTTTTTGTGGCAGCTCGAGCAGGCCGTGGCCACCATCACCCTCAACCGCCCCGAGCGCAAAAACCCCCTCACCTTCGAGTCCTACGCCGAGCTGCGCGACCTGTTCCGGGCCTTGCCGGAGGCCGAGGACGTGCGGGCGGTGGTGCTCTGCGGGGCTGGAGGCAACTTCTGCTCGGGCGGCGACGTGCACGAAATCATCGGGCCCCTGACCCAGATGCCCATGCCCAGGCTGCTGGCCTTTACCCGCCTGACCGGCGACCTGGTGCGGGCCATGCGGGCCTGCCCCCAGCCCATCGTGAGCGCGGTGGATGGGGTGTGCGCCGGGGCCGGGGCCATTCTGGCTATGGCTTCGGACATCCGCTTCGGCACGCCCCAGAGCAAGACCGCTTTCCTGTTTAGCCGGGTGGGCCTGGCCGGCTGCGATATGGGGGCCTGCGCCATGCTGCCGCGGATTATCGGGCAGGGCCGGGCCGCCGAGCTACTCTACACGGGCCGGGTGATGATGGGCGAGGAAGGGCTGGCCTGGGGCTTTTTCAACCGGCTGTGCGAGCCCCAGGAGCTGCTGGAGGAGGCCCGCGGGTTTGCCCGAATGCTCGCCCAGGGCCCCACCTTCGCCCACGCCATGACCAAAAAGATGCTGCACCAGGAGTGGAGCATGGGCCTCGACGAAGCCATCGAGGCCGAGGCCCAGGCCCAGGCCCTCTGCATGGCCACCCAGGACTTCCAGCGGGCCTACCGGGCGTTTGTGGCCAAAGAGAAGCCGGTTTTCCAGGGGGACTGATGCGGGATCAAGCCTACCTGGACTGGCCCTTCTTCGAGCCCCGGCACCGCAAGCTGGCGCACGACCTGGAGGCCTGGGCCAGGCATCACCTCACCGCGCACCTCGAGCCCGATACCGACCAGGCCTGCCGCCGGCTCGTCCGGCTGCTGGGCGCGGGGGGCTGGACGCGCTACGCGGTGGGGGGCCCGGCCTACGGGGGGATGCGCGAGCAGATAGACACCCGCGCCGTCTGCCTCATCCGCGAGGCCCTGGCCTACCACCAGGGCCTTGCCGACTTCGCCTTCGCCATGCAGGGCCTGGGCTCGGGGGCCATCAGCCTGCACGGCAGCCCCGAACAGAAAGCCCGCTACCTCGGCCCGGTGGCCAGAGGCGAGTCCATTGCGGCCTTTGCGCTCTCCGAGCCGGAGGCGGGTTCGGACGTGGGGGCCCTCTGCACCGAGGCCCGGGCCGAGGGCCAGAACTACATCCTGAACGGGCAGAAGACCTGGATCTCCAACGGGGGCATCGCCGATTTTTATGTGGTATTTGCCCGCGCACCGGGCAGCCAGGGCACCAAGGGAATCTCGGCCTTTGTGGTGGAGGCCGGCACACCGGGGCTCGAGGTTGCCGAGCGGATAGAGGTCATCGCCCCGCACCCGCTGGCCACCCTACGCTTCAACCACTGCCGAGTTCCGGCCCACCAGCGCCTGGGTGAGGAAGGCCAGGGCTTCAAAATTGCCATGCAGACCCTGGACATCTTCCGCACCTCGGTGGCCGCCGCCGCCCTGGGCTTTGCCCGGCGGGCGCTGGACGAGGCGCTTTACCGCGCCACCACAAGGGCCCTGTTCGGCCAGACCCTGGCCGACTTCCAGCTCACCCAGGCCCGCCTGGCCGATATGGCCGTGAAGGTAGACGCTGCTGCCCTGCTCACCTACCGTGCGGCCTGGCTACGCGACCAAGGCCAGCGGGTTACCCAGGAGGCCGCCATGGCCAAGCTCACCGCCACCGAGTACGCCCAGCAGGTAGTAGACGGGGCCGTGCAGCTATGGGGTGGGCTGGGCGTGACCCGGGGCCAGGTGGTGGAGTCGCTCTACCGCGAAATCCGGGCCCTGCGCATCTACGAGGGGGCCAGCGAGGTGCAGCAGCTCATCATCGCCCGCGAGTTGCTCAAGCACTTCAAGGAAACCCAAACCGTGAAAGGAGGAATCGGAGATGGGGTATAGCGCCCACATAGACACCTTTGCCCGCGAGCATCTGCCACCCCAGTCGGAGTGGCCGGAGCTAATCTTCACGCTGCCCGAGCTAGAGTACCCCGAGCGGCTCAACTGCGCCAGCGAGCTGCTCGACCGGATGGCTGCGCAACACCCCGAACGGCTTTGCTTGCAAGGCGCGGGCTTGCGCTGGAGCTACGCCGAGCTGCTCGAGCAGGCCAACCGCATCGCCCAGGTGCTGATCCAGGATATGGGCCTGGTGCCCGGCAACCGGGTGCTGCTACGCGCGCCCAACCACCCCCTGCTGGTGGCGGCCTGGTTCGCGGTGATGAAAGCCGGGGGCATTGCGGTCACCACCATGCCCTTGCTGCGAGCCAAAGAGCTCAGTGAGGTCATTCAAAAAGCCCAGATTTCCCATGCCCTGTGCGACGGGCGGCTGCGGGAGGAGCTCGAGCACGCACGATCCAACTGCCCCACCCTGCAACAGGTGGTCTACTGGGGCGAAGGGGGCAGCCTGGAAGCCCGGATGGCCCATAAACCCACGCACTTCACCAATGTGGAGACTGCCAGCGACGACACCTGCCTGATCGCTTTCACCTCTGGCACCACCGGCAAGCCCAAGGGCTGTATGCACTTCCACCGCGACGTGCTGGCCATCTGCGACACCTTTGGCAAGCACATTTTGCGGGCTTCGCCGGACGACCTGTTCACCGGTAGCCCGCCGCTGGCCTTCACCTTTGGGCTGGGGGGACTGGTGCTTTTCCCTATGCGCATCGGGGCTTCCTCGGTCTTGCTGGAAAAAGCCAGCCCCGATCTTCTGCTCCCGACCATCGCCGAGTACCGGGCCAGCGTGGTCTTCACCTCCCCCACCGCCTACCGGGCCATGGCCGCCCCGGCCCAAAAGTTCGATCTCACCTCGCTGCGCAAGTGCGTTTCAGCCGGGGAGCCCCTACCAGCCCCCACCCGCCAGCTCTGGAAGGAGGCCACCGGCATTGAGCTCATAGACGGTATCGGGGCCACCGAGATGCTGCACATCTTCATCTCCCACACCGAGGAAAAGGCCAAGCCGGGGGCCACCGGCAAAACCGTACCGGGCTACCAGGCCTGCGTGCTGGACGAGGCAGGCCAGCCGCTTCCCCCAGGGCAGGTAGGCCGCCTGGCGGTGCGGGGCCCCACCGGCTGCCGCTACCTAGACGACGAGCGCCAGCGCAACTACGTACAGCACGGCTGGAACATCACCGGGGATGCCTACCTGGTGGACGAGGAGGGCTACTTCGTCTACCAGGCCCGTACCGACGATATGATTGTCACGGCGGGCTACAACATCGCCGGCCCCGAGGTGGAGGATGCCCTGCTGCTCCACCCAGCGGTGGCCGAGTGCGCGGTGGTGGGGGCCCCCGATCCCGAACGGGGCCAGATCGTCAAGGCTTATGTGGTGCTGCGGGCCGGTATAGAGCCTTCGGCTGCGCTGGTGAAGGAGCTACAGGACTTCGTCAAGCAGAAAATCGCACCCTACAAGTACCCACGGGCCATCGAGTTCCGCGAGAGCCTGCCCCGCACCCAGACCGGTAAACTACAGCGCTTTATGCTGCGCCGGGAGTCCGAAGGGGCAAGGGGGTGATTATGGAGCACATCAAAGAGAGCCTGCAAATCCTGCAACCCCCCGGCTGGGTCAAGCCCAGAGGTTACGTCAACGGGGTGGCGGCCAGGGGCAGGCTGGTCTTTACTGCCGGAATGATCGGCTGGAACCGGCAGGGTGTATTCGAGACCGACGGCTTCGTAGGGCAGGCCCGACAGGCCCTGCAAAACATCGTGGAGACCCTGGCCGAGGCCGGCGGGAAACCTGAGCACGTGGTGCGGCTGACCTGGTTTATTACCAGTAAGCAAGAGTACCTGGCCTCCCTCGAGGCCCTGGGGGATGCCTACCGCGAGGTAATGGGGCGTAACTTTCCAGCCATGTCGGTAGTAGAAGTCTCGGCCCTGATGGAAGACCGGGCCAAGGTAGAAATTGAAGCCACGGCGGTGATCCCCGACTAAAGGAGAAGGCATGAGTCTTGCTCTGCTACAAGCCCTGGACCGCTCCGACCCGCTGGCGGCCAAACGCCAGGCGTTTCATATCCCCGTGGGGCTGGTCTACCTCGACGGCAACTCGCTGGGGCCGCTGCCGGTGACAGTACGGGAGCACTTGGAGCACGTTCTGCTGCAACAATGGGGCACCGATCTGATCCGAAGCTGGAACACCCACGGCTGGGTGGACCTGCCCCTTCGGGTGGGGGCCAAGATCGCCCGGCTGATTGGGGCCGAGTCCGACGAGGTAATCGCCGCCGACTCGACCTCGGTCAACCTATTCAAGGTGCTGCTGGCCGCCCTCAAGCTGCGCCCCGGACGTAGGGTTATCGTTTCGGACATTGACAACTTCCCCACCGACCTCTACATCGCCCAAGGCATCGCGGAGCTTCTGGGCGGGTACGAGCTGCGCTTCGTAAAAAAAGACCAGCTCGAGGACGCCCTCGACGAGCAGACCGCGGTGCTGATGCTGACCGAGGTGGACTACCGCACCGGCTACCTCTACGACATGGCCCGGCTCACCCAGCTGGCCCACCAGAAAGGGGCCCTGACCGTCTGGGATCTGGCCCACAGCGCGGGGGCCCTTCCGGTACACCTCAACCGGCACGGGGTGGATTTTGCAGTGGGTTGCGGCTACAAGTACTTGAACGGCGGCCCTGGGGCGCCCGCCTTCGTGTTCGTGGCGCGGCGGCATCAGTCGGTTACCACCCCCTTCCTCTCCGGCTGGATGGGGCACAAGGCTCCCTTCGCTTTTGTGCCCGAGTACCTGCCCGCCGAGGACATCCGGCGCCTGACGGTGGGGACGCCCAGCGTGCTCTCGATGAGTGCGCTGGAGGCGGCGCTCGAGGTCTTCGAGGGCGTGGACATGGAACAGGTGCGGCAAAAGTCGCTACAGCTCACCGACCTCTTCATCGAGCTGATGGAGCCCTTGGCCGCCCGGTACGGCCTCGAGCGGGTCACCCCTACCGACCACGCCCGGCGCGGCAGCCAGGTTTCCTACCGGCATCCCGAGGGTTATGCAGTGATGCAGGCCCTGATTAATCAGGGGGTGATCGGCGACTTCCGCGCCCCCGACATCATGCGTTTCGGGTTTACCCCGCTGTACCTGCGCTTTACCGACGTTTGGGAAGCGGTAGAAAGGCTGCGTCAAGTGCTGCAAAAAGAGCTTTGGAGAGAGCCCCGCTTCAGCCAGCGGGCCAAGGTGACCTAATGGACAAGGAACACACCTACACCCAAGCCCACACCGACTTCCGTCAGGATCTGTCCTATGGCGATTACCTGATGCTCGACCAGGTGCTTTCGGCCCAACGCCCCCTGACCCAGGCCCACGACGAGGTGCTGTTCATCTTAATCCATCAGGTACAGGAGCTTTGGATGAAGCTGATTATCCATGAGTTGGGCAGTGCGATGGGCTTATTGAAGCAGGGCATCGTTGACCCTGCGCTCAAGATGCTGACCCGGGTCTGCCGCGCCCAGGAGCAGATGGCTGCCAGTTGGGAAGTCCTGAAAACCATGACACCATCAGACTATTTGCAGTTTCGGGCCTCCTTTGGGCGGGCCTCCGGGTTTCAGTCGTACCAGTACCGCCTGATCGAGTTCCTGTTTGGCAACAAGCAGCCCTTTATGATGCGCCCGCACCAGCATCGGCCCGAGCATCATCAGCCTCTGGAAGAGGCTCTGCGGGCTCCAAGCCTCTACGACATCGCCTTGCAACTGGTTGCGGCAAGGGGGCTGGAGCTCCCTCAAAGCGTTCTTGAACGCGATTTTACGCAACCCTATCAGCCCCACGAACGGGTGCGGGCAGCCTGGCTCGAGGTCTACCGACACCCCGAGCGGTACTGGGATCTGTACTACCTGGCCGAGAAACTGGTGGACGTAGAGGACAACTTCCGCCGCTGGCGCTTCAACCACCTGACCACGGTTGAGCGCATTATCGGCTACAAGCAAGGCACCGGCGGCACCGCAGGGGTTCCTTATCTCAAACGGGCTTTGGACATCGTGCTCTTTCCCGAGCTGTGGCAGGTTCGTACCGACCTCTAGAAGGCAACAACCTGGGGAGGCTCGAGGTACTAAACAAAGCGTTGCAAACCCAGTATCATTTGACAAACACAGGGCGCGATGGGAGGAAATATGAAAAAAATGCTTTGGCTGATGGTTTTCTTGGGGCTGGTCGGCTTCTCGCTCTCGATGGCCCAGCCCCGCACGGTCAAGATCGGCTTCGTGAGCACCCTTTCAGGTGGCGGAGCTGCTCTGGGCATTGACGCCCGCGACGGCTTCAATCTGGCCGTGCGGCTCCTCAACAACCAGTTGGGCGGCCTACCGGTCGAGGTGATTGTAGCCGACGACCAGCAGAACCCCGACGTGGCGCGGCAGGCAGTGGATCGGATGCTCAAGCGCGAGCGGGTGGACTTCATGACCGGGATCATCTTCTCCAACATTTTGCTGGCGGTGGGCGATGCCATCTTCGAGGAGAAAGTCCACTACATCAGCTTGAATGCCGGGCCCTCGGAATACGCGGGGGAGCGCTGCAACCCCTACTTTCTCAATGTGGCCTGGCAGAACGACAACCTGCACGAGGCCATGGGGCAGTACGTCAACACCCGCCGCTTCGAGAACGTCTTTATCTTGGCTCCCAATTACCCCGCTGGACGCGACGCCCTGACCGGCTTTAAGCGCTTCTACAAGGGCAAGATTGCCGCCGAGGTATACAACCGCCTCAACCAGCTCGACTTCTCCGCCGAGATTGCCCAGATACGCGCCGCACGGCCCAAAGCGGTCTACGCCTTCCAGCCCGGTGCAATGGGCGTGAACTTTATCAAACAGTATGCCGAGGCCGGCTTGCTGCGCGAGATCCCATTGTTCTTGCCCGGCTTCTCCGCCGATTCGGACGTCATTCGAGCGGTAGGTCGCCCCATGGTAGGCATTTATAACAGCTCGCACTGGGCTTTGGAGCTCAACAACCCCGTGAACCAGCGCTTTGTAGAAGAGTTCCGCAAGGCCTACAACCGCACTCCTACCCTTTACGCTTCACAGGGCTACGACGCGGCTTTGATGCTGGACACCGCCATCAAAGCGGTGGGTGGCGACCTCTCTAAGAAAGACGACCTGCGCAAGGCCATGCTGGCTGGCTTCAACAGCACCCGGGGACCCATCAAGTTCAACCCCAACGGCTACCCCATCCAGAACTACTACCTGCGCCAAGTGGTGCAGGCTCCGGGCGGCGAAATCATCAACCGCTTGGCCGGAAACATCTTCGCCAACCACAGCGATGCCTATGTCTCGCAGTGCAAGCTGAAATAAAGCAGAGGGCAGAGGGCGTAAAGCCAAGAGCTAAAACCATAAGCTCTTAACCCTTTGCCCTCTGCCTCCCACACCCAACCGTTTAGCCCTACCTCACCATGCCCCCATCCCTGTTTCTAGAACAAATCCTCAACGGCATCCAGTTTGGTCTGATGCTTTTTCTGCTGGCGGCGGGCCTGACGCTGGTATTCGGCATCATGGACATGATCAACCTGGCCCACGGCTCGTTGTATATGATTGGGGCCTACCTGACCGCAACCTTCGTGGGCCTCACCGGGGTGTTCTGGCTGGGGGTGTTGTTGGCGGTGGTCGGGACGGCCCTCATCGGGATGCTGTTGGAGGTCTCCGTCCTGCGCCAGCTCTACCGACGAGACCACCTCTCGCAGGTGCTGGCTACCTTCGCCCTGATACTGATCATCAACGAACTGGTGCGGATCATCTGGGGTTCGCAACCCCTGCTGCTCTCGGCCCCCGAAGACTTGTCCGGTCCCATCGAGATTCTGCCCGGCCTCAACTACTCGGCTTTTCGTCTGACCATCATCGGGGTAGGGCTGGTCGTGGCGGCGGCCCTGTTCCTTTTGGTGAACTACACCAAAGCCGGGATGTGGCTGCGGGCCGGGGCCTCCAACCGCGAGATGGCCCAGGCCATGGGGGTACCTATCAAACCCTTGTTCACCTTGCTGTTTGGGGTTGGAGCCGCCCTTTGTGCCGTTGCCGGGGCCTTCCTGGGGCCTATTCTGGCAGTACAAGTGGGGATGGGTGAGAGCATCCTGATTCTGGCCTTTGTGGTGATCGTGATTGGGGGCATAGGCTCTATCAAGGGAGCGCTGGTGGGCGCCTTGCTGGTGGGGATCGTAGACACGGCGGGGCGGGCTTTCCTACCTTTGCTGCTCAGTCAGGTAGCCTCGCCCGAAGTCGCCTCGAATCTTGGCCCGGCCCTGGCCTCCATCCTGATTTACTTGCTGATGGCGGTAGTGCTGTTCTTCAAGCCACAAGGGCTGTTCCCGGCCCGCACCTAGGAGTGCTGTATGCAGCGAAACTGGCTGATTCCCTCTGCGCTGCTGGGCCTGCTTCTAGTGTTCCCACCGATTGCCAACAGCACAGGTCTAGAGTTTTATACCGGTCTTGTTAACAAGATCATGATCTTTGCCTTGGCTGCTAGCAGTCTAAACTTGATTCTGGGCTATGGCGGCATGGTCAGCTTCGGACATGCAGCCTTCTTCGGGATAGGGGCCTACACTTCTGCAATTTTGACCCGTGAGGGAGTGACTTCAGCCTGGGTGATCTGGCCCACCGCGATCGTAATCTGCGCCCTGCTGGCCCTGCTGATTGGGGCCATCTGCCTGCGTACCCGGGGTGTGTATTTCATTATGATCACCCTGGCCTTTGCCCAGATGATTTACTTTGTAGTAGTCTCGTTCAAGCAATACGGCGGCGAGGATGGTCTGCGGGCGCGGCGTCCCGAATTTGGGCTGTTCGAGTTGGACGACACCACGCTGTATTATCTGACCCTAGCCGTACTGGTAGGAACGCTGTACGCAATGGCCCGGCTGGTGAACTCACGCTTTGGGCGTGTTTTGCAAGCTATCCGCGAAAACGAGACCCGGGCTGCTGCCATTGGGTACCCGATCTATCACTATCAACTGGTGGCCTTTGTGATTGCGGGGGCTGTGGCCGGGCTGGCGGGGCTGCTGATGGCGCACTATACCCAGTACGCCTCGCCTAACCTGCTGGCCTGGCAGCAGTCGGGCCATCTGATGATGATGGTCATTTTAGGTGGGGTGGGGCAGTTCTGGGGCGGGGTGTTGGGAGCAACTGTACTGCTAGTGGTAGAGGAAATCTTGCAGGACATCACCATCTACTGGCAACTGGGGGTGGGACTGATTCTTTTGCTGATTGTGCTGTTTGCTCCCAAAGGCATTGCCGGGCTCTTTTGGCGGAGGCCACAATGAGTCTGCTGACCCTTGTGCACCTCACCAAGCAGTTCGGCGGATTGGCCGCAGTCAACGACTGCAACCTGACCATCGAGGCGGGTGAAATCCATGCCCTCATCGGCCCCAATGGAGCCGGTAAGACCACCCTGATCAACCAGATCAGCGGCGCCCTGCGACCTACCAGGGGCCAGATTCTTTTCGATGGGCACAACATCACCCACCTGCCACAGCATCAGCGCGTGCGGCTGGGGCTGGCCCGCACCTTCCAGATCATCAACCTTTTCAAGAGTTACACCATTCTGGAAAACCTCGAGCTAGCCGTGCAGGCCCGCAACGGGAGCAGTTTTCGTTTCTGGAATCCTGTACGCTACGAAGCCCACCTGCGGGAGGAGGCCGAACAGATCTCCGAGCTGCTGGGCCTGACCTCCCGCAACCACACGGTTGTTGCGGAACTCTCGCACGGCGAGCAGCGGCAGCTCGAGGTGGGGCTGGCCCTGGCCTGCAAGCCCAAGATGCTGCTCTTGGACGAGCCGATGGCGGGCATGGGGCCGGAGGAGTCGGAGCAGATGGTGGAGCTTATTTCCAATCTGAGGCGATCCCTTTCGACAGCGTCGGGTAACAGTGCGCCCAAGAACCCAACCCTGACCATCCTGTTGGTCGAGCACGACATGGATGCAGTCTTCCGACTGGCCAGCCGGATCTCGGTGCTGGTCTACGGCCATGTCATCGCCTCGGGCCTCCCAGAGGCGATTCGTGCCAACCCGGATGTGCACAAAGCCTACCTGGGCGACGAGGGAGGCCGTCAGCGATGAACACGCTGCTGGAAATCCGCAACCTCCAGACCGCATACGGCCCCTCCCAAGTACTATTCGACGTTAGCCTCGAGATCCGCGAGGGCCAGGTGGCTACCCTTCTAGGCCGCAACGGCATGGGCAAAACCACCACCGTGCGTTCAATTCTGGGGCTGACGCCGGCCCGTTCGGGTTTTATTACCTTCGCGGGACAGCGCATCGAGGCCCTACCCCCCGAGCAGATCGCGGTCAGGGGGGTTGCGGTCGTCCCAGAAGGGCGGCAAATCTTCCCCAACCTCAGCGTCCGGGAGAACCTGATCGCCTTCGCAGCCAACCGCAACGACAGCCCCCAACCTTGGACGCTGCAACGGGTCTATGAACTCTTCCCTCGACTCAAAGAGCGTCAGCACAACCTGGGCAACCAGCTCTCCGGTGGCGAGCAGCAGATGCTGGCCATTGGCCGCGCCCTGATGACCAACCCCAAGCTCTTAATCCTGGATGAGGCCACCGAGGGCCTGGCACCCCTTTTGCGCGAGGAAATCTGGCGCTGCCTGAGGTTGCTAAAGGATAGCGGTCAGACCATCCTGGTAATTGACAAGTATGTCGAGCGACTCATCGCACTGGCCGACCAGCACACCATTCTGGAGCGCGGACGGGTGGTTTGGCAGGGCGACTCGCAAACCCTGCAAGCCCAGCCCGAGCTGTGGAAGCGGTATCTGAGCGTGTAAATGAACTTTAAACCAAGCGCAAAAGAACGTTGTGGAAACCGCCATGTCTGAACCCTCCTGGTACGAACTCGAGTACAGCCCCCGGCTTTCTGTCCCAGACTTCGCCGACTTCTTCCATCGCTGGGCCGTGGATTCCAGGGCCGCTCGACAGGCTCTGGAGCATCATGCCGACCTGGCTTACGGCCCTGGTGAGAAAGAGACCCTCGACCTCTTCCCTGCCAAGGGCGATTATCTGCTCATTTTCATTCATGGCGGTTACTGGCGGGCTTTTGACAAAGACGACTTTTCCTGGATCGCGCCAGCCCTTGTCCAACAAGGAATCAGCGTGGCGGTGCTGAACTACGCGCTCTGCCCCACTGTGCACATCGCCGATATCAGCGAGCAGTGCCGCAAAGCAGTAGCCTGGCTATACCACCATGCAGCCCTTTACGGATTGAGCAGCCAGCGCATGATCCTGAGTGGGCATTCGGCGGGAGGGCATCTAACGGGCGAGATGTTTGCTACGCCCTGGACTGATTACAACATACCCCATGAGGCCATCGTCGGCGGAATTTCCATCAGTGGTTTGTTCGATTTGGAACCCCTAATTCAGGTGTCGTTCAACACCGATCTACGGCTCGAGGTCGAAAGCGCCAGGGCTTGCAGTCCCATTTACAAACAGCCCACTCTCCAGGCTCCGCTGGTGCTGGCAGTGGGAGCACGCGAGTCGAGCGAATTCCACCGGCAAAGCCGCCAACTCAAGCAGGTCTGGCCGGAGATCTGCACAGAAGTCATCACCCTGCCAGACTGCCATCACTTCAACGCACTGGATGCGCTTGCTGACCTCAAAAGCCCTGTCTGGGAACATTTGTTGAAGCAAGCCAGGCAATAACCCTTCACATCCAGCGGGCCCTCAGAACGGAACCACCGGCCCCTGGTCGGGCCCTTTCTGATTTCTAAAGCCGTTGCCCTCGGCAGCTTTGCCATAGCCCAGCAGCATCTCGCGATCGGGGATCAGGCGGGCCTCGAGCCAGTCCAAACCCTGCAAGACCGGTAGGGCCTCTTCGGCTGCCTTGACTTCGCGGGCCTCCACCAATGCCCAGCCCCCCGGCCCCCGAACCTTAAGTTGGACGGGCAACACCCCAGGAAACTCGTCCAAACGGCTGCGCAGGTCGAGAAGTTTTTCGTCGTCTATCAAAGCCGTATCCAGCTCGAGCTCCAGCACCTTGGGCAAGCCCTCGAGCTCGCCAAAGGGAAACACATCCTGGGCCACCACCCGCAGACTCTCGCCCTCCCCGTCTGGCTCTACCTCCACCACCACCAGCACCGCCGCATCTTCAGCGATGCGGGGGGAAATTTTGTCATAGGACTTGCCAAAGCCCACCACTTCCACCGCACCGGTCTCGTCTCCCAGCGTAAAACGCACCAGCATTCCACCCGATTTAGTGGGTTTGCGGGCAATACCCTCTACCATCCCGGCCAGCAGCAACCGCGCCCGATTGCGGTTTCCTTTGAGTTCGGCAAAGGCCTGGGGTAGCTCTTCCACTGTGCAACTGGCAGCCTCCCGCAAGCCTGCATAGCGCGAAAGCGGATGCCCGGTCACGTAGATGCCCAGGGCCTCTTTTTCCATGCGCAGCTGGGTGATGGCATCCAACTGGGGAACCACCGGGATCACCGGCTCGAGCGACTCACCAAACAGGCCCATCATCCCCGACTGGGCCTGCTCGCGCTCGGCCTGGGCCCACTTGAGCAGGTCGTCCAGGGCAGCCAGCATGGGGCCTCGAGGCCCAAACGCATCGAAAGCCCCGGCCTTGATGAGCGACTCCACCACCCGCTTATTGGCCACGGTGCCATCGAGCCGTCGCAGGAAGTCCGGCAGCGATTTGTAGAACCCGCCCCGCTCACGCTCCTGCAAAATGAGCTCGGTCGGGGTTTCGCCCACGTTCTTAACCGCCGAAAGCCCAAACAGCACGCTCTTTTCCAAGGCCCGGAAGCTAAAGCCCGACCGGTTGATATCAGGGGGCAGCACCTCCACCCCGGCTGTGCGGGCCGCCCGGATGTACTCCGCCACCTTATCGGAGTCGTGCCGTTCCACCGTGAGCACCGCAGCGAAGAACTCCACCGGGAAGTGGGCTTTTACGTAGGCGGTCTGGTAGGTCAGGATGGCATAGGCCGCCGCATGGCTCTTGTTGAAGCCGTAGTTGGCGAAGTTCTCGAGCAAATTGAACAACCGGTCGGCTTCATCGGCGGGAATGCCGTTCTTGGCGGCCCCTTCCTTGAACTGTGCCCGGTGCTTGACCATCTCCTCCATCTTCTTTTTGCCCATGGCCCGTCGCAGCAGGTCAGCCTCGCCCAGGCTATACCCGGCTGCCACCGTAGCAATCTGCATAATCTGCTCCTGGTAGACGGGAATCCCGTAGGTCTCCTCCAGAATGGGGCGGATCAATTGTTCGGCTTTGGGAAACTGTGGGAACTCCACCGCCTCGCGTCCGTGATGGCGGCGGATATAGGTGGGGATGTTCTCCATCGGGCCGGGACGGTAGAGCGCTCCCAGCGCGATGATGTCTTGAATCCGGCGCGGTTTGAGGCCCCGCACCGCACTGGTCATGCCCGCCGAGTCCAGTTGGAAGATGCCTTTGGTCTCACCTCGCCCCAGCAGTTCGAAGGTCTGGGGGTCGTCCATGGGAATGGTGTCGTAATCAATATCCACCCCCTTAGATTCCTTGACGATGCGCTTGCACTCGTCCAGGAAAGAGAGTGTACGCAGACCCAGGAAGTCCATTTTGAGGAAGCCCAGCGCCTCGACCGAGCCCATGTCGTACTGCGTGACCTTACCCCCTGCGTCACCCGCCCGCATCAGGGGCAGATAGTCCTGTAATGGCACATCCGAGATCACCACCCCTGCGGCGTGGACGGACGACTGGCGGTTCAAGCCCTCCAACTTTTGCGCCACCTCCATTACCCGCTTGACCAGCGGGTCTTTCTCCATCTCGGCCCGCAGATCGGGGATGGTCTCGATGGCTTTTTCTAAAGGGGTAGGCTTACCAAACACCACCGGAATTAGCTTGGCCAGTTCGTCGGCTTTCTTAATCGGCAACCCGAAGACCCGCGCTGCGTCTTTGATCGCAGCTTTGGAAGCCAACGTACCAAAGGTGCCGATCTGGGCTACCATCTCGTCGCCGTAGCGCTGGCGCACATACTCAATCACCTCACCCCGGCGCACATCGGAAAAGTCGGTGTCAATGTCGGGCATCGAGACCCTGGCTGGATTCAAGAAGCGCTCAAAGAGCAGGTTGTATTCCAGAGGGTCAATATTGGTGATGCGGGTAGCGTAGGTCACCAGCGAACCCGCCGCCGAACCCCGGCCCGGCCCCACCGAGATGCCATGGTCCTTGGCCCAGTTGATAAAATCACCCACGATGAGCAAGTAGCCCGGAAAACCCATCCGCTCTACCACTGTGAGTTCGTAGACCGCGCGCGAGAGAATCGCCCAGCCATCCCAGACCATCCCTTCGGTCAGTTCGGGCAGGTGGGCTCGAGCAGCTTCCAGATCGGGTATCTGAGCCAGTTCCAAAGCCAGCACTTCTCCTTCACCGTGGGGAACCGGTCGGCCCACCTTTCGCAAGAACTCGCGGTAGAGTTCGGGCGTGACCCGATCCGGGTAGCGCTTTAGCAACCCCGCGAAGGTCAGCTCGCGAAAATAGGTAACCTCGGTGCGGCCCTGGGGCAACGGATACTTGGGAATGCGGTACTGTACCTTCTTAGGTACCAACTCCACGTTGCACATCCGCCCTATGTTCACCGAGTTGTCGAAAAGCTCGTCCATCCGGCTACCCCAGAGCTCTTTTTCGTCTTGGAAGGTCTGAACCATCTCCTCGGGGCTTTTTACATAGAACTCATCACAGGGGAATTTCCAACGGGAGGGGTCGTCCCAGGTGGCCTTGGACTGTACCGCCAGCACCACCGCGTGGGCCTCGGCATCCTCTCTCTTGACATAGTGCCCGTCGTTGGTAGCCACGATGCCGAGGCCATACTTGTCGGCGAACTCCTTCAGGACCTTATTCACCTTGTGTTGTTCGGGCAATCCGTGATCCTGAATCTCGATAAAATAGCGTTCTGAACCGAAAATCGAGAGGTATTCCTGCAAGCGCTTTTCGGCATCCTCATGACGCTCCTGCAGGATGAACTGCGGAATTTCAGCTCCCAGGCAGCCCGACAACGCGATGATGCCAGCATTATGTTCGCGTAGGATTTCGCGATCAATGCGAGGTTTGCCGTAGAAGCCTTCCAGGTAGGCCCGGCTGGCTAGGCGGGAGAGGTTCTGGTAGCCCTCCATGTTCTGGGCCAGCAGCGTAAGGTGAAAGTAGCCGCCATCCAGGCCCTTGCCCTGTTTGCGGTCGAAGCGCGATTCGGCCGCCATATAGGCCTCATAGCCGATGATTGGCTTGACCCCCATCTCGGTGGCGTATTTGTAGAACTGCACCGCCCCGAACATATTGCCGTGGTCGGTCATGGCCAGCATGGGTTCTTCAGGCGAGACTTTCTTAACCCACTTGAGCAGGTCTTTGATGCGGGCCGCCCCATCCAGCAGGCTGAACTGGGTGTGCTGGTGCAGATGGGCGAATTTACACGCCGGGCAATCGTTGGGGTGATGCAGTTTGCGGTTTTCAAATGGATTGAGGTCGTTTGGCATTATGAAGACAGCATAACGCATAGGCGCCCAATACCCCAATGGCCCAGCATTTAATGTAGCCTGTCAAGCTGGTAAACTCGAGATAGGTGAACCCATCCAAGCCAGCTACCATCCCTTGGGCCTACGCTCTGGGAGAGTTAGGTCTGGCTTTACCGACCCATGTCGTAGGCAGTTTCTTGATTTTCTTCTATACCGACCAGGTTGGCCTGGCCGCTGCATGGGTAGCCTTGGCCCGCAGTATTAATGCGGTCTGGGATACCATCAACGACCCCTTGTTTGGCTACCTGTCCGACCGTACCCGGCATTCGAGGGGTCGGCGCTGGCCTTGGCTGCGGTTTGGTCTGCCGCTGTACGTGCTGAGTAGCTTACCGCTGTGGTGGGTGCCGCAGGGTCTCGAGGGCTTCGGGTTGTTTATCTACTTTTTGGTTTTTCTCTTCCTCTTTGAAGCACTGGCCTCGTTGGTTTACCTCAACTTCAATGCTTTGTTTCCTGCACTTTATACGAATGAAGACTCCCGCGTGCGGGTTAATGCCCTGCGACGTGCTGCAGGTTTACTGGGCTTGCTGGCGGCTACTTCGCTGAGCCCGCTGCTCTACACCCACTTAGGTTTTGGCGGCATGAGCCTGATCTGGGCTGGGTTGGCCGGGCTTTGTTTAGGCGGATTCTTTACCCATTTGCGTGAACCCGGATGGACGCCGCCACCAGCTTATGCTGGTTTTTGGCTCAACCTGCGGGATACGCTCAAAAATCCGGATTTTCGGCTGATGCTTTTGGCGGTAGCGCTCACTCAAACCGCTTTGGGGCTGTTGATGTTGGGCTTTCCCTTTTTTGCCCGGTATGTGCTCGAGCTGCCTGGCGCACAAATAGGAATGGTTTATGGTGGGATTTTTGGGGTGGCGCTGGGAAGTGCCTTGGCCTGGCCTGTCATCACCCACAAGCTTGGGGCCAAGCGCGGCTGGCAGATGGCCATGGGCTTGTTTGTGCTGGCCCTGCTGCCGCTGTGGCAGGTGGGCAGCCTGGACTGGATGCTGGTTCTGGCCGTACCCTTGGGATTCGCGGTGAGTGGGGTGGTGGTACTCCAGGATGTGGTGCTGGCTCAGGTTATTGACCGCGACGCAACCCGAACCGGACTCCGCCGTGAGGGCGCTTTTTATGGTACTGCCGCCGTGCTGGTACGCTTTTCGGGGGTGATGCAAAACCTGACCTTCGCTTCCTTGACCCCGCTATTTGGCTATGTAAGTGGAACCCAGCCCGGCCCGGAGCCAGAAGCGGCCTTCCGTTTCCTGATGGCCGGGCCCCCAGTGCTGGCTATGTTGCTATCTACACTGGTAGTGCATTTTATTCGGTTTGGGCCGACTGAATCACAATAATTCGTTTCAGATGCCTTTTCTAGGTGCTCCTTAGTGGGTAGAATCGCCATGTGCAAAGGGTTTTTATCGAAGAAATCGCCCAATATCAGGGCCAGGAAGTTTTGCTTCGCGGCTGGCTAACGTCTCGCCGCTCCAAAGGTAAGATCCATTTTCTCCAACTGCGCGATGGCACGGGTTTTATCCAGGCCACCGCATTCAAGGGCGATTTGCCTGACGAGCAATTCGAGCAGGCCGACCACCTGCCCCAGGAAACGGCACTGGAAGTGGCCGGGCTGGTGCGGGCCGATAGCCGGGCACCGGGTGGTTACGAACTGTCGGTACGCGGGCTCAAGGTGGTAGCCCTACCCAGCAGGGAATATCCCATTACCCCCAAGGAACATGGGGTGGAATTCCTGATGGATCATCGCCACCTCTACATGCGCCACCGGCGGGCTTGGGCGGTATTGCGGGTGCGCGACGAGCTCGAGCGGGCCATCCACGATTTCTTCCACCAACGTGGCTTCATCCGGCTGGATACGCCCATCCTCACGCCCAATGCCGTCGAGGGCACCACCGATTTGTTCGAGGTTGACCTGTTCGATGGAGAGAAAGCCTACCTTTCGCAGTCGGGCCAGCTCTATGCCGAGGCTGGCGCGATGGCCTTTGGCAAGGTCTACACCTTTGGCCCTACCTTTCGCGCCGAGCGAAGCAAAACCCGCCGACACCTGCTGGAGTTCTGGATGATCGAGCCGGAAGTGGCCTTCATGACCCACCTCGAAAACATGCAACTGCAAGAGGATCTGGTGGCCTACCTGGTGGGGCGCTGTTTGGAAGAGAAAAAGCGGGAACTGGAGATGCTCGAGCGCGACACCACGGTGCTACAAACCACCGCCCAGGGCAACTACCCCCGCATTCACTACACCCAAGCCGTGGAAATAGTAAACCAGATTGCCCGAGATAAACCCGAACTGGAGCTGGCACCGATGGCATGGGGTGACGACTTTGGGGCTCCACACGAGGCAGCGCTCACCGCACAGTTTGACCGCCCCATCTTTGTCGAGAAGTATCCGGCGGCGGTCAAGGCCTTCTATATGCAGCCCGACCCCGAAGATGATCGTCTGGTACTGAATGCCGATCTGCTGGCCCCCGAAGGTGTGGGCGAGATTATCGGGGGTTCTGAGCGCATCCATGACCCCGAGCTACTGCGCCAGAAGATTCGAGCGCACGGCTTGCCAGAAGAAGTTTTCGATTGGTACATGGATCTACGCTTGTTTGGAACGGTGCCCCACTCCGGGTTTGGCATTGGCCTCGAGCGCACCGTGCGCTGGATTTGTGGTATTGAGCACATCCGCGAGGCCATCCCGTTCCCGCGTATGTACACCCGGATGCGTCCGTAGTCTCAACTTGAATACGGGGAATAGAAAGGTTTTGTAGTAAAACTAAGGCCCTCCCATACGGTAGGGTGGGTCTGTTCAATAGTGGTTCACCTAGAGCGCTTTTCATAATGAGCTGCTCAAAACTTGATGGCTGTGTCCTGCACAGCACAGTGGCCTCCCGGATGGGAGGCCACGTCTGTAGAGAATGCGGTTGCTTGGCTTGGGTGGTGGCAAACCAGGAATGCGCTGGCCATTTGCCTACGCTTGATCCACAGTCTTGTGATGTTTGATACCGTTTCCGCTTGAATCCTTCACCGCCATGCGTAGTCAAAGGTGAAGGATTCAAGCCGACCGAAGGGAGTAGAAAAGCATTTCGGCAGTATCGTTTAGACTTTCAAAAGTGAACGATACTGCCGGAATGCGTATGATTCGTTCCGCGACTCTGCGGGATAGGGTGTCGGCCTGTGCTGTCAAACCCAACTGTTCAAATAACGTTACACCGGTGTACTTATAGCGTTCCCCCCAATTCGTGGGAACCGCTCTCAGGGTTCCACCACATCTATTACCCCCAGACTGGCCTTGCTGCTGAGGTCGTATAGGAAAACTGACTGCCCCAGCCCAACGGTGTCACCGGGTCGAATATCTTCTACAAAAGTAGTCAGGCGCAAATTGCCTGGAATATGTTCGACCCGTACTCCTTCCGGCAAGGGTAGAAGTTGCAGGCGCTCGAGGGTTTGCTCGCCCGTGGCCTGACCTATGTCTATTGCTTCCACCAGTGATACCAACCTTCGGCGTTGTTCAGGACGACCACCGAGGTAGCGCAGATACGCCAAGGGTACGGGAACACCCTCCAGGGGCGAGAAGGATATTTCTCCGATGGGTTTAGCCTCGACATCCTCGAGTTGGACAGGTTGCTCAAATGGAATCCGATCACCCGTTTGAAGTGTTTCTTGACCTATCCTGGCGCGGATGCCCTGGGGCAACTGCAAAAGCCGTAGTCCTCCCTTGGAAAGGATCACGGTCATCCCCAGCAAAGCCGAGATGTTGAGTTTGTGACCCAGATCAATGCTGCCCAAGCCCCCCAGATCAAAACTGACTGGGCGGCTTTCGCTCAAAGTAAAGGTGGCCTTACCCCAGCGGATAAGCGTGGCTTGTCTAGGATTTATAACCACAAAGCTCCCTATCAACCCTTCTTCGCTGTAAAGCCGTACTACCTCGTTAAAAGGCAGGATAGCACCTACCTCGAGGGACTCCTGGGTCAACAGCGTTACACCTTCCGGGATCTCCTCGACCTGCACCCCAGATGCAGTACCCAACAAAAGCAGCCCCTGCAAGAGTGGATTGCCCCACAACACTCCCAGGTTTACGAGCTGGCCTTCCCTGAGCTCGAGTTGCCTTGGTCCATCGGCAGAAGGGGTGAGCAAAGATGCATAGGGCGACGAAAACTCTTTGGATACTGTGGGAATCCGTTGCCGGATACGTCGGGGATTTGGCCTGCGCCAAAGCCATCCACCAACCAAGACTACCAGAAGGGCAGTCAGCAGCCACCAGAGCCACTGTTTATTGGCCCTCGGGCGTAGCGTTAGAGGTTTAGGTAACTCGAGGCTTGCCCCAGCTGGAGCCACTACTTTCCAGTCCATCTGCTGGAGGTCAGCAGCATCCCCAGTGCCCTGGTTGAGCAGCTCGATTTCAACTTGTTGCCCGGGCTTCAGACGAATGGATCCGGTTTGACCATTGAAGCGGGCTTCCAGACCTTGCGGAAGACGGTCGAAAGCTAAAATGATGGGCTGAACCGCCCATTCGTTGCCTTCTAGGCGATACCTAAGGGTGTGTTTACGAGCCTGGCTCAATACCACATCCCTGCTGCCTTCCAACCAGACCAGGCGATACACCGCGCCCGGATGAAATGCCCATCGGACTGGAATTGCCGCCGGAGTGACCACAGTTCCAGTGGGGCCAGAAAGCAGTATGTGCCCACTGTAGTTCCCATTCGGCAACAAATCAGTCTCGCTCAGACGAAACCGCAGTTGCTCCTGCCCCTGAACCAAGGCTGCTGGCTCAATCTGCAATCGGCCTCTAGCCCGCTCGGGGGCTTCATCCTGATAGAAAACCTTCAAGGGTGCTTGTAGCCCGAAAACCTGTACCGAAAGAGCGATGTTGCGGGTGCCGGGCTCGAGTTTGAAGTTACCTAGATCCACCTGGTTGGGCGACACTGTGGCATGGGCAAAAACCGGCACCTCCCCCACTGCCGCGCCCAGGGTACAGGCCATGGGAATGGTGGCGAATGCTGTTTGAATATCCACCGGCACTGTCTGGCCCAGGCCCACGTAGTAGAGAAAGTCGTTGGGTCCACGCTTGGATTGGTATTCCTGCAGAACCCGGTTTAGCATGGGTCGCTGGGCATCGTTATCAATACCGTCGGATAGGATATAAACCACATTCCCAACCGCTGGATCTGAGGGAAGTTCAGCGAAAACATCTTGCATGCTACGGTAGAGCCAAGTGTTGGCCCCGTTGGCCTCCAGCCCGCTTATGTAGCTTTCCAGATTCTGGCGATCTTCCGGCAAGCGAAAACGGGCCGTCGGAGCTGTTCCTTGATTGAAGGGGGTCAACCACACCTCGGCTTTACCTCGAATGGCCCTAACAAATTCCAGTAACCTTTCCTGAAGCTGGGGAAATATGACCGCCCGTCCATCCCCACGCCCTACCATTGAAGCCGAAGTATCTACCAAAAAGCTATAGCGAAAATAGGCAGGGGAACGCGGCTCTGAAGTAGATGCCTTGGGAAAGCAATCCTGGGCCAGAGCCAAACCTAATACCAGCAAATATCCAGCAATCAAACGGCTAAAAATCATGATTAAGCACTATATCCAGCCTCGAGATCAGATTCAAATGGGTTAACCAGCCAAAGATACACCCACATACGGGCCTCGAGCGCCTTTGGACAAACATGGCCCCCAGTCCCAAACTATATCCACAAGAGTCCTGCTGATCCCCCTTTGCTATTGGCGCCACTGGTTGGCTCGTAGATTTTGCTCTGCCAGGCGTGCGGTCTCCTCGACCCGCCGGGCTCTGGTATCGGACTTTTTGGCTTGTACAATCCACTCTAAAATGCCTCGCTTCACCGAGCGTGGGAATGCTTCAAAATTGCTTTTGGCATGGGGATATTTGTCCAACGCCCGGTCTAGGTCGTCGGGGATTTCCAGGGCTTCTACTCCGTCTAGCTTCTCCCGGCTCCCATCTCGTTTAGCTGCTTCAACCATACGCAAGCCAGCAGCGGTCATCAACCCCTGAGCAATCATTCTTTCCACGCGCTCTTTATTGGGCCGAGGCCATCCACTACCTGATTTGCGGGGTGCGAAGTAGAGGCTGCTGCGTTCGGCATCTACTTTTGCGGGTTTGCTGTCAATCCAGCCGAAACACAACGCCTCTTCCACCTGCTCGTTGTAGTCGAGGTGTGGTTTACCACTGGTTTTTTTGTTGAAGACCAGCCAGACTCCTTTTGCCCTGGCATGATTGGCCTGGAGCCAGGCCCGCCACTCAGCCCTGGCCTGAACGTACAATTGAACCAGCTCATACGCATTTCGGCAGTATCGTTCACTTCGGCAAGCCTAAACGATACTACCGAAATGCTTTTCTACTCCCTTCGGTCGGCTTGAACCCTTCACCTCTGACTGCGGCGGGCGGTGAAGGATTCAAGCGAAGCGGTATCACTCATACCAGTTTGACAATCTGTCGTATCGCGCCCAGGTGATAGCAGGCATGGGCTAGGGTAGCAGCGAGTCCACCGGGTTCATCGCCATCCCAAGCAGGGGTTTCATTCGCCAGCTTAACCACATGGGCATAAGCAGTTCTCACCCGGGTTCTCAAGGCAGCCCACTCCCCTTCAGAAAGCTGATTGGGAGCGAAGCTGCCTTTCCAATCAAATGGCCCTCGATCTCCTTGTACCCAGCGCAGTGTTGCTTCCATATGAAAAGCCGTGTGGGCGGCCTGAGCAGCCACACTCATACCCAGTGCTGTGGGGTTGGAGGCTTGTTCGGCGCTCAAGGCATCCAGGGTCGCCAACAAGCCGTGTTTGCCGCACCCATCTGGTCTGGTTCCATCCAGAAAAAGCCGTTCCCTGGCCGGGCTGGCCTCCTTCCAGCGCTTCTTTCATTACCTCCAGCCAACCCTTCACATATGCTTGATCGCTCATTTTCTGATTATAACGTAAAAGTGCGGGGTCTGTTCGAAATCTAACCCTCGAGCTTCAACCAAAAACTTGGAAAATGCGTTCAAATCGCCGGTATCTGGCTCTGGCTGCCGTTGCTTGGGCGTTGGGCTCTTTTGAAAATTAAGGCCTCTCCCACCCGTCCCTCCAGCACCCCAACCGACGGAGAAACGGCGATCTGGGCGCAGAAAGGCACATCGGCTTCCAGTCCTACCTGGCGCAAAGCCTGGGCTGCACCCGAAAGGTGCAAAGGCTCGAGGGGATCGGGATAGGTTCGACGGGTGGTGAGGGCCGTAAGAGCGCCATCCTCCAGCTCATAGGGTCCCATAATCTGCAAGAACTCGGCCAGTACACCGGCTGTATACACATCATCCAGACCGATGCGACCCTCCTTGCCCGCACACAAAATCGCTACTTCCTCGGTAGCAAGCTGGTGGGCCAAGCGGGCTGCGGCATGGGCGTTGTACAGCGAGGCCAACAACACATGCTTGGCGCTGCGGGCTGCAAGGTGCGCGGTACGGGTGCCATTGGTGGTGCTCAGCACCACGGTTTTGCCCCCCACCGGGGCTTCCTTGGCCTCCCGTGGGGAGTTGCCATAGTCAAAGCCGGCGGGTTTGAGACCCCCTTCTTCACCGGCCAGAATTACATCGGAATCTCGAAAGGCTCGAGCATTTTCCAACCCTGTCGTTAAGTATAAAGCACTGGCTCCAGCTTCCAAAAATGCAGTTGCAGTCGTGGTGGCTCGAATCACATCCACCACCAGTACCACGTCGTGGTAGCTCAGGTTGTCCTGGGGAACCAGATCAGCTCGCAAACGCATAGCTTTCCCTCAGTAGAGCAATATTCTCGCGTGTGTTGCCATCAAACACCGCCGAACCGGCCACCAGGATATCGGCCCCATGTGCCACCACCTGCGGAGCCGTGTGGCGGTTGATACCCCCATCCACCTCGAGCAGGCACTCTGGGTTGAGCTGATCGCGCATTTGTTTGAGCACCCTCAAGCGCTCGAGGCTCCCCTCGATAAACTTTTGCCCGCCAAACCCTGGGTTTACCGTCATCAATAAAGCCAGATCCAGATCGCCCAGTAGAGGCACAAAGTACTCCAGGGGAGTGCCGGGATTCACCGCCATACCAGCCCTGACCCCTTGCTCCTTGATCTGCTGAAGCACCCGGTGCGCGTGGGGTGTGGCCTCGGGGTGAAAGGTGAGATAATGCGCGCCCGCTTTGGCAAAGTCGGCGATGTAGCGCTCCGGCTCAACGATCATCAGGTGTGCATCGAGGGGCAACGGACTCATGCGGCGCAGCGCCTCCACCACCAGCCCCATGCTGATATTCGGTACAAAACGACCATCCATCACATCCACATGAATCAGCTCTGCTCCAGCCTCAGCACAAGCCAGCACCTGTTCACCCAGGCGGGTGAAGTCGGATGCCAGAATCGAGGGGGCTATCTGAGGCATAGATGAGGATGAAGGGAATCATAAAGGATAAACAAGCATTAATGTAAAGAGCCTCACAGCAGAGGGCAGGAATTACAAAATGCCGGTATTATCGGCAGTCAAATTGGGCTACTGGGTTTATCGCAAGCCGAACAGCACTTCTTCTAGACCGGCCGGGTCGAGGATTTCCACAAAACCAGAGCCCACCTTGACCAGTTCCTCCTCGCGCAGGGCATGCAGCACGCGGGTTACGGTTTCACGGCTGGTTCCGGAGAGCTGGGCAAGTTCTTGGTGGGTCAGCTTCATCTTGACCCCATCACCATAGCGTTGCTTGCGCAATTTGGTCAGGGCGTAGGCCACCCGGCCGCGGGCCTCTTCGAAGGAAAGGACTTCCAACTCGAGGTCGGCCTCACGCAGTCGCCGTGCCAGGATGGTAGCCAGGTTGTGCAAAATTTCCGGCCATTTGCGTACCAGGCTCCAGTAGGCATCTTGGTACAAGACCAGCAACACCGACTCCACGGTGGTCTCGGCGGAGGCACTTCGCGGTTGGTCATCGAGCAGGCTCATCTCGCCAAACACTTCGCCGGGGCCAAGGTAAGCAAACATCCGCTCACGACCGTCTAGGTAGGTTCGGTAAATGCGCACTTGCCCGCTTTGGACAATGTAAAGGGCAGCTCCCATATCCCCGGCCTCAAAGATTTGTTTTCCTGCCGGGTAGCTGCGGGTCACAAAAGCCTCTCGGGCCACCTCGAGCGCCTGAGGCGGCACCCCTTGAAAGAGTGGGGTTTTTGCAAGCACCTGGGTGTCAGCCAACATCTAGTACACTCTACAAGGGTGCGTAACGGTTTGCCAATAGCAGGTAACGGTTCGGTGTTGGAAGTTTTGAACCTGGGTTTTGCCTATGGCGAGGTCGAACTCTTCCAGAACCTCCGTTTTACTGTGGAGCGAGGAGATGTACGGGTTATTCTGGGGCCCTCTGGCAGTGGGAAAACCACCTTGCTGCACCTTTTAGCAGGTCTGCTGGCCATTCAAGTGGGGGACGTGCAGTGGGAGGGCTCAAGCATTCGAGGCCTCACCGAAGAGGTGCTGGCCCGAAGGCGGCTGTTGTTCACCGGCCTGATCTTTCAGCACCACTACCTGCAAGCCGAGCTGACCGCGCTCGAGAACACCCTGGTTCCGGGGTATCTGGCCGATAAGGTAGACCCTGCCTGGGGGCAAGAGTTGCTGAATCGGGTCGGACTGCTAGACCGGGCTCATCTTCCCCCCAAGGCACTCTCCGGGGGTGAACGGCAACGCGTGGCAGTGGCCAGAGCCCTCTACAACCGACCCAAGCTCCTACTGGCCGATGAGCCGACAGGCAGCCTGGATCGGCGCAATGCGGAGAAAGTTTTAGGGCTGATGCTGGGTCTGGCCAAAGATCTGGGCACGGCTGTGATCATCGCCACCCACGACGAGCATCTGGTACAGGGCTTGCCCGAGCTGCGGCTGGGCCGATAAGGCGTGTTCTATGCCAATGGATGACCCCACTCGACCCAAAACGTCATGTGGGGTACTGTAGGCGATCCTGGGCTATTTGGTCTGTAAATTTTCTGGGAATAGCTTGGTGGGCGTGCGGCTTACAATGTTATCGAGCACTTTTTGCAGCGCTGAATTCTTGACAGCCTGATCCAACCCCTCTTTCACCTGATCAAAGGGCTGGAAACCAGCCGCTTCAACTTTAGAAAGCAAAATCACGTGGAAGCCAAACTCCGTTCTGACTGGGGTCTTGGAAATTTCACCAGGCTTCAGAGCGGCCAGGGCCAGTTCAAAAGGCGCGACAAAAGTGCCTCTGGGTTCGCAGCCCAAATCGCCCCCTTCATTCTTACTGCCAGGGTCTTGAGAGAGTTCCTGGGCCAGGTCGGCAAATTTCTCACCTTTGCCCAGCCGCATAATCACTTGATTGGCTTCTTGGGCCGTTCCCACCAAGATGTGCGAAGAACAGTAGCGTATCGGAACCGCAAATTGGGGTTTGGAGACCAAGTACAAGATGCGCAGGGCGGGGTTGCTGGTCTGCAATCGCTTGATCAGGTTTTCGAGGTAGCTATTGTAGGTCAGGGCTTCATAGACCAAGCGGCGATAGGCCCCTAGACTGGGAATACCCGCTTCGTCGAGCGCCTTGTTAAGTTCTTCTTCGTTTTCAAACTGTGCCTTCACTTCTTCGATGGCCTCATCAACCGCAGCGTCTTTGGCAGCAAAGCCGGCACCTTCGGCAGCCAGAATGATGGCCTGATCTCGAGCCATGCGCTCTAAATACTGCGGCCTGAACTGGGCAAAGGCTTCCTCTGCCTCGGGGCTGTAGGGTTGTCCGCGTTGCTGCAAAGCATCGCGCACAAACAAGCGAAACTGCAGATCAAACTGGCTTTTGGTGATGGAAGATTTGCCCACCGTTGCAACCACTGGATCGGTCTGGGCCATGGCCATCGAAGTTAGTGCTAGCAACAATAGGACAAGTACTTCTTTTAGCTTCATCTTTACACCTCTGTGACAGCCCATTTCCCACCCAAGCCCGAAGCTTCGACTGGTTCCAGAACTGCGTGTGGAGTTATGCTAACACGTCTTGGGTTGGACAATCCCATCCCCACTTCATTTTTTGCCTGCAGGTAGACGCGCTAGGCTTTAGCGGGGGTAGGTCACCAGAAAAACACGGCGGCCTGGCTGAGTATTCAACAAACAGTACGGACGCATAACGTACCTTGGCCCAAGGCGCCGTGCACAGGATAGAATCGCCGGGTATGGGTTCCAGCACCGCTACCTCGAGGGCATAATTGCTGCGCGGTCCATCGGCTGGCTAACCAACAAGAGACACAGGAACCACTTATGAGCAGAATCGCAATTATTGGCGGGGGCCTATCGGGGCTGGTGGCCGCATACTGGGCAGAAGAGGCGGGGTTGGAGGTTAGTGTACTCGAGGCCACCGGGGGTTTTGGCGGCAACACAAAAACCGCCCGTCTGGACACCATCCCGCTCGAGCTGGGCGAGGAGTTTTTCGACGACACCCCCAGCACCCTCTACCACCTCTGCACCCAACTGGGGCTTGATACCCAAGCTTTGCCAAGCCACCGCTGCATCGTCCGGAAAGGCGGCCAGGACTGGGTTCTACCCCAAGGTCTCGATCTCTTCTCGGGATACGGACTGCACCAAATCACCGAGATGCCCTTCAGCCGTGGCGCCAAATGGCGGCTAAGCACCGAACGCTTCGTGGGGCCTACCCTGGTCAAGGACGAGCTGGCAGGAACCTTTTTGCGGCGCAGGCTCGGGGCCGAAGTTTGGGAGGTGCTGGAGCCCTATCTGAGTGCAGTGTTGGGTGGCCCCGCAGAGGAGGTATCGGTTCCCACAGCATTGAGCCGCTTACTCCAGCTCGAGCGCCAGGGTGGGCTCCTCGCCGGCAGCCGCCAGATAACCCACCACGGCAGATTTCACCTCGAAACCGGGATGGGTAGCCTGATCGAAGCCCTGTGCAGCCACCTGCTCCAAAAAGCCCGGCTGCTGCCCCACCACGAAGCCTGGGCACTGACCCGCGATTCTAGGGGCTGGCAGGTTCACGTGCCTGGCGGCATGCTCGAGGCCGATGCGGTCATCGTAGCACTCCCGGCCCCCCAGGCTGCCAGGTTGCTTCGCCCCACGGCCCCGCAGATGACCACCCTGCTCAACCATTTTCCCTACCAGCACAGCGCAAAAGTGTACCTGCTCTATCGCTCGGGCGAACCCAATGCTGAAGCCAACGAGTACTTTTTCGCCAGGGGGGAGGGCCATGCCTGTACGTCGCTCCAGGTAATCTGCCCCAGCGCGGAAGCGTGGATGGCAAAAGTACGGTTTGCTGGCGAGACCGCCCGCTCCGCCGACGGCGAGCTCTCGCGGCTGGCCCAGCTCGAGGTCGCAAAACACCTACAAACCCAGGCCCTCCCACAGGCGGCATGGGTTTTCCGACAGCCGCACTCGAGGCCCCACTTCACCCAGGGTCACGACCGCCGGGTGGCCGACCTCGAGGGGGCGTTGGTCCACGCTCCGGGCCTGTTCCTTACCGGAAGCTACCTGGCCGGCCCCGGCCTGGCCCACCTGGTAGAACACAGCCACAAAACCACCCGCCACGCGCTCGATTTCCTGGCCCTCGCCAGCCCGTAGACCTCTCACAGTTATACGCATTTCGGCAGTATCGTTCAATTTGGCAAGCCTAAACGATACTACCGAAATGCTTTTCTACTCCCTTCGGTCGGCTTGCATCCTTCACCTCTAACTGCGCCAACGTTGAAAGATGCAAGCGGAAACGGTATCACAGTTACAGGCATCAGCAGCCAGCCTGCCGAAAAACATCAAAACCCCTCGACGATAAAACCAACAGTAAAGCGTTGAAAGCTCTCCGAACCAATCACCTGACTAACTTCGATATACGGACGATAACCCCGGTCGGGAAACTGCAGGCCTGCCGAAAAAATAGCATAAAACCGCTCCCCAAAGCGCAAGCGCAACTCGTTCTGAGCGGTGTAGCCGGTAATGCCTACTGCCAGCCCTCCCGCCAGGTAAGGGCGCACCAGCAGGAAAATGGGCAGCGGATACACCACCTCACCGCTCAAATACAGGCCGCCCGGAGAACCGACCACCAGATGCGAGCGAAAATCAATGGGGAAGCCATCCAGATACAGGCCCAGATGCCCCATGAAATTGCCGTTGGGGCCATTTCGCACCGAAAAGCCGATATCAGCCCCGCTGGCAGAGGCCATACCCAACACCAGAACAAGTACCGCTGTCAAACGGGCAATATGCCTTTTCATACCCCTACCCTACCGAGCATGATGCGGTTTGTGCGAGGGGAGTCTAAAGGCTCACTTAGCCCGGCTTAATCAATCCAGACGTTCCAGCCCGGCAAATTTCACCGCCAGCTTTTTCAGGCCCAGACCGGGGAACATCACCGTAACCTCCCCTCCCATCGCCGCTACCACGGTGCCGCTGCCAAACTTGGGGTGTCTGACCTTTTCGCCCCCCTTGAACTCCGCCAGTTGCGTACGCGGTTTGGGTTCGGGACGGCCGTAGGATAGAACCGGCACCGCACTGTCCCCGAAGGCGCCCACCTCCTTAAGCAGCTCTTGGGGAATATCTTCCAGGAAGCGGCTCGGGCGCGTGTATTCCCGCTTGCCATAGGTCTCGCGCTCTTCTGCATAGGAAAGATAAAGGCGGTCTTGCGCGCGGGTGATGCCCACATAGAACAAGCGGCGTTCTTCTTCTAAGTCTTCCAGGCGGTTCAGGCTGTTGCGGTGTGGCAGCAGGTTTTCTTCCAGACCCACCAGAAACACCGTGGGGAACTCCAGGCCTTTGGCATTGTGCAGCGTCATGAGCGTTACCGCTTCTTCCGGTGCGTCACCCCCTGGCTCCTCGGCTTTGGCCGTCAGGGCCACTGAGTCCAGGAAATCGGAAAGGGTTCCTGCTTCTTCCTCTTCCCAATCTCGGGCCGCGCGCAGGAGTTCTTCCACGTTTTGTAGGCGGTCCTCGCCGTCCTGTTCCTGCTTGAGCGCATCTCGGAAGCCTGTCTCGTCCAGCACCCGCTCGAAAAAAGCCACCGGCCCGGTCTCGTAGGCGGCCTCCATCAGGCCCTCGAGCAACTCAATGAAAGCCTTCACCTGCTGGGGTCGGCTAATCACCTGCTCTGCAGCGTGAAAAGCCTCGAAAACGGCAATGCCCGTCTTCTGCGCATGTTCAACCAGCCGGGCCACTGTGGTCGCTCCAATGCCCCGCGGAGGGGTATTGACAATCCGGCGCAGGTTAATCGAGTCGGAAGGGTTGATGGCGACCCGCCCATAGGCCAGCAAGTCTTTGATCTCCCGGCGCTCAAAAAAACCCACTGCCCCCACCAGCCGCACCGGCACATTGGCCCGGCGCAGGTGCTCCTCCAGCAGGCGCGACTGGGCATTGGTGCGGTAGAGCACCGCGATATCGGAGGGCTTTCCCAACTTGACGATTTCCCGCGCCACAAAAGCCGCTTCCTCCCGCGCGTTGGGTGCGCGGTACAGGCGCACGGGGTCTCCCCCAGGCTTGGTAGGGCGCAAGATTTTTTCCAGCCGCAGGGCGTTTTTTGCGATGACCGCGTTGGCCACCTCGAGGATCGCATGGCTGGAACGGTAGTTTTCCTCGAGGCGGATGATCCGGGCCCCAGGGTAGTCTTTGCTGAAGTCGAGGATGTTGTTGATGTCGGCGTTGCGAAAGCCATAGATGCTCTGGTCGGGGTCGCCCACCACCATCAGGTTGGGCTTATCGCCCGCCAGCAAGCGGGTTAGTTTGTACTGCACCGGGTTGGTGTCTTGGTACTCGTCCACATGAATAAAACGGGCCCGCTGCCGCACCTTGTGTAGCACCTCGGGCTGCTGTTCAAAGAGCTCGATGGTGAGGAGCAGCAGGTCGTTGAAGTCCAGGGCTCCTTGCATCCGCAGGCCGCTCTGGTATTTGCGGTATACCTCAGCGGCCAGGTCTTTGGGAACCCCTCCGATAAAGTCGGGGGCCTCGCGCATGAACTCGACCAGTCCATCGCCCCGGTTCTTGATCCGGTCAATCATGGCCCGGAAGGGGCCGGGTTTGGCCTCGACCTCGAGCTCCTTCAAAACCTCCTTCAATAGCGCATTCTGGTCGTCATCATCGTAGATCACAAAGCCCGGTTTGAGGCCCACATATTCGCCGTAGGTGCGCAAAATCCGCACCGAGGCCGAGTGAAAGGTAGATACCCAGAGGTCTTTGGCCGAACGCCCGACCATCTTTTCCAGCCGCTCTTTCATCTCGCCGGCAGCTTTGTTGGTAAAGGTTACGGCCAGTATCTCGGCAGGGTAAACCCGCCGTTCACGCAACAGATAGGCGATGCGGTGCACCACCGTGCGGGTCTTGCCCGACCCTGCGCCGGCCACCACCAGCGCCGGGCCTTCGAAGTGCTGGACGGCCTCCTGTTGGGAGGGGTTGAGGGAAGAAAGGAGGTCGGACATATAGCTTTCGAAGTCTATCACCGCCTTCCTAATCGGGGGTGAGCCGGATAGCAATGGTCGGGCCCAGCACAAAGACTGCTGCACTCACACAGCAAAGCACCCCATAGCAAATATCTGCCTGTCGGGTTGCTGCCTTGTATAGTGTGGCAAGTATGGATACGGCCAAGGATACAGTCGGTAACAACAGAATCCAGCCCATATCAGATATTCAGTTCGGCACCGACGGCTGGCGGGCCATCATTGGCGACCAGTTTACCTTTGACAATGTGGCCCGCGTCGCACAGGCCTATGCAGATTACTTGCTGCAACAGCAAGGCAAAAAAGTGGTGGTAGGCTACGATACCCGCTTTCTGGCCGGTAAGTTTGCCCAAAGAGCCGCCGAGGTGTTGGCGGCCAATGGCCTGGAGGTCTACCTCTCGAAATCCTACCTGCCCACGCCGACGCTGTCCTTTGCAGTGCAGCATTTACAAGCCGATGGCGGCGTGATGATTACCGCTAGCCACAACCCTCCGGAGTACCTGGGTTTCAAGATTAAGGGCCGGTACGCCGGTGCCGCCACCCCCGCCATGATTGCCGAGGTGGAGCAGAGGCTAGGTGCGCAACCCAAACTAGGAAGCGGTACCGTCCAGAGCTTTGACGTACGGAAGGCCTACTATGACTTCCTGGTCACCCAGTTGGACATGGACGCCCTCAGGAACTACGACGGGGTGATGTACCACGACAGCTTGGGCGGTGCCGGGGCAGGCTGGCTGGCCGGTTTTGTAAAGCATACGGGTATGAAGCTCGAGCTGCGGGAGCTGCACGCCGTGCCCGACCCCATGTTCTACGGCGTAAACCCCGAGCCCATCCCCCAGAACCAGTTCACCGTCATGACCGTGCTCAAGGCCGAGGATGACCCCACCTTTGCAGCCGTCAACGATGGCGATGCAGACCGCATTGGCGCGGTGCTGGCGGGCGGCAGCAACTTCAATAGCCACCAAATCTTCGCGGTGTTGCTCAAACACCTGCACCATAAAGGGCGCACCGGGCGGGTGGTCAAGACCTTCTCGACCTCTAAAATTATCGATCTGCTGGCCCATAAGCTGGGGCTGGAGTTGGTGGTAACGCCCATCGGCTTCAAGTACATCACCGATGAGATGCTGAAGGGGGGCGTCTTAATTGGGGGTGAAGAGTCGGGCGGTATTGGAGTAGCCGGGCACATCCCCGAACGCGACGGGCTGCTCAACGCATTGTTGCTTTTGGAGTCGGTCATCAAAAGCGGCAAGAGCCTGCGGCAGCAGTTTGCCGAAATCGAGGCTGAAGTGGGCTTCAAGCACGCCTACGACCGCATAGATCTGCACCTGCCCTCGATGGAACACATCCAGGCAGCCATGGCCAAGGTACAAAACCCCCGGAGCATTGCGGGTCTGGAGGTGAGCGCCACCGACAACTTGGACGGTGTCAAGTGGCTTTTTGGCGAAGGGGGCTGGCTGCTCTTCCGAGCCTCGGGAACCGAGCCGGCACTGCGCATCTACTGCGAGACACAGAACGAGAAAGTCGTAAAAGCAGTGCTGGCCGAGGCCAAGAAACTGTTGGGCGCATAGCCCATCGTTTGGATTTTTGGTGCTTGGCCCTGAGTTTTCTCAGATTGTTGTGGGTTAATCTGGGTTGGTCAAAAGGATGACGCTATGGTTCGGCTGGTACTGTTGCTGGGTTTGATGGCCTCGTGGGGGTTCGGGCAGAACCCTCGAGTGGTTGAGCAGCGGGTGGGCCCGCAGGGTGGGGCTTTACAACTGCCCGGCATTCAGGTGGTGGTGCCCTCGGGGGCCCTGGTCTCGCCGGTTCGTTTCCGCCTCGAGCGCCTTCAGGCGGTTCCGACCTCCCCTCCCCAGAACGAAGTGTTTTTCATCCAGACCTTACTCGAGCGCGAGGTGGTGGGAATTTACCGGCTCTCCTCGAGTGCTACCAACTTCCTCAAGCCCATCGAGATTGAGTTGCGGGTCAACCCGCCCTACCGGCCCGGCAGCCGCGTCATTCGGAGCGCTATATATGCTTGGGATGGTGAGGGTTATGTCAGCACCCAGGTTCCGGCCTCCCGAGAGTCTTATACCCTGACCCGCCTCGAGCTGGGGCTGGGGGCGGGTTCGGGCGGCTATCCGGCGGGGCTGGTGCTGGTGGTCTTGCGTGCGCCGGAGGAAAACCTGCGGCGGGAGTGCCAGGTCAGGGGAGGCCGCTGGACGGGCTCGAGCTGTGAACGAAGGTAACCATGGCCCAGCGCTCTCCCTACCTCAAAGACTGGCGGCTGGCTGATGTGATTGCGGCCCTTACGGTGATGGGGCGCTACCCCTATTCCAGCCGCCCGGCCGAGGACTGGGCAGACCGTCTGGATATCCCCCGGAGTGGCACCTCTTGGCGACAAGTTTTTGATGAGCATCCAGAGTTCTTCCGTGTCAGCAACGAAGAGGAGGGCTGGGCTTCCCTTAGACTTCGGCATGGCTTCGACCGTACCTATAGTGTCCTGCGTCAGCGCGAACTTTCCTTCGAGGAGCTAGGCCAGATTAGCCCCGAAAGCGAAGCCTACAAAGACCTCACCCGCCGCCCCCTAACCCCCGAAGAAATCGAGTCCCTCACCCAGATTGCCATCAGCCTGCATACCCGCGCCATCGCCCACGAAGGCGAGCGTCGCTGGCTCACCCCCTTGCTTTTTGGCTTGCTGGGAACGGTTTTGGGGGTGGTGTTACAAGCGGCCCTGCGGTGATGGGCGGATGTGGCCTGCTTTACCGGGGTTATCAAACCCCCGCTGCCGCTGAGATGTACCCCAACATCCAAGTTGATCCAAACCTGCGTACCCAAAACCGATTCGGCTGGACGTAGCACAGCTTGCACATCCCTACCCGCATACCGCTATGCTAGGGCCAATGTCCCCTTTTTTGCTGGTGGGTTTCGGCTTATATGCGCTCAACCTTCTGGTAGGGCTGGCCGCCCAACTCCGGCTGGCACATTTCGGGATCTGGCATCATGGGCTCTATTTGTTGGTTTTCGTCAGCGCGCTGGCGGCCCTGGTTTTTGCCAGGGAGTGGTGGCTTTTGCTTACCGTGGGCTGCCTGGCTCTGTTTCCTAAAGCACGGCCCCGCACCTGGCTACACCCTACACTGGGCGTAGCGGGCTTGGTGGGATACTTTCTGGCAGTTGGGGGATGATTATGGAGTTCCTGGACGTTATCCGAAAACGCAAAACCACCAATGGCCCCTTCCTAGACAAACCCGTATCCAAAGAGCACCAGCATCTGCTGATGGAAGCGGCCTGCCGTGCCCCCAGCCATTTCAACTCCCAACCCTGGCGCTTTATTTTGATCGAAGACAAGACCAAGCGGGAGAAAATAGCCGAGATTGGGGGGCGAACCATGCAACAACTGATTGTCGAAGGCAAGTTTTTCGAGCGCTACCGCCCCTACTTTCGCTTTACTGAAAAAGAGATGGACGAACGGCGCGATGGCATTCTGATTGACCAGTTGCCGGGCCCCTTGCGTCCCTTCACCCGTCAGATCATGAGCCCAAATGCCCTGGGACTGCTCAAAACCTTGCGGGTTCCGCAAACCCTGGGCGAGGATAACCGCAGACTGGTTGCAGGCTCACCCCTCCTGCTTGCGGCCCTGTTGGACAAGCAAGAATATCGTCCAGGCCAGCTCTCCAGCTTCTACAGCGTGCTGGGCTTGGGCATGGCCATCGAGAACATCTGGCTTACCACCGTGGAGCTAGGCATGGGTATTCAGTTTGTCTCCACACCCATGGAAGTTCCCGAGGCCTGGGAGGAAATCAAGCGGCTGCTGGAAGTGCCCGAGCACTTGGAGCTGATGGCGGTTTACCGGCTGGGCTATCTGCCCGAAGAAAAACCCCGCCCCCGCATTGACTGGAAATCCGATCATCGCAAGCGCATCTCGCAATTTGTCTTCCGCGATTCCTGCGCAACCCCCGAAAGCGACGCCTGAGGCATCTTTATGCATCCCAGAATTCTCAGCGTCGCCACCGCCAACCCCCCGCACCGGGTAGGACAGTCTGAAGTACGGGATCTGGTGCAGAACCTGTTTGACCGCCTGCAGGGCCTCGAGCGCCTCATCCGCGTTTTCGAGAACACCGGCATCGAGTCGCGCTACCTCTCGGCCCCCCTCGAGTGGTTTACTCAATCCCACAGCTTTGCCGAGAAAAACCAGTTGTGGTTTGAAACCGCCCTAGACCTTTGCGAGAAGGCCTGCCGTGAAGCCCTACAGCTCGCGGCCATCGAGCCCAAACGTGTAGGGGCTGTGGTGCTGGTTACCAGCACCGGAATTGCCACCCCCAGCCTCGAGGCCCACCTCGTTCAGCGCCTGGGCCTCCCGCTCTCGGCCATCCGCCTCCCCATCTGGGGGCTGGGCTGCGCCGGGGGCTCGGCAGGGCTGGCCAGGGCTGCCGAGATAGCCCTGAACCATCCCGGTGGGTATGTGCTGATGGTAGCGGTTGAATTGTGCAGCCTGACCTTCGTACAGGGCGACCTGAGCAAGAGCAACCTGGTAGCGACCAGCCTGTTCGCCGACGGTGCCGCCGCCGTGGTATTGGGTAGGCCAGGCGAACCGGGCCCAGGCACAGGGCCAAAGGTGCTGGGTGGATTCAGCCGGCTGCTGCCAGAAAGCTATGAGGTGATGGGTTGGGACATCGTGCCCGACGGCCTGCAAGTGCGCTTTGCCCAAAGTATCCCGGCCCTGGTAGAAGGGGAGTTGGGCCATCTGATCCGGGACGGGCTGGCGGGTTTTGGCCTTACCGCTCCAGATGTGAAGACCTGGACCCTTCACCCCGGCGGGGCCAAGGTTTTGACGGCCTACCGTGAGGGGATGGGTGTGGATGAAAAAAGTCTCGAGGCCTCCCACTGCGTTTTGAGGAAATTCGGCAATATGTCCAGTCCCACGGTGCTTTTCGTGCTGGCCCGTCAGATGTACCAGCTCGAGCAACCACCCCCCGGCAGCCCTGGGGTGTTGCTGGCCCTCGGGCCCGGCTTTGCGGCTGAAGGAGTTGTCTTGGAGTGGTAGCGATCTGGTTTGCCCTGGCCTTTGTGGCCCTACAGCGCTTGCTGGAGCTTCGCCTGGCCCGGAACAACCTAAAATGGGCCCTTTCGCAGGGTGCCAAGGAGTACGGGCGCGAACACTACCCACTTTTTTTTCTGCTCCACGTCGGCTGGATGTTGGGTTGGCTGGTCGAAGGCTTGACGCGCAACCAACCCTCTTCCATCTGGTGGCTCTGGCTGGCCGTATTCGTCCTGGCCCAAGGCCTGCGTTACTGGGCCATCAGCAGCCTGGGCCGGTACTGGAATACCCGTATCCTGATCGTGCCCGGCGCACAGAAAGTCTCGAGCGGGCCATACCGCTTCCTCCCCCACCCCAACTACCTCGCGGTGGCCTTGGAGCTGCTCTCTTTGCCACTGGTGTTCAATGCCTGGATCACGGCCATCATTGCTACGGTTCTCAATGCAATACTGCTCCTGGGCATCCGAATTCCCGCCGAAGCACGCGCTCTGCAAGAGTATGAACAACAAGAAAAGCAATAAACGCTTAGGGCACAGCGTGCATTAGCGTTAGTTCAGAGATAGAAAAGCAGCGTAAACCTGTGCGGCACGGCAGGCTCACGCTAGAGCCCCCCTACAGCGTAGGGGAGGTACTGGCTGTCCTTCGGCCAGCTAGGAGGGGTGGGTTCCGGGGTCGTTCATGCAATATGTGATGGCATGGACTGGTGCGGAACAAACCCCGCCCTACCCAGTAGGGGTGGACTTTACGATGCCGGTAGGCTGATTGACGGGTTTTCAACCTTCGGCTCAGTTTTTTCAGCTTGTTGGATAACTCCGAACTGACGTTACATTACACAACCCCGCGGCCCGTTCTTACAACGTAGGAGCGAGTAGAACGGGGTAAATTCGGTGCTAACCGAAATGTGAGCCGATGGCGTAGAAAACCTCGAGCCGAAAGTGGAACGGCTCCTTCAACCTCGGCTGCGAAGCAGGGGCTTTTACTGGCCTTGTGGCTGACCTGGCCGAAAACCCGATTATCCACGCATATACCCATCACAGGGTGTAGATTAGGGGCGATGCATGCCCGCGATTATGCTGCAACCCGTCCGTTAGCCGTTTTGCACCAGGGGCAGAGCCGCTGGTATCAGCCCATCCTAACCGCTTCGTTGCACCACAACTTGCCACTGTTCGTTTATGCCAGCCAGCCGGGTATCAACCTGGAAGCGGCCCTCTCGGCCCTTCAACCGCTTAACTTTAGGGGTGCTGTGATTGAGGACGCCGGTTTGCAAGCCCTTGCGCTGGATGCAGTTCAGAACCTCGAGGCCGAAGCCGAGCAAGCCCGGCGGGTAGATCTGGTGATTCCGGAAGTGACCGGAACCAGGGGGTACTACCTCGAGCCCATCGCCCTCGCCAACCTGATTCGCCGCTATGCCTTTGGCGACAAGGCCTTGTGGCTGGGGCCCATCCGCTCCGAACTGGCCCAGGGCCTGCGCGGCCTGACCAAGGTCTCGGTGCTGAGCCGGAGCTTCCCGGAGGGCGAAAGCTTTTTAGAACTGCTGCCAGCCCCACAGCGGGGGGTGGTGGCGGTTGCCGAAGCACAAGCAACGGTGGTCGCCCGTCAGGCCGACCTGATCCTGTATGCAGGCGGAAACCTACCCCTGGCCTTGCTGCAACCCTATCACAGCGTTCTGGCACTCAAACCCCTGCCCTCGGAGGCCCTCCGCCTGATTGGGGAGTATGTTCCCCCCGAGGAGTTCCAGAAGTTTCACCTCGCTGCTTTGCTCGAGCCCCTGGGCTATGCGCTTCCGCCCGAAACCTTTTCGGTCTAGTCTGTGGCCGTGGCCTTGCGAGCTATGCCGTCCATTTCCGCTTTATCGCGCACTATACAAACATAGCTGCCCGGTGAAAACGAGAATGCGTCTGGGCGTAGACGCATATTTTCGAGGTTCAGGGCAGCAATGGTCTTCTCTGGGACAGATGATTTGACCGCTAAGCGCTCAATCCCAGTGTAGAGCCCTAGCGCTCCTCCAAAACCCCCTGCCGCAGCAGCGCAGGCACCACCGGTTCACCTACGCGGAGCAGCCCGTAGCTGCCCAGCCTACGGGCTGTAATCCGCAGACGCAAAAGATGCTTTTCCAAAGCTTCCTGGTAACCCCGTATTTCGGCTTCGCCCACCTCCATCCGGCCTCCCTCCTCCACATCGTGCAGAAGGGCTTCGGCAAATCCGGGCGCGAGTTCTTCGGGGGCCATCACCTGTACCAGTACCACATGCCGAAGTTTTTGCAGCAGCCGCGACCAATCCAGCTCGTCGAGGCCATCGGTGATGAGCACCGTGACGCCCCTGGGCCGGGGAAAGTTCAGCAACACCCTGGGCCCCTGCTCTACCGGACGAGGCTGGCCTCTGTAACGCCCACCACCCCACATAAAAGCTCCCTCCGACTTGGCCGAATCGGCCAGCATCCGCAAAACCCGCTCGGCATAGGTTTGTTTGCCCAGCAATTGCATGCTGGGCGAGCCATCCAGGAAAAAAGTGAAGCGGGCTGGGGCTTCTGCATGGAACATGCGGGTGTAGAGCCGGCCGGTGCGGGCGTAAGCCAGCCAGTCTATGAACCGGGGTTCGTCACCCTGGGCATAGCCACGAAGCTCGTAGAACTCCAGCCCCCGCCCCGGCACAGCCTGGGTGCGCTCGCCGGCAAAGGGCTGGGTAGGGCGGGTTCGAATGCGGTAGCGGGTCATCGAGAAAACCCCTTTTGTAAAACAAAAACACGCTTATTCTAAGCCTCTCTAGCAGCATCGAATGCACCGGCCCGACTTGTCAGTTGACCGGCGATTTTGTATACTCCCCACTTGGTGTCCTTCTTGCGTCAAATACTTGACCGCAAGGGCAGCCATAGACAGCGACGGGTCAGGTGCTGCGCACTTGCCTTAAAAATGTCGCCGAGGCGCTAGTAGGGAAGCGTTTTTCGCGGAAACCGTTGGGATTCCCTAATCCCACCAGGCAGTCGGGCTTGGTGTCCGTGTTCAGTGTTTTTGGTAGAGGTTTTCTCTCCAGCACCCAGACGCCTATACCCGAGTCAGGAGGAACTTTGCCTAGCAAGCGCAACATCGAAAACCTCGAGGCGCTCACCGCTACTCTCAAGGGTGCGGAAGGCTCGTTCTTCGTGGTGAACTACCAAGGGCTCGAGTCCGGCCCTACCGGCAAGCTCCGCAAAGCGGTGCGGGAAAAGGGCGGCGAGATCATCGTTGCCAAGAATACCCTGATCCGCAAAGCCATGAGCGACCTGGGGTTGCCGGCCATCGAAGGTCTGAACGGCCCCTCAGCAGTGGTGATCTTCAACGATCCCGCCGGAGCTGCCAAAGCCCTCAAGGAGTTCGCCAAGACGAACGATAAAGGCATTCCCGCCTTCAAGTCGGGTGTGCTCTCGGGACAGGCCCTCACGGGCAAACAGGTAGAGGCCCTGGCCGATCTGCCCAGCCAAAAGGAACTGCAAGCCGAACTGGTCGGTGTGCTGTCCGCTACGATGTCCAACTTCGTGGGTGTGCTGGGGGCAAAGGCGCAGGAATTGGTGGGCATCTTGGAGGCCCAGGTTCAGAAACTAGAGGCCGCTTAGGCCCAGCAGGAGGAAAAAAATGGCTCTCGATATCGCTGCTATCAAATCCCAACTCTCTGGCGCAACCGTGCTGGAACTCAAGCAACTGATTGACGAACTCAAGGAGGAGTGGGGTGTGACCGCCGCTGCTCCGGTGGCCGTGGCCATGCCGGGGGCTGCCGCTGGCGCTGCCGCACCGGCCGCCGAAGAAAAGACCGAGTTCGATGTGGTTCTCAAGGACGCCGGCGCACAAAAGCTCAACGTGATCAAGGAACTTCGCGCCATCACCGGCCTGGGCTTGAAAGAGGCCAAGGACCTGGCCGAAGCGGGCGGCAACGTCAAGGAAGGGGTTTCCAAAGAGGAAGCTGAGAAGATCAAAAAGCAGCTCGAGGACGCAGGTGCCAAAGTCGAGCTGAAGTAAGCCAAAGCCGGGCAACCCCCAGGTTACCCACCTGGGGGTTGTGCATTTTCAGCTAGCCAATCTAATCCTGGGGAATCGGCTGGCTCTTCACCAAGGCATAGGCGTAGCCATCGGTCAGGGCTTTGAGAGAGGCCTCGAGGTTGTTTTTACTGGCCCCCACAGTGCTCCAGCGCTCCCCGGCGCGGTGCATCTCGATCATGACCCGCACCCCCGAGGCCGTACCGGCCTCCTGGCCCGAAAGGATGCGCACCTTGTAATCGCAAAGCTCGATCTCGGCGATCTCGGGGTAAAAGGGCTCAATGGCCTTACGGAAGGCTTTGTCCAGCGCCGAGACCGGTCCATGCTGGCTTTCGGCGGCGGTGTGCTGGAGGGTCTCGCCCACCTTGACCCGCACCGTGGCCTCGGCCCAGGTGGGGGTCTCGGGGTTGGCGTCGTTGACGTGCACAAATACCGTGAAGCCTTCCACGCTGAAGGGCATGCGGCCGCCCCGCAGCTTGTGGGCCAGCAGGTAGAAGCTGGCCTCGGCCCCTTCAAACGAGTAGCCGGCGTGCTCGAGCTGCTTGACCTCTTCCAGCAGGGCCCCGGCCATCTCCTTGGGCACATTGACGCCCGATTCGGCCAGCTTGGCCAGCAGGTTGCTTCGGCCCGAGAGGTCGGAGACCAGCACCCGGCGGTTATTGCCCACCGCCTCGGGCGGCACGTGCTCGTAGGTGCGCGGGTCTTTGAGTACCGCCGAGACGTGGATGCCGCCCTTGTGGGCAAAAGCCGCATCCCCCACGTAGGGGGCGCGGAGGTTGGGGGCTAGGTTGGCCCGCTCGTCCACAAAGTGCGAGACCTCGCGCAGCTCGGTGAGTTTTTCGGGGGTAAGCCCCTGGAGCGGCAGGCCGTACTTCAGCATCAGGTTGGGGATGGCGCTGGTCAGGTTCAGGTTGCCACAGCGCTCGCCGTAGCCGTTGATGGTGCCCTGCACATGGGTGGCCCCGGCCCGCACTGCGGCCAGGGCGTTGGCCACTGCCAGCTCCGCGTCGTTGTGGGGGTGAATCCCGATTGTCACCCCGGGGAAAGCCTGGCGCACGACCTGGGTGATCTCAAAGACCTCCTCGGGCAGGCTGCCCCCGTTGGTATCGCACAGGCATAAGGTGTCGGCCCCACCCCGCACGGCGGCCTCGAGGGTGGCCAGGGCGTAGCCCCGGTTGGCCTTGAAGCCGTCAAAGAAGTGCTCGGCGTCGTGGATCACCCGCCTGCCCTCCTTGACCAGGTAGCGGTAGGTCTCCTCGATCATGCGCAGGTTCTCTTCCAGAGAGACCTCGAGCGCGTGGATCACGTGAAAGTCCCAGCTCTTGGCCACCACCGTGACCACCGGGGTGGCCGCCGCCAGCATGGCCTGAACCGAGGGATCGTCCTCGGGCCGCACCCCCTTGCGCCGGGTGGAGCCAAAGGCGCAGAGCCGGCTATTCCCCAGGTCTACCCCCTTCATGCGGGCGAAGAACTCGGCATCCTTGGGGTTGCTGCCCGGCCAGCCCCCCTCGATGAGGGGAATCCCGAAAGCCGCCAGGCGCTTGGCGATGGCGATCTTGTCGTCCGAGGACAGATTGACTGCTTCGCCCTGGGTGCCGTCGCGGAGGGTGGTGTCGAGGATTTCGATCATGGTTACTTACCCAAACCCGAACGCTGCACTTCCTCGAGCGACCTCGGGTGCCGCGCCGACTGCCCCGCGGCCAGCTTGTTGGCGGCATCCAGGTAAGCCCGCGCCGAAGCCTCGATGATGTCCGGCGAAATTCCGTGCCCGGTGGCCATCACCTCACCCAGCTTGAGCTTGACCGTGACCTCGCCCAAAGCCTCGGTGCTCCCAGTCACCGACTCCACCCGGTACAGCTCGAGATCCGGTTTGAACCCGATGGCCTCCGATAAGGCCTTATACACCGCGTCCACCGGCCCGTCGCCTATCGCGGTGGTGGTCACCACCCCCTTGGGTGTTTCCAAGCTCACTGTTGCGGTAGGGAGCATCCCATAGCCGGAGAAAAATTGAAGTTTTTCTAGCGCAAACAGGTGCGGCGCAGACACTGCCTCACTCTCTACCAGTGCCCGCAATTCCTCAGTCTCGATGGGGCCTTTACGCTCGACGATCTCGCGGAAACGCGAGAACACCGTACCAATCTGTGAGTCGTCCAGCCTGTAGCCCAGGTCAGCGAGGGCTTTCTTTACCGCTGCCCGCCCTGAGTGTTTGCCCAGTACCAGCACCGCAGCCTGACGGCCCACCAGCTCAGCATTCATGATCTCGTAGGTCTCTTTGTTTTTTATCACACCATCTTGGTGGATACCCGACTCGTGGGCAAAAGCATTGTCCCCCACAATAGCCTTATTAGACTGCACCACCATGCCGGTATAGCGCTCTACCATCCGGCTCATGCGGTAAAGTTCACGGGTATTGATGTGGGTGTGGGCCTTATAATGGTCACGTCGCACATATATGGCCATTACCACTTCCTCTAGAGCGGTGTTCCCTGCCCGCTCTCCGATCCCATTGATGGTGCATTCGATCTGGGTGGCCCCGTTCTCAACAGCAGCCAGGCTATTGGCAGTGGCCATGCCCAGGTCGTCGTGGCAGTGGGCTGAAATGTGCACGTCCCGCCCACGCACCACATCCTTGTAGATACGCCCGATCAAGGTTCCATATTCCTGCGGGGTGCCATAACCGGTGGTGTCGGGAATATTGATGGTGGTTGCACCTGCGGCAATGGCGGCATCGTAAAGTTTCATGACAAAGTCGAAGTCGGCCCGCATCACGTCTTGGGCACTAAATTCCACATCGTCGGTAAATTGCCGCGCATAGCGCACCATCTCCTCCGAGAGCTCGAGGATTTGCTCGGGGGTTTTCTTGAGCATGTACTCCAGATGCACTTTGGAGGCACTGGTAAATACATGAATGCGGCGTTTCTCAGCCCTTTCCAGCGCTGCTGCTGCCCGCTCAATGTCCACCTTATGGGTGCGAGCCAAACCGCAAATCACCGGCCCCTTGACCTCGCTGGCAATGCGCGACACGCACTCGAACTCACTGGCTCCATTGACCGGGAACCCCGCCTCGATAATGTCTACATTCAGCCGGGCCAGACCGTGGGCAATTTCCAGCTTTTGCTGGAGCGAAAGGGCTACGCCGGGGCTCTGCTCGCCGTCCCGCAGGGTGGTATCGAAAATTCGGATGTGCCGCATACAACCTCCCGTTCTGCCGACCTTGGTCAGCTACCAACCTCTTCCTTCGTGAACCTGGACTTGAGGAAAGGCATCATGGCTCGCAGCTTGGGGCCCACCTGCTCGATGGGGTGATCTTTCCAGTAGTTGCGGTTGGCGTTCAGGGTGGGCTGGCCCACCACGTTTTCCAGCATCCAATCACGGGCAAACTCGCCCTGCTGAATCTGGCGCAGCACCTCGCGCATGCGGGCCTTGGTCTCCTCGCGGTTGACCACCATGGGGCCACGGGTATAGTCGCCGTACTCGGCGGTGTTGGAGATGCTATAGCGCATTCCGGCAAATCCCGACTCGTAGATCAGGTCTACAATCAGCTTAACCTCGTGCAAGCATTCGAAGTAGGCCATTTCAGGCGGATATCCGGCTTCCACTAGGGTCTCAAAGCCCGCTGCAATGAGCTGGGTCAGGCCACCGCACAGCACGGTTTGTTCCCCAAACAGATCCGTCTCGGTCTCGTCCTTGAAGGTAGTGGCGATGGTGCCAGCGCGGGTTCCGCCGTTGGCCTTGGCATAGGCCAGCGCGGTCGGGAAGGCCGAGCCCGAGGCATCCTGATAAACCGCCACCAGCGAGGGCACCCCCGAGCCTTTCTCGTACTCCGAGCGCACTAGGTGGCCAGGGCCTTTGGGCGCTACCATAAACACATCTAGGTCGTGACGCGGTTTAATCTGACCAAAGTGGATGTTGAAGCCATGGGCAAAGGCAATCGCGGCCCCTTCCTTAAGGTTGGGCTCCACCTCGGCTTTGTACACCCCACCCTGGGTTTCATCCGGTAACAGGATCATCACCACATCGGCTTTCTTGACCGCTTCTGCTACCGACCGGACTTCCAGTCCTGCTTTTTTGGCTTTCTCTTCGTTACGGCTTCCCGGCCTGAGTCCCACCACCACTTTGATACCCGAATCGCGCAGGTTCAGGGCATGGGCGTGGCCCTGTGAACCAAAGCCTAGGATGGCAACGGTCTTGTCTTTAATGAAGCCGATGTCTGCGTCCTGGTCGTAATAAATCTTCATTCTTTTCTCCTCATCGAAGGTCGAAGGATAGCTCTTCAACTTCTTCACACAAAACAAAAGATGGGACTATGCCCATCCTAGACAGCTTTCTTTTCGCGTACCTTGAGCACCTGCTCACCCCTAGACATCCCTACCGCGCCCGAGCGCATGACCTCCAACAGACCATAAGGCCGCATGGCCTCCACAAAGGTGGTGATCTTGTGGGAGTCGCCGGTGAGTTCGAAGATGATAGACTTTTTGGCCACATCTACGATCCGGGCGCGGAAAGCCTCGGCAATATCCTTGATCTCGAGCCTTTCCTCCATCCCAGCGATACTCACCTTGACCAGCGCAAGTTCGCGCTCGACATGAGGTTCGGAGTGGTCGGTTACTTTAATGACCTCAATCAATCGGTTGAGCTGCTTTTCAACCTGCTCTAAAACCGCATCGTCACCTGAAACCACCAGTGAAATCCGTGAAAGCCCTTCCTGGTGGGTGCGCCCCACCGCAAGCGATTCGATGTTGAAGCCCCGCCGGGCGATCAGGCCCGAAATGCGTTGCAGAACGCCGGGGTTGTCCTGAACCAGCACAGAAACCAAGTGTCTCATGAGCAATCTCCGATTTTGCTTACATTGCGGATAGCCAATAGCGAATGGCTGGGAACGGGTGGATTTTGGTGATCAGCTATGGGCTAAAGGCTTCAGCCCGCCACTGTCTCCCTTGGGTTCTCGATAATCATGTCCTCCGCAGCACCCCCGGAAGGAATCATGGGGAACACCCCCTCTTCGTGGTAGACCCTTGCCTCCAAGAGCACCGGGCCTGGATGGCTCAACACTTCCTTGACAGTCTCGTGAAGTTTGGTCTTGTCAGTAAGGGTGATACCCTTGATGCCATAGGCTTCGGCCAGCTTGGCAAAGTCGGGGTTGGAGTCGGCCAGGTAGACCTCGCTGTAACGCTTGGCATGGAACAAGTCTTGCCACTGTCGCACCATGCCCAAAAAACCGTTGTTGAGAATTACGATCTTGACATTCAGGTTGTGCTTTTTGAGGGTGGCTAACTCTTGCAAGGTCATCTGAAAGCTGCCATCGCCATCGAAATCAATGACGGTTTCGTTGGGACGGGCCAGTGCCGCTCCAATCGCAAAGGGCAAACCCACCCCCATGGTTCCCAGGCCACCGGAGTTGATCCAGGAACGAGGCGCATCGAACTTGTAGAACTGGGCCGCAAACATCTGGTGCTGCCCCACCCCAGAAGTCACCACCGCCTTACCCTGGGTGGCCTCCCAGAAAGCCTGGATCACTTCCTGGCTTTGCAGGTGGGGCTTGGGCTTCCAGGCAAAGGGGTGTTTGCTCCTCCACTCTTCTAGTTGCCCCCACCATTTGGCAATACTCAGCTTTTGGGCTCCCTTGGTCATCTCTGCCGCCACCCATTTGGCGTCGCCCACCACCGGAATGGCGGTCTTGACCAGTTTGCCAATCTCGGCAGGGTCAATGTCCACATGGATAATGGTGTGGGCATTAGGGGCAAAGCGCGAAACCTTGCCGGTCACCCGGTCGTCAAAACGCAGCCCAATGGCCAGAATGGTATCGGCGTGGTGGATGGCCCGGTTGGCTGCGACCGAGCCGTGCATCCCCGGCATCCCCAGGCACTGCGGATGGGTTCCAGGAAAAGCCCCCAGTCCCATCAAGGTTGGAATCACCGGGATGCCCGATTTTTCGGCAAAGGTTATGATCTCGGAGGCCGCATTTTGTGCCCCTCCCCCTACCATCAAGATTGGCTTTTCGGCTTTTTGCAGAGCTTCCAGCGCCCGCTCAATCTGGCGGGGGTGTCCTTTGAAGGTGGGTTTATAGCCTGGCAGATCCACTTCTACATCAAAGGTTCCGCCAAACTCGGCTTGTTGAACATCTTTGGGAAAATCAATCAGCACCGGGCCAGGCCGTCCAGTGGAGGCAATATAGAAGGCCTCGGCGATCACCCGAGGAATATCGTTGACGTTGCGTACCTGTATGTTGTGCTTGGTCACCGGCTGGGTAATGCCCACCACATCCGCTTCCTGGAAAGCATCGGTGCCAATGAGGGCCTGGGGGACGTTGCCGGTGAGGGCAACAACAGGCGTAGAATCCATCAGGGCATCCTGCAGTCCCGTGACCAGGTTCAAAGCCCCCGGCCCCGAGGTAGCCATGCAGACCCCCACCCGGCCCGAGGCCCGTGCATAGGCAGTGGCCGCGTGCACCCCCCCCTGCTCGTGCCGCACCAGCACGTGACGGATAGGTGAGTCGTAGAGGGCATCGTAGGTGGGCATGATGGTGCCCCCCGGATGCCCGAAGATGATGTCCACACCCTGCTTTTCCAGGGCTTTGAGGATAGCGGCGGCTCCGTTCATAGTCTCTCCTGTTCTTCAAAAAACCGCCCCCCGGTGGTTCGGGGGGCTTTAGGATGCGCTTCTAGGCTCTTCGCTACACCAAATCCCCCGTAGGCCCGGTAATTAGGCCTACTACCACTAGGATTAGGCTGCTTGGCAGTAGCATCTTGTGAAAGAGTTTACGGGTGTTTGGTATACCGTGTCAAGGCTCACACAATTGAGCCACTCACCCTCTGCATGCGCGCGGCCATCTCTTGCACGGCTCTTCTCGCATGCTCTCGACCGTTCTCGATAAACACCGTACGGGTATCGGTGCCATACCCCGCGCTTCCGGCCACAAAGAGGCCCTCGAGGCTGGTCTCGTGAGCCTCGGTGAGCACCGGCGCATCGCCCCGGTAGGCCACCCCAGCCCGGCGCAATAGCCCATCTACAGCTCTATAGCCGATGTGAATAAGCACAAAATCAGAAGGGAGCTGGAGGGGGCTATCCAAGCTCGAGGTCTCAACATGTACTTCACGCGGGGTGATCTCCCGCACCCTAGCATTGAGCAGGAGCTTGATGGAGCCTTCCTTAACCCGGTTCTCGAAGTCGGGCTTGAGCCAGTACTTTACCCTGGGACGGATTTCAGCCCCGTGGTGAACTACCGTAACTCTGGCTCCGGAGCGATAGAGCTCGAGGGCCGCCTCTACCGCGCTGTTAGAACCCCCTACCACGACCACCTTCTGGTTCCAGTACGGCAGGTTTTCGTCTAGGCCATAGCGCACGTGGGGTAGATCCTCCCCCGGCACCCCCAGGCGGTTGGGGTTGTCGTAGTAGCCCGTAGCAACCAGCACATAGCGGCTCTTCAGCTCACCTTCCCCATCGCGGTCGCGGTAGCCCACCTTGAACCTACCCAAGTCTGGGTGGATTGAGGTGGCTTCTGTGTAGGTGCGGATATTCAGTTCTTCGTTTTCGGCTACTCGACGGTAGTATTGCAAGGCTTCGCGGCGGGTGGGCTTGGGTGCCAGCGAAGGGAAGGGATGGCCCCCGATCTCGATGTTCTTGGCTTCGCTGAAGAAGATGGTTTCTTTGGGCCAGCGATAGATGGTGTTCACCAGGGTTCCTTTTTCCAAAACGACCGTGCGAATGTTGGCGCGTCTGGCCTCGATAGCTGCCGCCAGTCCAACCGGCCCTGCTCCGATGATGACGAGATCCCACATGAGCTAAAGAATACCGATTTCTGCTTGCCACGATTGTTACCTCAGGTTTCATACGCATTCCATATCTAAACTTATCTCAGGGGTTTGTAGAGCAGGGCGGGCACTTTGCGCCCGTCGTAGCTTTGGTACCAGATATGCTCGTCCTCCACGAATACCGAGGGGTCTATCGAGCCGTATTCGGCGGGCAGCAACACTTCGTAGGTATCGCTGGCCAGGTCGTACAAAATTAGCTCGGGACGACGGGTAGCCGAGGTGAGCAAAACCAAGAGTTTGCTATCCCCCAGCACAAAACTGCTACCCACCGCGATGCCCTCCGGCAGCCTAGGCACCCGGGCCTGTCCGGTTTCTACGTGGTAGAGCACCGGCATCATGGCCGAGTGGCGGTTACGGATAACGGCCAGCCACTCGCCATTTTTTGAAAAGCTCTCGGCGTACTCTTCGGCGTCACTTTGCTCCGGGCTAAGCCAGCGAACCTCACCGGTCTCGAGGTGCAGAATCCCGGCCCGGTTGGAACCCAAAACATCGGAGGTGAAGGCCAGGCGCTTTCCATCTGGGTGCCAGTCGGCCACATTGTCCCTCGAGCCCTCCTTGAGCGAGAGAATTCTGTGTATCTCCGAGCCGTCATCACGCACCAGGTAGCTGTCCTGGTTTTTCAGGTTGGGTGATTCGTTCAAGATAACCGCCAGCCACCGGCCATCGGGGCTCCAGCCAACCGCGAAGGCAGGGGCTTTGAATTGGGTGAGCTGTTTCCACTCGTGGGTTTTGTGCTTGAGGTCGAGGGCAAACACGTTCATCTGTCCAGCCTGGTTGGACATCACGGCCATGCAGGTGTTGTCGGGGTGCATTGGGCCGGCATATTCCTGTGTTTTAGGGCTGTCGTTCATCTGCACCACGTTGGCCGTGGCCAGGTGCAGCTTGAAGAGATTGTTTTGCTCGTCGCCGTCTTTGTCTTTCGCAAAGATGATCTCGGCATCGTCCCTGGTGCAGACGAAACCGGCCCGTAACTGGCGGGGCACCTGCCCATCGGTGAGCTTCTTGACCTCGCGGCTGTGCAAGTCCATTGCATACAGCTCGTAGCGCCCGGTTTTGTCCCAATAGAATGCAAGCTTCTGCCCATCTCAACTGGGCGTGACGGCAGCAAAGCTGGGGAGTTTGGCAAGCTCCTCCAAGGGAATTCGGTTTGACTTCATGAAGCAAATTTATCCTAGTTTGGATAAAGGTCTACACGGCCCAGCGTATGAGTGGTTCCGAGACGCTTATATACCAGCTCTGCCATGAATGACCCTAAAAGCAGCGGAATAGACCCACGGACGCACCCCCTGGCGCGGCAAGTGGGCGGCTCATACAGCGCCGCCCACACGCAGAGTTGGTATTGGACTAAAACACTTCCTCACCAGTTCGTTGGCCTTTGATGCGCTTGAGCTGGGCAATTAGTACAAAACTGACGATAAAGAGCAAAGACCAAGAGGTAAGCTTGGAGACCGAGACCATTTCCCAGCCGTCGGCTTGGTTGGGGTACTGCCAAGCACCCAGGTAGGTGCCGATGTTCTCGGCGATCCAGATAAACGAGGCCACCAACAAAAAGCCCAGTTTGGCCGGCAGCCAGAACTCGTGCGCTGGGGCAACGAGCGTATTGGGGCGGCTAAAGGGTTTTTCCGACAGGCTGAAGTAGATGCGGGTGCGCCAGTATGCCGCAAAGAGGCCTCCGATGATCCACCAGCGAATGTCGTAGGTAACGGCATTGGTGTAAAAGTTACCGTAGATCAGCAGCACAAACAGCCAGTTGACCCAGCTCGGCGGGAAATTCTCGAGCCGCAGATGCAAGCGACGCCAGGCCTGGGTGATGTAGCTGGCGACAGCCGCATACATGAAACCTGCAAAGAGCGGCACCCCCAGCACTTTCGAGTAGGCATCGCCAGGATAGGCCCAGGAACCCAGGTTGACCTTGTAGATTTCCATGGCCATGGCAATCGCATGGAAAAGGGTGATGGTTTTGAGTTCGTCCACCGTCTCGACCCGAAGGCCCCAGACCATCCAGATCTGGATAAGAATGCAGCACAGCAGCAGAAAGTCGTAGCGCGGGAGGCCTGGAATTTCGACAAATCGAGTAAAAAGCAACAGCAGCAAGATGAGACCAGGGAAGAAACTACTGGCGGCTTCTTGGTAGGCGAAATTCAGAAGTAAATTCCAAGCCCTGGGGAGCGAAAATGATGGCTGCATTGGTTCTAGGATAGCAGAATAATTAGATTGCCTTGGTTCAAGTTACGCCACGGACATTTCACCTGAGGTTGTGGCTGAATTCAAAAGCAACGGAAGAGAAGCTTTTGATACGCATTTCGGCAGTATCGTTCACTTTGACAAGCCTAAACGATACTGCCGAAATGCTTTTCTACTCCCTTCGGTCGGCTTGAATCCTTCACCTATGACTACGTCCAACGGTGAAGGATTCAAGCGGAAACGGTATGACACGGCAAGAACCCACCGGCAAGACCCCTAATCGCTGATCACCAGGGCTTTTCCAATGAAGTCTGGGTCGGCCAGCGACCTAAGGATAAAGTCAGCCACATCGGCCCTCGAGATTCTCCCCCGCCCGCTGCTGCCGATTTTGTAGGCCCCTGTTTTGGCCTCGTTGGTCAGGCCGGTAGGCCGCACGATGGTCCAGTCCAACCCACTTTCCATCAAGGTCTTCTCCTGGCGCTCGTGCTCCTCCAGCGCTGCCCTGAGAAAGAGCCATGCAGCGTTGGCAATTAAGCCTTTGCGGCTATCCCCCACCCCAAACGAACTCACCGCCACTACCCGCCGCACCCCGTGCTGCTGCATGGCCCGCACGATGTGGGCCGTCCCCTGGCTGCGGGTTTGGTCTGCGGCTTTATTGCCTGCACCCAGGGCAATCACCACCGCCTCCTGGCCCTGCACAGCTTTGGAGACGGCCTCGAGGTCGAACACATCGCCCTGGACAACTTTGAGGCTGGGATGATGGGGGAACGAAGGGCTTCTGGCAAAAGCTGTTACGGTGTGCCCCTGCGCCAAGGCTTGCTGTACAACCTGAAGCCCAATCCCTCTAGAGGCCCCAAAGACTGCGATGTGCATGTGTACAAAATAAGCGTAGGGGCGCAAACCAATGCACCCCTACGCTACCAAAAGGTCTACTGCACCTTGAGCGAGATGGTGATGAGGGGCGGCTCGGCCTCGGGCACCCCGGTTGGGCGTACCTCGTAGGTAATCTGACCTGGGCCGGGGTCGGAGAAGTAGCTCCAGCCGCAGGCAGCGCTCAAGGGTAGGTCTTTGCGCCCAATAACCCGATCCCCACGCTTGACCAGAACGGTATAGCTGCTGGCCGAGCCCACCCCGCCAAAGCGGAAGGGCCTCGAGACCGTACCCCCGGCCTGAAGGTTCGAGAGGGCAAAGTCTAGGTTGCAGGCAGCCCCGGCCTGGGCCTCGGGCACCTGTATGGAGATGCGGGCCCCGGAGGCGGCCCCTTCGGCCCGCACCTCGTAGACCCGCGTTCCGCTGGGAGGGGGCGGCACATTCAGGCTCCACTGGCCGTTGGCGTCGGCCGTGACCCGGCCCAGGCTGGCGCCGTCCTCGAAGATTTCCACCACCTGGCCGGGCGCGGCCACACCCCGGAGGACAAAACCCGAGGCCGAAACCGAGGCCCCATCCGCAGGCCCCGTAAAGGCAGGTTCCGCCGGAAGCGCGGCGGTCACGCGGACGCTGGCCCCGGTCATCTGTCCAGGGCGACGGGCCTCGTAGGTATGTGCACCGGGGGTCAGGGGCGGGAGCGTAAAGCTCCAGCGCCCATCGGGGCCTACCGTTACAGTGCCAAGGGCCGCGCCGTTGTCGAAGAGCTCGAGGGTCTCCCCTGGTTGGCCGGCCCCCTGCAGGGTATGGCTACCCAATGCCAGGGTCGAACCATCCGCAGGTCCGGTGATGGTTACAGCCGCTACCGCCGGGGTCAGCCCCGCGCTGAAGGCCCGCAAGCCCAGCCCCGGCAGCAGCGAGAGCAGACCCAACAGGGCCATGGCTCCCACTAGCATCCCCACCGCGGGCAGGCCCGTCCGCGTCGCGGGGGCCATCAGGGCCTGGGTCAGGCCTAGGGGGGCTGCAGTCACCGGCATACCCGGTGCTTCCGAGCTACCGTACTGGGCCAGGGCCGCCTCGGCTTCGCGGTCTTCGGCTTCCTGGGCCGGCGTGGGCTGGCTAAAAATCAGGAAGAAGGTCTTGAGGTAGTAGTAAGCGCCAATGGCCGAGGTGATGAGGGCCAGCACCACCAGTCCGAAGAACCCGGCCCGGGCCGCCTCCTGGAAGACCAGGTACTTGGCCCAGAACCCAGCCAGCGGGGGCAGCCCCAGCACCGAAAGAATGCCCAGCCCCAAGGCCCCGCCCAGCAGGGGTTTGCGGTACCACAAGCCCCGCAGACGCTCGAGCGGCACATCCTGGTTGGAGAGCATGGAGAGCACCGCAAAAATCAGGCCGGTGGCCAATCCGTAGGTCAGCAGATAAAACGGTACGGTGGCCTGCCCGGTGGGGCCAAACAGTCCCAGGCCGATGTAGCCGGCATTGGCGATAGAGGAGTAAGCAAAAAGCCGCTTGGCCTCGGTCTGGGAAAGAGCCCCCAGGTTCCCAAAGAGGGTGGTGAGGGCAATGAGGACGGCCATCCCGATACCCCAGGCCTCCAGGCCCTCGGGGGTAAAGATGCGCAGCATGGCCGCAAAAGCCGCTGCCTTAACCGCTGTGGCCATAAAGAGGGTAACCACCGTGGGGCTCCCCTGGTAAACGTCCGGCGACCACCACTGGAAGGGCACCATGGCGGTCTTGAAAGCAAAAGCCGCCATAATCAGAAACAACCCGGCCATGTAGAGCGGCCCCGAGCCGGTCGCGCCCACCGTAAAGCTCCCGGTCGCGCCGTAGTAGAGCGCGATCCCATAGAGGAACATGGCCGCCCCCAACGCCCCCAGCAGGAAGTATTTCAGGCCTGCCTCAAAACCTTTCTCATCGCGCTGCCAGGTGGCCAGTACGTACAGCGGCAGCGAGAAAGCCTCCAGGGCAATCAGCAGCACCACCAGGTTGGGGCTGCTGGCCATGATGTGCATACCCGCTACCGCAAACAGCACCAGCAAGGGGTATTCAAATTTCTTAGCAGGCCCCAGCAAAAGTGCCCACAACCCCCCCAGAATGGCCACCAGGGTCAGGCCGCGGGCCAGGGTATCAAAGCGGTAAAGGCCCCCAAAGGCCTCCACGGTCTGGCCCCAGTCCACCAGACAGAACAAACCTGCCAGCACCAGCGCCGCCACGGTCACGATGCGGTTGGCCTCGCGGGAGATGAGGAAGGCCAAGAGCGACAGCACGGTGGCGAAGCCTGCCAGCAAGTACAAAGTCAGCATCGCGCACCTCCCATCCGCGCAGAAGAGCTTAAAACCTGGCGCTTGCGGTCGGTCATGAAGCACCTCCAAAGAGCGCCGCAAGGGCCTTACCGAGGGGCTCGAGGTACACCGTGAAGAGCTTGGGGTAGAGACCCATCAGGAGCAGCACCCCTACCGTAACGGTAGCAAAGCCCCACTCACGGGCATCCAGATCGGGCACAGCCTGGGCCTGGGCATTCTCCTGAAAGAGTTTCTGGAAAGCTGTGAGCGCATAGGCCGCCGCAGCAATGACCGCCAGGAAGGCTAAAAAGGTAAGCCAGGGTGTAACCCGATAGGCCCCCAGCAAAGCCATTAGCTCACCGGGGAAGCCCGATAATCCCGGTAACCCAATCATGGCCATCAGGATGAACATGCCCAAGACGTAAAGCGCCGGGGTATGCCTGGCCAGGCCACGCACAGGAAGGATGTCCAGGCTGCCGGTGCGCTTGTACACCAGGCCCACGAACAGGAACATGGCCGAGCCATACACCATCGAGGCGCCCAGCAGGTACAGCGCACCCACCGTACCTTCCATGTTGCCGCTGAACAGGCCCAAAGCCGCAATACCCATGTGCGAGATTCCCGCGTAGGCCAGCAGGGTTTTCCAGTCGGTGACGCTAAAGGCCAGCCAGGCCGCATACAAAGCCCCAAATGCCGCAAGGAAGAGCAGGAGCCCCTGCCACTCCCGGAAACCTTCCGGCATCAACGGGATGGCCCATTTGAACAGAGCAAAAACGCCCACCTTGTACAGGGTGCCCATGGCGTCGGCCAGGCCGGAGGGGTGGTTCTGCTGGTGAAAACTAGGCAGCCAGGCGTGCAGTGGGAAGAGCGGCGTTTTGACGGCCAGAGCAATCAAAAAACCCAGGAAAGCCAGGGCCGCGGCCTGCCCGGTTAGGGGATGGGCCACCAGGTCGGTATAGAGGAAGCTTTCAGCCCCGCCCAGGTAGCGCACCGCGAAGATGGCAGCCAGCATGGGCAGCGAGCCCACCAGCGTAAAAAGCGCGAAGATGTAGATGGCCCGCAAGCGGTCGGCCCCCCCGTAAAACCACAGCATAAAGAGCGCGGGGATCAGCGTGGCCTCAAAGAAGGCGTAGAAGAAAATCAGGTCTTGGGCGGCAAAGATGCCCAGCAAGCCGGTCTGCATCATCAGGGCCAGGGCCAGGAAGCGCACCGGCACCTCGGCCACCCAGACCCCCAGCAGCACCACCAGGCTCACCGCAATCCACAAAAGCAAACCGGCCCCATCCAGCCCCACTGCATAGTAGACGCCCACCTCAGGCAGGAAGGGGGTCTGGCTGGCATACGCCACCCCCTGGCCCCCGTAGCCGGCAAACAGCACCACCCCGATGGCCAAGCTCACCGCCGCCGAGGCGATGGCAAAGGTGCGACCCAGGCTCGGCACCACAAAGAGCAGCAAACCCGCCAGGAGGGGTAACCACAGTCCAACATGAATCATCGCATCACCCCCCAGCCCACCAGCAGCACCAGGGCCACCAGAAGCCCGGCCAGATAAAAGCGCAAAGACCCGGTCTCGAGCCTCGCCAGCAGGCTCCCCAGCCCACCCATCAGGTTGCCCAGGCCGGCAAAGCCCGCCAGCAGACCCCTATCACCCCCGAATAAAAGCTCGGCCAGTCCTTTGGCCGGATTCACCAAGAGGGTGTTGTACAGGGCGTCGGCATAGAAGCCTTGCAAGGCCGCCGCCTGGAAGCGCTCGTACCAGGCCGGCATCTTCTGCTGGAAGAAACGGAAGCCCCAGGCCAAAGCTGCGATGGCCACCACCGCCGAGGTGAGGATTAGCACCCATTCGGTAAGCACGGGTAGCTTCTCGTGCGGGAAGTCCCCGATGGCTTTGGTTAGGAACGGCTCAATAAAGTTCTTGTAGTCAATCACGTAGGGAAGACCGATAAACCCGACCCCTAGTGCGCCCACACTGAGGATGTGGTTGGGCCAGAGCATCACCGGTGGGCTTTCGTGGGGATGCTCCTTGCCGCGGTAGTCGCCCCAGAAGACCACCACGTACCAGCGGATCGAGTACAGCGCGGCCAGCACCGAAGCCACCAGCATCAAGAACCAAAGCCAGGGGCCATACTCGAAGGAGTAGGCCAGGATGGCGTCCTTCGACCAGAACCCTGCCAGCGGCACCAGACCGCCCGAGGCAAAGGTGGCGATCAGGCCGTGTAGGTGGGTGGCGGGCAGGTACTTGCGCATGCCGCCCATCTTTCGTACGTCCTGCTCGCCCCCCAGGGCGTGAATCACCGAGCCCGAGGCCATGAACATCAGGGCTTTGAAGAAGGCATGGGTCACGATGTGGAAGATGGCCACCCAGTAGGCCCCAACCCCTACCGCCACAAACATGAAGCCGAGCTGTGAGAGGGTCGTGTAGGCCACGATGCGCTTGATGTCCCACTGGCCCAGTGAGCACAGCGCCCCGTAAAAGGCTGTTAGGAGGCCGATGGCCACAATCAGGCCCGACAAGAAGGCGTCGTCGTGCAGCATGAAGGCGTGCCGCACCAGCAGGTAGACTCCCGCCGTGACCATGGTGGCCGCATGGATCAGCGCCGAGACCGGGGTAGGGCCCGCCATGGCGTCGGGCAACCAGACCATTAAAGGGACCTGGGCACTCTTGCCGATGGCCCCGATCAGCAGAAAGAAACCAGCCAGGGTAAGGGTGGTAAAGCTGTACCCCCCGGCCTCCACCTTCTCCACCAGCTCGGAAATGGAGAGGGTACCGAACATGCTCCACAAGAGGCCCATGGCCAGCAAAAAGCCCAAGTCGCCGATGCGGTTGACGATAAAGGCCTTGCGGGCCGAGTCGGCATTGACCCGCTCCTGGTACCAGAAGCCAATCAGCAGGTAGGAGGCCAGTCCCACCCCCTCCCAGCCGATGAAGACCACCGGCAGGCTATCGCCCAGGATGAGCACCAGCATGGCCGCAATAAACAGGTTGAAGTAACTGAAGAAGCGGCTGTAGCCAGGGTCGCCGTGCATGTAGCCGATGGCCCAGACGTGGATGAGGAAACCCACCCCGGCCACCACCATCAGCATCACGCCGGAAAGGTTATCGAGGTTGAGGCTGAAGGGGATTCCCGGCAGCCACTCCGAAAGCGTCCATTTACCCCCTCCTTGCAAGAGTACGAACAGGCCCAAGAGGAAACTGCCCAGCACCAGCAAGGAGGCCAGCCAGCCTGCGGTGGGTTCTCCAATACGTTTGCCAAATAAACCCAGAATCACAAACCCCAGCAGGGGCAGTGCGATGATCAGGGGTAGAAGAAGGGTCTCTTGCACGTTTTACCCCCTCAGTTGCCGCAGCTCGTCTACACTGGTGGTCTCGCGGCGGCGGAAGATAGCCACAATCAGACCCAGGCCCACCGCCACTTCTGCTGCCGCAATGGCGATAATGAAGAGCACCACCACCTGGGCATCTAAGCTGCCGGTGAGCTTGGAGAAACTTATTAACGAGAGTGCAGCCGCATTCAACATCAGCTCGATAGAAAGGAACACCAAAATAGCCGTTCGTCGCGTGAGCGCCCCATAAGCCCCAATCGAAAACAGCAAAGCGGAAGCTACCAGCCAGATCATCGCTTCACCACCGCCTTCTCATCTTTCTGCTCAGCCAGGGGTGGATTGGGCTGGCCATCGCGGCGGGGATGGGCTGAATGGCCAGTGGCTGCGATGATGCGCTCGGGTTCCACCAGCACCACCGCAGCGACCGTTGCCACCAACAGCAAGAAACCTACCGCCAGAAGTGCATAGAGCCATTTCTCAGGGTCGTACAGCAGTGGCCCCAGTGCTTGAGGTAGACCGCCACCCAGAGAAGGTGGGCCAGTTGGCGGCTGAAAACGGGTCACAGCAAAGATCAACACCCCAGCCAGACCTAATGCACCAAGGCCCGCAACCCAGGGCAGCCGGGGCATCAGATCCTGGCCGACATTGGCATTGGCTGCCGAAAGCAACATGATCACAAACAAAAACAGCACCACAATCGCCCCGGCATATACGATGATCTGCACCATAGCCACGAAGCGGGCTTCCAGTGCTACATAAACACCTGCCACCACCAGAAAGTTGGCGATCAGTGCGATGGCCGCATGCACGGCATTTTGCAGCCGCACCACCGCAATAGCGCTGCCTGCCAGCAACAGCAGCGCGAGGATTTCCCAAAAACCGACACTCATTGATTCCTCCAAGGGAGCCCTGGGTTTAGGGTCGAGCATCCAGGGTCAAGCATAACCTGGGAGATTCTAACCCTAATTTGGGTTTGTGAAGCACCTGCAACGGGCTTTGGATTCATCTTGCCTCGAGGCTCAACCCTAAACACAAAGCCCTCTACTCACTTTTTCGGCTTGGGTGGATTCACACCCTCGAGTTCGGGCCGTGCATAGGGCACACTGTAGCCTTTCTTGACGGGCTTGCCCGTATAGGCAGCCTCGCGTCGCTGTGGCTTGGTGCCCTCCACCCCGACCAGCATGTCCTCCTTGCCGTAGACGAAGTCGGAGTAACGGTAGTCGGCCATCTCGAAGTCGTAGCCCATCACCACAGCACTCGTGGGGCAGGCCTCCTCGCACAACCCACAGAAGATGCAGCGCAACATGTTGATTTCGTAGACCTTGGCGTAGCGCTCACCTGCGCTCACGGGGTTATGGGGGTCGTTCTCAGCAGCCTCGACGTAGATGGCGTAGGCCGGGCAGACCGCCGCGCACAGCGAACAGCCGATGCACTTTTCCAGGCCATTGGGGTGCCGGGTCAGCACGTGCCGCCCGTGGAAGCGCGGCTTGAGGGGCACCGGAGCATCCGGATAGGGAATGGTCACGGGTTTAGAAAACAAGGCTTTGAGCGTGATACCCATGCTTTGGGCCAGTGCAGCAATGCTCATGTTCCAACTCCTTTCGCTAGACCTAGGCGCTACATGCCCAGTTATGTAATCAATCTCCTGCCCCCATGCGGGGCACAACGCTGGGTTTGGGTCGAGCGTTCAGAATCACGTATATCGAGAAAGCAATCATGCTCAGCAACGATAACCAGCCCAGGACTGCCGTGGGCAGCTTGAAAGCCACCACAAAGGCTGCCACCATGAACCAAGCCAGCGCAAATGGGAACAAGCGCCCCCAGCTAAAGACCATCAGCTGGTCGTAGCGCAGGCGGAAAAGCGTACCACGCACCCAGATAAAGAAGAATAAAAACAACGCGATCTTGGCAAACATCCACACATACGGCAGCGCAAATAGGGGGCCGAGAATGGGAATTTGCTCCATGAAACCGGGCATCCGCCAGCCTCCTAGGAAAATAGTGGGGATTAGGGCCGCAGCAGTGATGAGGTGAATATACTCGGCCATCTGGAACAAGGCCCACTTGATCGAGCTATATTCGGTGTTATAACCCCCTACCAATTCCTGTTCGGCCTCGGGAAGGTCGAAGGGTGTGCGGGCAGCTTCGGCCATGCTGGTCAGGAGGAAGATGGCAAAAGCCGGGAGCATGTACAGAATCAGCCAGCCATTTTCGTACTGCCAGTTCACAATGTGCTGGAGGTTCAGCGACCCCACCAGCACCACCGGCGCAACCAGGCTAACGCCCAAGGCCAGCTCATAGGAAATTAGGGAGGCCGAGGATCGCAGTGAGCCCAGAAGCGAATACTTGGAATTGGAGGCCCAACCCGCCAAGAAGATGCCGTAGATGGCCATCTCGGAAACCGCAAACACATACAAGATGCCCACGTCCAAGTTGATCACCCAGGGGTCGTAGCCAAAGAAAGCATCCTTGGGGCCAAAGGGGATCAGGCCAAAGGTGAGCACCGCAAAGGTGACCGAGATCATGGGGGCCATGACAAAAATCACCTTGTCCGCTTTGGTTACGACCAGGTCTTCCTTGAAGATGGACTTAATAGCGTCGGCCAAGGGCTGGAGCAGGCCGTCGGGCCCTACCCGGTTGGGTCCCTGGCGGATCTGGATGCGGGCCAGCAGGCGCCGCTCGATTAGGGTCATATACGCAAATGCGGTCAGCAGGCCAAAAATCACCAAGAAGGCCTTGATGCCCACCATCCACAAAGGGTCGGTGGCCTCGGCATCGGCAGGAGCCGCTTGGGCCGCCAGGGCAGTACCCATGACAAACGTTGCGCTGCTCGAGATCAGCTTTTGAACCGTTGATCTAAGTCGCTTTGGGTCTTCGACTTTGGGCATTGGGCGTTTGTCTTTCACGCTTCACCTCCCACCAATACCCGGGCCTCTACCTTGCGACCCGCCCAGGCTCCCAGTGCAGGCAAATACATCGCGCCCTCGGGAAGGCCAGGCACCACCTTGACCTCGAGTTTCTCTACACCCATCGGCGTTTCCAACTCAACCAGGTAACCATCGGCTAGGCCGTTGGCCTTGGCAGTCTCTGGGCTCATTTCCAGCCTAACCTCCACCACCTTGGCTACTGCACCTACCAACTGCTCGCGTCGCCACATGGTTGGACGTAGGTACAGTGGCCCCTGGGTCACATCCGACTCGGAGGCAGCCCACCCGGTCGTCTTGGGCATCCAGCGCTGCATCACGGACGGGAGTTTGTGTTTCTCGAGGAGCAGCCTGGTAGCTTGACGAACCAGACGAACGGGGGTCTTTACCCCTGTAACCTCCGCAATCAAGCCCAGTGCCGCAACTGCGCCATCTGCCTCGCCATTGTTGATGCCAGCGGGCTCCAATGGCAGCACCCGGCCTTCCAGATTTACAGTGTGGCCCCGCTTTTCATAGGCGGTCTGGTTTGGCAACACCACATCGGCATACTTCTCGGCCAGCGCATGCCGGTGGGTCAGATGCAAGATACGGAACGAAGCCGCTTTGAGCTGGGTCTCGCTGGGTAGGAAAGCATAATAGACTGCCCTAGCCCCGGTTTCCATCCAGCCTGCCCCGCCCTTACCTGGGAACAGACCCAGCACTTCCAGGCCCCTGGCATTGGCAGCCGGGGTCATACACATCACCTTGGCATTGGTACGTTCAGCCAGTTGGCGGGCTTTCATGGCCGCATCGGGATGATTGAGCACCCCAGCCCCCAGCACCAAGACGATCTTCTCGCTAGCCGCCAGCTTGCTCTTGACCCAGGCCACCTGTTCGCCCAACCCAGTAGGGGCTTCGGTCTCACCTAGCAAAGCCGAGAGCAAGGCCGCCTCTGCCCCTGGGGCATGCACCGCTTTCGCCCCAGCCCATTTGGCGGTGTTGGTCGGGTATGCGCTGAAGAGGGCCAGTTTGTCGGTCAAGCGCGGCATCCGCTCTTTGATGCTGAGGTCTGCAAAGGGGGTGCCGTGGTTCAACTTGGGTAATGGCTTGAGACCACGACTAAACTCCGAGAGGCGGAGATGTAGGGTGGGCGCTTCTTCGGCGGGCTCACCCAAGACCAGCACAAACTGCGCGTCCAAGAGTTCATCGAAGCTGGCCGGAGCAAAAACTGCGGTGGGAAAGGCGGTACGCCCCTGGAAGTCGCGGTGGCTACTACCCAGTGCGTTCGCCAGTTCTAGCGCTGCCAGCCCTTCTTCCAAAGAACTGCTGCCTCCCAGGTAGATGCCAATGTCAGTCTTGGCAATACCATCCAGACCGCTCCGGATTGCAGTTAGGGCTTCTTCCCAGGTGGCCTCCACTAGCTTTCCATCTTTGCGGACCAGCGGTGAGCGCACCCGGTTCTCATTCACCCATTCGTGACCAAAGCGGGCAGCGTCCGAGATCCAGACCTCGTTCACCTCGCGGCGTTCGGCAGCCCGGATGCGCTCGAGCAACCCACTGCGGGTATCTACGGTAATGGCAGCCCCACTGGCATCGTCCATCGAGGTAGTCTCGGTGGAGTCATACTCCCAGTTGCGTGCACGAAAGCGTGCGGTCTGGTCGAGCAAAGCACCTACTGGGCAGATGTCCACGATATTACCCGTGAAATTGGAGGGCAAGCCGTCATCTTCGCTGTTGATGAAGGTGTGCACCCCCCGCTCGATGAAGTCGAGCACTTCATCCCCAGGAACCTCTTCGAAATAGCGCACACAGCGCTTGCAGTGAATGCAACGCTCCCGGTCGAGAACAATGAACTCCGAGAGCGAGTGGTGTTTGTCCACATGCCGCCGGGTCATCTCGAAGCGGGTATATATGGGCAGTTCCATCGGGTCGGGTTGGTAGAACTTTTCTACCAGTCCGTACTCGTAACTGCGGTCTTGTAGCTCACAGGCACCGCCCTTGTCACAGGTAGGGCAGTCGAGCGGATGATTAAAGAGTGTGAGTTCGACCATTCCCGACTGGGCGTGTTTTACCTCGTCGGAAAGGGTATCAATGCTCATCCCATCGCTGATAGCCGTTACACATGCAGCCACCAATTTGGGCATCCAAAAAATCTTAGGCTGCCCATTTTCCAATATGAAATTGCCATCCGGCCCCTTACGAGGGCCCCCCGTTTTGACCAAGCACATCCGGCAGGCTCCCACGGGTGAGAGGTGTTTCTCGGCACAGAATAGCGGCACGTCGTAGCCAGCATGGAAGATCGCATCCATCACCGAGGTACCGCCCGGAACTTCGACGGTTCTATCGTTTATGGTTACTTTGGCCATTCCCCACATCACCCCCAACGGCTTCCTAGGCGCTCGACGGGCTTGCCCTTCTCCACCACATCCACAAATTGGTTGCGGAAGTGCTTGAGGCTACCGCGCACCGGCCAACAGGCCGCATCCGCTAGGGCACAGAAGCTACGGCCTTCAATCTGATCGAGCATATTTTCCAGCAGCTCTACGTCCCCCTGCTGACCCTGTCCAGTGCCTATCTTCTCAAACAGGCTGACCATCCAACCCGAAACCCCCTCGCGACAGGGGGTGCACTTACCACAGGATTCGTGACCGTAGAAGCGGGTGACGTTCCACATGGCGTCTACCATGCTCATGCTGGCCGGAATGCCAATCACCCCCCCGGTACCTAGGAGTGAGCCTTTGGCGCTGATGGATTCGTAATCCATGGGGGTATCAAGAATTTCGTCGGTCCAAGGCAGTGGCGGGCAGGAAGAACCCCCAGGGATGAGGGCCTGGATGGGCTCGGTGGGGCCACCCGCATAGTCGAAAAGTAGCTCACGGAAGGTAGCGCCCAACGGCAGCTCGTACACCCCAGGGCGCTGGAAGGGGCCCGAGACCTGGAAGAGCTTATGGCCCTTGGATTTTTCCGTGCCCATGCTAGCAAACCAGTCGGCCCCGCGCTCGATGATGTGCACCACTGAGCAGAGCGACTCGACGTTATTTATGGTGGTAGGCATCCCCCACAGGCCGGCCTGGGCGGGGAAGGGGGGTTTCATGCGGGGATTGGCCCGCAACCCTTCCAGTGAGTTCATCAAAGCAGTCTCTTCACCACAGATATAAGCCCCAGCCCCACGATGTATATAGAGATCGAACCTGAAGCCGGTACCCATCACATCTTGACCCAGATAACCCTGGCTATAGGCTTCCTGGATGGCCGCAACCAAGCGGTCGTAGGCCCGCAGGTACTCGCCGCGAACATAGATATAGCCTTTGTTGGCTTGAATTCCTACCCCTGCGATCATCATGCCCTCGATGAGCTGGTGGGGATCGTCTTCCATCAGGTAGCGGTCTTTGAAGGAACCCGGTTCCGACTCGTCGGCGTTGCAGACGATGTAGTGCTGCTTGCCGGTGTTTTTGGGCATGAAGCTCCACTTGAGCCCGGTGGGGAAGCCCGCCCCACCGCGCCCGCGCAGGCCGGACTTCTTGACCTCCTCGATCACCCAGTCCTGGCCCTGGGCGATGGCATTGCGGATGGCCTGGTAGCCGCCGTGAGCTAGGTAATAGCTGAGCGTCCAGGAGTTGGGCTGGCCCACATGCTTGTAGAGGGTCTTCTCGAAGCGGGGATCTTTTCCGCTCACAATGGGGCCGGTCATGCGCCCACCTCCTCCCCACGCACGTGTACCTCGTGCCCCACCTTGCCAGGTAGCACGATCTCCTCGAGCTTCGTCCCTTCCCGCAAGCCCTGCAGAAGCGCGTGCAGCCGGGCCTTGGTCACACACTCCACATAGGGCTCATCGTTGACCTGGATCACCGGCGCGGTGTGGCAGGAGCCCAGGCACTCCACCTTCTGAATGCTGAAGAGCCCGTCGGGGGTCACCTCCCCGCGCAGGATGCCCAGCTCCTGCACCAGCTCGTCCCACAGCTCGTCGGCCCCACCAATGGCACAGCTCAGGGTGGCACACACCTGCAGGTGGTACTTGCCGGTGGGCAGGGCCTGGTAGTAGCTGTAAAAGCTCATCACCCCAGCTACCTCGGTCGCGGTGATGCCTAAGATTCGGGCGATCTCCTCCTGGCGCTCAGGGGAGATCCAGACCTCGTCCTGCTGTACCCGCCGCAGCATGGGCATGAGGGCCGCCCGCCGGTCGGGGTACTGCGCGAATACCTCGCTTAACCAGTCTTGCTTATCGTCGAAAAATCCCATATGCCTCCGCATCATCGGGGGCCTGGGCGCGCCAGCCCCCTGCACAACTCACCGATCCACATCCCCCATCACCGGGTCTAAGGATGCGATTACCACCACCATGTCGGCCATCTGTACGCCCTTGCAAGCATAGGGCAGGCTTTGCAGGTTCACAAAGCTGGGCGCCCGCACTTTGACCCGGTAGGGCATGGAACCCCCGTCGGAAACGATGTAGTAACCGAGCTCGCCCCGCGCGCTCTCAGTGGGCACGTAGACCTCACCCAGGGCTGGGTGGAAGCCCTCAGTGACCAGCTTGAAGTGGTAGATTACCGCCTCCATCGAGGTCTCCAGCAGGTGGCGGGGCGGCAGCGAGATCTGCGGGTTGGGGTCGCGGATGGGGCCTGGCCCGAGGGCCTCGAGCCGCTCCACGGCCTGCCGGATGATCTTGACCGACTCGCGCATCTCCAGGATACGGATCACCATCCGGTCGAAGACATCGCCCCCCGTCAGCACCGGTACGTCGAAGTTGTAGGTCTCGTAGCCCGCGTAGGGATAGGCCTTGCGCACATCGTAGTTGACCCCCGAGGCCCGCAGGCTACCCCCGGTGAGGGAAAGGTTGATGGCCACCTCGGGGGGTATCACCGCCACACCGCGGGCGCGCTCGTAAAAGATGGGGCTTTCCCGGAACAAAGCCTCGTACTCGTCAATCCGGGCCGGCATCTGCGCGATGAACTTCTTCACCTCACCCAAAAACTCCGGCGGCAGGTCTTCCTTGAGGCCGCCAATCCGGATGTAGTTGTGGTGAAAGCGCTGGCCCGAGACCCACTCAAACAGGTCGAGCACCGCCTCCCGTTCGCGGAAAGCGTAGAAGAACGGCGTCAGCGCGCCAAAGTCCAGCAAGCCCGTCCCCAAGAAGACCAGGTGCGAGGCGATGCGGGAAAGCTCGTTGAGCATCACCCGGATGGCCTGGGCCCTGGGGGGCACCTGGGCCCCCACCAGCTTTTCCACGCTCAGGGCATAGGCCAGGTCGTGGCTAAAGCTGTGCAGGTAGTCCATGCGGGGGGTGTAGGTGATGCACTGGGTGTAGGTGCGGTGCTCCATGTTCTTCTCGAAGCCGGTGTGGAGGTAGCCGATGTGAGGGGTCAGGCGCAGAATCTGCTCCCCCGATAGATCCACCACCACCCGCAGCACCCCGTGGGTCGAGGGGTGCTGGGGCCCCACGTTGAGGGTCATGACCTCGGATTTGAGCTCTGGTGCATCGGCGATGTCGTAGGCCTCCACCGAGGGGCTGTGTAGCTTTTGTGGATCGCGCACCATCAGTTGCCTCCCTTCACAACCTTCTGCACCTCAGCGGCCACGTCCTGGTAGCCCTTGCGGGTACCCCCCCGCCAGCCGGTCATGCCGCCTTTATCGCCAGACAGGCCGGCCCGGAAGGCATCGGGGTCAATGAAGCGGCCCTCTTTGAACAAGGTAGGGGTCTCGCCCAGGGGGAAGTCCTTGCGCAGGGGGTGGCCTTCCAGGTCTTCGGGGGTCAGGATTTTGCGCAGGTCGGGGTGGCCCTCAAAGCGGATGCCCAGCAGGTCGAACACCTCGCGCTCGAGGTAGTCGGCGCCCATCCACAGGTCGGTCAGGCTGGGCAGGCTGGGGTTGGCCTCGGGCAGGTAGACCCGAATAAACACCCGGCTGCCATCACCCCCCTGGTAGCCCGGCAGCGAGACCAACTCGTACACCACGCAAAAACGTTCGGGCTTCGGATGGGGATAGGTTAGATAATCGATTCCCACCACATCGGCCAGGTAGTTCCAGCCTTTATTTTTGAGATCGGCCAGCAGGGGTTTGAACTCGGCTTTGGGCACTACCACCCAGGTGTTGCCGTGGGCCTCCTCAACGGCCCAGCCGTTGGCGCGGGCTTGGTTTTTGAACTCGGTTAGCCTTTGCATGTCCACCTCGAGCGCCCTAGCGCTTCCAGCCCTCCACCTTGGGCAGCTTGCGCCCCTGGTCGTCACGGGCCTTGCCCTGGATTTTTTTCTGAAGCTGCATCACCGCGTAAATGAGGGCTTCGGGCCGGGGTGGGCAGCCCGGCACAAACACGTCCACCGGCACCACGCTGTCCACGTTTTGCACAATGGCATAGTTGTTGAACATGCCGCCCGAGGAAGCACAGGCCCCCATCGAGATGACCCATTTGGGGTCGGGCATCTGATCGTAGACCCGGCGCATCACCGGGGCCATCTTTTTGGAAAGCCGCCCGGCCACGATCATCACATCAGCTTGGCGGGGCGAGGCCCGGAAGACCTCGGAACCAAAGCGGGAGAGGTCGTTGCGGGCATCGGTCGAAGCCATCATCTCGATGGCGCAGCAGGCTAGGCCAAAGGTTGCGGGCCACAGGCTGTTGGAACGCCCCCAGGCAATCAGCTTCTCGAGGGTAGTAAATAGGATACCCTCGTTCTCGAGTTCCTGAACATCTTTTGTAAAAAGGTCTGCAATGGTTGCCATGTATGTTTCCCTCCGGAAACCGTCTAGGGTTGGGTGTGAAGGGTCAAGGGCAAATGACACTTGACTCCGGACTCTTTCCCCTCGAAGCCTATCAATGCCACTTCATCACACCCTTGTACCATTCGTATAAGAAACCCACAAACAACAACACCGTAAACACCAACAAGCCCCAGAAACCGACCACTCCCACCGTACCTGCGCTCACCGCGTAGGGCCACAGAAAAGCCACTTCCACGTCGAAGATGATGAAGAGCATGGCCACCGCATAGAAATGTACCGGGAAACGTTTGACTTCACCGGCGGGGTCGTTGCCCGATTCGTAGGGCATTAGTTTGAAACGTCCACCTTTTTTGGGGCCAAGAATCGCTCCCACCACGGTTGCCAGAACAGCAATCCCGATCGCAACTGCCAGGTATACCAGTAGGGCTTGGTACTCACTTATGGGTGACATGCGCCTCCTCTATGGGTGGCCGAGCTTGTGCCTATCTTCACGAGTTCTGGTAAAGCCCAGCAGCCCGACCTTCTGTCGCCAACATCTTACACTTCTACCTTCACGACGCAACAACGTTGTTACCAAGAAGATAGTTTGGAATGTACACAAAGATTGTGGACGAACCCACCGATAGCGCCTCCTATGCATAAAAGGGGGCGCTGGGTTGGAAGGACTTCAGTAGCGCTTATCCACCAAGGGCGGCCCCTCCAGGGCCGGATCGGCCTGGATATCGTCGAGGCGAATGCCCGTGGCTTGTTGCAGGGCCGGGCCAAGCTGGGGTGGAACGGCTTCGGCCTTGATGCGCAGGGTTAGCTTGTCGGTTCCACCCTCTTTGGTTTCCACCACCAGTTGTGCGCCGGTACGGGGGTCAATACCAAAAGCCATGAGCAGCGGGGCCAGCTCGGTAGGGTACAGCTTGACCCCCTTCACCTTGACCATCAGATCGGTGCGTCCAATCACCCCCCTGGGAAGGCGAATAAGACCGTCCTGCCGGGTTACCACTGCCAGGTCACCGGTGCGGAAACGAACCATAGGCATCAGGGTGCGCGACAGCGCAGTGATGACCATCTCCCCTTTTTCACCATCGGGGCTGGGTTGCAGGGTTTCGGGATCGAGTATTTCGATGATGGCCATTTCCGGTATTTCCATCAAACCGTTCTTTTCCAGGCCCTCCCCCGCCACAACCCCAAGCTCGGAGGTTCCATAGGCATCCACCGCAACCCCTCCGATGGCTTGTTCTAGTTTTTCACGGTAGCCAGGAACCGAGGTAAAGGGTTCTCCACCCGCCATCAACAGCTCGAACCTACCGCCAGCCTGGGCTATTTTCATAGCAAAGCTGGGATTGCAGACCAAAATCTCGAAGCCATACTGCTGTTGCAACTGAACGATTCGTTCAGCCTCGCCAGGGCCGTGCGGCAACACCATCGCGCCAGCCTGCTGCAGCGCTTCATGGAATAGCCAGCCGCCCGCAAAAATATGATAGCCAAAGGCCACCAGGGCTTTCTTACCCCTTACACCCAAACGGCGCATCTGCGAGGCCAGGGCCTCGGCCTGATAGGCCACATCTTCAGCAGACAGGTACTCGGGCATCCAGCCAATAGCCGGACTGGGGGTCAGGTGCATTAGAACCGCCCCTTGCGGAGGCTGAGGATGGGCCTGGATATACGCCAACCATTCCTGGCGGGTGGTGAGGGGTAGGCTGGCAATGTTTTCTAGTGTAATACTCGAAGGATCCACTCCACTCAGTTTTTGCGCATAGACTGGATGTTTTTGGGCAGCGGCAATCACGGTACGAAGGCGTTGGGCTCGATCCATAGGGGTAGCTCCTTGCTTAAGACTGCTGGGCAGATTATACGGTTTACAAGAAACCCAAGAAATTAAGTTACGCCCAGATGGGGCAAAAGTCTGGCCGTTTAGATTTACTGCCTACAGGACGTCACCTGCCATGATAATCGGTCAGTCTCCACCTAAATCTGTCGTGCGTGTCAGACGAGCGGCTTTCGATCAACGCTTGTAAAAGGGCGGCTCAGCAGCGATCATGATCGGCACTGGAAGGTTATCGGGAAGATAGAGCACTCTTGCCACCGGAAACACCCGAAAACGCAAACGTCGCAACTCACCTTGTTCAAACACAAAAACTGGCCCCAACGCTAGGGTCTGACGCTCGGGCCAGTAGAGCCAGAAGCCCTCAAGTTCTTGGGGTTTGCCACCAAGGTTAATTTGCTGGGAGAAACTTCCATCTGCCCTTAGTTTCAAGGTTGTTGATCCCAAAGCGTGAAGCTGGTCATACACCCCAATCATCGCATGCTGCGGAATTCCCACCCCTGTGGACATCCAGCAAGCCCCACCCATCAGAGCCAACAAAGGGATGACGAAAAAAAGAACCCGAATGATCGAAAGCATGGCCATCAGACGCGCCGGCGGTAGGTTGAGTTTGACCGACGGGTGGGGAGGCATCCTCGGATAGAGCCCTTCCCTGGTGCAGTACTCGAGTAGCTTTTGGCTGGTGCAAAGTGCAGAAATACAGCCTAGACTTTCTTTTTCAAGGTGCGCCTAGCCGCTGGTTCGTCAAGACCGCTCTAGTCAAAAAGGTCGAAGAGTCTGCCCAACTTGCTTTTCTTCTTACCCTGGCGCTTGTAGTACTCATCGTCGTCGGTGTCGTAGGGATTGCGCTGATGGGCTGGCGGAGGGGTATAGCCCTGTGGCTGCGGCGGGGCGTACTGCTGGCGGCGGTAGCTCTCGAGTTCTGCCTCGTATTCTTGTTCATACTGGCGCACCTGGCCCAGCAGTTTTTCCATCTCACCGCCATCCAACCAAACTCCCCGGCATTTGGGACAGACATCAATATGCACGCCGTTGCGCTGGATTTCATTCATTCCGGTTTCGCAGTTTGGACAGATCAGAAGGGGCATATATTCCTCCGCCCTAAGGCTGACAGAAAAAGAACTGTGCAAAAAGGACGGGGCTGCTATTCAAAAAGCCGATTTTGCCCTACAGTAGTGAAGTAAAAATACCCGTTCAGGACTCATAAACCTCATACTACTAAGCGTTCCGTGCCTGCTCTAAATCGCTCCTTGAGTCCTCGAGATTTTCAATGCCCACCGGCAAGCGCAAAAAAAAGCATCGTGCAGTCCTAGTGCTCCGGTATTTTAATTCTTGGGATGGATTTGGCTCCCCTAATATCTGGGAGTTGCTTTGAGCGCTTCATTTTGGGAACTTCACTGCATATCAATCCCTAACTCAGAACTTGCAGTCATACAAAACCGCGCAAACCAGGCAACATCAGGCATAAGAACCCCGTCATTCCGAGGCGTAGTGGGCCGAGGAATCTGTTGGGGTACGGTTAAGAAAATCGCCTTTATCCGCGCCGTATCAGATTCCTCCTTCATCGGAATGACAGGTGCCCAGTGATGGGAGCTCGAGGATTCATGCACGGGATTCTTAGGTGCAAGTCTTGAGACTTACCAAACCACTAGCCTTTCACGTTCGTTTGGTGACAAAAACCGGAGAGAACTGCTAAGCCAGAATTGATGCTGCGCTACTGCAAACCCCGGACAGTCCGTGGACAGTCTGGGTAGCCACGTAGGGCACCCATCAATTCCCTCAGGCGTTACATCGGCCAAACCATGGCGGTTGAAAATCACTAGGCGTTCGCAAACATCGTCCTATACTTCAAGGCGATGAGCACCCTTCTCGTCCCACTGTTAATCACTTTTGCGCTGGGTGTAGCCGCATTTCTTGCTCACCGCACCATGAACCAGATGCACCGCCGCTTGCTCGATTCCGAGTTGGGTGGGCGCGAGTACAACCACCTGAGCGATCATGACCGCTATTTCCTCAACGAGACCGTCAATCTCAAGTTCCACCAGTCTATCGGTGGCAAGCTGGCTTCTTTTGTGCTGCTGTATGCTTATCCAACGCTTTTTATCGGCCAGAAAATACTAGGCCGTACCCAGTGGAGCGCCGTAGAAGTCATTGGCGGCTCGTCGCTGTTCTACTTTTTGCTGCTGGCCCTAGTGGGTCTAACCACCCAGGTTATCTGGCTGCAAGGCTAGTCAGAACGGTCACTGGGAAAACCCAGTACAACGGTTTTCGTTGCGCTGGGTCAATTACGCGGCATGGCGTGCGTAGTAATGGTGAGAACCACGATCAGAACGCACCATATCCAGGACGGGTTCTTGAGGGAAGCTTTATGTCTGTGCCAAGGTGGTTCGCATGAGCAGGCTCCCTTGATTAGCGCTTGAGCAACTCCAGCGCCACCCACAACCCCAGCCGCCGCTCGGGGCTGTCCAGATTGCCCAGCATGCCCTTAAGCTGCTCCAAACGGTAGTAGATACTCTGCCGACGCACCCCTAGCTTGCGGGCCGTTTCAGCAATGTTGAACTGCGAAGTCAGCAGGGCTTCCAGGGTAGCCAGCAAGGTACTTCGGGGTCGGTTGGGCAGGCTCAAGATAGTGCCCAGTTGACGTTGCAAAAAGCTTCGATCGCGGCCTGTCTCGACCAAGGCTTCCAGCAGCGAGTCCAAGAGCGGCTCTTCCGTATCTATCCCAGGTCGCAAAATCCGCTCGTGGGCAGCGCGGGTTAGATCGGCAAAGCGTACCTCGGTATGAAACACCAGGATAGGGAATTGCAGCATGCGGGCCGTTAGCAGCATCTCGGCAGGCACTTCCTGTAACCACTGCACCAGCTCGAGGGCCAATCCCCCAACGCCAACCTCTACCAACGAACGCACATACGCCACACGGGCCTCTGAGGTGGCGCGGGATAGCTCGAGGCCGGTGGAAAGCACCAGCTCGCCCCCCGACAGCAGCCGGGCCACATCCAGTACCTCGGCCACGTGTACCCAGGTGATATAGGCCTCGAGTTTAGACTGCCCCGACAGCAACTCCGCGCCCGCAAAGGCAGGGAGCTCGAGAATCTGGCGTAGGGTGGGCAGGTGCATACCCTACTGCTTGGCAATCCAGTGCATGGTCTTCTCGGCCAGCCGATCCAGGGCCTGCACCGAGAGCTCGAGGTGCTCTTTCTTGGTGTCCTCAATCTTGTTATGGCTGATGCCGTGCAGGCTTTGCACGAACATCATCACCGTGGGAATGCCGGCGCGGGCCACCTCGGCCGCGTCGTGCAGGGGCCCCGAAGGCAGGCGGTGCGAGACCCCGACCACCTCGCGGATGGCCTGGTCGCAGAACTCGATCAGCTCGGGGTGGAACAGAATGGGGTGAATCCGCCAGATGGTGCTCCACTCCGGCTCCGGCAGCCCCCCTTCGCGGGCGAAGCGCTGGCTGGCTTTTTCGGCCTCGAACTTGAGCCGGGCCAGGGCATCGGCGTCGAGGTGGCGCTGGTCGAGGGTGATGGTGCATTCCGCCACCACGCTGGTCACAATCCCCGGTTTGGTGATGCAGCTTCCGATGGTGCTGACCCCCCCGTTGCGGTCGGTGATGTTGTAGATCTCGGAAGCCATCTTGGCCGCAGCCAGAAAGGCGTCCTTGCGCTTATGCATGGGCGTGGAGCCGGAGTGGGCGGCCTGGCCCCTAAAGGTGATGGCGTGGCGCTCGACCCCAAAGGTTCCCAGCACCACCCCCAGGGGCAGGCCCATATCCAGCAGCACCGGGCCCTGTTCGATGTGGAGCTCGAGGTAGGCTGCGGCGTTTTTCTGTTCGCTCCGGGCCTCGAGCATCCTGCTCATCTCTACCCCGCAGCGCCGCAGGGCCTCCTCCAGGCGGATGCCGTCCTTGTCGGTGCGGTCTTTTTCCAGTTCGGGCTCGAGGGTGCCCGAGAAGGCCGAGGAGCCCAGCAGGCTGCGTCCAAAGCGGGCCCCTTCTTCGTCGGCCCAGTCCACCAGCCGCACCGTAACCGGGGGGTTTCCCTGGTACTCCTCAGCGATGCGGCGCAGAACCTCGAGGCCCGCCAGCACATTCAGGCAGCCATCCAGCCAGCCCCCGCCCGGCACCGAGTCCAGGTGGCCTCCAATCAGCAGGGCTTTCTCGCTTTTACCCTTGAGCGTGACCCAGTTGTTGCCGGCGGCGTCGTAGTGCTGCTCCACGGGCAGGTCTTCCAGCTTGCGGTTAAACCATTCGCGCGCCTGGAGCCAGGTATCGCTCCAGGCCACCCGCCAGGCACCGTTTTCGTCGGCGGTCAGGTCACGCAGTTCCTTGAGTTCTTCAACAGTTCGTTTGGGGTTTAGCATGATTGTCTCCAAAAAGCGTAGCCCTGGGGTGAAATAGGGGGCGACACACTGGCCGCCCCCTGGCACAATCGTCTCTTGCTCAAGCTCAGGTTATTTCCAGTCTCGAGCCCGCTTGCCGGTGGCGGCTTCCCAGGGGCCGTAGTCCACGGTGGCCGCCGGGGGGTCTTTGGTCAGGATGCCCTGCTCGCGCAGCAGGCGCACCGAGGCCTGGTAGTCGGCAGGCACCAAGAAGCCGGCCCAGCCTTTGGTGGTGGCCCCGGCGTTGTAGAGCTTGGCGATCTCGGCCATCTGCCAGGTTTGGTGATCTTTGGCATCGGCGCGGGTGCCGGAGCCTTTGCAGGTGTTGCCGCAGAAGGGCAGCACGTACTTTTCGACGGTCTCGGCCTGGTTGGCCACCGCCCAGTTCCAGCCCTGGATGGAGGCCCGAATCAAGCGGGCAGCCACTTGGCGGCCCGTCAGGCCCGAACCCTTAAAGTTGCGCTCGTTCAAGACCCGTTCGGTGGTAAAAATCAGGTCTTCAAGCAGGTTGATACCTTCATCGGCCAGCTTGAACACATCCACCTTGGTCTCGTCGTAGCCCAGCCCGGCAATCTGGTTGACCTCGTTGTAGGTCATGGCCGAGACCAGTTGCACCTTGTCGGGGAAAACCAGGGCAGGGTCGAAGGGGTAGCTTACCGCGGTGACATCGGGGTTGGTTACCCTGGGATCCAGCGAGCTGGTCAGGCCGCACTTGCGGAACAAAGCCACCGCCGGATACTCGTTGCCGGAGGGCCAGACCCCCACGCTCTTACCCTTGAGGTCTTTGCACAGGTCCTTGATGCCGGTGGATTTCAGCGCCACCAGCGTAAAGCCCGAGCGCTGGAAAAACTGGGCCAGGTGCACCACCGGAATACCGCGCTCCCGAGCGGTGAGCAGGTCGGCAATCCAGGTCGTGCCGAAGTCGGCCGCGCCAGACTGCACCACCTGAATGGGGGATTGGTCGCCCGCCGGCAGCAGGGTTACATCCAGCCCCTGCGCCCGGAAAAAGCCCCGCTCCTTGGCCACAAAGAAACCGGCAAACTGGGCCTGCGGAAACCACTTGAGCTGCAAGTTAACCTTGACCAGGTTTTGCTGTGCGCTCGCCAGCGATGCCAACACGAAGACTGCCAGTACCCACAAGACCGACCACTTCTTCATCCTTGCCTCCTTTTGTGCCAGAACGACTTCAAACGGTAGCCTACTGCACCCCACAACCCTTTTGTCAAGCGCGCTCTTTTCACCTCCTCACTGGACAAGTTGCAGCTAGAGGTTCGGCCCATCCAACACCCCTGCTAGCGGAAGGATACGTGCCATCCGGTTAACCTCCGCTCGAGCCACGCCACCAGGCCATACCAGGCAATACCAATCACCGAGGCCACAATGATGGCCGACCAGACGATGTCAAAGCCAAAACGCCCGGCCTCGATCTGGATGCGAAAGCCCAGACCCTGGCCGTTGGCCCCAAAGAACTCGCCCACGATGGCCCCAATCATGGCCAGGGTGGTGCCCAGCTTGAGGGCATTAAAGATGAAGGGCAGGGCGTTGGGCAGGCGCAACCAGCGGTACTGCTGCACTTCCCCAGCCGCATACGAGCGCATCAGGTCAAGCGAGAGCGGGCTGATCTCGGTCAGACCCCGAAAAGTGTTCACTACCATGGGGAAAAACACCGTTATAGCCACGATAACCGCCTTGGAGGGCCAGTCAATCCCGATCATCTTGACCAGCACCGGGGCCAGGGCCACTATCGGGATGCTGCTAAAAAGCGCAGCGTATGGCAGAAGCCCCCGCTCCAAAAACACATACCGGCTCACCAGCAAGGCCGTAATCAGACCCAGGCTACAGCCAATCAGATAGCCCACCAGGGCTTCCAGCACCACCGTCTGGAAGGCATCCTGCAGCAGCACATCCCGCACCTCCAGCAAGGTTGAGAGCACCCGGCTGGGGGTAGGAATCAGGCCGGGGGGCACCTGGTAGGCCCGCAGCAGGGCCTCAGCGGTCACCACCAGGGCCAGCAGGGTGAGGGCTGCGGGGATAAAGCCGATGACCGGATTGGGGGTGTCCACAAACTGCCGGGCCACCCCAGCAATACCCCACACCACCCCCAAAAGGCCGAGGACAATCAGCAGCTTTTGGGCATCGGAGGCCGGTTCGGTCTGGTTCCACCAAGCCACAATAAACCACAGCAATAGCCCAAAACCCAGCCCCAGCAACAGCCACCCCAGCCAGTAGCCACCCAAGACTGCCCGGTTTGCCGGGGTCATGTTCAACCCACCCCCTCCCGTCCAGGCAGCCGGGCCTGTTTGGCATTAGCAGATACCGCTGCGCCTCCACCGGGGCGCCGCCAGGGTGTGAGCAGGCGCTCGAGCCAGTTCACCAGGGCCACCAGCAAGATTCCCAATACCGCTGAGGAGAGCATGATCACCCACATCGCCACTACATCCGAGGCCCTCGAGTTCTCCGCCAGCATCTTGCCGATGCCCTGAAAGCTGATGGTGGAGATCTCGGCCACAATGGCCCCAATCAGGGCCGCCGTCATGGCGACCTTGAAGGCCGTGAACAAATAGGGCACCGAGGCCGGGAAGCGCAGCTTGAGGTAGGTTTGCCAGTGGTTGGCGTTGTAGGTTTTCATCAGGTCGAGGGCCATGGGGTCGGGGCTTTTAAGGCCCTTAGCGACCCCGATGGTGATGGGAAAAAAAGCGATATAGGCCGCAATGATGGCTTTGGGCAGCCAACCCTGCACCCCATACTGCCCCAGCAGCACCACCAGCATGGGCGCAATGGCGATGATGGGGACGGTCTGCGAGGCCACAATCCAGGGCAGCAAAGACCGTTCAAAGGCCCTCGAGGCCACCATCCCTATCGCAAAAAAGAAGCCCACCACCGCCGCCAGCAGCAAACCCACCACCGTCTCGAAGGCCGTCACGGCAGCGTTGATGGGAATGGCGTTGGGTGAATCGAGGGGGAACATCAGATTGCCAAAGCCGTTCCAGAGCTGCTGGGGCGAGGGCAGCACCGGACTTCTAAGCTGGGTCGCGCACTCAAAAGCGGTTTTGCAGGGCAGGGCCGCACCCGTATCCAAGGCCCGCTGCGCTACCGGGATGTTGGCCAGGTACATCAGCGGCCAGTACAGCGCCACCACCACCAGGGCCACCACCAGCATGGGCACTAGGTTGGGCGAGATTCGCATCACTCGGTCACCTCGTAGCCGTGGCCTTTGCGCAAAGCCTCGCGCACCAGGGTGGCCAGCTCGAAAAAGCGGGTGGTCTCGCGGGTCTCAAAGGTGCGGGGCTGGGGCAGGTCTACCGGTATGACGGTCTCGATCTTGCCGGGGCGCGGGGTCATTACCACAATCCGGGTGGAAAGAAAGACCGCCTCGGGGATGGAGTGGGTCACAAAGATGATGGTCTTGCCGGTCTCGCGCCACAGGCGCAAAAGCTCCAGGTTCAGGTTCTCGCGGGTTATTTCGTCCAGGGCGCCAAAGGGCTCGTCCATAAACAGCAGTTGCGGATCGAAGGCTAAAGCCCGCGCAATGGAGACCCGCTGCTGCATCCCGCCCGAAAGCTGCCAGGGGTAGTGCCTGGCGAACTTCTCCAGCCCCACCAAAGCCAGCATCCGTTCAGCCCTGGCCCTGCGCTCCTGCACGGGAAAGTTCATCACCTCCAAGGGCAGCATCACGTTGGAGAGCACATTGCGCCACTCCATCAGGGTGGGGGCCTGGAACACATAGCCGTAGGCTCGAGCCTTGCGGGCCTGCTCGGGGCTCTTACCGCCAATGCGAATGACGCCCGAGGTGGGCTGAATCAGGTCGGCCAGCAGGCGCAGCAGGGTGGTTTTGCCGCAACCCGAGGGTCCAATCAGGCTGATGAACTCGCCGGGGGCGATCTCGAGGTTGGCATCCTTGAGCGCAACGGTTCCGGTCTGGAAAACCATCGAAACGTTCTGCACCCAGACAATGGGAGCGGCCTTCGCTTGGGCAGAGGATGTGGCGGCGTTGGGGGTATTGGATTGCATCATGGGCTTCCCTATTTGTACCTATTGCCGGTCAGGGCAGCAGTCAGACCCAGACCAATGTAGATTCCTCCCGTAACCAACCGCTGCCCCAGGGCGAAGCGCGGCTCGCGGGCCTTGTGTCGCAACCAGCCTCCTAGCGAGCTCGACAAGAGCGCATAGGCCCCATCGCTAAGGGTCGCCAGAGTAATGAAGACCAGTCCCAGCAGCAAAAACTGCAACGAGGCCGCCCCCCGGAGTGGGTCCACAAACTGCGGTAGGAAGGCGAAGAAGAACAGTGCTGTCTTGGGGTTGAGTGCGTTGACCACGAAGCCCTGGGCGAAAATCTGCCGTAGCGACTGGCGGTGCAAGGTTCCGAGCTCGAGCGACTCCCTGGAAAACCAAGTCCGTAGGCCCAGGTAGACCAAATAGGCCGCACCAGCGTACTTAATCAGGTTAAAAGCCAGTGCACTGGAAAGAAGAATGGCAGAGAGGCCCAGCGTAGCCATCAGCACATGCACCATCCCGCCGCACTGGATCCCCAGTACGCTGGCCATACCTGCAGCGGGGCCCTGCGAGGCACTGCGGGTGACGATATACACCACCGCAGGCCCCGGAATCAGCAGAAGGGCCAGACTGGCCAGAGCAAACACAAACAGTTGATCGGGGGGAATCAGCATCCAGACCTCGTCTTAGCTGGGGATTCTACTGCGTCATACATAAATATCCAATCCAATCACCATTTCTTGGAGCCACGCTGCGCAATCACGATTAACAGACCGCCCACAACCACAAACAGAGCCCACGCCGAACTACCACCAAGTGCCAGAAGCACACCGATCGAGAGGCATATCCCACCCAGGAAGTTGAGAAGCTGGTTCGGCTTCATCAGAAGTACATGGGCTCGCGCCGCAGGAGCTTACCCCGCCCTTTCTCACCCACAAACTGCCCGTCCCGCACCGCCACTTTACCCCGCACTGTCACCACGCTAGGCCGGCCATCAATCTCGAAGCCTTCGAAGCCGTTGTAGTCGTTGTTGACGTGCTGGGTCTTGACCGAGATGGTGCCCCGGTAGTGGGGGTCGTAGACCACCAGGTCGGCGTCGGCTCCCACCGCGATGGTGCCCTTGCGCGGAAACAATCCGAAGAGCTTGGCAGCACGGGTGCTGGCCGCGTCCACGAAGCGGTGGATGTCGAGATGGCCCCGGCTCACCCCATAGGTGTAGAGCAGGTTCACCCGGTCTTCGATGGCGGGGATGCCGTTGGGAATGGCGGTGAAGGCATCCTTGCCCAGCAGCTTCTGCTCGGTGTCGAAGGGGCAGTGGTCGGTGCCCACCGTATCAATGAAGCCCTGGGCCAGCGCATCCCACAGGGCTTTTTGGTTGCGCTTGTCGCGCAACGGCGGCGACATGATGTACTTCATGGCCTCCACCCCACCCCGCTCGGCATACGTTTTGTCCAGCAGGAAGTGAGGTATCACCGATTCGATGTAGATGGGCACCCCTCTGGCTTTGGCGGCCATGGCCGCATCCAGGGCTGGTTTGCAGGAGAGGTGCACCACGTAGCCGGTCGCCCCAGTGGTCTCGAGGAAAGTTGCAAACCGCGCGGTGCCTTCGGCCTCCACCGACTCGGGGCGGCTGGGCTCGTGCCACTCCGGGCCGGTTTTTCCCTCGGACAGTAGCTGCTGCTGCAACCGCCCCACCAGCTCGGCGTTCTCGCAGTGGGCGGTTACGATCACCCCCAGCTCCTTGGCCAGGCGCAGGGTCTGGTACATCTCCCCGTCGTCCACGCCAAAGAAGTTTTTGTAGGAGAGAAAAATTTTGAAGGAGCTAATGCCATCGGCCACGATTTCCCGAAGCTGCCCCTCGGTTTTTTCGTCGAACTTGGAGACCGCCATGTGGAAGGTGTAGTCGCAGTAGCTGTTACCCTCGGCCTTGCTCTTCCATAGCTGGTAGCCCTCGAGGGCATCGTCGTTGCGGCTGGGGCAGCACATCTCGATGTAGGTGGTGGTGCCCCCCATCAGGGCCGCCTTGGAGCCGGTCTCGTGGGTGTCTTTGGCAAAGGTGGCCATGAAGGGCAGGTAGATGTGTACGTGAGGGTCTATAAAGCCGGGAAATACATATTTCCCCGCGGCATCTATTACTTCTGTTCCCGGCGGAGCTTCTAGATTCTGGCCGATGCGGGTGATGGTCTCACCCTCGGCGTAGATGTCGGCCCTATAGCGGGCATCTGCGGTGATGATTTCGCCGTTCTTGATAAGCAGTCCCATGGCGTGGATTCCCCCTTTTAGCGCTTCGCAAGTCCTCTTCAACTATTCATAACGAGGTATGAGTATCTGGGCCTCGAGGGAGCTCGTTGATGCTGTAAACTCCCCAAAAATATCCGGTTCAAAGAAGTCTTTGAGGGTTCGCAGACTGATGCCCCATTCAATGAATATCAATCCCTACCTCTTCCCGGTACCACTTCATGGCCTCCCAGTCGGTGCCCACCTCGGGGCGGGCCTTGGTGAGCTGATCCCAGGTGATAGAGGGCCGGCCCGAGGGCAGCTCGACCATCTCGATACAGCCATCCACCGGGCAGACGTTGTGGCACAGACGGCAACCCACGCAGTCTTCTTCGCGCACCACAGGCTGCGGACGGGTGCTCACCGCCTGGTGCTTCCCGTTGGAACGCAGGTCGTAGCGGTAGGGTTCGACGCGGTTGCCCGCGGCGTCTACCAGGTCAATGCACTGGTGGGCGGTATCGTTGCAAGCCACGTAGCAAAGGTTGCAACGGATGCATTTCTCGGGGTCAATACGGGCCACCGCCCGGAAGGAGAGGTCGAAGTCTTTGAAGTCGGAGATGCGGTGGAGGCTCTTTCCCACTACGTCGCCTATGGTCTTGAAGCCCTTAGAGTCCATCCAGCTAGATAACCCGTCGCACAGATCTTCGATGATACGGAAGCCGTAGTGCATCACGGCGGTACAAACCTGGAGGCTGGTAGCCCCTAACAGAAGGAACTCGGCGGCATCTTTCCAGGTCGAGATGCCGCCCATGCCCGAGATAGGTACCCCCGACTTCCGCACCACCTCATCCACACCCAGCGAGGAGAGCATGTTGAGCGCAATGGGCTTGACCGCAGGCCCTGCGTAGCCGCCGTGGCCGCCCTTGCCACCGATGTTGGGGGTGATCTCGAGGGTATCCAGGTCAACCGCTACAATGGAGTTGATGGTGTTGATCAGGCTGAGGGCATTCGCGCCCGCCGCAATAGCCGCGTGGGCTGGGGGGACCACGCTCGAGACGTTCGGGGTCAGCTTTACAATCACCGGGATTTTGGCCACGTCCATCACCCAGCGGGTGATCTGCTCACAGTACTTGGGCACCTGACCCACTGCCGACCCCATACCGCGCTCGCTCATGCCGTGGGGACAGCCGTAATTCAGCTCGATCCCGTCCGCACCGGTGTCTTCGATCTTGAGGATGATGTCGCGCCAGGCCTCGGGCGTAGACTCCACCATCGCCGAGACGATTACCGCCCGGTTGGGCCAGTTGCGCTTCACATCGCGGATTTCCCGCAGGTTGATTTCCAAGGGCCGGTCGGAGATCAGCTCCACGTTGTTGATGGCCAGCATCTTCTGGCCCCCGTAGTGCCAGGCCCCGTAGCGGTTGGACACGTTCAGAACCGGCGCACCGATGGTCTTCCAGACCGCGCCGCCCCAGCCGTACTCAAAGGCCCGGTGCACCTGGGCCCCGGAGTTGGTAGGGGGAGCCGAAGCGAGCCAGAACGGGTTGGGCGACTTGATGCCTGCAAAGTTGATGCTAAGGTCTGCCATAAAGCTCCTTCTCTTGGTTTAGTCTCCTCTCCCTCGATGGGAGAGGGGTTCTGTAATCAATCATCTGCTGCTGCGCCCACGCTTGGAGCGAGTTTTCGGTGGATGGCGAAGGCTGCCATTTTGCCATCCTGCACCGCCATCACCGTGGAAGCCGAGCCTTTGGCGCGGATGCAGTCGCCACCTGCGTACACCCCCGGCAGGCTGGTCTCGAAGTCGTCGTTGACCTTGATGAAGCCTTTCTCGGTCTCGAGGCCCAAGAGCTTCGCCACCAAAGGCTTCTCCTGCCCGATGGCCTTGACGATCTGGTCGCAAGGCAGCACGAACTCCGAACCCGCCACAGGCTCAGGTGATGGACGGCCCGAGGCATCCCGTGCGCCCAGCGCCATCCGCACACATCTCAGACCCGCCACCTTGCCGCCCTCGCTGACCACCTCGACCGGCTGAGTCAGGAAGCGGAATTCCACCCCTTCGTTCTTGATAAAGCTGTACTCGTGAGGGTAGGCAGTCATCTCTCGGTCGGTGCGGCGGTAGACCATGGTAACCCGCTCGGCCCCCAGTCGCTTGGCGACGGTGGCCGCATCCACCGCTGTATTGCCCGCTCCGATCACAATCACATTGTTTCCAATCTTCATGCCGTGGGGGTCAAGCTTGGAGGCTTCGATGTACTCGAGGCCGTCCAGAATGTGCTCCTCGCCGGGAATCCCCAGCGCCGGAACGGCCCCCAGCCCCACGCTCAGAAACACCGCGTCGAAGCCCGCCTTCACCTCTTCCCAGGAGAGGTTCTTGCCCAGCTCCACCTGGGTCTCAACCGTCACTCCCAGCCGCTGGATCATCTCCACCTCGGCCTGGGCCACCTCGAGCGGCTCCCGCAGCACGATGATGCCGTAGGTGGAGAGGCCGTTGGCGAGTTCGCGCTTCTCGAAGACAGTAACGCTGTGCCCCAGCTTGGCCAGCTCACCCGCACAGGTCAGGCCCGCCGGCCCCGCCCCGATCACCGCCACCTTTTTACCGGTGGGGGGGCCAGGCTTGAACACGTCAATCCCGCGCTCGTACACGTAATCGGTGGCGTAGCGCTGAAGGCGACCAATAGCGATGGGTTTGTGCTCGCTACCCAGCACACAGGCTCCCTCGCAGAGTTCTTGCACCGGGCAGACCCTGGCACAGGTGGCCCCCATCAGGTTGGACTCCAGAATGGTGCGGGCCGAGCCCACCACATTCTCGCTGGCGATCTTCTTGATGAACTTGGGGATGTCAATGTGGGTGGGGCAGGCGTGAGTACAGGGCGCGTCATAGCAGTAGAGGCAGCGGTTGGCCTCCACCAGCGCCTCGTGGTTGCTCATGGGCGGGTAGTATTCAGACAGAACTTCCTCTGGCTTGATAATCTGCACGCTTCCTCCTTTGACCATCGTGTCGAGATCATTTCTTGAGCTATAGCAAAAGCCAAAAACCCTCTCGGTGATGGTTGGATCACGAAGAAGGTTCGAGCCCTCGCGGGAGCCGATTTAACCCAGATGGTTTTAGCTAACTGGAATATACGAGCCAGGTTAGAACGTTGTCAAGCACATTATTGCTGGGTAGCACGCTCACGGTTATGCAGCCTAGTGAATGAAATTGCGGAGTAGGTCAGAGATTGTGTTTAGAGTGAAACGGAATTATCTCGTTATGTCTTGACTTAAATCTGCTTCTGTTATATACATATTTTATGGCACTCAAACGAACCTCACCCGATAAGAAAGCCGCCCGCGACTTACTAATGGATATCGCCACTGGGGCAATCGTTGCACTACTGCTGGTTATTTCTGTCCTGTTGATGCCTATCATATAAACCTGGAGTAGCTAAGCCCAGGTGGATTTAGCTGCAATATACCGGTCAATATGAATTTCAAACCCCACATTAGCGTCAAGAAAGTTTTAGAATTTTCTTGTGTACGAGACACTTGAAGGTTCGGTTCTGCAATCCCAGGTCGCCAGCATTCATGGGGCAATTTTCTATGATGTGGTGTTGCAAACAGGCGACACCACCCGTCGGCTGCGTTTTCAGGATACTTTTCTGAACCCTGCACCCAAGCTGGGTGAGTATCTAAAGATTGAACTCATTTTGGGGAATGTGAGTGAAGTACGGCGAATCCCGGTTCCTTGACGGTTCAGATTGGCAATTGAAGATGAGTTCAATCGGTGATTGAAATAAACAAATCTTGAGTAGGGTATACTCAAGTAGCCTAAGTGTAAGATTTGACCCTATCCATGTCCCGCCTCCTTATAGAATCAATGTATATCGCTCCCATCCCGCCGTGAGAGCGACGAACCCCAGGCGGAATTCAGGAGATAGATACCCTATGCGTTTAGAACTGCCGGTCATTCCACTGCGAAATACCGTCATCTTGCCGCATACCACCACCCCGGTGGATGTGGGCCGCGCCAAAAGCAAGCGTGCGGTCGAAGAGGCAATGGGGGCCGACCGGCTGATCTTCCTGGTAGCCCAGCGTGACCCGGAAGTAGACGACCCCACCCAGGACGATCTCTTTGTATGGGGCGTTCAGGCGGTGGTCAAGCAGGCCATGCGCCTACCCGATGGTACTTTGCAGGTGATGGTGGAGGCCCGCGCCAGGGCCGAGGTCAAGGACTACATCGCTGGGCCTTTTCTGCGGGCTCGAGGCGAGGTGTACTCCGAGATCTTCCCCGCCGACGAGACCGTAACCCGTGTGCTGGTGGAAGAACTCAAAGATGCTTTCGATAAATACGTGAGCAGCCACAAGTCCCTGCGGCTGGATCGCTATCAGTTGGAGGCGGTGAAGGGCACCACCGACCCGGCCATGCTGGCCGATACCATCGCCTATCACTCGACCTGGACGGTAGCCGAGAAGCAGGAAATCCTCGAGCTGACCGACATTGAGGCCCGCCTCAAGAAGGTTCTGGAATTCCTCAGCCGCGACTTGGAGCGCTTCGAGCTCGACAAGAGGGTAGCCCAGCGGGTCAAAGACCAGATGGACACCAACCAGCGCGAATACTATCTGCGCGAGCAGATGAAAGCCATCCAGAAAGAGCTGGGGGGTGGTGAAGACGGTCTGAGCGACCTCGATGCGCTGCGCAAAAAGATCGAGGAATCCGGGATGCCCGAGGCCGTGCAGACCAAGGCCCTCAAAGAGTTGGATCGGCTCGAGCGCATGCAGCAGGGCAGCCCCGAGGCCACAGTGGCCCGCACCTACCTCGATTGGCTGACCGATGTGCCCTGGACCAAAGCCGACCCCGAGGTACTAGACATTACCCACACCCGCCAGATTCTAGACGAAGACCACTACGGTCTGAAAGACGTCAAGGAGCGCATCTTGGAGTACCTGGCGGTACGCCAGATGACCGCCAACCTGGATGTGCGCAACAAAGCGCCCATCCTAGTGCTGGTGGGGCCGCCGGGGGTGGGCAAGACCTCGCTGGGCCGCTCCATTGCCCGCAGCATGAACCGTAAGTTCCACCGTATCTCGCTGGGTGGGGTGCGCGACGAGGCCGAAATCCGTGGCCACCGCCGCACCTACATCGGGGCCATGCCGGGCAAGCTGATCCACGCCATGAAGCAGGTGGGCGTGGTCAACCCGGTAATTTTGCTGGACGAAATTGACAAGATGAGCTCGGACTGGCGGGGTGACCCGGCCAGCGCCATGCTGGAAGTGCTCGACCCCGAGCAAAACAACACCTTTACCGACCACTACCTCGACGTCCAGTACGATCTCTCCAAGGTCTTCTTCATCACCACCGCCAACACCCTGCAAACCATCCCGCGGCCCTTGCTCGACCGGATGGAGATTATCGAGATTCCGGGGTATACCAACCTCGAAAAGGCCTCCATCGCCCAACAGTACCTCTGGCCCAAACAGGTCAAGGAAGCTGGCATGGACGGCAAAATTGACGTCACCGAAACCGCCATCATGCGGGTCATCAACGAGTACACCCGCGAGGCCGGGGTGCGGGGCCTCGAGCGCGAGCTTGGTAAAATCGTCCGCAAAGGAGCCAAGTTCTGGCTGGAAGGCAACTGGGAAGGGATCCGTAGTGTGGATGCCGCGGACGTGCCCACCTATCTGGGCATCCCCCGCTTCCGCCCCGACAAGGCCGAGACCGAGCCCCAGGTGGGCACCGCCCAGGGCCTGGCCTGGACGCCGGTGGGCGGCACCCTCTTGACGATCGAGGTGGCCGCCGTGCCCGGCAATGGCAAGCTATCGCTCACCGGCCAGCTCGGCGAGGTGATGAAGGAGTCGGCCCAGGCCGCCCTGACCTACCTGCGGGCCCACGCCAGCGACTACGGCCTGCCCGAAGATTTCCACAACAAAGTAGACCTGCACGTCCACGTGCCCGACGGGGCCACGCCCAAGGACGGCCCCAGCGCCGGTATCACCATGACCACCGCCATTGCCAGCGCCCTGAGCCGCCGCCCGGCCCGCATGGATATCGCCATGACCGGCGAGGTCAGCCTGCGCGGCAAAGTGATGCCGATTGGCGGTGTGAAGGAGAAGCTCCTGGCTGCCCACCAGGCGGGCATCCACAAGATTGTGCTGCCCAAGGACAACGAGCCACAGCTCGAGGACTTACCCAAAGAGGTGCTGGAAGGATTGAACATCAAGCTGGTGGAGAACGTGGGCGAGGTGCTCGAGTACCTGCTTTTGCCCGAGCCAGCCATGCCGCCTGTGGTGCAGCCCAGCGATAATCGTCAGCAACCGGGTGCGGGCGCGTAAGCTCACAGTACCAGCCCCCTCCCTTAAGTCAGGGTGGGGGTTTGGTTGTGGTTCACGCCATGTTTACTGCAAGCAGAAGAAAATTAGGCGGCCTGGAACTGATATGAAATCCTTATGATTCATTCCCCTAATATCCCCCGGCCACCAGTGAAATAGGGTGTAGCTCTGGATAAGCGCTGGCTGGGTTTGTAGGTAAGCACACCGGGCTTCCACCTTGGCCCACAGCTCCTCTTCATCCTGCACCTGCCCATTGGCCACGACCCCGTCGCTGAGCCCCCAGGTTCGTTCTACCGGCTGCAACTCGGGCGAGTAGGGTGGCAGATAACACAGCCCCAGGCCCTTGGCTGGCTCCACCCGCCCCGAGGTGTGTGTCCAGCACCACCAGTACCAGCTGGCCCACCCCCGCCCTCCGTACCCGGCCTTATGAAGGCGTACCCATACAGCCAGCGATAGCGGGGCCGCTCCTGCGCTAGCGGCGTCTGCCCTCGCAAGGCCCATACCCGTCGGCGGATAGGCTTCAGCCCTATGCGGTGCTCATCCAAGGCCCACACCTCCAACTCCAGTTCAGGAAAGAACAACCTGAACAGGAAAACCATCAGGAAGAGCTTTTTTTGAAAGCCTCCTGCCGCTTTGCATCCGCCTCCCGGGGGGCGCAGCGGCGCCAGGCCTAGACGGCGCATCCAGTACCAGGCCCGCCGCGCATCCACCGGACGTCCCAGCCTTTCAGCCAGCCACTCTGCAGCGTTGCGTATGCTCCAAAGCCCGCCCCTGGGATGGGGCTGGAGGAGGGCCTGGCGGAAGTGCTCCTGGAGTTCGGGCGGTACGAGGGGGGCCCGGCCTTTGTTCTCGTACCGCCGATTCTTCATGGGCAGGCCCTGATTGTAGCGGTGGATCACCTGACGCACCCAGCGATCGGTATAGCCCAGATTCCTGGCTACCTCGGGGATGCTCTGACCCCTGGCCAGAAGCCAGAGGGCGTGCCAGCGGGCGCGTTCGGTGTGGTCTTGGGACTCCCGGTAGAGGGCGTGGAGGTTATCTGGATGGTGTCGTAGTTGGAGTTCCAACCGGGGGCGGCGCTGATGTTGGGCCAGTTGCATGGCACCATTTGAGTAGAAAGAGTCTTGAAGATTTCTTATGAGCTGTATGTAGTCGGGGGCATACCGACCATCAGGCCGAAGATGGCCTGGCCATGGCCGAGGGTATCCGGCTGCGCGCCATCCGCAAGAGGAACTCCAAGCGCCGCAGTGGATAGCCCAGCAGGGGCGGAAGATCATCAAATCGGTGGGTTCTGCCCTATCGGAGCTATTCCTCAAGCGGATTCATGCCACGACCCTCGAAGGGTTTGTGCTCAAGGTGTGGGGCTTCATCTTTGCCCACAACTTCAGGCGGCTGGCCAGTATTTTGTAGGTAGCAACTTGGGTTAACTTACCAAACCACCAGTGCTCCGGTAACTTAATTCCTGGGATGGATTTGGCTCCCTTAATATCTGGAAGTTGCTTTGAGCGCTTCATTTTGGGAACTTCACTGCATATCAATCCTTAACTTACCAGACCACTAGTGCTTCCTTATCATTGCTAAATTTTAGCTTTTTCATGGGAAGCTCCTTACAGCAGTGCGCAATGTTTTTGGAGTTTAGAAATTTACCCGCACTTGCTATACCCACAGCTATAGCACTTGGTACAACCTTCCTCGCGCACCAGGTTCTCGTCGCCGCACTCGGGGCACTTGCCCAGGCCGGTTTTCGGCTGGATGTTATGGATGGGCGCGGTCATGGCCCGTTGCATGGCCTGGGGCACCATGTGGTCGTCGAGGGGCATCTGGGCGGCTTTGCGCTCATCGTCGGCAAGCTGGATTTTGCTGGTGGTTTCCAAGGCCACCGCAATTAGGTCGGCTTTGCTGGTGACAAAGCGGCCTTGGTAGCTGCCGTACAGGCCGCCATTGATGCCGCGCAAGGTCTTGACCAGCTCGGCCACCGGCACGCCGTATTGCAGGGCTTTGGAGATGATGCGGCCCAGGGCTTCGCTGTCGGCGTTGGCCTCGTCGCCGGCTTTGCCGGAGGTTAGGATTACCTCCACCGGGTGTTCGCCCTGCATGTTCACCGTCACCAAAAAGCCCCGCCGGGTGCCGTCGCTGTTGGTCAGTTTCACCATGTCGGTGTAGCCTACCAAGCGGCCGGTGCGCTCGAAGATGGGGCCCACACCCCGGCTGGTCTCGAGGGAAGGGGTGCTGGGAACCTCGAGCAGCGCCGGCTGCACCGCGACGGTCTCCTCCTTCTGGCCCTCGGTCTTCTTTTCCTCTTTGCTCACCGACAACACCTGGTACTCGCGGCTGCCATCGCGGTAGACGGTGATGCCTTTGCAGCCGGTCAGATAGGCTTCGGTATAGGCCGCTTCCACGTCGGCTACGCTGGCCTCGTTGGGTAGGTTGATAGTCTTGGAGAGCGAGTTGGCGGCGTAGCCCTCGGCGTCGAAGGCGGTCTGCACCACGCCCTGCATCCGCACATGATCCAGCGGGGGCACGTCGTGGGCGCCTTCAAACACGTTGCCAATGGCGCTGGGAATGCCTTCTAAGCCCTTCACACTGCCGTGGTTGGCCTGGATGGCTTCGATAATGGCGTCCCAGTTCCAGGCCCCGTCCTTCTCGAACGGCCCCGAGGCCGGGAATTGCTCCATCATCTCCACGAACAAAGGGTGCAGCAGCGCCTTGTACTGCCCGCCAATGCGCCGCCACATGAAGGGCGAGAACATCGGCTCGATGCCGCTCGAGACCCCCATCAGCATGCTGGTGGTTCCGGTGGGGGCCACCGTCAGCACCGCCACGTTGCGCCGCGGGCGGATACCCAGCGCCTCGAAAGCGGCCCGGTTCTGTTCATACACCGGGAACACCCCCCGCTCCTGACCCAGCCGCTCCGACTCGGCGATGGCCTCTTCGCGCATTATATTCATCACCTGGGTCACTGCCTGGCGGCCCGCCTCCGAGGAGTAGGGCAGCCCCATCTTGATGAGCATGTCGGCCAGGCCCATCACCCCCAGGCCCAGGCGGCGCAGGGTTTGCGAGGCGGTGCGGTTATCTTCCAAGGCAAACACGTTCACGTCCAGCACGTTGTCGAGGAATCGAATGGTGGTGCGCACATCCTGGCGGAAGGCAGCATAGTTGAACTCACCGTTTTCCACATAGGCCGCTAGGTTGATGGCCCCCAGGTCGCAAGGTTCGCCCACCGTGAGCGGGATTTCCCCGCAGTTGTGGGCCACCACGCCACCCGCAACTAGGCTGTGGGTGACCGGCTCGGTTAGATCGTAGACGGGTGCGGTTCCGGCCAGCTCCACGTGGCTCACTGTGACCTCAAAGCGCTGGCGGTTGGGGCCGCGGCTTCGCCCTGTGACGAACTCGAGGAGCTTGGCCTGTTTCTCAGGTAACGCAAAGCCGATAACCTCAGCAAAGCGATCACGGCTTTCGGCTCCGATAATCAGCTCATACTGATCGGCCACGGGGTACTCGCGCAGCCCACCCCGTCCATCGGGCAGGGCTTTGTGGCCCGCCGTGCGGCGGTGGTAGATGCACCCGAAGATGCCGAAGTTGAGTAGCAGGAGTTGTACGTCTTTGAGGAGGGGGAGGCTCGAGGAAGCCAGCCGCACGCTGCAGCTCTGCTTGGCATCATTGCGCTCCACGCTGCCATCGGTGCTGAACAGCCCACGCAAAAAGCCCACCACCGCTTCACGGGGCGCTGTAAACAAGCTCTCTGGAACCCTCTTTTCAGTGGCCTTGACCCCCTTGACACCGAGGGCGGCGAAGAACTCGGCGGGTAGCTTGTTGAAGTGCAGGTGTTGCGTGTTGGAGGCGGTGGCTTGCAGGGTTCCTCGACCGAACCAGTCGCGCAGGCTATCCACCACGGTCTGGGCCTGGGCAAACTCGCGGTTGCTAAAGAAGAAGCCTACCCCGTCCTCGCGCGAGTACCCATCCCCAACCAACCAACCTAGTACCAGACCCAGGTTCTCGCTCCACTGGGTAGGCATGTTGGCGTACTGCTCGCGCACATCTGCTCTTCCGTGAAGGCCCCTGCCCCCCGCCACCGCGACCCGCTCCCGCACCACCCGCAAGGCAGCCTGCGGCAGGGCCTGCTCCTTGGCCCATAAGCCCTCCCCGCTCTGTACCAGCAGCCTGTCGCCGGGCTTCAACTGGCCGACCTCCACATACCCTTGGGGCGTAAGCAGGGGATGATTGGGGGTCAGGGTCAGGGTGAGGCCCTCTCGGGTCTCGAGGCGCAACACCTCCCGCTCACCGGTGTAAAAGGCCTTGGCCGCTCTGCGCACCGTCACGCCACGCTCACAACGAACCGCGCCCAAGCCCGCAAAGGGGGCGCGATTATCGGTGACCAGATAGAAGCTGCCCTTCTCCACAAGCTGCTCGATGGGCACGAGACCGAACTCCGTCGAGATGCGGGTGCTGCCCACGAAGCACGGATTGGTCGAGCGAATCTGGTAGCGCGGCCCCAGGTTCTTGAGCGCGGAAAGCTCGTTGATACGATCCACGAAGATCAAGCCGGGCTCGCCGGTGGCCCAAGCGTGCCAAGCGATTTCGTGCCAGAGCCACTTGGCCGGTACTTTGCCGTCGTAGACAGGAATGGGGCGGGCGCCGTCCTGGGCGCGCTCGGGTAGGTCGGGCAGCACCCCGCTGTAGTTGCCTTGCACCGGGTGGGGGTAGTATTTGCCCGGCACTTCCGAAGGTTCTACCGCCCATAGCCCATCGGCTTGCAGGGTCTGCCAGAAGGCTTCGGTGACCAGAATCGAGATGTTGAAGGTAGAGATGTCGCCCTCACTGGCCTCACGGTCGAGGTCTTTGGCGGTCAGGAAGTCCAACAGGTCGGGGTGGTCAATGGCGATGGTGGCCATCCCGGCGCCACGTCGGGTTCCACCTTGCCGCACCACCCGCAGCACCGGCGCATACACATAGCGCAGGGTGGCGACGGGGCCGACTTTTTCGGCTCCCAGGTTGGCCCACTCCAAAAAGTTATCGAAAATCTCCAACAAAAAGCTCACCGGGCCACTGCTGGTGCCACCGCTGCCCTTAATTTCGGCTCCTTCGGGGCGCAGGCTGCTAAAGTCCACATGGGGTTCCTGGCCCCTCACCGCTAGGCTCAGGGCGGCCTTGGCAGACTCGATAATGCCGCGCATATCATCGGGCACCCCCAGCACATCGTTGGGCCTTTCCCGCACCGTCATGACCCCGTTGCGCCGGGCCAGCGCCGCCAGTTCAGGCTTCAGGAGGCCATAGACCACCCGCGTCCAGTTGCGCACGGTAATGTTTTCCTTCTCGCCATCGGGGTTGATGGGGGGGCGCATCATGCCCTTGATGAAGTCTTCGACATCGGCATGATCGGCGGCAAGGTAGGCAAAACCGCGTACCGTACCGCGGGGGCCTGCGCTTTTGCGCGAAACGTAGGGATCCAGGTTGACCCCGTTGCCCCCACCCACTTTGGTCACCAGGGCCAGCTTGGTCGCCACTTCCAGCACCCCATCAAAGCTACTGGGGTCGTGTTCGGTTGCACCCTGCACGAAGCAATTGAGCACATTACCGTGCTGGGTACCCGCACCGGCCAACACCCGCCCACCGGGGCAAAAACGCTTGGAAGCCATCAATTGATAAAACTGCTCTCCCCAGTACGCTTTGTCCTGCTCGGATTTTTCGGGCGAGGCCACCCAGGCTGCCACCCGGCGAAACATTCCAAACACGTCCCCATCGCTAGGTTGCATGTACTGGCGCTTGGCAATGGCTTGGGCGTGGTCATCAAAAAGTGCGGGTGTGAAGCTATTCATGCTGTCCTCCAAAATTTGAGCGCGTGATCCCCGGCCACCATTGTGGCACAAGATGTAGGGGATTCTGCGTCAGATACTACTACCTATTGTATGTTATTGACAAGGGGGGTCAAGCAATATCAGTTTTTCGGATGAAAACAGAATACAGTAGGTATCATGAGAAAATCAAGCCTCGAGGCCAAACATCTGGGGGTATCTTTAGTGAAATACTACTATAAGTAGTAGATAGATTAAGATTGTTTCTGTCTTAGACAGAAGGAACCTCGAGATTGGGTGAGTGCAGGGGGCTCGCGAGGCTACTTCCCACAATAGAGCGTGGGCCGTTTTACATCAAGGCCCGGGAGGAAGATTAAGTTCGGTACACAGGAAAAATGAAGACCGTCCCCCGGATAAAACCGCCCTACAGGGCTCGTTTTTTGCTGGCAGTAGGGGCCTCCAGAACGTATCGGTTTGGCGGCAACCGGCCAGGAATCCTCGAAGATTTGGGTGTACGGCCCTCTGTCCTCCGCATCCTGGGAACTTAGTCCTACTCGCGAGCCTGCCAGACAGCCAGGGAAAACGGCTCCAAGATGCCATCCTCGAGGTTGCCTCCCACACACTTGCCTTCCTTACCCGATAGCAAGTCTATGGCCTGCTCGCCCCTGGGCCAGACCCCGTGCAGCGGGATGTTGATGCGCCAAGCCTCGGGCGAAGCATTGATGGTCACGACCACGCTTCCTTGCTCGTCGCTGCGGGCAAAAGCCAGGTGGGCATCCTGCCCGTAGAGGTACTGGTATCTGCCGTGGCGCAGCACCGGAAGCGACTGCCTTAAGGCTGACATCTGTTGAATGGTTTGCATCAAAGGCCTGTGCCAACGGGTCTGGTCCCAGATCATGCCCCGGCGGTTGTCGGGGTCGTGACCCCCGGCCATGCCAATCTCGTCGCCGTAGTAGACCGTCGGCACCCCCGGCAGGGTGAAGAGCATGGCAAAAGCCAATTGCACCCGCTCGATCTTGGCCCTCAAGATGCTAAAAATGCGGGGGGTGTCATGCGAGGTCATGATGTTCATCTGGGCGGTCACGATGTCCCAGCTATAGCGCCGGAAGAGATCCTCGAGCCGGTTGTTGCACGCCATCGCCCCCAGGCTTTCCAGCCGCCCTAGGCCGCTTTTGGCCGCCAGATCCTTGTCGAGGGAATCGCCCCCCACCAGCCCCAGAATGGCCCGCCCCAAGGGATAGTTCATTACCGCATCGAACTGGTCGCCCTGCAACCACCGTCCAGCGTCGTCCCAGATTTCACCCACGATGTAGGCTTGGGGGTTCTGGGCTTTGACCCGACGGCGGAACTCGCGCCAGAAATGGTCATCGTCAATCTCGTTGGGCACATCCAAGCGCCAGCCATCAATACCATACTGGAACCAGTACTCCGCCACCGACAGCAGATACTCGCGGCACTCGGGGTTGGCGGTGTTGAACTTGGGTAGCTCGGGGTTGTTCCACCAGGCCGCATAGTTGGCGCTTTTTGCGTAAGCACCCAAGGGAAACTTGTAGATGTGGAACCAGTCACGGTAAGGCGAGGCCGCCTCGTTTTCCATGACGTGCTGAAAGGCAAAGTGGGCCCGCCCACAGTGATTGAACACCCCGTCCAGCACCACCCGCATACCCCGTTGGTGAGCCTCCTCTACCAACTTGCGCAAAGCAGCATTGCCTCCCAGTATGGGGTCTACCTGAAAGTAGTCGCTGGTGTGGTAGCGGTGGTTGGCGGTGGAACTGAAGACCGGACAGAAGTAGAGCGCATTGAAGCCCTGCTCCTTGATATAGTCCAGCTTCTCGATCACGCCCCACAGATTGCCTCCCTTGAATCCGCGCAGGGTGGGTGGGGCATCCCAGGCTTCAAACCCGCTGTGCACCGGCGCTGGATTGGCCGACGGTCCTTCTCCTATGCGAAAACGATCCGGGAATATCTGATAAAAAACTGCATCCTTGACCCAAGCTGGTGTCATCTAAACTCCCACAAGAAAACGCTTGCACGTTGCCAGGGGTTAGTCTAAACCCTAAATCGGAAATCTCAAGTGTAAGCAAACCGAAATTCGTTATCTAAAGATAACCCTCAATGCGATTCCCACGACCTACCAAGTACAACAAGAACCGTTGTACTTGAGTAAATTACGCCACACAGCGTGCGGCGTCCTCGAGCTTGTTTGGCGTTCAGCTACTGGCTCTGATACTATGCCCCAGTTATGCCGCGTGGGAATCTGTTTGTCATGACCGGGGCTTCAGGGGTGGGCAAGGGCACCATCCGGGGGCGGCTCTTGGAATATCACCGTATGTACTACTCCATCTCCATGACTACCCGCCCCCCAAGGGTGGGTGAGCGCAACGGGGTGGACTACTACTTTGTGAGCAAGGCCGAGTTTGAAGGCAAGATTGCTGGACAGGGTTTTTTGGAGTGGGCACAGTACGTGGACGACTACTACGGCACCCCCAGAGAGCCCGTGGAAGAAGCCTTGCACAAAGGGCAAGATGTCATTCTAGAAATAGAGGTACAGGGTGCTTTGCAGGTCAAGCAGGCCATGCCGGAGGCGATTCTGGTCTTTATCATTCCCCCCTCGCTCTCCGAGTTGCGTCGCCGGCTGCTGGTGCGTGGAACCGATAGCCTGACCAAGATTCACAAGCGGCTCAAACGGGCCGAGGAAGAGATTCGTATGGCCGACCAGTTCAAGTATGTGCTCGTCAACGACCAACTCGACAAGGCCGTATCCGATTTTGCCGCCATCATTCAGGCCGAGCGGTTGTTGCAGCCCCGCATGGGCGAAGCACTGGCTCGAGCCCTTTCGCTAGACCCAGCCCTGGAAACCGAACTCGACGAATTGGAGCGCAGACGCCGCGAAGCAGGCGAGAACGGTAGCGGTAAGTAAACATTTCTCACTTTCTGATGTAAAATCGGTGATTAGTTGCAGAGGTATACCTATGGCTGAACCTGGCATTGATACCCTTTTGGCCCTGACCGACTCCAAGTACCGCCTGACGGTCGTGACCGCAAAGCGCGCCCAGCAGCTTCTGCGCTACGACTTCAAGAACACTGTTCTAGACAACAGTGAGCTGCCCCGAATGCGCACCCTCGAGGGCGAGAAGCCTGATCCCAACGCAGTTACCTGGGCTATGAAAGAACTCCAGACCCGCCGCCTACAGACCGGCGAAAGCCTGATTGCCGAAGATCGCCTGACCAAATTCCTCGATCAGATCTACCCCCGTGAAGTCGTCGAACCTGCAGACTAACAAATCTGCCCGTGAGTGACGTGTTTAGCGTCGTACACCCGCCACGCCACAATAGATTTTGGCCAGGCAACTGCTCTTCTTCGGAAGAGCATAAGTGACTTCGCCAGTAGGTTCCGGCTGAGCCAGTGCTTGGCACCTAGTGCTTGGCACCTAGTGCTTGGCACCTAGTGCTTTGCACCGGGATTGCACAAACAACCTAGCCGAAATCGCGTAAGCGACTTTGTCAAGGACGCATCCGGAGGCCTTTCTGTATCGCATCTTGGCTGCCCGAACGTAGGCTTGGAATGACCCGCCCAGAACGGCCGCATCTTCATGCACGGACTGGGGAAATCGCGATGATAGAGGAAAAACCTTTTACGTCGCTCATGGAGCTGGAAACATTGCAAATGCACCCCGTATAATCACAAATTGCATATACCTTGTATAATCACCCATCGAGACTTGGGGAGAAATCGCTATGTCAAGCAAAGAACAGCGGCACCGGGTTATCCAGGAGATCATTAGCCGAGAAAGTATATCTACCCAGGCCGAACTGGTGGATCGGCTGCGCAAAATGAACTATGAAGTAACCCAGGCCACCGTGAGCCGCGATATCAACGAAATGCGTCTGGTACGTGTTCCATTGGGGCGAGGGAAGCACAAATATGCCCTGGCTCAGCTCGATCTGGCGGAAGATGTGATGGAAGAACTTCGGCGCATTTTCCGCACCTTTGTGCGCGATGTGGATCGGGGCGAGAACATACTCATGCTCAAGGTCTCGGAGGGCCACGCCTCGGGCATCGCGTTGTTGATTGACCGGCTGCGCCGCGATGATATCGTAGGCACCATCGCCGGAGAGGACTCGATTCTAGTGGTAGGCCGCACAGTTAAGGATACCGAGGCTCTGCAAGAGGAGTTCGACGAATTGCTCACTTGAAGCAGAGGACAAGTAGCTGAGCGCGCTAAATTGCAGTACGCTACTCCCATCTCTAGGCCCTGAGGAAGTGCTCAACGCGCCCCTCACCTGCGCTAGGAGGTTTGTTCGAGGGCCTGGGCCAACAGATATGGCAGATATGGATCGGTCATGGTCAGACTGGGTATTACCAGCAACAAACCGGCCACCGACGGCTTTTACTCCCCTGCTATCCCTCCCACTGCCACCCAAAAGGATCTGAGTAGCAATGGTAGAGTTCGCCCTTCAGGCCTTCCTGACCCTTTTTGTGCTGATTGACCCCATCGGCCTGATTCCGCTGTTCCTGGCTTTGGTTGGGACACGCAGCTACGAAGAGCAAAAACGCATCGCGCTCAGGTCCACGCTGGTAGCAGGCATCCTGGTATTAGCTTTTGCCTTGCTGGGCGGAGTGGTTTTGCGCTACCTGGGTATTAGCCTCGAGGCGCTCAAGGTGGCAGGGGGATTGCTGTTGTTCAAGATTGCCCTGGACATGATCAATGCCCAGCTCGAGCGCGAGACCGACGAAGAGCACGCCGAATCACGGGCCAGGGCCGATATCTCGGTGTTTCCCCTGGCCATACCCTTAATCGCCGGGCCGGGCACGCTGGCTGGGGTTTTGATTCTGGCCGGAACAGCCCCCAGTGGCATTGGGGGGTTCGTACTGGTACTGGGCATGGCAGCGGTGGTCTTGTTCCTCACCTACTGGTCGCTCCGGGCCGCGCTCAAATTCTCGAGTTCGCTAGGCCGCACCGGAATAAATGTGATCACTCGTGTGCTGGGCATTTTGCTGGCCGCCCTGGCCGTGCAGTATGTGGCCGACGGGGTGCGGGTACTGCTAAAACTCGAGTGAGTTCCGAACCCGGCGCTTGTCTCTATACATGGCGGCATCCGCCTGCAATAGGGCGGTCTCTAGGTCTTGGAGGGGGGTGATAGCTACTGCTCCTACGCTAACTTCTACGTGAATGGCTGAGCGCACCCGTCGCACCATCTCGGGGACTTCAAAGAGGGGCAACCCCAGGTGCAGGCTCACAAATTCGTCCCCTCCGATGCGGAAAACCTGGTCTTCTTGGCGGAAGGCGCTACGAAGGGCTGCTGCTAAAATTTTAAGAGCCTGATCGCCCGCGGCATGACCATACTCGTCGTTGAGCCGCTTGAGGCCATCCATATCCCAGTAGACGAGAGTCAGGGGTAGATCCAGACGTTCGGCCTGGGCCCTGACTTTGGGAAAGTTCACTTCCAGGGCGTGCCGGTTGCCCAGCCCGGTGAGGGCGTCGCTCAAGGCCAGTTTGGATAGATTTCGCCGCATGAGCAAGCCATACAGCACCGTGGCCGCCTGTAGGGCAAAGGTCTGGGCAATGGCCAGGCTCTCGGGGGGGAAGGCCTCGGTGGAGCTGAGAGAGTCTAGATTTAGGGTACCCATGACCTGGCCCTGTAGCACAATCGGGACGGTAATGGTGGCCTTCAGCTCTTCCAGTTTGCCCACCTGGTTGAACATATCCAGTTCATGGGAGATATGCTTACGGGTTCGCTCTTGGATTTGGGGGGCCACTAGTAAGCGAGGCTTGCCCAACAGCCAATCTTCCTCGCCCTGTCCATACCAGGCTAGCTCGTGGTTGTAGCTGATGGCGTGCTCGGTCAAGTTGCCGGCAAAACCAATCTGGGCAACAAAGCGAAACTCACCCTTCTCCAGCAAGGTTAGGCTTCCGGCCTCGGCCCCAGGAACCACCTCCACCGCTGTTTGCAGCACCCGTATGAAAAGTTCCTCGAGTTTTTCTTCCTGCGTAAGCAAGCTGGAAAGCACCTCGAGGGAAGAGTGGTAGGCCAGCGCCTGGTTATATTCCCGGGTGATTTCGCTCAGGATGCACAGTTGCCCGCTTTTGTAGGGAGCCAGGCTGACCAGGAACCAGCGCCAGCGCTTGCCGGCGATTCCTACCAGCCCCTTTCGGGAATTGCCCTGCCACCAACCCGTGTTCATCGGCTCGTGCATACGCGTCTCGCGCAGCACCGGCTGAAACCAGTTTTCCAACCGCTGACCCACCGGATCGGGGTTGGGGATGATGGCCGTGGCTGCAGGGTTACACCAACCGATGAATCCTTTTGCATCCAGCCAGACCACTGCCTCCGGGAGTTGATTGAGCCAGTGCAGGGTATCTGGCTCGAGGGGGGGAGCGGTGGCTTTCATAAAGGGCAGTTCGTGTTTATTAGTGTATGGGGGTCATTCGCATTATGCAACGCTAATTAACGCCTTAGGTGACCGAGCCCATCAAAAGTTCACGGGCATGCTCGAGGGCCGCCTCGGAATAACTTCCCGAGAGCATACGGGCCAGTTCCCGCACCCGCTCTTCGTCCTGCACCCTCTGCACCTTCACCGACTGGTCGTTTTTGACCACCCGGTAGTGGGTACTTGCCCTGGCCGCGATCTGTGGAAGGTGGGTCACCACCAGCACCTGGCGCTGCTGGGCCAGCCGCGCCAGGCGTTCGGCCACCTGCCAGGCGGCCTCTCCCCCCACACCCGTGTCCACCTCGTCAAAAACCACCGTATCAGCTTCCGAGCCGGTCAGCAGGGCCAGCGCCAGCATCACCCGTGAAAGCTCGCCGCCCGAGGCTGCTTTCTCCAGGGGGGCTTCGGGCAGGCCAGGGTTGGCCGAAAACAGGAGCTGCACATCTTCCAGTCCTTCGGGGCCGGGTTTTTCCAGGGGAACCAGCCCTACCTTGAAGCGGGCGGCGGGCATACCTAGGGCGCGAATTTCCTCACTGGCTTTGTCGGAAAGCCAGCGGGCCGCCTGGGCCCGGGCCTCGGAGAGCTGTCGGCCCACTTCCAGCAGTGCGTTCCAGGCTGTTTCTTTTTCGGCGTAGAGTTGGGCTAGGCGATCCTCGGCCCCCTCGAGCTCCTTCAGTTCGCGCCGCGAGGCCTCGGCAAACTCGAGGATGGCCGGGATACCCTCGCCATATTTGCGCCCCAACTTCTCAATCACAGCCAGTCGCGCCTCCACCTCATCTAGGCGATGAGGGTCGGCCTCGAGGCGCTCCAGGTAGTCCTCGAGCTCGCGGCTCACCGCCCGCAAACCATCCAGGGCACTTTCCAAATCCCGGCCCAGGTGCTCCAGCTCAGCATCGAAACGCCCCGCTGCTTTAACTTCCCGCGCGGCCAAGGTCACCAACCCCAGGGCATCCCCCTCGCCACTAAGCGCCGAAATGGCCGCCGAGGCCCGCTCGCGCAGGGTCTCGAGGTGGCGCAGGCGCTCGGCCTCCTGCAAGAGCTGCTCATCTTCGCCCACCACCAGCTTGGCCTGGTCAATCTCCTGGGTCTGAAAACGCAGAATATCCAGCTTGCGCTCGCGCTCGCGGGCTGCTGCCTCGAGGCGCTCGGTCTCGCTGAGAAGGGCCTGGTATTGCGCATAGGCACGGTGGTACTGCTCGACCAAACCCGGCTCAATGAGCGAATCCAGCAGCCCACGCTGTGCTTTGCGGCTAAACAGGGCCAGTGCGGCGTGCTGTGCATGGATGGTCAGGTGCTGGGCTGCCTCCTCGCTCAGTTCCTTAAGGCTTACCACCTCACCCTCGATGCGGGGGGTACTACGACCCTGCGAAACCTTGCGTGAGAGGCTCTTACCGTTGAAGAAAGCCGTGACCAGCAGGGTATCGGCACCGGGGCGCATCAGACCCTCGGCTTTTTCACCCAGCAAAAGCGATAGTGCATCCACCAGCACGCTCTTGCCTGCACCGGTTTCACCCGTGAGCACCGTTAGGCCAGGGCCAAACTCGAGCGCCACCCGCTCCAATACCGCCAAGTTTTGCACCTCGAGGCGTTCTAACATACCCAGATGTAGGGTATCACATTGGTTTTGTTAATAGCAGAATAATCACATACCAAAGGTGCATCGAGGTCTAAATTGCATCATCTGTGAAATGCCAGTCCCAACAGTAGAAAGGGGTTCAAGCCGACCATGTCACCGAAGCCTTGGAGTATTTTTGTCTCCTCCAAACCCGTATACTGATGCCACCAAGGAGGTCTGCATGATTCGCACTGTCGCCCTCGTGGGGCACAGCGGAAGCGGAAAAACCACCCTCGGCGAAGCGCTCATCTACTTCACCGGGGGCAAGGATCGCATGGGCAAGGTGGAAGAGGGCAACACCACCTCGGACTACACCCCGGAGGAAAAAGCCCACCGGGTCTCGGTTCGTACCGCGGTGTTGCCCCTAACCTATCAAGGGCATCGGATTTACCTGCTCGATGCGCCAGGCTACGCCGACTTTGTGGGGGAAATTCGCGGGGCCATGGAAGCCGCCGACGCCGCAGTGGTGGTGGTGTCCGCCGAAACCGGCGTACAGATCGGAACCGAGCGGGCCTGGACGGTCGCGGAGCGCCTGGAACTGCCGCGCATGGTAATCGTAACCAAGCTTGAGAAAGGGGGCGATTTTTTCGCCCTGATAGAGGACCTGCGCTCCACCCTGGGGCACATCATCCCGGCCCACCTGCCGCTGTACGAGAACGGACAGTGGGTTGGCCTGATTGACGTGCTGCACGACCGGGCCTTCCGCTACGAGAAGGGCCGCCCGGTGGTCGCCAGCATCCCCGAAGACCAAAAAGCACAGGTCGAGAAGTACCGCAACGAAGCCCGCGAGGCCATCATCGAGACCGACGAAAGCCTGTTGGAGAAGTACCTCGAGGGCGGCGAAGTGGAAGATGTGGCCCTCTCACGGGCCTTCCACGAAGCGGTGCGCAAGGGGCAGGTCTTTCCTGTTGCCATTGGCTCGTCGGGGGCCTTAATCGGGCTGGACATGCTGCTGGACTTGTTTTTGGAGGCCCTCCCCTCTCCCAAAGAGCGATGGGGCGAGGGCAGTCCTGCGGCCAAGGTGTTCAAGGTGCAGGTAGACCCCTTCATGGGGCAGGTGGCCTTTGCCCGGCTGTATCGCGGCAAGGTAAAGGTGGGGGATACGCTGCAATCTGACAACGGTTCGGTGCGCCTAGCCCACATCTATACCGCTAAGGGCAAGGATTTGCTCGAGCTGGAAGAAGCCGAGGCCGGCACCATTCTAGCCCTGCCCAAAGCCGACAACCTGCACAAAGGGATGGAGTTGTGGCAGGGGCACAAGCTCGAGTTCCCCTCAGCGCGTTTGCCCGAACCCAACGTAATGATCGCCATTTCGCCCGAGTCACGCAGCGACGAGGCCAAGCTGGGGGATGCCTTGCGCAAGCTGCTGGAAGAAGACCCCAGCCTGAAATTTGAGCGCAACCCCGAAACCTCCGAGCAAATTCTGTGGGGCATGGGCGATCTGCATCTAGAAACCGCTAAGGAACGCCTCGCCGATTATGGTGTAAAGATCACCAGCCGCCCCCCCAAAATCCCCTACCGCGAGACCATTCGGCGCAAGGCCGAAGGTCAAGGCAAGCACAAGAAGCAATCTGGAGGACACGGCCAGTATGGTGATGTGTGGTTGCGCTTGGAACCCCACGAAGACTATGAGTTTGTCTGGGAGATTACCGGCGGGGTGATTCCCACCAAATATACCGAATCGGTGGAAATGGGCATTAAGGAAGCCGCCAAACAAGGGGTGCTGGCAGGCTATCCAGTGATCGGCTACAAGGCTGCCGTCTACCACGGTTCCTACCACGACGTAGACAGCTCCGACATGGCCTTCCAGTTGGCTGCACAACTGGCCTTCAAAAATGTGGTAGCACAGGCCAGCCCAACCCTCTTGGAGCCGGTCTACACCCTCAAGATTTTTGTACCCCAAGAGCGGGTGGGCGATATTTTGTCAGACCTGCAGTCGCGGCGCGGTCGCATCTTGGGCATGGATCAGGAGGGTGCACTGGCCGTCGTGAATGCGGAAGCCCCGCTGGCCGAAATCTTGGAATACAGCCGCACCCTTTCGGGGCTGACCCAAGGGACCGGGGCCTACAGCCTAGAATTCTCTCACTATGCCGAGGTGCCCCCCAACCTTGCCCAGAAGGTAATCGCCGATCGGCAAAAGGCCGAAGCTTGACGAGCCGTATAGTTCACAACCCATGCGGCCTAAATTTGAGTTCACAGAGCGCTCTTCACAATTATTGAGCCACTTATACCAGATTCGGTAACGAACTAACCGAATCTGGTATCATACCGTTTCCGCTTGAATCCTTCACCGCCCGCCGCAGTCAGAGGTGAAGGATTCAAGCCGACCGAAGGGAGTAGAAAAGCATTTCGGTAGTATCGTTTAGGCTTGCCGAAGTGAACGATACTACCGAAATGCGTATCACATAGTTCAGCGGAGGATGCCCGAGATGAGCAGGTTGGCCACCAGGGTTCCAACAAAAGCCACGGCCAGTGTGATCCAAATTTTGCCACTCTCGCGCAGGTTCATGCTCGACTGAACCGCTAGATAGGCAAAATAGACGTTGATGACCAGTGCTGCGATAGCAAGCAAGGGAATCAAGAAAATGCCAATAACTGTGATCAGAAGAATCAGGCTTGCCACCGCAAATAACACGTTGATGGGTGCCCAGAACAGGGCAAAGGTATAGGCTACATTGTCGAGCGTACCGCTACCGCCTTGGGTCTTGCCCACGTAGTGCACCAGGTAGGTAAAGATCAGGAAACCCACGATGGTAAAAATGATCCCGTTCAGGAAAGCGCCTATGCCGCTGCCGAGATTGAATAGGCCGGTAATCACGGCTGCTACGAGCACGTAGATCACAGCTTCGCGCAGGGTACCTTTGTTTTCGTACTGCTCGAACGTTTCTACGCTGGGTTTGGTCAGCACCTGAATGCTTTGACTGACCATGTTCATCACGGTATCGGTAATGGATGGTGTGGTGTTCATAGCAACCTCCCCTGTGTTGTTGATACAAGTGTAGTTTACAACGAAATCTCATCGGATTATCAGTTTGCTGGCTAGCCAGCGACTATCATCCTCTCATCAGAAAGCGGAATAGATTAGAACCATGCGTTTTTGGCTTGTTCTATTGGTTGTTTTGGACCTGGCCCTGGCGCAGAACGCACCCCAGCCCGAACCCGCACCCCCTGGCTCGCCCGGTGCGTATTCGATTGCCCGCATCGTTGAGATGGGCGAACGCAGCGCGACCGTGCGGGTGGGCGACCAGCTCAAGGAAGCCGAGTTCCCCACCGAGTCGGCGGGTTTTCGGGCAGGGCAGCAGGTGGTGGTCTACGAAGCCGACGGCAGAACCTATATTGCTGAACCATACCGCATCAGCTTTTTATGGGCCTTGTTGGGGCTGTTTGTACTGGTAACTGTAACCCTAGGGCGAGGTAAGGGCTTGCGCGGCCTGCTAGGTACGGCAGCCAGCATGGGGGTGCTGGCCCTTTTTGTGGTGCCGCAAATTTCTGCCGGTAACAATCCGCTGCTCATCACGTTTGTAGGGGCCTTTGGCATTCTGGCTCTCTCGATTTATTTCGTCCATGGCATCAACCGCAAAACTACGGCTGCCCTGATAGGAACCACCTTTGCCACTCTGGTAGCCCTGGTGCTTTCGGTGCTGTTGACCGAGTGGATGCAGTTTACCGGCCTGACCTCCGAAGAAGCCTTCCTGGCCCGTTTTCAGCTTGGGGGCAACCTCGATCTGGTCTCGCTGTACCTGGCAGGGGTGGTCGTGGGCGCGCTGGGGGCTTTGAATGATGTGACGGTGACCCAGGCCTCGGTGATTCAAGCGCTGGTACAGGCCAACCCGCGCTACAGCCTGCGCGAGCTGTACGCGCGCGGCATGACGGTGGGCTTCGATCACATTGGAAGCCTGGTCAACACCCTGGTTCTGGCCTATGCGGCAGGCACGCTTCCTTTGCTCTTGCTGATTAGCCAGAGCGACGTCCCCCTGATGCTGCTCATCAACAACGAGACCTTTGCCGCCGAAATTGTGGCGATGCTGGTAGGTTCGCTGGCGCTGGTGCTGGCGGTTCCCCTAACAACCCTGATGGCAGCCTGGCTGCTGCGGGGGCGGAGGCTGGACTACATTGACCGCAAATGGCCTGGGCAGTAAGGCAGGGGTACTCCCACAACAGGGCCATCCAGTCGTGGCAATTCTCATGGCTTGACGCTACACTTGCGATAGATGCGGTATATTCTTGCACTCTTATTCTGTCTGGCCTCTCTAGGACTGGCCCAGCCCAGGGTAGGCACCGAAAATGGCCTTACCAGACTGGTATTTAGTATCCCCAACGAGGCCATCTTTAGTCTGAAGCGCCAGGGCAACGAAATTTCGATTCGCTTTCAGGGCACCCCGCCCCGAACCCTGAGGAAGCTGCTCAACACCGCGCAAGTGGTGGGGTATCGAGCCACCCCCAGTTCGGGTGGCTCGATCTACGTGGTAACGGTTCGAGCCGGAACAGGCTACCGCACCCTCGAGCTCACCAACCCCCGCCGGCTGGTGCTGGAAGTGCGCAGCAGCACCGCCATCACCCGCAGCCAACCCCGCCCCAGCGCCAAAGCCCCCGCGCCGGTAGTGGTGCTCGACCCCGGCCACGGGGGCCTAGACCCTGGAGCAGTGGGTTTTGTCCATGAAGAGGAGATCGTGCTGGACGTAGCCCTGCGCACCAAGCGTCTTCTGGAGGCCAGGGGCGTCCGGGTCATCATGACCCGCTCCACCGACCGCCACCTCTCGGCCAACAAGGCCACCGACCTGGGCCTGCGGGCCGCGATGGCCGACAGCAAACGCACCCTCTTTGTGTCTATTCACGCCAACGCTGCGGAGCGGGCAGCCCAAGGAATTGAGGTGTATTACTTCGGCGAGACCATTGACCAGAGGCTCCTGTCCAAGGCCATACTGGAAAACGGTGGGGGTGCTCTGGGGCAGCGCCTTACCCAGGAGGCCCGCAGCGTGGCCCAGCGATTGATGCGGGATTTGCTGGCCCAGGCCAACCTCAAGTTTTCCGAACAACTCGCCCTCAAAACCCTGCGCTCGATGGTGCGCGAGACGGGAGCCATGAGCCGGGGTGTACATACCGCCCCCTTCTACGTGATTCGCAACGCCCGCATCCCGGCCATTCTGGTGGAGATCGGTTTTGTAAATCACCCCATCGAGGGCAAAAAGTTGGCCACCCGTGCCTATCGCAGCCAGCTCGCCAATGGACTGGCAGGTGGCATCATCGCTTTTTTGAACAGTGGTAACGCCCAGCGCTAGGGGGTACTTGCCCCGGTTACTCAATAACCGCCGCTACAGGATTTCCCGCGTGCAGCACCCAGCCTTCCCACGCCGCCCTCGAGCGCCGCGCTGCGATGGGCAGGTTTCTCAGCAGGTCTTTGCGGTACGCCGGGCCTGCGTGCTGCGCAATCCAGGCCTCATAGGTCTGCACGAAGGTTCCAAACGCCTCGAGGCCCCAGCCACAGTCAACCAGAATGGCCTGTCCGGGCAGGGCCGGCAGGGTTTTGTCGTCCTCCAGCCAGAAAAAGCCTTCGCTGGGCCGTGAGTAAACCACGAACCCATGCGCTGCCATGAGCCAGGCTGCGCTCGAGTGCAGCCCCACCCCACCCTTGCGGTAGATGCTCGAGCCCTTGCCGCAGGGATTGAGGTATTTCTGGAAGCCGTAGGCCTCGAGGTAGCCTGCCAGCACGTCCTGGCCCCACAACCAAAACTGCACCGAGAGCGGATTGTCGGCTGGTTCGCAGGTCATGGACGGAACACCTGTGCTGGATGCCTGGCTGTAGCAGCCTGAGCACACCCACTTCAGCGAACAACTACCTCACATGGACCAGCCATTGTGATCAGCATTGTTTGTTCCTCATCCCAGGAATTCCCGTGTGGTACTTAGCGGAACGCCTGGCAGATGGCCTGCCCGTTGGCCTGGATTAGCTTGAGGTAGGTATTGACGGTGTTGTCGAAGGCGTCGGAGTAGATGCGCACGATGCGCGCCCCGGTGGCCTCTGCAAGGGCACGGGCCTCCCCTTGCGAAAACTGGGGTTCGGCAAAAATTACCCGCACATTTTCTTTTTTCATGGCCTGGGCCAGCCTGGCCAGACTGGCAGGGCCGCGCTCCTGCCCGGCAAAATCGGCAATGCTGCCCACGATGGTGAGCTGATAGTGGCGGCCCATGTATAAAAGCGCCTCGTGCTGCGAAACCAGTTTGCGCTGGGCTGGGGGAACGTTGGCCAGGCAGCGCTGGACACCCGCGTCGGCTTGGCGGATCTGGGCAATGTAGCCGGCCGCATTCTGGGTATAAGTAGCACGTCCAGCAGGGTCAACGGCACCGAGCGTATCGCGGATTTTCTCGACGTAGCGGATGCCGTAGGTGGGGTCGAGCCAGAGGTGGGGGTCGTACTCGCCGTGGTCATGGCCGTGCTCAGGCTTGCTACCAGGGGCTTGCGCGTCCTCTTTCAGCTCGATTAAGTTGGGCATGCCGTCGGCCAGCTCCACCACGCGGGCACTCTTGGGAAGCTGGGCCTCGAGCTTCTCAAAAAAAGGCTCGAGCCCGAGCCCATTGGCAAAAAAGACCCGCGCCCGGCTGATGGCCTGCACCACCGAAGGGCGCGGCTCAAAGCTGTGGGGATCGCTACCGCCCGGCACCACCTGCACCACCGTTACCCGGCTACCCCCCACGTTGCGCACCATATCGGCAATAAAACCCGTAGTAGCCGCTACCTGTACCGGCTGTGCCCAGGCCGAACCCAGCCCCATCACCACCAGAAGCGTTATTGGTAAGAACCTTTGCATAAATTCCTCGCCTGCAAATCATAATGATAAATCATTATCATATTGTCAAGGCGCGGGTTTGCTATGCTGAGGGGTATGGAACGCTCAACCCGCCAGCGAAAGGCCATTCGCGAGGTGATGGCCGAGCTGGATCGCCCGCTCTCCCCTAACGAGGTCTTGGAAGCCGCGCGGCACAAAGTACCCGGCATGGGCATTGCAACCGTCTACCGCACCCTCAAAGGGCTGTTGGAGGAAGGCAGCGCGGTGTCGGTCGAACTGCCGGGCGAGGCCCCACGCTACGAGCTGGCCGGCAAAAAGCACCACCACCATTTTCACTGCACCCTCTGCGGCAAAGTGTTTGAACTAGAGGGCTGTCCGGGCGACTTTTCGTTTATGTTGCCCAAAGGATTCAAAACCGAGAAGCACGAGGTTGTGCTGTATGGGCGCTGCTTAGAATGCTTGAAGTAAGGCCTCGAGCTCCGCGGCTTCAATCTCGCCGATATGACGCTTTACCAGGTTGCCTTTGGCATCGTAGAGGAGCGTGACCGGCAGACCCTGAATTCGCAGCGGGTCGCTCAGCTTGGCCTCGGGGTCCAGCAGGACGTTGGGAATCTTGAGGTTGAGCTCATCTTCAAAGGCGCGCACGGCCAACGGGCCGTCGCTGATGTTCAAAAAAACGAAATTAATCTCGGGGTTGGCTTTAGCAGCCTCCACCAGCAAGGGCATCTCGCGGCGACAGGGCGCGCACCAGGTAGCCCAGGCATTGAGCACAATGGGTTTTCCTTTGAAATCGGCCAGGTTAACCGTCTGGCCTTCCAGCCGCTCGAGCACCACCGAAGGCAGCACCTCGACCTCGGAGGCCGCTCGAGGCTGCAGCAGCCAGAAACCGGCCAACACCACACACGGCAACGCTACCCAAAACCAGCGCCTCATCAAGCACCAGCATAAGGGTTTTAGCAGGCCCACTCGGCGAGCCAGTCTACATAGTCGGGCTTTGGTCAATCCGTGGGACTACCAGAAAAGCTACGTTAACGTCAGTTCAAAGTTATCCAACAAGCTGAAAAGCTGAGCCGAAGGTTGAAAACCCATCAATCAGCCTACCGGCATTGTAAAGTCCACCCCTACTGGGCAGGGCGAGGTTTGTTTCGCACCAGTCCATGCAATCACAGATTGCATGGGCGATTTCGGAACCCACCCCTCCTAGCTGGCCGAAGGACAGCCAGTACCTCCCCTACCGCGTAGGGGAGGCTTTAGCGTGAGTCTGCCGTGCCGCACAGGTTTATTCTGCTTTTCTATCTCCGAACTGAAGCTGCGTTGTGAACCATGTTTCGTAACCTCGAGAGCTTGCCACACGACGTTATACCCAGTGCAGAACTGGCCTACCTGTACGACCTGGGGTAAGGTGTGTGTAATGCGGATACATCTAGTCGCAGTGCAAACCGAGCTGCACCTGCTGCCCTACACCAGCACCGAGGGCTTCAGGGAATATGTGCTGGGGCTTGCCCAGACCGCCGTGCGCGGGCTCCCGGAAAACGAACCTCGCATCGTCGCTTTTCCCGAAGCGTTTGCCCTTCCGCTCTTGTTTTGGCTGGACACCCCCAGGGCCGTTCGGGAGGCCAAGACCAGCCTGCAGGCCGCACTGCTTCTGATTCGAGAAAACTGGCGGGCTGCACTCGAGCTGGGGGTCTTGAGTCCGGCTGCGTTCTACCATCTGCGGGCCCGGAAGGTCTGGCCGGTGTACGAGCAGGCTTTTCGGGAGGCCGCCCAGGCCGCGGGGGCTTATGTGGTTGCAGGCAGCATTTTCAGCCCCTTCATGGACTGGGAGCCTGCCCAGCGACTCCACCCCCAGGGTCAAGCCGTCTACAACCTGTCACTGGTTATTTCTCCACAGGGCACGGTGTTGGGGCGTGTCCCCAAAGTCAACTTGACTGCACACGAGCGGATGGCTTTCCTATCACGGGGACAGGCTGGAAGGCAGACCATCCAGACCCGCCTGGGGCCCATTGCCAACCTAATCTGTCTGGACGCCTTTCACGAAAGCCTGCTCGAGCAGGCCGATGCCGCCGGGGCCTGGCTGGTGGTACAGCCCTCGGCCAACGCCGCCCGCTGGGACGGCCCCTGGAGCGCCGATAGAAGTCAGATAGAGGGGGAGGTCTGGCTGCGTGAGGGGCTGGGCAAAAAGCTGCAAAACCGGGAGCACCTTCGCTATGGCCTCAACCCCATGTTCAACGGGCACCTCTACGACCTGTACTTCGAGGGCAAGAGCGGTGTCTATCAGGCCGGCGGCCCGCTGGCCCAGGCCGATCGCGCGGCGGGCGATGCTTTCGTGCGTGCAATAGTAGAACTGCCGCGGGCACACGCGATGGGCTAAATTGAGGCCATGCGCCTTTCCAAAACCGATATCTACGCCTTCAAAATCCTGGGCTATCTGGGCGCCCAAACCCCCGAGCGCCTGGTGGGCAGCGAGGAACTCAGCAAGGCCACCGGCGTACCGCACACCTACCTGGCGCGCATTCTGGCCGCCCTGGTAGGCCACCACTTGGTAACTTCCAAAAAGGGCCAAGGGGGCGGGTATGCCCTCCCCCGCCCCGCCGAGGAGATCAACCTGCGCGACGTGATTCGGGCAGTAGATGGCCCCATCGCCCCCCTGGCCTGTGTGAGCCTCAACTGGCCCAAAGCCTGCGGGGAGGAAAAGCGCTGCCATGCGCGGAGCGTGGTCTGGCTCAAGGTCCGGGATGCGGCGTTGCAAATCCTGAGCCAGGTGAGCGTGGCCGACCTGGCCGCCGACTTCCGACAGGGGGTGGACTACACCGAGTGCCTGGGGCACCTGCTGCCCTCGAGCGAGCTGCTTACCCGCCGCGCGGGCAAGGGCACCCGCTCGAGGTCGAAGAACTGATCGCTTGATTCGTACACGGCCGTTGCAATGAGGGGCGATTGGGAGTAGGATTTCATTTATAGATTACATTTTTTGTAACCTATGTCAGCGTAACCTTGGACATCATTGCACTAAGCTGTTTTGGGTTAACTGATGCCGTGTTAAAAAGTCTTTTGGGAGGATGAAGATGAGCTACGCCAACCCCGACTTGCTGGTTTCAACCGACTGGGTGCTGGAGAACCTAAACAACCCCGAGGTGCGCATCCTCGAGGTCAACGAAGACATCCTGCTCTACGACACCGGGCATATCCCCGGCAGTCAAAAAATAGACTGGCAGGCCGACCTGTGGGACGACACTATCCGCGAGTTCATCCAGCCCCACGAGCTGGCCGCCCTGTTCGAGCGGCTGGGCATCTCCAACGACACCACCATCGTGCTGTACGGGGATAAGAACAACTGGTGGGCGGCCTATGCCTTCTGGTTTTTTAGCTATAACGGCCACCAGAAGCTCAAGCTGATGAACGGGGGCCGCATTAAGTGGGTGCAGGAAAACAAACCCCTCACCACCGAGGTGCCCACCTACCCCAAAGGCTCCTATACCCCCGGCCAGCGCGACCCCAGCCTGCGGGCCTTCCGCGACGAGGTGCTGGCCCATCTAGAAAAGGTCAAGGCCGGCAAGGGCGCTCTGGTAGATGTGCGCAGCCCTGCGGAGTTCACCGGCGAGAAGACCCATATGCCCGAGTACCCCCAGGAAGGGGTGCTGCGCGGCGGCCACATCCCCGGCGCCAAGAGCATCCCCTGGGCCACCACCGTCAACGCCGACGGCACCTTCAAGAGCGCCGAAGAGCTACGGGCTATTTACGAAAGCAAGGGCATCACCCCCGACAAGGAGGTGATCGCCTACTGCCGCATTGCCGAACGCAGCAGCCATAGCTGGTTTGTGCTCAAGCACCTGCTGGGCTTCCCCAACGTCAAGAACTACGACGGGAGCTGGACCGAGTGGGGCAATGCGGTGGGGGTTCCCATCGAAAAAGGCCCGGAAAAGTAAACCCGCGCCCCAGAGGCCCCCCGCCCATCGGCTTGCGGGGGGCTTTTTGTTCTGCCGGCCCCGCATCCGCAGGAGAATCCGGGATAGACTGGAGGAAATGCCACACGCCGAGTCTGAGCCCATCATCCACCCACACGAACGCCGGGCCCTCGAGGAACTCCTAAGGGTCCCCCTTACCGACGCACTCTTTGGCCGTCGTAGCCGCCGTTTCGCCTTGGGCGGTGAGTTACCTGACGGGCCGCTGGCTTACAAGTCCCGCTATGAGCCGCTCCCGCTATCTGAACCAGAGCGCCTGCTGATCCTCACCACCATGGGCGGCCTAACCGGCTGGCACAACCTGATCAGCCATCACAAAAATGTTTCGCCGCACCTTCCTAGCTATTCCGGAATGGCAGCAGGGCGTACCTTTCCCAGTGCGGCGGGCTTCCACACCAGCCAGCTCTTCTTCACTGACGACAGCGGAACCTATATTTTCAAAACCCGCGATGCCAGCCCACCGGTTCCACGAACTGCCAAGGGCACGGTAGATGCAGTGGAACTGCTAATGGCCCACAAGCAATACATTCATAAGTTGTCCGACACACGGCTCCATATTCCTCCCCGTGAACCCTTCATGGCTGGTCACAATGCCTGGAATGCCAATAAACCTGGCTCTCTTTTGGTTTGGCCCATCGCGGACGTTGCGCAACATCAGTTGCTCAAGCTCATTTTTATCGCCCAGAACGGCTTCGTGCTCTACGACGACGTGCACAACCGCAGTATCCCAGGTCTTGAAAAGTTTAAGGAATATGTTGCGGTAGACAAACCCTACCCGCTCACCGCTTTCGACCAGGCCACCCTTGCAGAAGTCTCGGCAGAGATTAGCACATCGGTGTTTGCGGGCCACCTCATGCAACAAGCAATGGGTCTGGGCGGCTGGATGCTGAATGGACTGGATCGGGTACGAACCCTGGGGGCCTCGGGCGACCCCGAGGTGCCGGGCCTGGGCTTCCGCTACGATTTCAAGCCCGGCTGGTCGCGGCCCAACCCGACTGGGCTGGAAGGCGTTTTTGAGGGGCACTGCCCCCCGCACCACCCCAGCATGCGCCAGGCGGTGGAGGCCGTGGTGGCGCGCAAATACCAGGCGGGCGGCCCCTTCAACCCCGAGACCCCCGGCCCCTGGAAAAACACCCCTGCGGTGCGTGCCCAGGCCTTCCCGCACGAAGAATGGCTGATAGAGGTGGTGGCCCTCCAGGCCCAGTACCTGTTCGATACCTTTGGGAAGTTCCCCGCCACCGTCCCCACCATCTACAGCCTGATGTTCTTACAAACCCACCACCTCGACCTCGAGTACTACGACCGCTTCTTCGAGCCGGGGGCCTACCTGCAAACCCACCGCGAGCACCTTGAAAAGTGGCACGGCCTGCGGCTGGACGAGCTGCCCAAGCGCACCGAGTGAACCCCGACCCATTGATAGTCTGACCAGAACGACTTTTACCCCCTTATCTGGCTTGGCCTACCGCTCTTCGGCCACCTTACGCAGCTTTTGCAGGCCGCCCTCGAGGTTGTAGACCAACTCGTAGCCAGCCGCTTCCAGGTAGAGCCCGGCCAGTTCACTCATCACCCCTCGTTCGCAAACCAGCAGTAGAGGACGGTCTTTGGGCAGGTTGTGGTTGCCGTGCTGGATATCCGACAGGGGCACATGCAAGGCTTGGATGAAGTCGTCTTGGTTGTATTGTTCGGGTGGGCGCACATCCACCACCACCGGGCTGTCTAGTAGAAAGTTCTTGAGTAACTCAGGCTTAAGGGTTCGCATACTTCAAAGGATAAAACAAAAAACTGGGGCGATTGCCCCTGTGGAAAGATGAAGTACCGCACTAGTGCTCCGGTAACTTAATTCCTGGGATGGATTTGGCTCACTTAATATTTGGAAGTTGCTTTGAGCGCTTCATTTTGGGAACTTCACTGCACATCAATCTTTAACTTACCAAACCACTAGGCTTCAATTTCCAACAATTCCTCGGCCTGAAAGAGATTGATACCGCTCTCGACCAGGGCCAAGTACTTCTCCATGCTGCTCACTTCTTCAACCTGTTCTTCCAAGAACCACTGCAAGAACTGGAAGCCTACATAATCACCTTCGGCCAAGGCAATTTTGGCCATGGCCTGGAACTGCTCGGTCACGGTGCGCTCCCACTTGAGGGCCTGGGCAACTGCATCCGCCGGGCTTTTGAAACCGGTGGAAGCCACCGGGATGGCCGGGAAGTGCACGGTCTGGCCCACATCGGTCAGAAAGCGCACAATCTTCATGGCATGCTCTTTTTCCTCCGCGGCCTGCTGGTAAAAGAGCGCTGCCCACTTGTCCAGGTTTTGCTGGGCAAAGTAGGTGCCGATGGCCAGGTATTGCTGGTGCGCACCGAGTTCGTGGCCAATCTGCTCTCCGAGTTTCTGGGCGAGGTTGCTCGAGATCATGGACTGTGCAGCCTTTGGCATATTCGACTCCTTTTGTTCCAGAAGCGATAGTCTTACTGCAAACTACACACTTCGAGCGTAGCACGTCTGAAGAGCCCTAAAGTAATCCAACCCCCAGGCCGGGCATTTGCGTGTTTATACTCAAACCGCGCAACACTATGCAAAAACCGGGTAGCCACCGGCCCTAATAAGTGCTATGCTCTCCCCTTGGTATGCCTGCTCGCACCGACCTGAAAAAGATTATGATTATCGGCTCCGGCCCCATCACCATCGGCCAGGCGGCAGAATTCGATTATTCGGGAACCCAGGCTGTCAAGGCCCTGCGCAGCGTGGGCTACCAGGTGGTGCTGGTGAATTCCAACCCGGCCACCATCATGACCGACCCTGAGCTTGCGGAGGGCACTTACCTGGAGCCCCTCACGGTGGAGTTCCTGGAAAAAATTATCGCCGTCGAGCGGCCCGACGCCCTCCTGCCCACCCTGGGCGGCCAGACCGCGCTCAACCTCTCGATGGCCCTTTACGAACAGGGCATTCTGGAAAAGTACGGTGTCGAGCTGATTGGGGCCAACGCCGCCGCCATCAAAAAAGGCGAAGACCGCGAGGAGTTCCAGAAAGCCATGCTCAAGATTGGCGTGGACGTGCCCAGGGGCAAGATGGTGCACAGCCTGGAAGAGGGGCTGGCCTTTGCCCGCGAAGTGACGGGCTATCCGGTGGTGGTGCGGCCCAGCTTCACCCTGGGGGGCACCGGCGGGGGCATCGCGGAAAACGAGGCCGAGTTTGTGGAAATCCTGAGCCGGGGGCTTTCGCTCTCCCCCACCCACTCCGCCCTGGTGGAGGAGTCCATCGTGGGCTGGAAGGAGTACGAGCTCGAGGTCATGCGCGACAAAAACGATACCGTGGTGATCATCACCTCCATCGAGAACCTGGATCCCATGGGGGTGCACACCGGCGACTCCATCACGGTCGCGCCGGCCCAGACCCTCTCGGATGTGGAGTACCAGCGCATGCGCGATGCGGCCATCGCCATCATCCGTGAGATTGGGGTGGAGACCGGCGGCTCCAACATCCAGTTTGCCATTGACCCCAAGAGCGGGCGGATGATCGTGATCGAGATGAACCCCCGGGTTTCGCGCTCGAGCGCCCTGGCCTCCAAGGCCACCGGCTTCCCCATCGCCAAAATTGCCGCGCTGCTGGCGGTGGGCTATCGGCTGGACGAAATCCCCAACGACATCACCCAGAAAACCCCGGCCAGCTTTGAGCCCACCATAGATTACGTGGTCACCAAGATTCCCCGCTTCGCTTTTGAAAAGTTCGGCACCCTGCCCAACACCAACCCCGGCGGCTTTTCCGACCGGCTGGGCACCCAGATGAAAAGCGTGGGCGAGGTGATGGCCATTGGCCGCACCTTCAAGGAGTCTTTTGGCAAGGCCCTGCGGAGCCTCGAGGCCGATGTGCGCTCGGAGTTCTCGGGGCTTACCAGCGAGGAGCTGGAGGCCCGGCTCTACCCCAGCCCCACGCGAATTTATGCAGTCCTGGAACTGCTGCGGCGGGGCGTGCAGGTAGACCACCTTTACGAAAAAACCAAGATCGAGCCCTGGTTCCTGACCCAGCTCAAGGAGGTGGTGGAGGCCGAACACTACCTCGAGACCGAGAATAACCGCCTGGAAGATGCCGAGGACTGGCGTTTTGTTAAGAGCTTGGGTCTATCGGATGCGCAAGTGGGTGAGCTGGTTGGGGTTTCGGAGACGGTAGCTCGGAAGCAGCGATTGGCTTCAGGCTCCAGGCCAGTCTACAAAACCGTAGACACCTGCGCGGCCGAGTTCGAGGCCTATACCCCCTACCACTACAGCACCTACGAGCTCGAGGACGAGGTGCGCCCTACTGGCAAGCCCAAGGTGGTCATTCTGGGCAGCGGCCCCATCCGCATCGGACAGGGGGTGGAGTTCGACTATGCCACCGTGCACGCGGTCTGGGCCCTGCGCGAAGCGGTGATACCACCTGAGCGGCCCGGCGAAGCCGGGGCCCGGGGCTACGAGACCATCATGGTCAACTCCAACCCTGAGACCGTCTCCACCGACTACGACACCGCCGACCGCCTCTACTTCGAGCCCCTTACCCTGGAGGATGTGCTCAATCTGGCCGAGCACGAGAAACCCATCGGGGCCATCGCCACCCTGGGTGGCCAGACCCCCCTCAAGCTGGCTAAAAAGCTCGCCGAGGCTGGTGTGCCGCTGCTGGGGACGAGCTGGGAGGCCATCCACAAAGCCGAAGACCGGGCCGAGTTCAACCAGCTCTGCGCCGCGCTGGACATCCCCCAGCCCAAGGGTGCGGTGGCCCGCAACCCTGAGGAAGCTCTCAAGCTGGCCGAGACCCTGGGCTATCCCCTGATGGCCCGGCCCAGCTATGTGCTGGGGGGGCGGGCCATGCAGGTGGTGCGCACCCCCGAGGAGCTGCGCTGGTATCTGAGCGGCATCTACGCAGCCCTGGCCGAGCGGCCCTCGATTCTCCTAGATCAGTATCTGGAAAACGCCCTCGAGCTCGACGTGGACGCGCTGTGCGATGGTAAGCAGGTGGTGGTGGCGGGCATCATGGAGCACATCGAACGGGCCGGGGTGCACTCCGGCGACTCGGCCACCATCCTGCCGCCCATCTCCCTCACCCCCGAGCAGCTCGAGACCGTCAAGGCCTACACCCGCAAGCTGGCCCTGGCGGTGGGGGTCAAGGGCCTGATCAACGTGCAATACGCCATCAAAGATGGCGTGGTCTACATCCTGGAGGCCAACCCCCGCGCCTCCCGCACGGTACCGTTTGTCTCAAAGGCCATCGGCCACCCGCTGGCCAAGTACGCGGCCCTGATCGCGGTGGGCCGAACCCTAGACGAGCTGGGCTTCACCCAGGATCCGACCGCCAGCTTCTACGCGGTCAAGGAGGTTCTGATTCCCTGGCTCAAGTTCCCTGGGGTGATTCCGGTGCTGGGGCCCGAGATGCGCTCCACCGGCGAGAGCATGGGCATAGACACCGACCCCTACCTGGCCTACTACCGGGCCGAGCTGGGGGTGGGCCAGCGGCTGCCGCTTTCCGGCAGGGTGCGTTTCATCGGGGCCGAGCAGCTCAAACCCGACTGGGAGGCCGCCGGTTTCCAGCTCTCCGAAGAGGATTACGACCTGCTGATTGCCCTCACCCCCCACCCTGAGCTGCGCCGCGCGGTGGAGACCGGCAAGCCCTTCATCACCACGCTCGAGGGAGCTAGGTGGAGCCTAGAAGCCATTCGGCGTGCCCGCCAGTCCGGGCTGGCGGTTAAATCTCTACAGCACTGGCATGCTGGGACTCACTGAGAGCGGTTCCCGCATGTACGCAGTACAACAAAAACCGCCTAGGTACATGACCCCGCACGCGGTGCGGAAATTTTGTGGCAAACGCGATTTGGCCCGTATACTCTAGCTCAGGTGTTCCGCGAGCCGCTCGAGCGTTGGGAAATCTGGGCCTATCCGCTCATTGCTCTGACGACCATCGCCTGGCTATCCTGGCCGCTCACCTTCTATTGGCATCAGGTGGTGCGCTGGGAGACCTTGCTCTGGATTGGACTGGGCACTGGCGAAATCTATCATTTCCGCCACAAGCGTCCAGGGCTTTCCAGGGCCGTGTTGGTTGCATTGCCGCTAAGCCTGAGCTTTGGCCTATTCAATCCGGGCGACCCACACCGGGCCTTTTGGATTGCCATTGGGTTGTTTGGATACTTGTGGCTGCTGTATTCAATCCCCGAGGGGCTGTGGCACATACGCCAGTCGCTAGCGCAGCGGAAAAAATAACCGGAGTGGGGGTTCCACTCCGGCCTTGCTTGTAAAAACCGCCCTACTCTTTACTTTCTTCCGCGGCCTGGCTGGCCTCTGCGGCGTGTTCAGCTTCCAGCTTGGCGGCATCGGCTGCGGCCTTGGCCTGGGCGGCCTCCTTGGCAGCCTGCGCCCTTGCTTCCACGTCTTCGTTGAGGCGCTTGCGGTCACCGCGGATGCGGGCCGCCTTGCCGCGCAGCTCACGCAGATAGTAGAGCTTGGCCCGGCGCACCTTACCACGGCTCACCACCTGCACACTCTCGATAAGGGGCGAGTTGAAGGGAAAAACCCGCTCCACACCTTCGTTGAAAGAGATTTTGCGCACCGTGAAAGCACTGTTGAAGCCGTTGCGCTTGACCTTCAGCACCACGCCCTCATAAGCCTGCACACGGGTACGGTTGCCTTCTACTACTTTATAGTTGACCTTTACGGTATCACCGGGTTTGAACTGGGGGATATCGGTTCGGGTGTATTTCTTCTCTACAACTTTGAGCAAAGCGCCACGGTTCATGGTCTGACTCCTTGTTCCAGCGGAACCTACTCATGCGCTTTTTGCCGTTGGCTAAAAGCGGGTTCTTGGATTCTTGCCCTCAAGCGTATCCGCCAAGCAGATACTCGGGACAGGTCAGCAAGTTGTGATTCTAGCAGCCAAAACACCCCTTGTCAAAGCTGGAAAAATTCAGGAGCCACATCCCCGCTGCGGCCAGCCCGTTGGTTGGCGGTTCCCGGTTTTACCCAGTCTAAGGCTGGGCTTCGACGGGCTCAGCCGGCCCTCCCCAGTGTGCTGGCTTGTTCGGTAGAGGCATTTAGCTATCTTCCTCGAGCCAAACCAAGTCCTTTGGCGTCAGCTCGGCCTTTTCCAACAGGTCAGGACGCCGCTCCTGGGTGCGCTTGAGGGCTTGTTTGCGCCGCCATTCGGCGATTTTGGCGTGGTGGCCCGAGGTTAGAACTTCCGGAACCGCGAGGCCGCGAAACTCCGGCGGGCGGGTGTAGTGGGCGTAGTCCAGCAGGCCGGTGGAAAAGGAGTCCTGCTGGTGGCTCTGAGCCTCCTTGATCACCCCAGGAATCAAGCGCGCAGTGGCTTCCAGGATGACCAGCGCCCCCAGTTCGCCCCCCATCAACACGTAATCGCCAATCGAGACTTCCCTGGTCACGAAGTGCTCGACGCGGGCATCAATCCCCTCGTAGCGCCCGCAGACCAAAACCAGATGGGTTTTACCGGCCAGCTCTTCGGCCAGCTTCTGGGTAAATGGCTGGCCTGCCGGGGACAACAAAATCACCTCGTCGGCGGACCCGGCGGCCTCGATGGCCTGCACCGTCACGTCTACCCGCATCACCATGCCCGCCCCACCGCCGTAGGGCGTATCATCCACGGTGTGGTGTTTGTTTTCCGCATAGGCGCGGATGTCCCGCACCTCCACCTCGATCAGACCACGCTGGATCGCCTTCTGGATGATAGACTCTTGCGTCCAGGGGCGTACCAGGTCGGGAAACAGGGTCAGGATGGTGTATTTCATAGCATAGGCCGTGTAGAGCGGTTCGGGGAATGAACCCAAAATAACTGTGCCAAACTCGTTTTTACTGCGGCCATTCCCACCGTCAAAATAGAGCGAAGCACGTCATATCTGGCCTTCTGCACGCCCTACTCGAGCAGGCCCGGTATCGCCTCGATGTAGATGCCATCGGCTTTGATATGCACATAAGGCGCCTGGAGCGGCACCATATAGGTCTTGCTCTGGGCCCGCAGGGACGAACCCCTGGCTTTGATGATGAGCAGGTCTTGTGGGCCATCCTCCACGTCTACCACCTCTCCAAAGGGCTGGCCATCCACAAAAACGGGCCGACCAATTAATTCAAAATAGTAGTACTCGCCCTCTTCCAACCGGGGCAGGTCGTCCGGGTCAGCATAGACCCGCAACCCGGCCAGCCGCTCGGCCTCTTGGCGGTTTTGCACACCCGTCAGATACAGCACGATTTCGTTGTTCAGTTCTGCGACCTCCTCGATGGCCCGGTAGCCCAGACCCTCCAGGTATACCTTCTTGAGGTCAAAGACCACGGCCTCGCCGCGAAACTTGAGACCCCCCTCCATACCGTAGGATTTTCCAATACGCCCTATTTCAACGCGCCGCATACGCTCTATGACAACCCTGCGCTCGAGACGCCCCTTGCTGCGCTCCAGACGCATTTGGGGCTTTCCCATCCCTCGTGTGCAAGGTCTGGGTGTCGGTGCCTCGAGCCTGCTCTCTAGCGCACCTCCACGCTCACCCGGCCCTTGGCAAACGAGCGCACCACTGTGCGAATGCTCTCGATCACCCGGCCCTGCCGTCCAATGATGCGGCCCTTGTCTTCGGGATGGGTTTCTACATAGTAGACCAGACCCTCACGGCCCCGGCGCTCGTCAACGCGAATGGAGCCAGGGTGATCCACCACTGCTTTAGCAAGATATTCGACAAGGTCTTTCATACCCACTAGCCTAAAGCCAAAACCGCAAAGCCGAAAGCCCAGGGGTATGATACGCATTTCGGCAGTATCGTTCACCTTTGAAAGCCTAAACGATACTGCCGGAATGCACTCCCACTCCCTTCGGTCGGCTTGAACCCCTCACCTTTGATTACACCCAAAGGTGAAGGATTCAAGCGGAAACGGTATGAGCCTTCGGCTTTTGCCGGTGACAAGCGTTATGCGCCCGTGCTAGCCTGCTTGATCAGCTTCTTGACGGTGTCGGTGGGTTGGGCGCCCACGCCCAGCCAGTACTGCACCCGCTCCTGGTCGAGCTTGAGCCAGTCTTTGGTGGTCTTGCGGGGGTCGTAGTAGCCGAGGCGCTCGATATAACCCCCGTCGCGCTTGGCACGGCTGTCCACCACCACGATGCGGTAGTGCGGGTTAGCTTTGGAACCGAAACGAGAGAGGCGAATCTTGGTCATGTTTTTCTCCTTCTAGCTGTCTAACTTCTTCATGCGTTTTTTTGTTGAGCGGAGGCTTCTGAACCTCAGAACATCTCAACGTTAAACCTACCGTCTGAACAGTCCCTTCCCACCCCTTTGCTGCTGTTTGGCCAGGGTCTTCATCATCTGCTTGGTATCCTCGAAGGTTTTGATGAGGCGGTTGACCTCCTGCACGGTGGTTCCCGAGCCCGCCGCGATGCGCTTGCGGCGCGAGGCGTTGAGCACCCTGGGATCGCGGCGCTCTTTGGGTGTCATGGAGAGCACAATGGCCTCCATGCGGTTCACCTGCTTTTCGTCCACCGAGAAGCCTGGGGGCAGCATCCGCGACATCCCCGGAATCATCCCCAGGATTTCGGTGAAACTGCCCATCTTGCGCATCTGGCGCATCTGGGTGATGAGGTCTTCGAGGGTGATCTCTTTGAGGTCTTTCTGGGGGGCCTCGAGCTCGGCCAGCTTGGCTTTCTCCAGCAAGGTCTGCAGGTCGCCCATGCCCAGAATGCGCTGGGCCAGCCGGTCGGGGTAGAAAGGCTCCAAGCCCTCAATTTTTTCGGACACACCCGCAAAATAGATGGGTTTTCCCGTCACGTACCGGGCCGAAAGCGCAGCCCCACCCCTTGCGTCGCCATCGAGCTTGGTCAGAATCAGGCCCGAGACGCCGATGCGCTCATCGAAGGTCTTGGAGACGTTCAGGGCTTCCTGGCCGGTCATGCTATCCACTACCAGCAGGGTCTCGGAGGGCCCCAGCACCTGTTTGAGCCTGGCCAGCTCGTCCATCAGGGCCTGGTCAATTTGCAGACGGCCCGCAGTGTCCACAATCACCAGGTCGCGGTAGTCGAAGGTCAGTTGCTGTTGCAGCCGGGTGCGGGTGGTCTCGGGGCGCTCGTTATCGGCCACTTCCAGCACCGGCACCCCGATCTTCTCGCCCAGGATGCGCAACTGGTCGCGGGCCGCAGGGCGCTGGGTATCGGCGGCTACCAGCAAGGGGCGGCGGCCTTTGGACTTGTAGAAATGGGCCAGTTTGCCGGCAGAGGTGGTCTTGCCCGAGCCCTGCAAGCCCACCATGAACCACAGGTTGCCTTCGTTTTTGAGGACTGGCTGCTGGGCCTCGCCCCCCAGCATCTTCACCAGTTCCTCGTAGACCACCGTCAGGATCTGCTCCGCGGGAGTGAGGCTCTCCAGCACTGCCTGTCCCAGGGCTTTCTCCTGCACCGCTTGCACAAAGCCCTTGGCAACCTCGAAGTTGACATCGGCCTCCAGGAGCGACATACGAATCTCGCGCAAGGTCGCTTTGAGGTCGGCCTCGGTGATACGACCCCGCCCGCGCAGCTTGTCCACTGCGGCGCGGATGCGTTGGGTAAGGGTTTCAAACATAGTCTCAGTCTAACCTGCAAATGCCCAAGAAACCACTAAAGGCAATTTTGCGATTTTTGCCCCACTTCTTCGAGGCCGCCCGCTAGGTTAGCAGCAATGGATTGAGTGTGTCAATATCATATTTTTTGAGGAAGTGCTTGCCTTGATTGACCCTCGCAGCATTTCCCGGTTTTATGTGTTTTGGGCATCGTCTGGGCCTGTCGGGGTACTGGTTATTTTCTGATACCGGTTCCGCTTGAATCCTTCACCTTTGGGTGTAATCAAAGGTGAACAATACTGCCGGAATACGTACGAGAGAGCTGTCGAGCCAAGCCAAACGGCTCGAGCCTGCCACCCGCCAAGGCTCAAATTTGCTTGCCAGAAGCAGCCTCTAGTGCTACGCTACTTTAGGCTTTTTGCCTCAAGCAAGACATAGGGTCAAGCTACCAGGTATCAAGCCGCCCAGGAGGCACCGTGGAAGATCACAGTTCTAGTCGAAGATTTCGCCCGGTGTGCTCCCACACCGACTAATCCTCGACAAACCGTGTACCCTGCGGAGCTTCCTTCCAAGATTCGGCTCTGGCCGAAAACCGAAGGAGGCCGCACATGTACGACACCCAAACCCTCATCGGGCTAGAAGCACTCAAGAGCGCCCTCGAGGAGAGCGACGCCTTCAAGGTCAAGGCTGCGCTGGAAGAACTCTACCCCGCCCAGATTCTGGAGCACTGGTCGGAGTTTGCCCCCGAACACCACCTGCCCATCCTGACCCTGCTCTCCCCTGCCGATGCCGCGGAGGTTTTCAGCCACCTCGAGGAAACCGAGCAAGCCGAACTCTTGGAAGCCTTGCCCCCCTGGCGGGTCAAGGAGCTGCTGGAGGAACTCTCCCTCGACGACCTAGCCGACACCATCAATGCCGTCGAGGAAGAAAACCCCGCCCAGGCCGAGGCTTTGCTGCGCCAGCTCGACCCCGAGACCCGGGCCGAGGTGGAGGAGCTGACCGAATACGACGAGGACGAGGCCGGCGGCATCATGACCTCGGAGTACATCGCAGTGCGCGACGCCATGCGGGTAGAAGAGGTGTTCCGCTTTCTGCGGCGTGAAGCCCCCGACGCCGAGCAGATCTACGTGATCTACGTGGTGGATGCCGAGGAGCATCTGCAAGGGGTGCTCACCCTGCGCGACCTGATCGTGGCCGACCCCAAGACCCGTGTCGCCGAGATTATGAACCCCGACGTTATATTCGTACGCGACGACACCGACCAGGAAGAGGTGGCCCGCCTGATGGCCGACTACAACTTCACGGTGCTGCCGGTGGTGGACGAGGATAAGAAACTGGTGGGGATTGTCACCATTGACGACGTGGTGGACGTCATCCAGGAAGAGGCCACCGAGGACATCTACCGGCTGGGCGCGGTGGAGTCGCCCGAGCTGGTGTACAGCAAGTCCGGCGTCTGGGAGCTGTGGAGCGCTCGAGTGCGCTGGCTGATTATCCTGATCGTGACCGGCAGCATCACCAGTTCGATTCTGCAGGGGTTTGAATTGGTGCTCGAGGCCGTTACAGCCCTGGCCTTTTACGTGCCGGTGCTGGTGGGCACCGGGGGCAATACCGGCAACCAATCCAGCACCCTAATTGTGCGGGCGCTGGCCACCCGCGATGTGTCGCTGAGCGACTGGTTGCGTATCGCCCGCAAGGAGGTGGGGGTAGGAACCCTGTTGGGCCTAACCCTGGCGGCATTGCTGACCGTTAAGGTACTGATCGATGGTCAGGTGGGCTTGCTGTGGGTGGTAGGGATTTCGCTGGGTCTAGTGGTGTTGCTGGCCAACGTGGTGGGGGCTATGCTGCCGCTGCTGCTGCGCCGCTTGAAGCTCGACCCCGCCCTCATCTCCAACCCCCTGATTGCCACCGTCACCGATGTAACCGGTCTGGTGGTTTATCTGAGCGTAGCCCGCTGGTTGCTAAATTTGTGAGCGCCCAAACGGGTCTTCCATCGTGGGTGGCTCGTATCGTTCCCTCGGGGGAAAAGCTCGTAACCCCCAGCACAGCCTCTTTTTTTACTGCTCTCGCAGGCAACAAAATTTATACCGGTTCCGCTCGAATCCTCCACCTTTGGGTGTAATCAACGGTGAAGGGTTCGAGCCGACCGAAGGGAGAGGTGGTATGCGACTCGAGATGATTGTGGAGTGGAGCCTGGGGAGCCCTCGGCGCTTCGAGTGGGACGGCCAGAAGTTGGTTCCCTACGACCCCCCTTGGCAACCTGCGTGGGGCCTGCCCCCCGTGAACTATGGCCTGATTCCTGAATACTTCAACCCCGCCGACCAGGCCGCGCTGGATGCAATCTGGGCCAGTCGAGAACCAGTTGCGGCAGGAACGCGGCTCGAGGGCGAGGTACTGGGCATGGTCTGGGTCAAAGACGGTGACCACAAGATCATTCTGGGCCAGCCAGGCAGCCTGGAAGCCCTTGACCATGCGGGCCTTTACACCTGGTTTGTGGGCCGGCAACCCCGGTTTACCACGGCTGAGGAGGCCATTCAGTTCATTTTATCCCTATAGGTGTTTTGTTATCAGCGGTTTTCCAACGCCAGCCCGTTAAGCAGGTCAAAGAGCAGCAGCCAGGCCCCCTGCAGGGCAATCGCCCATCCCGCCCCCTGGCTGCGGGCATCGGGCTGCAAGGCCAGGAAAACACCCCCGGCGATGTAGAGCAGATCAATCCCGGCGTTGATGTAGAGCAGGTCGCGGAGGCTATCCTTGCTCGGCTCAGGCCCCAACAACCCCACCAGGGCGATGCCGGAGTTCACCGCCGCCCATACCGAGTTGGTGAGCCAGAACGAGCGCTGCCAGGGGTCATCGCTCGCGAGCCCAACCGTAGAGCCTACCAGGGTCCAGGGCACGCTCCAGGCCAGAAGGCGGGCGGAAACGGCCAGCCCCCGGTAGCCCTCCGGGGCCGGGCCAAAAAGCAGCCGATCCCAGGAGGGTCGTTCGGGCTGCTGGGCCTGTTCAAACGCGACCAGCGGTTCAGTCGTATAGGCCATCCCCACCGAAAAGGGGTTTTGCGCCTGGGCCAGCCCCACAAAAGCAAAGCAGGCCAGAAGTGAAAACCAGAGGCCTGTGCGCATGCCTCCAGCTTCGCTGCTCAGTGTTCCGGCAAGTGGGGCTCGGGCAACACTTTGCCGGGGTTCAGGCGGTTGTGTGGGTCGAAGGCGGCCTTGACCCGCCTTAAGGCCTCGAGGGTCTCGGGGTCTACCGCTTCGCTCATAAAGTCGCGCTTCATCAGGCCGATGCCGTGCTCACCGGAGAGCACGCCCCCATGCCGCAAGGCCACCCGGGCAATCTCGTGCAGGAGTTCCCAGACCTTCTCCTCGGAGTCCACCCTGGGGTCGTAGAGCACGTTGGGGTGCAGGTTGCCATCGCCGATGTGACCAAACTGCACCACCTGCAGGCCGTACTGCCGGCCTAGCGCCTCGATGGCCCGCACCACTTCGGGTAGGCTCGAGCGCGGTACGGCAATGTCCTCGTTCATGCGCTTGGGCTTGATGGCGCCAATCGCCGGCGAGATCGAGCGGCGGGCCTTCCAGAGGGCCTCGCTCTCGGCGGCATCCTGGGCGACCCGCACGGTGGCCCCGTGCTTCTGGCAGGCCTCAGCCACCCATTGCAGCTCCTCTTCCACAACGAGGGGATCGTTGCCGTCGGTGTCCACCAGCAAGATGGCCGCAGCCTCGCGGGGCAGGCCCAGCCGCAGGTAGTCTTCCACCGCGTTGATGCAGCCGTTGTCCACGAACTCGAGCTTGCTCGGCACCGCACCCGCTGCAATGGCTTCCGAGACCGCTTCGGCGGCCTGCCCCACCTCACCAAAGATAGCCATCAGGGTGCGGGTGTAGCGGGGGATGGGCTCCAAGCGCAGCCGGGCCTCGGTGATCAGGCCCAGCGTGCCTTCGGAGCCCACCAGCAGACCCACCAGGTCGTAGGCCTTACGTTCCACACGGTGCACCTGGCCGGCAAAGTCTACGAACTCGAGCGCCTCCACGTAATCGCCGGTCACACCCTTCTTGAAGCACATGGGCCCACCCGCATTCTCGGCCAGGTTGCCCCCGATGGTGCTGGTGCGAAAGGAGGCCGGGTCGGGGGGGTACCAGAGGCCATGGGGCCGGGCCCGCTCGCTAATTTGCTGGGTGACCACCCCCGGCTGCACGGTGGCGGTGCGGGCCTGGGGTTCGATGTGCAGCCCGGTCATGCGGGTAAAGGAGAGCACGATGGACTCCTGAACCGGAACCGCCCCCCCCGAGAGCCCGCTGGCCGCCCCCCGGGCCACGATGGGCAACCCCACCTGGTTGGCGAACCGCACCACCTCCACCACATCGGCGGTGCAGGTTGGCAGCACCACCAGGGCCGGGGTTACGCCCATGGCGATGCCGTCGTAGGAGTAGTTGCGCCGCTGGGCCAGCTCTAATAGCATCTTCTCCCGGCCCAGCCGCGCCTGCAATTCCTGGACGGACTGGGCAGGCTGGGTGTAGGTGGGGCGGGGCGAGGGCTTGAGGGGTTTTTTCCCGAGGTTGAGGGTCACACCTATAGCTTATCAGGGCGGCCTCAGGGGCAGTTGTCAATCACCGGAATACCGGGAAAGACCAGTCGGGCCGAGCTGCCGTTGGTGGCAAAAACGGTGAGCTCGAGGCGGGTGGCCCCAATCTGGCGGGGCTGGGGCACCGGGGTGACCACAATGCCCTGCGGCGCCACGCTCAAGGGGGCGGTGCCCTGGCTCAAAACCCAGTTAACCGTGATGCGGTTGTTCTGGTTGGTGTAACCACCGCTCTCGCGGTTCATGCTGAGGGTGTGGGTGGCCTGGCCGGTCACCTCGCCCACCAACCTTGAATCCCAGCGGGCAATCCGGGCAAAGTCGTTGTAGCGGAAGCTGTAGGTGAGGGTGGTGAGTTTGTTGTCGCAGATGTACGAGCGCCCGCTGGCATCGCGGAAGTTGCTCTCGTAGCGCAGGTCGGAGATGAGTAGCGCGTCGGAGGGGTTGGTGCCGATGGGGATGCAGCCTGCCAGCGCCGTTACCAGCATAGAGGCCAGGAACCATCTTTTCATGATTGAATCTTGGCTCGAGCACCCCCTACGCGCATGAAGACAGCCTAAATAGGGGTTTAGTTTGGTGACCTGAACAGCAAAATCTAAAGTCTGGCTAAAGATAAACTATCCCGGTATGAACTACTGGCTGCTTAAGTCCGAACCCGATGTATTTAGCATTGACGATCTAAAAAAACAAAAAACCACCCTCTGGGACGGCGTACGCAACTACCAGGCGCGCAACTTCCTAAAAGCTATGCAGGTAGGAGATCTGGCTTTTTTCTATCACTCCAGCACCGAGCCGCCCGGTATCGTGGGGCTGTGCAAGGTGCTCGAGACGGGCCTTGTTGACCCCAGCCAGTTCGACCCAAAGTCGCCCTATTTCGACCCCAGCAGCTCTGTCGAAAATCCGCGCTGGTGGACGGTGCGGGTGGGTTTCGTGGAAAAATTCGAGCGAACGCTCACACTGGATCTCCTGCGCAAAAACTTTAGCCCCGACGAGCTTATTTTGCTTCGCCGGGGCAACCGTTTGTCGGTCATGCCGGTGGCAGCCGAGGTCGCAGAGAAGATTACTGCGATGAGAGCGTCCCGATGATTTTGAAGAGCGGCAGGAACATCCCGGCCACAATCACACCCACAATAAAGCCCAGGAAGATAATCATGAGCGGCTCGATGGCGGCAGTCAGGGCGCTCACGGCTTCGTCCACCTCGCGCTCGTAGAAGTCGGCAATTTTTTGCAGCATGGTGTCCAGCGCTCCGGTCTCTTCCCCAATGGCGATCATCGAGCTGACCATGGGCGGGAAGACCTGCGGGTGGGCCTGGATGGTGGTGTGGACCGGCTCGCCGGACTGGATGGCGGTCTTGGTCTGCTCGAGGATATCTTCCACGATGGCGTTGCCTGCCGTACCTTTGGTGATGTCGAGGGCCTCGACGATGTTGACCCCGCTCGAGATCAGCAAACCGAAAGTACGCGAAAAGCGAGCCAGCGCGCTTTTCTTCATCAGGTTGCCGAACACTGGAAGCTTGAGCTTGATCTGGTCTACCTGATGGCGCCCTTTATCGGTTCGGTAGTAGGCCCGATAGGCAAAAAACAGTGCCACCACGATCAAAACTATAAAGATAGTGCCCTGGCGCAAAAAGTCCGAAATACCCATCAGCGCCCTTGTCAGGAGCGGCAGTTCGGAGCCCAGCCCGGTCAGGATTTGGGCGAACTGTGGCACGATGCCGGTCAAGAGGAAGTAGGTCACGCCCACCGCGAACACAAACACAATGGCCGGGTAGGTTAGGGCCGAGCGAATTTTACCAATCAGGGCCAGCTCGTTTTCCAAGAAGGTAGCCAGCCGATCCAGAATGGCATCCAGCGTACCCGAGGTCTCGCCCGCCCTCACTAGGTTGATGAAGAGGCGGCTAAAGAGCTTGTGTTTGACTAGGGCTTCGCTGAAGTTAGCGCCCCCCTCAACCTCGGTGCGAATTTCCTTGAGAATGGTCTGGAACTTTTTCTTCTCGGTTTGTTTCTCCAAAATTGCCAGGGCCTGCACAATCGGCAAACCCGCGTTCAGCATGGTGGCAAGCTGGCGGCTGAAGATGGCCAAGTCTTTGAGGCCGGGCTGAGGCTCGAGACCTGGAAGCTTAATTTCGGCCTGCAAGCCTTTCCCCGGCTCTTTTATTTCAGCGATGAACAAGCCTTTTTCACGCAAGTTGCGGGCTGCCGTGCGCATATCCTCAGCTTCGATGACGGCATTAACCAACCGCCCCTGTCTATCCCTGGCCTTATATTGATAGGTTGGCATACTCACTCTAGTATAGCCTCAGGAAGGCAATGCGTTGGTGAAATAACCACACCCCTGTCTTTATGGACACCCAGACCCTCAAAGCCCAGATTTTAGCCGTATTGTTTGCTGCTGGCAGGCCCCTAGCCCTGGGCGACCTCAGTCCCCTGGGCACGGAAGATGCGCTGCTGCGGGCCATTGTGGCCCTCGAGCACGACCTGAGCGACGGCACATCGGGGGTGCAGCTCGAGCGGGTGGCCGGCGGCTGGCGGCTGGTGGTGCATCCCCTGCACCTGACGGCGGTCGAGCAGGTGTTGCGCCCCACTCCGCCCCGAATCTCCAAGGCAGCCCTCGAGGTGCTGGCTCTGCTGGCCTACCAGCAACCCCTGACCCGGGCCGAACTGGAAGCCCTGCGGGGCAAAAGCGTGGAAGGCGTGCTGGATGGACTGCTGGAGCGGCAACTGGTGCAGGTGGTGGGCGAGAAAGAGGCGGTAGGGCGACCCAAGCTTTTTGGAACCACCGATCGGTTTTTGGAGCTGTTTGGCCTGGAAAGCCTGGCCGACCTGCCCCCACTGGGGGAAGGGCCGGTGCTGTTGCTTCGAAGCTAAGCCAACCTCTACCCAAAAAGAGAAATCGAGGCCCCTGATACTCGTTCGCGCCCGGTGGAATTCCGCCCAACCAATATGGCATTTTGTGACCGCAATCACACCCCAGCAGGCTTGCCCCACAGACTTCGTTATAATGCCGCAGGACAGACGCGTTACGCGTTGATGGAGGGCTTTACTTCGTGACGATTCGGGTAGATTTGGTTCCCAAACCCCCCTACGCCCATGCGGTGCTTACAGTGGATGTCTTTTATGGCAGTGCAGTTGGGCTTTTGTTGGCTGCTGGAGCCAAAGAGGTATGGGTTGCCAAAAGTGTGCGCGCAGCCCGGATTCTGGCCGAGGACAGCGGCTTGTTAATGGGCGAGGAAGAAGGTCTCCCACCCGAGGGCTTCCACTACGGCGTCTCGCTGCAAGCCTTGAGCAAACTTGATTTTGCAGGAAAAACCTGTGTGCTGCTGGCTAGAGCCCTGGCCGAATCGCTCGAGCAGCAGCCCCTGGGAAGTGCACTGGCCTATTTCCGAAACGCTAAACAGGCTATTCGGTACGCGGTAGAGCAGCAAATTGACACCGTGGTAGCTGCAACCCAGGCCCGGCTCGAGCCCAGCCTGGCCAACACCGTAGCGGCAGGCTTTATCGCCAAACGCCTGCACCAGGCCTTGGGTCAGTGGGGCAGCCTGCAGGAGGGCGCACGGCTGGCCGCCACCCTGCTCAAATCCTTCCCCGACCCCCAGGAATCGCTGGTTCAGTCAGATCTGGGCAAGCAACTCTACCGAGCAGGCCGCAGCGAAGACCTAGCCCTGGCCAGTTTGGTCAGCGTGGAGAACCCACTGCCCCGGTTGAAGCAGGTACGGGTGCTCGAGGCCCAGCAGTACGGCCTGACCAAAGACCGCTTTGGTTTTTGCTTTCAAGCGGGGTAGGCCATGCTGCGCGTAGAGATTCTGGGAACGCCCGTGGATTTGGTAAACCTGGAGCAGACCCTGGACTGGATCGCAGAGAAGATCTCCCACCCCCAGCCCCACTGTTCTCAGATCATCACCACCAACCCTGAGGCGGTGGTGCGGGCCCAGACCGACCCCGCCCTGAAAAAAGCCCTGCAAGAGTGTGAGCTCATTACCGCCGACGGGGTGGGCATTGTCTGGGCTGTAGACCTGCTCACCCCACACAAGCTCAAAGACCGGGTGCCGGGCTCGGAAATCCTGCCCGCTGCCTTTGAGCGCTTCGGCCCGCGACTCAGGGTCTATTTTCTGGGAGCGGCTCCGGGGGTGGCCCAGCGGGCCGCCGAGGCTGCCAGAACCCGCTGGAACATCCAGGTATGCGGTGTGCAGGATGGCTATTTCACGGACGAAGCAGCCGTGGTTCAAGCCATCCGGCAAGCCCAGCCCGACCTGCTGGTCGTGGGGATGGGCGAGCGACAAGACACCTTCATCCACCGCCACAAAGCCGTCCTGGGGGCCAAGGTCGCCATTGGAGTTGGTGGCATGATTGACGTGCTGGCCGGGGAGGTCCGTCGGGCGCCACGCTGGGCCCAGCGACTCAAGATCGAGTGGCTGGTGCGCATTGCCACAGACCCCAAACGCTGGGGCCGGTTTCCCCGGTTGCTTCAGTTCGTGCGTCTGGTTTGGGCCAGCAAACTGCGGCGACCATCCGGCGTCTGATGCCAGATCTTTAAATCCGGCATGATACCAACACTACGCATGAGCGGCGCATCAAGCCTCAGTCAAGGTCATTCCTTGAGACAACCGATACCTCCGCTTCGGCAGGCAGAGCCTAAAGCCGGGATGGGCTCTTGGTCACTTCGTACGATGTGTTGCCAGGAACCGCTGCCGCTTGCCGTGCCCGACAGGTTCCGACTCTACCGGATTTTCCAGCGGCCAGGCTTAAGCTGCGCCTGCGTAGATTGGCAAAACCAGCGGGATCGGCAAGGCGTGCCTGACGCAATTCCCCACTGATCTTTGGGGATCGGATCTCGCATTTCAACTATGGGACACTTATCTGATTAGCGCTGCTGGGTGGGGAAAGGGTTCCAAAAGTTGCCTGGAGGGTTGTAGGGCCCGGCAACAAACTCCCCCATGCCCTTGGCCTGCACACCCTGGCCCTGCCAGGTGCCGCTGCCGGCAACCGGGCCTTCCCAGTAGGCCACGCGGGTCGAGGCGGTGAGGAGTTCCTGATCCTGGCGCAGGGGCCCCAGGCGCAGACTGAGCCCTTCTGCCTCTATTTGCCAGGACAGGGTATAGCTACGTCCACTGGGCGAGGTCCAGCTTTCCAGGGGGGTCATCTCGAGGTTTGCAAGTTCCTGAACCCGCCCCTGGGGGTCGGTGGCACTGGCGGCAAGCTGTACAACCTCACCCTTGCTGTTCTTCACACGGTAGAGCATCAGGTCTACCCCATTGGAAAGGTGCAGGCCAAACCAGTCCCACAAAGCGCCGAGTGCGGTGGCATCGCCGCCCTGGGCACCAATCTGGTCACCCCACTGGTGATCCATCCAGGCCTCCCCCCGCACCGGCTTACCGGCGATCACCCCCTCCAGGGCCATACGGGTAAAGGAGACGTAGTACATGCGCCCGGTTTCCGGAGTGCCGGAGTAGCCCGGCGGATGTACAACGGCGGGTTTGAGCGGGGTCAGGCGAACCTGGATGGGGCCTGCGGAGAGCCGGTAGGTGTTGCCCTCTTGCACCAAGCTCCAGTCGCCTTGCTCGAGGCGCAAAGGTGGATACTGCACCAGGCTATCCCCCCAGGGACGATCGAAGCGGAAGTCGAAACGCTCCTCGAATAGTTTCTTGTTGGCGCGAAGGTCGGTAACGGCGATGTGCGATGCATGGTAGGGGCCGGGAAAGAACAGGGCCGGGTTGAGGATGCCAACCTGCGCGTTTTGCGGGGCATAGGCTTTGAACAGCGCCCAGTGAAAGGCCAGCCCCTCATCGGGAAGGTAGCCCGAAACGTACCACCACTCCAGGGGTGCGTTGTTGGGCCCCCAGTTGTTGGGGCTCGGAACCCGGTTGGGGTCAACCGCCTGCAGGGTGGGCAGGCAACCCACTAGCACCACTGACAAGGCAATCAACCACAGCCGCATACCGCCAGTGTATGTAGGTTCGGCAAGACGGGGCTGTAAGCTGCGCCATAAAACCTTAGAGGCCGAACATTGGGATGGCATCACCCCAAACCCATGCCAGACAGGTTCCCGTGAAAACCATCAGGTGGGTAGACCCAGGCCAGCTTGAAGATAAAAGCGTAGAATCGAAACCGCCTTTCGCACCATGACCGACACCCACTGCCACCTAGATTTCATGGAACCCGAGGAAGCCCAGGCCGCTATCGCGGCCTCGAGGGAATTCCAGGCCATTCTGACCATCGGCACCAACCCCGAGCGTAACCGTAAGGCGCTGGCCATCGCCCAGGCCAACCCCCATATCTGGGCGGCGGTGGGGTTGCATCCGACCGAGGCCAACCTGCTCTCCCCTGAACTCGAGGCCGACCTGCAAAACCTGGCCTTACACCCCCGGGTACGGGCCATTGGCGAGACCGGGCTGGACTTCTACTGGACGCCCGAAACAAAAGATGCCCAGTACCTGGCCCTGGATTTCCAACACCGCCTGGCCCAGAATCTGGGTCTGCCCCTGATCTTCCACGTTCGCAGCAAGGACGGCGACCCGGCCGAGGTTGAAATTGCCGACTGGCTCAAGCAGCACAGACCCTCCAAGTTTGTGCTGCACGCCTATGGGGGACACCTAAAGCTCCTGGAGGTGGGGCTGGAACTCGGGGCCTTCTTTGGTTTGGCGGGGCCCCTCACCTACAAAAAGAACACGGCTCTGCGCGAGGCTGTCCAGCAGATTCCACTGGACCGCTTGCTGGTAGAAACCGACGCGCCTTTTCTACCCCCCGAACCCCACCGAGGCCAACGCAACCACCCGGCGCTGGCCCGGTTTACCCTGGCCAAACTGGCCGAGATTTTGGGCATAAGCCAGCAGGAGATGGAGAAAATTACCGACCAGAACGCCCAGGTGTGTTTTGGGTTCTGACCCAAGCCCCGCTTTTAGGCCCTGCGGTAAGCTATAGCCATGCAGTGCCAGACCTTTACGCTTCGGCTGGACAACGCCAAAGACCTCGAGCGGCTCAACCAGTTTTTGACCCAGGTGATGCCCATCCAGGTATCCAGCAGCCTGGTTGCAGGCAACACACCTTTCTGGAGCGTACTGGTTTTTTACGAGGGCGAGGCTCAAAAAGTGACCAAGTCCAGCCCGTCGGTAAAAGCGGCCGAACCCCTTGGCAGCCCGGCTTTCGAGGCGCTTCGCAAATGGCGCAGTCAAAAAGCCAAAGAGGAGGGGGTTCCGCCCTACGTGATCGCCACCAATGCCGAAATGCAGTCCATTCTGGATCGCCAGCCCCAAAACCTGGAGGAACTGGGCCAGATCAAGGGTTTTGGCAAGGCCAAAGCCGCCAAGTATGGACGGGAAATCCTGCAACTCCTGAGCAAGCTCTGATACCGGTTCCGCATGAACCCTGCACGTTTGGATGTAATCAAAGGTGAGGGGTTCAAGCCGACCGAAGGAAGTGGGAGGGCATTCCGGCAGCATCGTTCACTTTTGAAAGGCTAAACGATATTGACGGAATGCGTATAAACCGTCAGTTCGGAGATAGAAAAGCAGAATAAACCTGTGTGGCACGGCTGACTCACGCTAAAGCCTCCCCTAAGCGGTAGGAGTGGACTTTACGATGCCGTTAGGCTGATTGACGGGTTTTCAACCTTCGGCTCAGCTTTTCAACTTGTTGGATAACTTCAAACTGACGTTATGAAAGAAGTTTCCATAATCGAAACTGTGTGCGGAAAATAGCAGGCTTACCACCTCGAGTCGAAGCCAACCGCTGGAAGGGTTGCGTCGTTTGGCTTGACCAAGTGAGATTTGGCACGTAAGATGCTGGGCAGGATGTTGCGGACGGACGATAATTCATAAAGGGGGCGAGATTTCGACCCCCGATACCTTGCTGTATCGGGGGTTTTTTATTGAGCCCAGCCGCCGCCAAACTTTTTTAGGAGATCGCATGTCCAGAACCCTCGCCAGCCAAATCGCCCAGCATGTGGGTCAGACCGTTACCCTACTAGGCTTCTTACATTGGAAGCGCGACCTGGGCGGTATTCAATTTGCCCTTCTTCGCGACCGCAGCGGCATTGTACAGGTAGTGGTGGATAAGCGGTTCGAGCTACCCATCGCCGAGTCCTCGATGCGCGTGGTGGGCCAGGTGGTGGCCAATGCCAAAGCGCCAGGCGGCCACGAGGTGGTCGCCCAGGACATCGAGTTCTACGCCAAAGCCAGCGAGCCCAGCCCCATCGAGATTCCCAAGGAAGAATGGCGGGCTAATCCCGAGACGCTTCTAGAGTACCGTTATGTGAGCCTGCGCGGAGAAAAAGCCCGGGCTCCCCTCAAGATTCAAGCGGCCCTGGTGCGGGGTTTTCGCAACTACCTGGACAGTCAGGGCTTCACCG
>NZ_JBBINI010000003.1:0-162457 GCF_037443965.1 Meiothermus sp.
GGCCCGGTCGTTTGCAGGTTTCCTGGCGCGGGTGAACCTGATTCTGCTGGTGCACAACCTCATCCGCAGCCGTCTTCTGCTCAGGATGGCGGGGGTGGAAGGGTAGACTGCAGGTAGCACACGAAGGCATATCTTGTGGCTATTCAAGCGGTATATTCTGTTTGTGGGAGGGTTTCTCGAGCAACCGCTCCTGTGGAGGTGCATATGCGCTGGCACAACCTGTACCGTCGCTGGGTGTTACAACGGCACTTCCGCTTTGCCAAAGAACATCTGGGTGATTATTTTTTCGATGCCCTTACCGCTTATGCGCTAGGTCTTAGCAAGCTGAACATTTCCGAGGCCAGGGAGGCTGCCTGGGCCTTGAGCGAGTTGCGTAAAGACCCCATCCCTGGCTTTAGTGGACAGCTGGAGGATGTGTTTTTCACCATAGACTTTCACCTGCGGGAGCGATTTGGCTACGAAATCGCCGGAGCCTTGCGGCGCGGTCTCTCCCGCAACGACCTCGACCTGACGGTGTTTCGCGCCTATGCCTGTGAGCGGCTGTTGCGGGTTTTGACGGCGCTATCGGATTTGCGGCGAGAACTACTGGGTTTGGGCCAGACCCACCGCCAGACCCTCCTCACGGCCTATACCCACCACCGCCCAGCCCAACCCACCACCCTAGGACACTACCTGACCGGAGTCGAAAACCTGCTCTCGCGCGATTATCAGCGCTTACGCTCAGCCTTCATGACCACCGACAAGTGTCCTTTGGGAGCTTCTACCCTGGCAGGCAGCCCCTATCCGGTAGACCGCAAAGCCCTGGCCCGCTGGCTGGGTTTTGGTGGCACCCTCGAGCACACCTACGATGCGGTGGCCTCCGGAGACTGGGCGCTGGAAATCGCCTACACGCTGGCCGGGATGGCTACCAGCCTCTCGCGCTTGGTGGCCGATCTGCTGTTCTGGGCCGAACAGGGTGGGTTTTTGGTGGCCGAAAAAATTAGCCAGGGTTCCTCGATCATGCCGCAAAAGGTCAATCCGGTGGTATTGGAACATGTGCGGGGCTTTCTGGCTGAACTGATGGGCGGCCCCACCACCCTGGGCCACCTCAACTACAGCACCCCCTTTGGCGATGTAAACGACCATGGCCCGGCAGTGCTCGAGCCCTTGCACGGGCTTTTTTATGCGGCAGAAGGAGCGGTGGCGCTCTTGCGGGTAGCCTTGCAAGAAAGCCGCTTTGTACCCGAGGTGTTGGCGCAGGGACTGAGCGACCGCAGTGTGCTGGCCTCCGAACTGGTAGATGTACTGGTTTCTGGACAACACCTATCATTAGCCGAGGCCTATCCCAAAGTACAGGGAATGCTGCGCGAGCTCAGCAACGAGGGTCGCACCGTGGCTCAACTGGGCTTGGACGACCTGCATAGCCACCTGGGTTTTGGCGACCCCGAGTTGTTGCGGGCCCTGGAACCCGAGCGCTTCCTGGCCCGGCGCAAGGTACTGGGTGGGACAGCCCCGGAGGCCCAGGCGGTCTATCTCGACTACGCCCTGAACCGGCTCAAGCTCGAGCGCCTCGATCTCAAGGAGCTCAAGAGCCGTCGTCGCAAAGCGCTGCGAACCCTGGCCCAGGAACCCCTCAGCTTGCTGGACGATACCACCAAGACCTCCCCAACCCCAGCCTTTTAGTGTATAGGACTGCATCCTGAGCTATCGGCTTTCAGTGCAGTGCGATAGGTGATGTGGTATGAGGGTACAACCATGCCAGCGGCCCTGCTCCAAAAGAAAACATCCACTATAAAACCCAATCAAAACCCATCCCGTTACAACGCTGTTCGCCGCTTAAGCTACAATCTTTTGTAGGTGTGCCCGTGTCTGCTAATGGCGTTATATATCGCCTTAATGGAAAAAGGGGATATTTCCATTGGGCTTGTAAGGATCCGTTCCCAAGAATCGGTTGAACTCATAGGAGGCGTATGCTCGAGACCAGTCTGCAACCCCACCGCGAATACCTGATGGCCAACATGCCCGGCCAGAAGATGTTTCTCGCCCTCAAGGTACGCCCTCAGGCTGAAGCAGGGGCAGCCAGGCCCCAGCTGGCTGTGGCCTTTGTGGTGGACACCTCGGGTTCGATGCGTGAAGTGGTGACGGAACCCACCCATCGCACCGGGCAAAACGTCCGAATTGACGGCAAAGAATATGAAGTGGTGCGCGGGGCCAAAAGCAAGATGGATCTGGTGGTGGAGGCCCTGCAAAACCTGCTCAACAGCCGTGAGCTCCAGCCTTCCGATCGTCTAGCCCTGATCAAGTTCGACGACTACGCAGGGGTGGTACAGCCCTTCACCGATGCTGCCAACAAGGCCAAGCTGATCGCTGCCGCTGAACAGCTTACCCAGTTTTCGGGTGGAACCCATATGGGGGCCGGGATGCTGGAAGGTATGAAGCAACTCCACAGAGAAAGCGGCAGCCGCCGGATGCTGCTCCTGACAGACGGGCAGGCTTTCGATGAGCCGCTGGTCGAGCAGGCCGCCCAGCAGTTGGCCGAGGCCCATATCCCCGTAACGGCCATCGGGGTGGGTGACGACTGGAACGACGACCTCCTCACCGAGATCACCGACCGCACCCAGGGCAAGCCCTTTCATATCGTGCCTGACACGCAAAATCCGCTGCCACCCAGTCTGCGGGCTACCGAACTGCCTCAGGCCATCCTGGGCGAGTTGGAGAATGCCGCCAACGAGGTTATTACCAACATCGCGCTCGCGGTCAAGACCGTCAAGGACGTGACGCTGGATCGGGTGACACGGGTCTATCCTACCCAGAGTGAAGTAGACCTAAAAGCTACGCCACATCCCCTCGGCAACGCTGTCAAGGGCGACTGGACGGTGTTTATTCTCGAGTTCACCCTGCCCGCCCGCCCCGCCTCGCGCATCCGTCTGGCCCAGATGGGCCTGACCTACGAGGTACCCGGTAAGGGCTATCGGGGCGAAGTGCCCCCCAGGGACATCGTGGTGGAGTTCACCACCGACGAAACCCTGACCGCCAAAATTGACCCCCAGGTGATGCAGTGGGTGCAACAGCGCAACATCGAGATGCTGGTCAAGCAAGCCACCCAGGAAGCCCGTACCGACCCTGCCAAGGCTGCCAAGACGCTGGAACTAGCCCGTAACATGACCATCAAGCTGGGCAACACCGCCATGACCCGGGCCCTCGACCAGGCCGTGGGCGAGCTCAAGAGCAGCAAGACCATCAGCATCGGCACCGCCAAGACCATTAAGATTGGGGCCAAGACCCAGGTGCTCAAACAAGAGCCGGAGGTTGCACCGGGTGGGAGTGATCTGCCCTCCGATGAAGAAATTCGCAAGATGACCGGTGCTTGATAGGAGCATAGGCACCAAGCGCTTGAGAAAAAATATTAAAAAGGTGTGGAGAAGAGCAGAATGGGGGTAATGCTGCATCACCATGAAATGAAGCCATTTCACCCCTCTATCCCCCTGCCTCCTTATCCCCCTGCTTGAACATGGACCGTTGTCCCTACTGCGCCAGTCCGGTACCTACCAATGCCGCCATCTGTCCGACGTGCGGCATGAGCATTGCCATGCCGGGAGAACAACACCTGCCGGTGGGTACACGGTTACGCGGCGGGCGCTACACCCTTGGCAAGGTATTGGGGCAAGGTGGGTTCGGCATAACCTATCTCGGAGCCGATACCCAGGAAAATCGCCCCGTTGCTATCAAGGAACTGTTCCCGGAAGGGTCGTCGCGCAAAGCCAGTTCGCGCAATGTGGTGCCGCCCACCAGTCTGATTGGGGCGGGCTTCCTGGAGACCATGGAGAAATTCGAGGACGAGGCCAGGGTGATGGCCAAGTTCAACCATCCAGGCATCGTGCGGGTGTTCGATATTTTCGAAGAAAACGGCACCGCTTACCTGGTGATGGAGTTTTTGAAGGGCCAGACCCTGGGCAAGCGTATCGAGAAACAAGGCAAGCTTTCCGCTAGCGAGGTGCAGGATATCGCACTCAAGCTGTTGGATGCGCTGGAGGTGGTACACCAGGCAGGGATGCTGCACCGCGATATCAAGCCGGACAATGTGTTTTTGCACCAAGACGGGCGGGTAGTGCTGATTGATTTTGGCTCGGCACGGCAGTTTGCTCGCAACAAGACCGTGAGCCACACCCGGTTGGTCACCCCCGGATATGCCCCCTTGGAGCAGTACGGCACTGCAGGCAAGTTCGGCCCCTATACCGATATCTACGCTCTGGGAGCCACACTTTACCATGCACTGATGGGGGTAGTACCACCCGCCGCCACCGACCGTGTGCAACACAACCAGCCCCTGCGGCTGCCACGCGAGACCCCCGATGGCCTCGAGACCGCTGTAAACCGTGCCCTAGAAATCCGCGTAGACCAGCGCCCCCAAAGCGTGGCGGAGTTCCGTAGCTTGCTACAAGGGGGGCGCCCACGACCCACTCCAGCCCCCAAGCCCACCCCAGCCCCCACCCCCGCTGCTGGAAGTCTTTCGATCCGGGTGAGCCCGCCTCAGACTGCCGTGCGTCTGCAAGGCCCTAACAATTTCCAGCAAGTCGTACAGGGCGACACTGATCTGCGCGGCCTGCCGTTGGGTACCTATACCCTGTACGCCGATGCCAGGGGCTTTCAGCCACAGCAGGTCAAGGTGCAGTTGCGCGCTGGCAACCACCTCGAGGCCCGTTTCACCCTGGCTCCCGTGCGCAGCCCAGCCCCCGCACCCACCCCCAAACCTGCCCCTGCACCCGTTCCGCAACCTCAACCCACCCCTACGCCCACGCCTAACCCAACCCCAAGTCCGGCTCCAGCCCCCAGGGCTACCTCCCGGTCGCTCAACCTGCGGCTCAATTTGCTGACCTTGGTAGCCTTTCTGGCGCTGTTTTATTTGTTCTTTGAAGTGCGTCCCGTCACGCTGCAAGCCTTTTTACAGCCCTTAGACGAACAGCTCGAGCGCGACTTTAATGCCCTGGTACCTGGCTACCCTGAAGTCTTTCCCTGGCTGCGGGCCGGGTTCTACTCGGCAATTGTGCTGGGGGTTTTCTATACCTTGAGTTTTCTAGTAACGCAGGTGGTCTGGCTATTGCCTCTGATGGTGCTAGGAGGCGTAGGGCTCTTGATCTACAACAACTTACTGCTGCCCGAACAAGGGGCTGTGATAGCCATCATCCTGGGGGCCGTTTATCTGGGGGTGCTGCTCTTGGAGCGCCAGAGCCTCCCGTTGGCGGTTGTATTGGGCTTGGCGGCAGCTTTTCGCTGGGCCGACCCTGCCCAGGGGGAAATTCTCGAGCCCGGCGGCCTTGCAGTGGCCATGCTGATTCTATGTTTTGGTGGTATCGTTCGCTTGACCCGCGAACGGCGAAGAGAGGAGCGTAATCCATGATCGTTTGTAAGGTATGCGGAACCGAGAATCCCGATGGAACCCAGTATTGTGAAAGCTGCGGGGTAGAACTCACCCCCGAAGCCGCCCCCCCAGAACCCGTTGTAACCGAGACGCCAGCTTCCGAGTCTCCGGCTCAAACGGCTCCCGAAGCACCCTCCACTGAGCCCGCTTCTGAAACACCGCCCAGCGAAGGTGCTCCAGGGGCCGAGGCTACTGAATCCACTTCCGCCACACCTGCTGCACCGGCAGCCCCCACTTTTCGGCCCGGCCAACTCATCTTCAAGCGTTTTGGTGCCCTCACCAACGACACCATTCCCCTACAAGGCCCCCGCCTGGTGGTGGGACGTTTCGATGCCTCCACTGGCCCGGTAGAGATTGATCTGACCGGGGTAGCGGGGGCCGAAAATATCTCACGCCGCCACGCCGAACTGTTTTTTGATGGGGTCTGGAAAGTGCGCGACCTGGGCTCTACCAACGGCGTGTTCATCAAGCGAGCGGGCGAGGAAGCCTACTCGCCGCGCCTGGTCGAGCCCACCGAGATCAAGGATGGTGACGAGCTGGCTTTTGGCAATGTGATCCTGGTTTTCAAGGAGGGCTAAAGATGCCAGACGAGCGTCCTGTAGACGAACAGGACAGCCAAGAAGTTCTGCAGGCCGAGGCCGAAGGCATGACCCATGCCGACATGGGCCTCTCTCCCGAAGAGATCGCCCCCACGGGAGTGGAATCCCCCATCCCCTCACCGGAGGCCCGCTCTGCCACAGAAGAGGAGGGTTTCCTGGATGAAACCATCCTGCCCTCCACAGTGGAAAACGATGAACTCGAGCCCGGCTCCACCCACACCTGGGGTCACCTGACCTTCAAAGCAGGCAATGCCTATCTAGGAGGTTGGATCACCGCAATCCAAGGGGAAACCAGGCTACTGGTCAAACCCAAACACGAGGGCAGCTTGTTAGCGGGGCTGGGCAACCACCGCCTACTGCCCCGGCTGGTCTATAACGGCTCCGAAGGGATGGCCCTCGAGGCCCAGGACGGCCAGCCCATCCAACCGCCCCTCGCTTTGCCGAACGCTTTGGCCGTGGTGCAGCCGCTGGCCCAGCTGGTTTACTTCCTAGAGCTCAAGGGGCTGGCCTTGGTGGACCTCGAGCCTCGAGCGCTTTCCCGGACCGAGCAGGGCCTCCGGCTCACCCTGCCCCCCCGCCTGGCCCGCCAAGGCGAGCCGCCACCCCAGGTCTGGCGGCAGGGCTACACCCCCCCGGAAGTGCTGGCCGAGGTTCCCGCCAGCAGCAAGACCGGGGTGTATCTGCTGGGGGCGTTGCTGTTTGAACTGCTCACCGGCACCCCCCTGCCCATTGAGGGGCCCAGCGAGCTGCTGCTGGCCGGCATCCCCCTGCCGGGCGTGCCCCAGGCCCTCGCGCAGATGCTGGCCCCGCTGGAGGAGCGGGCCACGCCCCAGCAAGCCCTGGCCCTGCTCAAGAAGCTTGCGCGCCCGCGCGAGGTGGAGGTGGTGCTCGAGTTCGGTGAGGCCACCAGCGTGGGCCTCAACCCCAGCCGCCACTACAACCAGGATGCTTATTCGTATCGCCTCGAGCGCATCCAGTCGGAGTTTGGCCGCACCCTGCTGCTCCGGGCCTGCGTCTCCGACGGCATGGGCGGCATGGCCGCGGGTGAGCGGGCCAGCCAGGCCGCCGTCGAGACCTTCATCGGGGGCGACCTGCCCCACCCCCTCGACCACCCCCAGGCCCAGTCGGACTGGGGGGTGCGGCTGGTGTGGGAAGCCAACCAGGCCGTGCTCGAGGCCCTGGCCGGGCAGGACGGCGGCTGTACCCTGAGTGGGGTGATCCTGTGGGGCGCGCGCTACACCATCGCCCACGTGGGCGATACCCGCATCTACCTCTGGCGCCAGGGCCAGCTCCGCCAGCTCACCCGCGACCATTCGCTGGTCGCCGCCCTGGTGGCCAGCCAGATGATCACCCGCGAGGAGGCCATGCACCACCCCGACCGCAACCAGGTCTTGCGCTCGCTGGGCAACCTGCGCCAGCCGCAGGAAGGCTACGTGGAGACCCTCGAGGCCACCACCGGCCAGCCTTCCGCTACCCTCGAGGTGGGCGAGGCTTTGGTGCTGCTCTCCGACGGGGTCTGGGGCGAGGTGACCGAGGCCCAGATGGCCCAGATTCTAAGCCAGGCCGACAGTTGCCAGGCCGCCGCCGAAGCCCTGGTGCAACGGGCGCTCGAGGCCGGTGCGCCCGACAATGCCGCTGCGCTTATCGTCCAGCGCAAGATTTGATTTCAGTTCGGCCTGTGACCAACCCTAAAAGCGGCGTAATAAGAAATCTTTAATACTCTTTCCACTAAAGTGGAGCCATGCAACTGGCCCAACATCAGCACCACCCCCGGTTGGAACTCCGACTAAAACACCATTTAACCCAGCCAGCGCTTACCCAGGGCTACACCCTATTCCACTGATGGCCGGGGGATATTAAGGGAATAAATCAAAAGGACTTCTTATAAGGCGATGCCCACCGACCAATAGATCAGATTCCCGAACAAGAACCAGTATGCCGCGTCGTGGCCCAGTGCACCAGCCTGGTAGCCGAAGCCGAAACACAAACCCAGCACCAGCAGCAAACTCGTTCCGAAGACCACGTAGCGCCCTCTGCCCCAGGCCAGGCCGAGGTGATTGGGGCTCTGGCGGTAGGGCAGTTGGTCAAGGATCGCTGCTGTCCAGCAGGCCCAGCCGCACCAGAGCCGCCCAAAGCCCAGCGGTATCAGCACCTTGCCCAGCAGGTAGTGCATCACGGGGCCGACCAGCACTCCACCCAGCAGACCGAACCATAGTACCTCGAGCATGGAGTTGCGGGCTAGCACAAGCGAGACTGTGAACAAGCCCAGGCCCACCACCAGCAGTGAGGGCCGCCGAATTTTGAGCAGATTCTTTTTTGAAATCTTCGGTCTGATCGTAGGTCATAGGCTACACCCAGATCTTCTTAGGCCGAGCCTACGTTCGGGCAATTACCGAGCCATTACCACGGGCTTGGGTGTCCACGATTGAACCAGCGAGGATGCAAGGGCGTAGTGACCGACTGGTCGCCCCTACGAAAACGAACACACTAATTGCGCCAGGGCGTGAGCGCCTTTTCCAGTCGCCCCATCGTCCAGTCCAGCAGGAGCGCCAACGAGGCAACCGCGATGGCTCCTTGTGCCACGAAGGCCAGGTTGCTTACCGCCAGCCCTGCGATGATCGGCACGCCCAGCCCACCGCCACCCACCAGCGGGGCCACCGTAGCGGTCGCAAGGATCAACACCAGGCTGGTGCGGACGCCCGCAAGGATCACCGGAAGGGCCAGCGGCAGTTCGACGCGCCAGAGCGTCTGCCAGCGCGAATAGCCCATCCCTCTGGCCGCATCCAGCACATCGGCGGGCAAAGAGGCAAAGGCCTCGAGGCTGTTGCGCACCACCGGTAACAAGCCGTATAGGAACAGCGCCAACACCGCCCCGGTGGAGCCGAAGCCAAAGAAGGGCAGGGCCAGCACCAGCACCGCCACCGGCGGGAAGGTCTGGCCCACCGCCACGATATTCTCGGCCAGGGGCCGGAAAGCGGCCCCCACCGGTCGGGTGACAAAGACCGCCAATGGCAGCCCGATCAAGATAACCAGCGCCCCCGCCCCCGCCGTAATGGCGAGGTGCTGAAGGGCCAGGTTGAGCAGGGTCTCGCGCTCGAAGATGGGGCTACGGGCGCTGGGGAACAGCCCCGAGAGCGCCACCTTCCACCAGGCCTGCTGGGCGAACAGGAAGAGCAGCACCATCCACAACAACAGCGGGGCCAGCAACGGGAAGCCCGCGTACCTGCGAGTCGGCAAAGGGGCCGCCGTCCGAGTACTCACGGGCTCTCCGAGCGCACCGGCGCAGCGGGCGCATCCTCCTCCGAGGCCGCAGCCAGGAGCGACTCCAGGCGCACCAGCCCCACCACCTGACCTCCCTCGTCGGTCACACCCAGGTTGCGGATGCCATTGGCAAGCAAGAGCGAGAAGGCATCTCGAGCCATCGCTGAGGACTTGATGCTGACGGCGGGCCGGTGTGTGCCCAGCGGCTCGACCAGGCCGTTCAGCGGGATGCGGGAGAGCCGCAGCAGGGTGCGCGATGGCCCCAAGAAATCTTGTACGAAAGGCGTCTTGGGGCTGCGCAAAAGCACTTCCGGCGTATCGTACTGCTCAACCTGCCCGACGTTCATCAAGCAGATGCGGTCGGAGATTTTGACGGCCTCCTCGAGGTCGTGGGTCACGAACAGAACGGTCTTCCTGAGTTCGCTTTGCAGCTTAAGAAATTCGTCCTGCAAGCGTTCGCGGGTGGGTGGGTCTACAGCGCCAAAAGGCTCGTCCATCAGCAGCACCGGCGGATCGGCGGCCAGCGCCCTGGCGAGCCCGACCCGCTGGGCCTGACCGCCCGAGAGCTCGCGCGGGAAACGCCCCGCGAACGTCTGCGGCTCCAGACCCACCAGCCCCAGCATCTCCCTGGCCCTGGCCTCGCGCTTTTCCTTGCTCCAGCCTAGCAGGCGGGGCACCACCATTACGTTCTCCAGAACGCTCATATGCGGGAACAACCCGATGCTCTGGATCACGTAGCCGATGCCCCGGCGCAGTTCCACCTCGTCCAGTTTGCGCACGTCCTGCTCGCCAACAAACACCGTGCCTTCGCTGGGCTCGATGAGGCGATTGACCATGCGAAGCAGGGTGGTTTTGCCACACCCAGAAGGCCCCAACAAAGTCACCAACTGACCCTCGGCCACTTCAAGACTCACACCCTTGAGCGCCTCGAAATCCCCGTAGCGCTTGATGACATTCTCGAAGTGAATCAAATTCCCACCCTCCGTCTAAGGGCCATGCTTGCAAACCGTAGGGCCGAGTCCACCAGCAGGGCCAGCAGGATGATCGGGATCGCGCCCAGCAAAACCATGTCGGGTGCGCCACCTTCCACTCCGCGCAGGATGAAGAAGCCCAGCCCGCCCGCACCGATCAGCGCCGCAACGGTGGTGATGCCGATGGTGAGCGAGGCTGCGCCGCGGATGCCCTCCAGGATCAGCGGCAGGGCCAGCGGCAGCTCGACCCGCCAGAAGAGCTGCTCGGGGCTCATGCCCATGCCGCGCCCGGCGTCGCGAGCGGCCTCGGGCACGCCGCGCAGGCCGGTGTAGGCGTTGAGCACCACCGGCAGCAGCGCGTAAAGGGTAAGGGCCAAAACGGCGGGGGCTGCGCCGATGCCCCGTACACCCGACTCTTGCAGGGGTGCGTCGAGCACGACGCGCAACGGGTCGGGGCCGAGCAGGTTGTTGAGCCAGGCCCCGGCAATCGCCAGCGCCAGCAAGCCCAGTGGCAGCGCCAGCGGGACGGCCAGCCAGCCCGACACGGCCCACAGCAGGCGAAAGGCGAACACTCCCAGCACGATCATGCCCAGCGCGACTTCAAGGCGCAGCCCCTGCGAGATCGCCGCCAGCAGCGGCAGCAGCAGCCCGAACAAGGCCAGCGAGGGGATGGTCTGCAAGAAGCCGGTCACGCCCAGAACCCAGCCGTAGCGCGGCCCTCGAGCCGCCAATACCCCTAGCGGTACCCCTACCGCCACTGCCAGCAGCACCGCGCTGCCAGCCAGCGAGAGATGCCGCCACAGTTCTGTGCCGAACTGCTCGCGCCAAGCGGCGAACTCGAGCACCGGCCCCAGCCGATCAAAGACGCCCAGCAACAGCAGCGCGACCAGCGCCAGCGGGGCCGACAGAACGGCCCAGCCGCGCCCCTCGTGGTAGGCCGCAAAGTAGCCCACGTACAGCGCCAATAGCGCAAGCCACAAGCCCCCAGTAGCAGAGACTCGAGCGTTCTCGGGTTGGTTGTTCAGCAGGAAGTTGGAGCCCTGCCCGATCAGCAAACCCCAAACCAGCAGCGCCGCGCCCAGCAAAATCCCCTGTAGGCGCCCCCGGGTCAGCGCGATCAACAGCCATAAGGCCACCAGCACCCAAGGCCACAAGCTCTGCCAGCCCCATACCCCAAAGGCCTCGCCGGGTGCGATGCGGCTGGGCTTGAGCTCGAGCCAGGACAACAGCAGCGCCAATAGCCCCAACCCAGCAGCCAGCAAGGCCACTGGGTTGGGCGAAAGCCGAGGCGCTACCGACGGCGGACGGCGCATGACGATGGGCGCCGGCAGCTAGCGGATGAAGTTCCGGGCGCGCAGGAAGGCCCGCGCCACTTCGGCGGGGTTCTTGCCGTTCACCGCCACCTCGGCGTTGAGCTGCGAGAGGGTGGCCTCGTTGAGCGCGGCAAAGACCGGGTTAATCAGCGTCGCCAGCTCGGGGAAGCGGTCAAAGACAGCCTTACGCACGGTGATAGCGGGCTGGTAGACCGCCACCGCGCCCTGCGGGTCGGTCAGGGCCACCAGGCCCAGCGCCGCTATGCCCCCATCGGTGCCGTAGGCCATGGCAGCGTTCACGCCGTTGGTGCCGCGGGCCGCGGCCTGCTGGGTCTGGGTGGTGTTGCCGCCGGGCAGAATCACCAGTTGCTCGGGCTTCATCTTGAAGTTGTAGACCTTCTCGAAGGCCTTAAGCGCGTCGTCGCGGTCTACGAACTCCTGGCTGGCGGCCAGCCGCACCTGTGCGCCGCCATTCACCCAGCGGGCGAAGTCGGCCATGGTGCGGAGGTTATTCTGCTGCGCCAGTGCGCGTGGCACCGCGATGGCCCAGGTGTTGTTGGCCGGGGCGGCGTTGAGCCACACGATGTTGTTTTTGGCATCGAGCTCCTTGGCCTTGGCGAAGCCCTTGGCAGCGTCGCGGGTCACGGCGGCGGCGTCCTTGTCGTCCTTGAAGAACACCCCCAGCGCGGTTCCGGTGTACTCGGGGTAGAGATCAATTTCGCCCGAGGTGAGGGCTTTGCGCACCACGTCGGTGGTGCCGGTGGAGCACTTGTCGTTAACGCGGAAGCCGTTGGCCTCGAGGAGAATCTTGACCATCTGGCACAACACCGCACCTTCGGTGTCGATCTTGGAGCCGACGGTGATGGGGCCTTTCTGGGCCAGGGCTACGCCTAAACCCAGTGCGATTAGGAAAGCAAATACACTCTTCATGTCTTCTCCCCTTCCCACTCCCTATCTGCTTGGAGTGCCTTACGCTGCTACCATAACACGTGAGACAAAGCAGTTTGTTAGCGAGACTACCTAAGTCTAGCTAAAAGTATGAACCAGCTCTTAGTGCAACCTTCATGAATAGGACGTAAAAGCCACATAAGCACAAATGACCCCAGATTGCCTGGGGCCATTTTCACACGGGGATTCAACAATCGGGTTGGGTTGGGAGAACGCAATTGACTCATTGGCAATAGTCAGTCAAAACATTTTCTGTCACGCTACTTTCTATCCGCTTGCAGAAGCGGACATCAGCGTGTAAACCCCAAGGACCACAAACACCACCATGCCTAGAATGCTCCAGAACCACTCATGAGGTTCGATGGATTTGCGGTCATCCTTCGATTTTTTCTCCATACCTACCTCCCTAAAGATGAAGGTGCGTTACAGGGTTGGGCCTTGGCCCTTTGCCAAAATCCCAGGTCGCAACCAAACTCGGTTTTGCCCTGCAAATACAGCTCATGGATGGCTCTATGTCCAACCTGCTGGCGCACCCAGTCAATTTTCACTTCCCAGCGTTCTCCCAGCGCTCCGAGCCACATCTCTACCCTGTCCATCGTCCCCGGAACCCAGCGGCAGTAGACCCTGTACTCCACCAGCGCATCCAGTTCAGCCAAAAAGAGCGCATCCAGCAGATCTTGTTGCTGCTGGGCAGTGGGCCAGACCGCACCGCATGATTTACAGGTACGAGACCCTGCGCCCGGATAAGGGATTAGCGCCCACTCTCCGTTTTCACAGTCGGGACAGTATGTCGCTTGTGTCACCATAGCAAACTCCCCCTTTCACAGACCGTGCAAACAAAAAACACCACGGCCCCAGGTGTCGTGGTGGTCTCGCCTACGGCCTTCGCGCCGTTTGATCAACCGAGGGTTTAACCCTGTACTGACGGTTGAACAATAAGGAGGCTACTCCCCTACCAACCTGAGGATAGCAAAAAAGCAAATGAGATTTTTAGCAAGTCGTGCGCCACTACCTTGGGGTGAAGAAGAAGGCAAACCCCAGCAGCGCATACACCCCCAAAAGCATCACCCCCTCCAGCCAGTGGCTTTCTCCGTCCCGCACCACCGCGTTGGTCGCCAGAATCGAGGCCGCCAGGGCGGCAAGCTCCAAGGGGTTCTGAAACACCAGATCCATGGGGCGGCCCGCCAGATAGCCCACGATCACCAGGATGGGCGCCACCAGAAGGGCAATCTGCAGGGAAGAGCCCACCGCAATCTGCACCGCCAGGTCCATTTTGTTCTTCATGGCGAAGACCACCGCCGCAAAGTGCTCGGCGGCGTTGCCCACCAGCGGTATCAGGATGATGCCCACAAAGAATTCCGAAAGCCCCAGGGTTTGGGTGGCCTCCTCGAGGCTCCCCACCAAAAACTCGGCCATCACCGCCACCCCCACCGTGGCCGCCGCCAGCACGCCCACCGCCACCGACGGGCTCCAGTGGGCCTCGTGGTGGGCTTCATTGGACAGGCCCGAGACCAGGTCTTTGTGGGTTCTGAGGGAAAAGTAGATGTTGGAGAGGTAGATCAGGATCAGCACCCCGGCAGTAGCCAGGCTGAACATCTGGTCGGGCAGCGCCGGATCGAGCACCTTGAAAAAGTTGCGTTCAGCAATATCAAAGAACGCCGGCAGCATGAAAGCAATCAGAGTGAGGGTTAGCAGCGAGGTCATCACGCCCGCAGCCTGGGCGTTGAAGCGCTGGGTGCTGTAGCGCAGACCCCCCATAAAAATCGAGAGCCCCAGCACCAGCAGCAGGTTGGAGAGGATCGAGCCGGTGATGCTGGCCTTCACCACTTCAATTTTGCCCGCCAGCAGGGCCACGATGGCGATAATCAGCTCCGCCGCATTGCCAAAAGTGGCGTTGAGCAAGCCCCCCACCGTGCTGCCCGCGCGGGCCGCCAGTTCCTCGGTGGCCCGGCCCATCAAACCCGCCAGCGGCAGCAAAGCCAGGGCCGATACCAGAAAAATCCAGACCGCCGGCGCGTGCAGGACTTCCAGGGCGACTGCCAGCGGCACAAAGCCCAGCAAAATGTAGTTCCACATGGGGGTTATTCTACGCCACCGAGGCCTTGTGCCGGATTTTTCAACACTTGGGTGGAAAACACACTTCCCGAAACCTCAAGTTTCGTATAAAAGTTCGTATGAAAAAATATGCAAGCCTCCTCCTCTTTTGTGCAGGGCTGGCCCTGGCTCAGCCCACCGCTACAGGTACTGGCGGGGCCGCTGCCACCGTGGATGCCCTGGCCACCCGTGCCGCCATGGAAATCCTGGCCCAAGGTGGCAACGCAGTGGATGCTGCCGTGGCTGCGGCAGCAGTGCTGGGTGTCACCGAGCCCTACTCCTGTGGCATCGGGGGTGGGGGTTTCATGCTTGTCTACCTGGCGAAAGAAAGCCGGGTGGTGAGCATTGACCACCGCGAGGTAGCCCCGGCTTCTTTCACGCCCACCGTTTTTAACGGGCCCGATGGGCGCCCGATTCCTTTTGCCGAACGGGTTAACAGCGGCCTTTCGGTGGGGGTGCCGGGCACCGTGCGGGGCTGGGAAGAGGCCCTGCGCCGCTACGGCACCCTGAGCCTGGGGCGGGTACTCCAGCCGGCCATCCGGGTAGCCCAGCAGGGCTTCACGGTAGATGCCACCTTTGCCGCGCAGACCCAGGCCAACCTCGAGCGCTTCCGCTACTTTACCTCCACCCGCGACCTCTTTCTGCCGGGGGGCAGCGTACCGGCGGTAGGTTCTACCTTCAAAAACCCCGACCTGGCCCGCACCTACCTGCTGCTGGCCTCTGGCGGTAGCCGGGCTTTTTACACCGGCCCGGTTGCCCAGGCCATCGTCAACACCGTCAACAACCCTCCTGTCGCACCGGGGGTCAGCGCCAACATCCGCAAAGGCAACGTGACCTTGGCCGATCTGGAGAGTTACGAGGCCCGGATCCGCCCCCCGGTTCAGAGCAGCTACCGGGGCTATACCATCTACGGCATGGGCCTGCCCAGCAGCGGCGGACCCACCATCGCACTTGCTCTAAACCTGCTCGAGGGCTACAATCTCTCGACCTTGCCGCGCGAGCGGGCTTTGCACCTGTACCTCGAGGCCTCCCGGCTGGCCTTTGCCGACCGCAACGCCTACATGGGCGACCCCGAGTTTGTAGATGCTCCCCTGAGCGGCCTGCTCTCTAAGAAGTATGCCGAGGAGCGGCGCAAAGCCATTGGGGAACGGGCTCCGGAGGGTGCTGTGCGCCCCGGTGACCCCTACCCTTTCCAGCAAGACCCCTCGACACCCTTGCGCCCTCAGGCCCAGGGTACGCGCCGGGAGGGTGAGTCCACCACCCACCTCACGGTGGCCGACAAAGAGGATAACATCGTCTCGTACACCTTTACCATCGAATCCACCGGTGGCAACGCCATGGTGGTGCCAGGGTATGGGTTCTTGCTTAACAACGAGCTCACCGACTTCGATGCCACCGTCCCACACCCCAACAGCCCCGAGGCCTTCAAGCGCCCCCGCAGCAGCATGAGCCCCACCCTGGTCTTCCGCGATGGTAAGCCGGTGCTGGCCCTGGGCTCGCCGGGCGGGGCCACCATCATCACCACCGTGCTGCAAACCCTGGTAAACGTACTGGACTTCGGACTGCCCATTGACCAAGCCCTGGCCGCCCCCCGCCTGAGCCAGCGCAACACCCAGACCACCAATGTGGATGGCGGCTTCGAGCGTACCCCAGAAGCCCAGGCCCTGGCTGCTCTGGGCCACCGCTGGGCACCCCTCGCCGAGATCGGCGCCCTGACCGCCATCGCGTTTAACCCAGACGGTACCCTCACCGCCGCTGCCGAACCCACCCGCCGCGGCGGGGGCAGCGCAGCCGTAGAACGCCCTCGGTAGGCTGGGCCTGGCTCAGGCCAGCCACTTCTCCATGAAGATCAGGTCGTCGCGGCGGTAGCCGAGCCGCTCGAAGAAGTCCTGGGCCCCGGTGTAGGAGGGCTCCACCAGCAGGTTTAGCTTCTGGCAGCCTTTGGCTTTGAGGCGGGCCTCGAGCTCCTCCATCATCCGCTTGCCCCAGCCCTGCCCCTGGCCGAAGGGATGGATGGCCATGTGGTACAGCCAGCCCCGCCGCCCATCGTAGCCTGCCAGCAAGGCCCCCAGAATCTGGCCGTCCTCCTCGACCACCAAGAACAGATCGGGGTCGCGCCCCAACTTCTTTTGCAACCCCTCAAAGCTATCCGAGGGGTTGATCTCCAGGCCCGCGTCCTGCCAGAGGGCCAGGACAGTGGTGTAGTCGTCCATGCGGAACTCGCGGATGGGCATACTGCCTCCAGACTAGCGCAAAAGGGGACTCAGGGCTTGCTCGGGAAAAGCTGCTGGGCCATCTGGGCCACCGGCGCCAGCTCCGAATGCTGCTGGGCCAACATGCCTACCGCGACACCCAGGCTCTGGCCTTTGGCCTCGGCCTCGAGGGCCCGCTGGCTCCACTGCTGCCACTGCTGCAGGGCGTGCTGGGCCTGGGCCTCGGCCTGTTCGGCCCGGGTGCGGTGCACCTCCCGGCCAAACACATACCCCGTCGCCGCAAAGGCGATGGCCTCCACACCAGCAAACAGGTATAACGCCCGGCTCCAGGTGGTTTCGTCGGTGGTAAGCAGGCCGAGCATGTAAACCACCAGGGCCGCAAACCCCAGCAACACCGCCGCCCCTAAACCAATGGTGACCCATTCCCTACCCGGTTTGTCCTCTGTCATAAACCCTCCCGATGCACCCTTGCTCCACGATGGGGAAAAATGTGCGACGCGGAAGAAATTAAGGTTTGAACACCACCTTGATGCCCCGCCGGGTGGCCGCGGTTTTGATGGCCTCGGGCCAGGCTTCCAAACCAAACTGATGGGTGACCATGGCCTCTACCCCCTCCATCTCGGGCAGCAGCTTGACCGTCTGGGCGAAGTCGTCCCAGCTATAGGCATAGCTTCCAATCAGGCCTATCTCGCGGAACCAGTATGGCGAAAAGTCGTGGAAGGTGGTGGCTGGAGCCCCCAGCAGCAAGACCCGCCCCCCTTCCTGCACGGCCCAGCTAGCCTCCTGTAAACCCCTGGGTGAACCCGAGGCCTCCACCACCCCCTCAAAACCGCCCCGCCAGGCGGTAGACCCCAGAATACCCCGGTAGCGCCGGGCGCCAGCCGCTTGCTGGGCTGCCTGGGTGGACGAAAAAACCTGGTTGGCACCAAAGCGTCGGGCCAGCTCGGCCTGACGGGGGTGACGGGCCACAGCCCACAAAGGCCCCTCAAACCCCAGCACCCGCAGCATTTTGACGGCTAGCAGGCCGATGGTTCCAGCCCCGATGACCAGTACCCGGGCGGGCCAGTTCATACGCCAATCCGTGTGATGGATTTCTGGGTTGGGGCGGGGTTTGCCTTTGCCCCAGGCCTGCCGCAGTCCGTGCAGCACTACCGCTGTGGGCTCGGCGAGTACCGCGCGCTCGTCGGGCACGCTCTCGTCAAGGGGAAAGATGCGTTCGCGATGGGCCACCATGCGCTGGGCCCAACCCCCACCCAGGTCTTTGCAGAAGCCCAGCATGCCGGGCCCAAAGTTGCCTTCGGCTACGTTGAAGCAGACGTGATCGTCGCCCCTGGCACAGGCCGGGCAGTCCGGCAGGCCGCGCTCGAGGCAGGCCAGCACCGGATTGACCGCCACCCGCACCCCGCCCAGCTCGGCCAGAATTTCGTGCCCCAAAACCGCCGGAAAGGAGAACATCCCCGAAAGAGTGGGAGCCTGTTTGCCGTAGAGCAGGGCCAGATCGCTCCCGCAGATGCCCGATAGCCGCACCTTGAGGCGCTCGAAGCCCTGGGGGCGTTCGGGTTCGGGCAGGGTGGCCAGTTGCAGGGAAAGCGCCCGGGGTGGGTAGCGCTTACCCAACAGCTTGGCGGCAGCATAGCGCGGGATGGAGGGGGTGAAGAGCAGCCCGCGCATCAACACCTGGGACCCGGGGCTCGAGCGGGTCAGGCTTTTGGTAGCTGGGGCCGCAACCGTGGTTTGCATTTCCACTATTTTGCCCCCAAATGTGGTCTGGGAAAAGATGACCGGTTTTCACACTGGCAAAACACGACAGCGGGGCCATTCCGAGTTTGCCAACAACTGCCCTGCCAAAGCCCTTTCCTGCTCTTCACTCACGGTACTACCTTCTGGCTTCTCCCAAGACCAACTGGCCGACCTCCGCCATGTTCAGGCTCTGCATCTTATACTGGCGGCGAAACTTATCAAAGATTTTCAGCACCGACTCGAGGAAAGCCAGGTTTTGCTCGAGGTTCACCCCAAAGTTATGCGGATGCCACCACAAATGATAAATCTGGTTGGTCTGGGCTGCATACTTGAGCGAGCGCACAATGCGACGCCGGCGAAGAGGTTCTAAAAACCACAAGCGCCTGCTGTAAGGACGCAGAAAGCGGCTGGAAGGAAGATTGATCAGCCCATCCGGTACCTGGGGCAAGGGATAGGCATGGGTTCCGGCTATGTTGAAGTAGGTATCCAAAAAGCGCGAAGCACGGTGCATGAGGGTCAGGCGTTCATCGCTCTGCGCCTCGTAGAACCAGATTTCTTCGTTGCCCCGGTAGACCCGAAACCCCATCTCGCGGCAAAGCTCTAGATATTCGGGGTGGGTCTGATTACGGGGAAAAATAAGGGTGGTGGGGTGATTGCCATAACCTTGGGCCACTTGCAAGGCAGCCTGCAGATCTTCGCGGAAATCTTCCAGGGTCTGGCCGGGCTCGAGGGTGTAGTAATGGCTAAAGGTATGGCTGGCCAGTTCCTGGTGTGGGGTGGCCACAATACGGCGTACCAACGAGGGCGCGTAGTGGTAAGGGTCATCGCGCTCGTCGTTGCCGAGTTGATCCAGCACCGTATAGGGTGATAGGTTGGGATTGGTGTAGTGGGGCTTGCGGCGGGGTAGACCGGCCAGCAACTGGGCCTTGTTTTCAAACATCAAAAAGCCCACCACGGCCCAGGTGGCGTGAATTTCGTATTTTCCAAACAGTTCCAGCAGTGCCGGAACCGCTTGGCGCGCTCCCAAAAGATTGGAACTATATTGCTCGAGGGTCAGCTTGTCGCGTACCCCCCAGTACAGCTCAAAGTCCAGTGAGATGGTAAAAATACCCGGCATACATAGCGTGTGAGCCAAAAACCATCCACCTGTTTGGGTGCATACAACTGAGGCACCCCAAATCACCCCTTAAGCTCCTATGAGCTATCATATAGAACAACTGACACCCACATCTCCAAGTTTGACCTTTGCGTGCCTACAATCAAAGGGAAAACTGCTATCAAGGCTCCCTTCCCCGGGGTAAGGGCTTGCTTCAATCGGCAATTACGCTAGGTGCCACCACATAGCTCTCTCGAGAGTTCGCTCACTTCGCCGCTACGTTGGCAAAAGCACTTGCAGGCGTGACCTGCGAGGTCATGTTGAATGTTCTTTGGGAATTTGTCGAGCAATTGTGACATGGGTCAAGGGACTCGCTGAGCAGTAAACTCTACCGGCACATGTTCGCTGTAGCCACCCGTTGTCTGAAGCACAAAGCGAATCTGGTTGGGGGAGGCTACCCCCTGGTACTGGTGTTGTACCTCTCTGGATGGGCTGCTGCCCAGGACTTCCTGGGTTTTTAGAACAAAAGTGAGCTTGTCTCCAACCATCTTGCCCTCGAGGATGCCCCGCGCCCGACCCAGATAAGTAGCAGTCCCTCCCACCTCGCCACCATCCACCTTGAAGTTGAAACGCTCGGTATATTTGGCACCCCAGTCATAGGTCACCTCGGCCTGCCAGGTTCCGGCGATGGGCACGCTGGGCAAGGTTGCCTCCTTGGTGCTTTCATCAGCGCCAAAAAAGCGATCGAATAGATCTATGATCGAGCCCAGATTGCCCGCCATACCACCTACTGCTGCCACAACACCCACCGTCGCCAGACCATAGCGCCGCAGGTTCTTCAGGGGTTTTTTAGGAGGCTTTGCTGCCATTTTCTACTCCCCAAACAATAAATCCATCACCGCGCCCACATCGTCCTTGCCTTCCAGTACTTCTGGGTTGTATACCTCAGTATAACCGCAGTTTTCACACGAGGCCGCAATAAAAACGTTGTGCTCGATATCAAACATCCGCGAGAGCCCTGTTCCAGTCGCCGCAAACCGCTTGACCAGAGCTCCAGTGGATTGACACTTACGGCAAACAAACCGCTTAGCCAGCACATCATCGAGTTTCATAGGTCTCTATTACTTTAGCCTATCGCACCCCCCGTAGATGTCTACACTCCACCCAAAGCAGCCCAATAAGCGTCTATCCCCATACCCCCCAGTTTGGGTAGATTTTCCCCCAACAGAAGACTGTATCCAACCAAACTTGGTACTAATCCAGTTAAGGTTTGTATTCGTTGGCGCTTTGTTATACTTCCTGGTGGAGGTTTTTTATGCAGAAACTGATAACGCTTGTAGTGGTTGCAATCTTGAGCGGGGCTTTCGCCCAGGGACGGCTGTTTGGCGAGGTTGCCAGTGGAAACATGAGCTTGGTTCCTGGGTTCAGCCTGGGCGTTCAGGCCCGGATGGGCGCCGAGAATGTGCTAGGTCCCCTGGCCCTACGGGGTGGCTTTGGGTTGTTTACGGGCGGTGGAACCCAGTTTGGTATTGGGGCCGATGTGATTTACTTTTTGCGCTCGAGCGGTGGTCTCGATTTCTACTTTGGCGGTGGCCTGGGCCTGGTAGCGGGCGGTGGCACGCTGTTCAGCATCAATGGCAATGCCGGGCTGGAAATTCCCGTGACCCGTGATTTTAACTTCTTTGTGGAGTTGCAACCCGCCCTACGCTTCTCCGGCGGAGCCAGCGACTTTTTCCTGGGGATCGAATTCGGACCGCGGCTGTACTTCCGCTAAACCCAGACACCAAAACCTAGAACCAGGGATTTTCGCATCCCTGGTTTTTTATTCGTATCGCAGGGCCTCGATGGGGTCGAGCACGGCCGCCCGCGCCGCAGGCCATACCCCAAAGAACAGGCCCACCAGCGCACTCACCGCCAAAGCCAGAAACACCGTCGTGGGATTGAGAATATAAACTTTGAAGAAAGGAACCGTCGCGGTAATCAGAAGCAGCAGACCTGCCGCCAGCACGACCCCCAGAATTCCCCCCACCAGCGTGAGCACCACCGCTTCGATCAGAAACTGCTGGCGGATCTGTCCCGAAGTAGCTCCCAAAGCCTTACGCAGGCCAATCTCGCGGGTGCGCTCGGTTACACTCACCAGCATGATATTCATGATGCCGATGCCACCCACCAGCAGCGAAAGCCCGGCAATGGCCCCCAGCAGTGCTTGCAGAATAAGGGTAATGGATTGCAAGGTGCCCTGGAAGCTTTCAGTGGACTGAATCTGGTACTTGCCCTTGCCGTAGCGGTTTTCGAAGATACGCCGAACCTGCTGGGTTACCTGGCTCGAGTCAGCTCCCTTTTTAAGGGACATGATGACGAAGTCGTACTGGCCTTTGCGGGCAGCCGGTGAAGTGTTCCAAATCAGTTGGATAGGTGCATAGACGGTTGCGGTAGAACCAAAACCGCCAAAAATGCCGCTGGGTGGCTCCAGCACCCCCACCACCGTGAGGTCTATGCGGGCACCACCAGGGTAGTACAGGCGGGCGATCTGCCCTACTGCTTCGCTGTTTGGGAAAAGGTCTTTGGCAGCCCGGTCAGAGAGCACCGCCACCGCCAGTCCACCCCTGGCCTCGGCCTCGGTAAAGTAGCGCCCCTTAGCGATTTTGTTGGTGGGATCCAGTTTGGGGAGATCGCCAGGAGTTCCTTGGAGTTGCATAGAGCGCCGCTCGCCCGGCTTGCTTTCGTACTGGATATTGGTAAAGAGCTGTGGGATAACCGTGACGGGCAGCGGTTGTAGGGCCTGAATGTCCACATCGCGGATAGGCGCCGAATTGAAATCTTGGCCTTCGTTGAAATTGGGCTGCACAAAGATCGAGCGACCGGCCACGGCTTCCAAGTCCTGGGTGATGCCTGCCGTGGCCATCTGGCCCAGCGAGATCATGGCCGTAACGGCGAACACCCCAATCACGATACCCAGCAAGGCCAGAAAGCTGCGCAGCTTGTTGCCCCACAGCGACTCAAAGGCCATGCGGAAGTTCTCGAGCGGGTTCATCCCAGACTGACCCACACGCGATGGGCTGAGGGGAGCGTCCTTGGCCGGGTTCATACCATTCCTCCATCGGCCACCTTGCCATCGCGCAGCCGCACGATGCGCTGGGCTCTGGCACCCACATCGGGCTCGTGGGTAACTACCACAATGGTTTTGCCCTGGCGGTGCAGGTCGTCAAACAGGGCCAGAATCTCGTCGGAGGATTTCGAATCGAGGTTGCCGGTAGGCTCGTCGGCCAGCAGCAAATCGGGTTCTTGCACCAAGGCTCGAGCAATGGCCACCCGTTGCTTCTGCCCGCCCGAAAGCTCGGAGGGCAGGTGATCCAGGCGGTCGCCCAAGCCCACCGCCTCGAGCGCCCTTTTTGCCTGTTTGAGCCGTTCGGCTACCGACACCCCCCGGTAGACCAGGGGCAGGGCCACGTTGTGCAGCGCGGTGAGACGCGGCAGCAGGAAAAACGCCTGGAACACAAACCCCACCCGCTGGTTGCGGATGCGGGCCAGTTGCGCCTCGCTCAGACCGCGCACCGGCTCTCCCCCCAGGCTATACTCGCCCTCGGTGGGGGAGTCGAGCAGACCGATGATGTGCATCAGGGTAGACTTGCCCGAGCCCGAAGGCCCCATCAGGGCCACATACTCGCCGGGGTAGATGGTTAGATCCACGCCCGCAAGCGCACGCACCTCCACCGTACGGGCGCTCGAGCCCGAGCGGTAGACCTTGGTCACACCGTGCATTTGCACCACGGGGCTCATGGCAATCCTCCAGGCGGCATTACAGCTCTTGCCATTGGCTGTTGGCTCTTTGCAATCACTGCTGTCCCCCGGGCTGGGGCAAGCGGTAGCTCACCTTACCTCCCTCCTTGAGTGCCTCGGGAGGCAAGGAGACCAGGATGCTTTTTTCGGGGATGCCTTCTACGGCAGCCTGGGTAAGGTTGCGGGCTTTGAGGGTAATGGGCTGCTTTTGGGCGGTGCGGGTGGTTTCGTCTACCACCCAGGCAAAGTTTTGACCCTTTTCCTCGACCAAGGTTTCCAAAGGAATCTTAATTACGTCTGGTAAGCGAAGGGTGGTAATGCGAGCAGTAGCGGTTAGGCCAGGGCGGGCGATGTTTTCGGCTTGCGGATCTAGAAAGCGGATAAACAGCGGTAGCACCGCACTTCCCCCGGTTCCGGCGACTTCGGCCTGTACCCCCAGGCGGTCTACCTTGCCCTGCAAAGGCTGGTTGGGCGCGGAATCCAGCTCGATACGCACCGGCTGGCCGGGCCGTACCCATGGGATATCAGCCTCGGACAGACGCGCTTGTACGCGCAAGCTGCCTGCCTCCACCAGCCGAATGGAAGGCGTACTGAGCGAGGTTCCGCTACCACTGGGCGCGGTGGTTTCGACGCCAACCAAGAAGCCTACGCTCGAGACAACGCCCGCTACCGGAGCCCGCAGCGAGGACTGCGAAATGGTTCGTTCCAACGCAGCAATCTCGGTTTGTCGGGCCTCGATCTGGGCTTGAAGTTCACGCTGGGTACTGGCGCGGGTCTGGCTCAGGCTGGTGAGTTGGGCTTGTAAGTCGGCCACCTGGCGCGTGAGTTGATTCACCTCGTTTTGTGCAGCGCTGCCGATACCCAACAGACGTTGGGCCAGGCTCAGGTTGCGCCGTGCTTCGGCCAGTTGATTCTGTAAGCGGGTGCTGTTGCTGCGAAAATCAGCTTCCTGGGCTGAGACACGCGTTTGCAGAGCCCTCAGGGCTTCCCTGGCAGAGCGCAGTTGCGATTGCTCGCCCACGGTCTCGAGTACCGCCAAAACCTGCCCTGCTTGCACCGCCTGTCCCTCCTTCACCCGCACCTCGGCTACCCGTCCTGGCCGGGGAAAAGTGAGGGTATAGAGGCGGGCTTCGACGGTACCGGTAGCCCGTACTTCGCGCACAAATTCGCCCCGTTCAGCCCGCACCACATTCACCGAAAGGCCCTGCTCGCCCCTGGGGCGCATCAGGCCAAAAACGGTCAGGCCCAGCGAAAGGGCTACCAGCACAATCCAAATCCAGCGTCTCATTCGTTTAATCTCCAGTAGGGTCGAGCGTTCGGTATCCAGGGTCGAGGACAAACAACGGTTGGCTCATTCCATCGCACCTCCCGCTCAATTGCTCCCCGCAACCTGCAAGGCATATATAGCGTTCCAAACCTCGATCTGAGCAGCCAGCACAGAGCGGTCTGCCTCGGCCTTGGCCAGTTCGGCCTGTTTGAGCATCACCTGGGCAATGGCGCCGGCCTGGAAACGACGTTGGGCTGCCAGCAGTTCGTTGCCCAGGCGGACTTGCGACTCGCGGGCCAAGCGGTAGTTTTCCTGCGCACTCTGAAGACGGCGCTTGCTGGCTTCCAGTGTATCGCCCAGGGTACGTTCCACGTCACCTAAGGCAGTACGGGCTCGAGCCAGATCCCGTTCGCGGGCGGTCTTGTCTAGGGGCGCGGTATCGGGGCCGGAAGCCAGTGCCAGGGCCCGTTCGGCCTCGCGTACCTGTTGCTGCAGCTCGAGCAAGCGTGCGTGGTTCTGGATGCCGAATTTGTCTATATCCACCGTTCCAGGCTCGGGTAGGTTTTGCACCCGCACCTCGCCGTAGGGCCGCAACCGGGCCAGGGCCTGATCCAGGGCACGCTGAGCAGTACGCACCGCCGAGGCAGCCTGGGCATCCTGGTCGCGCACCCTGGCCAGCTCAGCCGCCGAAATTGCGCCGGCCTGGAAGCGCAGGTTGGCAGCTTGCAGTTGCAAAGCGGTTAGTTCCTTGCGCTGCTGGGTCAGGGCCAGGTCGGTCTGACCCAGTAAAACGCCGCTGTAGGCCTCGAGGGCTCGAGCCAGGGCTTCCTTGCGGCTTTGGACCAGCTTGGCCTGGGCCACCGCCACACTTTCTTGAGCCCTGGTCAGCAGCAAAGGCGCAATTTCGGGGTCGCTCTGGGCCTTGCGCAGTTCGTCCTGGGCCGCCGCCAGCGAACGCTCCGCATCCAGATAGGCCGCATCTTTTTTGTAGGCATCTTGCAGAAACACATTCACTGGCTGTGCCAGGCCAGCAGACAGTGCGAATCCAAATACCAGCAACAAGGCAAATAGCACCCCTCGAGTATTTGGGGCCAAGGGTATTACCTTCAGCTTCATTGCACACTCCATTCTCCATCGGTCAAATCCAAATACGCAGCACTGGCCACGATGTAACCCTGCCAAGCTTGGGCCACCCCCGTCTCGGCCTCGAATAGACCAGCCTGCGCCTCCAAAAACTCGATCGAGCTAGCGCTTCCCGCCTGTACCCTGGCCTGCATCAGCGTCTCCTGTCTTTTGGCTAGCTCCAGTCGGGCCTGGGCAATCGAAACCCCTTCCAAGGCAAGAGCAGCCTCGGCTCGAGCCGAGGCTATGCGCAAAGCAAGCTCCTCCAAAGTGCGCTGCAAACGCACCGTTGCCAGGTCGCGTTCGGCCTCGAGCTGGCGCAAGCCTGCAATGGCTTCCAGTGGGAACACCACCCGCGCCCCCACACTCAGCTTCCACTCGTTCTGCCCAGGGCGCAACCCCGTCACCGGGTTGACCGGCAAAGCACTCACCTCGCTGGGAATGCTTCCCAGCGAAACACTGGCCCCCGGCCCCCGACCTGTCCAGGAAGCCCCGGTTTGAATCTGCGCGTCGCTACCGATATAGCCCGCGCCCACGCTGACCTCAGGCAGCAGGGTGCGCACGGCTTCGTCTAACCTGGCCTGGGCCAGTTGCTGTGCTGCGAGGGCTTCTTGGTAGGCTGGGCTGCGCTCAGCGCCCACCTCGGGCAGGGCAAACCGAACCGTTTGAGGTAGCGCGTCGCCGGATAGTCCGTAGCGTGCGGCCTCGGCTCTAGTGCCGATGAGGCTGCTTTGCGCCTGTCGCTGGGTGAGCTCGGCTTGGCGCACCGCCAAGGCTACTTCCTCTTGCAGGACAGCCGATACCGCCCCCAAAGCCACCCGCTGCTGGGTCACGCTCAGCCGCACCCGTGCAACCTCCAACCTCTTCGCACTGGAAGCCACCCGGCTTTGGGCCTGCCACAGGTTGGCGTGGGCCAAAAGCGCATTTTTTTGCCCATCGCGCCGCACCTGACGCACCTGCCGCTCGGCGCGACCCACCGCCAGGGCTGCATCTATGCGCCCGGTGAAGTTCCACTGCCAGTTCACCCCCAGCGAGTAGTTGTTGGTGTCATCACTACGGCCTACCGAGAGGTTGCTGGAAAGCCCTAGATTCGCGGCCCCAGCCCGCTGTCGCGCGCCCTCGAGCGCGGCTTGGGCGGGGCCCAGTTCTGGGCTTTGGTAGGCCAGTGCCTCGAGCGGCCCAAAGGCCCACACCGGCAAAGCCAATACCCCCAAAACCGCCATCCATCGTTTCATAGTACTCCGTTCAACGCTGGGCCAGAATGCCCCATAATGTAAAGGCCAGCGAAACCACCGCTACCCCCACCGTGGCCAGGAGCGCCCGGCTGGGAGCCAGTACCCGAAGGCCCGACCAGATAATCCAGAACGACCAGATGGAACCCAAAATCCCCAATCCTTGCAGCACGCGGGTTCCCACTGCGGCTCCAATCACCTGCTGGTACTCGCGCTGCCAGGCCCGTAGCGCCTCGGGGTCGGTAGCCGGTGGGAGGGGGGGCAGGTCACCCGATACCGGAAACAAGGCCCCAAACGGTATCAGCACCAGCCCCACCAGCAAGGCCGGTACATTGGCCCAGCCGTACACCTCCCAGGCCCGGCTATCCGGCCCGGCCAGAAGGCGAATAATCAGCCCCCCCACACCCCACAGCAACATCCCAAAGACCACCCCACCCACCAGGGCAAACACCAGTTGCACGGGAATCCCTCCGGGTATCAGACTGGGCAACAACCGAACCAGCAGGATCTGCCCCAGCGAAGCCGCTACAGTTCCGGCCACCACGATGAAAAACGGAGCTACCAGGTTGGGCTTTCGTTCTGCAGGGGCTTTGAAAAAGTGTACGGGTTGAACCAAAACATCCACCATCTTCCCTCACCTCTATCCAGTATGCTCGAGCCCAGTTTGGGGTGACAGTGTCAGAAGTAATGTGACACTGGTCATGTCGCGTAAAAACCGATGTGGGGTGGCTGGGGATTAACACAGTCCCCTGCTCAGTTGGAGCATGCTGCCCCAGGGCCAATTTCCAGTACCACTTGGCGGGCTCCGCTGAGTTCAAGCTTCACCTCATCGGAAATCCGGCCGATGGCACAACCGCTGCTCAATCTAGCCCCATCGAGACGGGCAGTTCCGCTCTGATAACTGAGCGCGTAGGGCTGGGTTCCCTGGGGTCGCAAGGTGTACTCACCGGCGACCCAGTTGCCGCGCAAGCGGTATTTGCCCCCTTCCAAACTGCGGTCGCACTCGATACAAAGCCCACCGCCACTCACCACCACCACCTCGCTCACCACACCCGTGTCTGCCGAGACCACCCCAGCGTTGACCGATTGACGGTTGATATCGAACAAGTCCTGGGCCAGCCCCAGGGCCGCCAGGGCCACAAAACCAACACCCACCCAGCGGGCCGTCGGGCTAAAGGTGCCCGTCCAAAGGCGATAGCCTGCGTAGATCAGCCAGGCGAACACCACCCCAAACACGATGACCTCGACGGTTCCAAAATGCGCATTGGGCATCTCAGGCCTCCACTTCCTGCCACAGACGGCTGGTAGCCAAAAAGAACAGCACTGTTAACACTGCCAAAAGCACAAAGCCCTCGGTGGGCAGGCCCGGAAAGCTCTCCCACTGCACCCGTACCGCAGGGTTCTGCTCCATGCTGGGCGCGGGCAGTTTCCAGGGCGGTAGCAGTTCGTAAAACCAGTTACCAAAGAGCCGTGCACTCCACTCCAGTACTTGCCCCAGCCCTATCGCGCCGATGAAGAAAGCCAGGGTGGTGGCCTTACCGGGGATGTAGGCCGCAATCCAAAGACCCGTGAAAAGCGCCGGAACCACCAGGGCCAGCCCCCCCAGCAAGTAGAGCCACGCACTAGCCCCCAAGCCGAAGGGCAGGTTGACCCCAGCTTGGCCGAGCCAGAAGGCTTGCACCAGCCACATTCCCCCGTTGAAGAGGGTCAACACCACTAGGCCAAACAACGCTTTGACCGCCAAGTGCAGCCAGCCCGGCCGGGGCGAGCCCAGCAGCAGCGCCCAGCGCCCAGCGCGGTACTCGCGCGCGAAATCCTGGGCGAGGGCTACCAGAAAAGCCATGCTCGCCACAAATGCGCTCAGAAAGGTTATGCCAAACACGGCGGCGGCAGACTCGAGGTTGCTCCCGTTCCACTCGAAGAACTGCCGGGCCACAAAAAACCAGAGCACCCCCACCACCAAAAGCGCAAGCCCAAAACCGCTAAACTTGCGAAACTCGAGCCACAACAGTGTAGTAAATGCGTTCATTTAGGTATACCTCCTAGCTGGACAGATTGTTGGAGAAACCGGCGAACACTCCACCATCAACTGCCCGTGCTCTCCCCTGCCTAAAGCCCCAACCCAATCAAGCCAAAACCTCGATAAAGGCGTCCTTCACGCTTTGCCCCTTGGAACGCAAATCCTCGGCCTTGGCATCCATCGCAAGTCGGCCTTCTTTCAAGAGCAACACCCGCTCAAAAATCCCCTCGGCCTCACTGACCTCGTGGGTCGAGAGCACCAAGCAAGCGTCCTCGCGCCACTCCAGCACCAGGCTCTTGAGGATGCGGTCGCGTGAGATCACGTCTATGCCCGAGAGCGGCTCATCGAGCAGAAACAGCCTCGCATCGCGGGCCAGCACCATTGCCAGGCGCAGCCGCGCCCGTTGCCCCCGCGACATCGAGCGATAGCCCTGCTGGGGCACCTCTAAAAAGGCCAGCAGTTCGCGGTAGCGCTTGGGGTTGAAGTCGGGGTACAGCCCCTGCATAAAACGCTCGGCATCACCGGGGGTCATCCAGGCGTACAGGTTGTCGGCGTCGGAGAGATAGGCAATCTGGCCCCGGTTTTCGCGCGGGGCTTTGCCCAGCACCTCCACCCGGCCCTGGGTGGGAAAGAGCATCCCGGCCAGCAGTTTGAGGGTGGTGGTTTTGCCCGAGCCGTTCAGGCCCAGAAGCCCCACTGCCTGCCCTGGATGGAGCTCGAGGCTCAGGTCGTGCACCCCGTCGGTCTTGCCATAGCGCTTGGTTACGTGCGAAAGCTTCGCCAGCATTACGCCTCCCCCTGGCCATTGGGGCCCACTTTTTTGAGGGCCTTTTGGGCATCTTCCAAGCTCAACCCCAGGCTCTGTACCTCCGTCAAAAAACGTGAAGCAGCCTCCTGCAAGATTCGAAGCCGGATGCCCTCTACATTCACATCCTCGCGCACAAAAGTGCCCAGGCCGCGTTTGGTCTCGGTTATCTGGGCGATTTCCAACTGGCTAAAGGCGTGAATCACGGTGTTGGGGTTCACCTTCAACTCTGCAGCCAATTCCCGTGCCGAAGGCAATTTTTCGCCTGGTTTCATCTTCCCATTAGCCAGCATCCGCTCCACCCCCCGCACAATCTGCGCATAAATCGGCCCCGCTTCTAGGTCTAAATTCCACAATCTAGCCACCTCCTTAGTGCACTAGCTATCTAGTACAGTAAACCTCGAGCGAGGGTTTGTCAATACCAAAACCCTACTGCCCTAGCGCAGGGGCTCGAGGGTCTGGCGCGTTCTGAAGCTGGTCTCGTTCATGCGCATGGGCAGGTACTGCCCGCCTGCCCACCTGGCCAACAGGTTGTCGTAGCCGCCCGACAAAACCGCCCCGGACTGGCCCATCGGGATGATGAAAATGGAGCGCTCGAGGTCGGCAAAATCCAGGATGTGCCGGTAACTGCTCCCCACCGTCATGCGGAAGGTGCTGGGGTCGTAGGAGGCCCGGTTCAGGGTGTAGCGGTCGCCCCCGTGGGGCACGGCCCGGTCGGACAGGCGGTTCAGCGGCGAAACGTTGGTCAGGATGGCATGGGGAAAGGTGGCCTGGTGCACCTCGCCCCAGCGCGGGGGGTTGCCGCCAAAGCGGTCGAGGGCTTTATCGAGCGCCAGGGCGGCAAAGTCCAGGCAGGTCTGGGTATCGGGGGTCTGGCAGGCTGGGTCACCCTGGCGCATGGCGGCCAGCAGATAGCGGGGCTGCTCCCAAAACGCCTGTTCCACCTCCTGGCTGGGCAGGCGGGTCAGTTCGGTGTACCAGGCCTGGAAGACCGTGGGCTCGAGCTGCTCGGTTCGCATCGCCCCATCCCAGGCCAGCAAGCGGGCCTTCCACTGGCGGGCGTTCTCCGAGAGCGGATTGAGCACTTCCAACACGGGCTTGAATTCCCTGAAGAGCAGGCTGGTGATGTCCTGCTGCATGACTACCATGTCTTCTAGGGAGAGTTTTTCTTTGGCCAGGATCAGCTCGCGGATGCGCCGGGCGCGGTAGGGTTCCTCCCACTCCAGCGAGATGGTGTGCGGGTAGTTGGGTGAGGTCACCTTGTTGTTCGCCGTAACGATAAAGCCTTCTTGGGGATTGTAAACCTGAGGCCACTGATCTTGCGGCAGGTAGCCTTGCCAGTCCCAGTCGCCGTCGCCCGGCACCGGCATCAGGCCGGAGTGGCCGGGCCTGCGGATGGGAAAGCGGGCCGGGGCCATATAGCCGATGTTGCCGTCCACGTCGGCATAAACAAAGTTCTGGCTGGGGGCGCTGTAGAGGGCCAGGGCGGCCTTGAACTCTTCCCAGTTTTGCGCCCGGGCAATCCCCAAAAAGGCCTCGATGGTGCGGTCGGTGGGGTCGAGGCTGGTCCAACGCAACGACAGGGGCCGTGCGCCGGGGTTGCTCACCACATCGTTGATGACCGGCCCGTAGCGGCTTTCCCGCACCTGGAGGGTCACGTCGGGTGCCCCTTTGACCTTGATCACCTCGTTTCGGGTACGCCAGGGCTCGAGCTGCCCTTTATAGCGATAGCCACCCGGAACCTCCTCCATGATATAGAGGTCTTGCACATCGGCTCCGACGGTCGTGACCCCCCAGCCGATGCGTTCATTGCGGCCAATCACCACCGCCGGAAGCCCCGGAAAGCTGCTGCCGATGGCTTTGTAGGTAGGGGCTTCCATGTGCACCAGATACCACACCGACGGGGCTCCCAGACCCAGATGTGGGTCGTTGGCCAGCAGGGGTTTTCCGCTCACGGTGCGCGAGGGGCCAATTACCCAGTTGTTCGAGGCCCGGGCCATCAGCTCGCCCGGCAGGTGCAGTGCCCGGGGCATCTGGCCCGCCAACGTCAGCAAAGTGCGCGCCGACTCGCCGTCCGGCTTGGGCGGCGGGGGCTGTTGCAGGTCTTCGGCCTGGAGCACGGTGGGTGCATCGGCGGGGTAGGGGGGTTTGAGCTGGGCCATGCGGGCTGGGGTCATGCCTTTGGCCGCCCATTGCAGGCGCTGCAACTCGCCGCGCCAGTTGCCCGAGAGGTCGTAGGACATCATCTTGGCCCAGACCAGCACATCGGCGGGCTTCCAGGGTTCGGGCCTGAAACCCAGCAGGCGGAACTCGAGCGGCAGCGGCGGGTTGGTGGACAGGTAGGCGTTGATACCGGCCACATAGGCATCCACGGCCGCCTTGGCATAGGGCGATAGGCTCCCATAGGCCTGCTCGGCGGCTTTATAGAAGCCCCAGGTGCGCAAGAAGCGGTCTTGCTCCAGCGTGGCCTTCCCGATCACCTCGGAAAGCCGCCCGGCCCCCACCCGGCGCTGGAATTCCATCTGCCACAGGCGATCCTGGGCGTGGGCCACGCCCAAGGCAAAGAAAGCATCTTCATCGGTCTGGGCTTTGATGTGCAGTACGCCCTCGGCGGTACGGTTCATCTCCACCGGCGCAGAGAGGCCTTTCAGGGCCAGCCGACCCGAATGCTGCGGGATGGTCGCCGCCCGCAACCAAAACCAGCCGCCCAGCCCGCCGACCAACACCAACCCGACCAGCACCAGCAACAGACGCCCTAGAAACCGCAACAAACGCATTGCTCCTCCCTGCTTTCGTCCCAGTATAAAGCGGATACCGAAAGCAGGTCTTGAGAAAATGTTGAGGGGGCAGTATCGGGCAGCACCCTCTGCTTATTAACCGAGCGGTAGAGCATCGTCAACAGCCTGGTTTGCCCACTCATACGCATTCCGGCAGTATCGTTCACTTTTATAAGTCTAAACGATACTGCCGAAATGCTTTTCTACTCCCTTCGGTCGGCTTGAATCCTTCATCTTTGACTACGCATGACGGTGAAGGATTCAAGCGGAAACGGTAACATCAGGCGATTGAAGGAACGATCCCCTCCGCTAGCGGGGGGGTGGAAGGGTCTCGAGGTCGCATACCACCACCGAGCGGGCCAGTTTGTAAGCCGCGTGGGCATCCACCAACCCGGCTCCGGTAGCCCCGTCATGGCCCTCCCCGGCAGGCTGGCCCTGCTGGCTCTGCCCAGTTTTCACATCCCGCGCCGAAGCCCGCAAAATGGCCTTGACCAAGCCAGGCGACAAACCGGGCTGAACCTGTTTGAGCAAGGCACACACCCCGGCAACCTGCGGCGAGGAAGCACTGGTTCCACTGATGACGGCCCAACCATCGTTGGCTACCGTCTCGTCGCCGCTCGGAAAAGCCCCACCCGCCAGCCCAGTATCAATCTGGCAGCCCGGCTCTACCGGCAACATGATGTAGATGCCCCTGGGCTGCATCCCCACCAATCCACAGACATCCGGCACGTGCCGTCCCGGATAGATGGGGCTATCAAAGCTGCTGGCATAGTTGGAAGCCTCCATAGCGAAATCGTCGCCCACCAGGGCGGCTTTGGCATACACCCCACCCACCGCGATCACTTCTGGCATCTGGGCCGGGAAGCCAAAGTGTCCGTTGCCTGCCGAAAAACACACCACGATGCCCCGGTCTCGCACCGCTTCAATTACCGCAGCCTCGAGGGGCTTGAGGAAATTGGGCAGCGGCGCGGTGCGAATGTCGTAGCCCCAGCTGTTGGTCATCACCGCCGGATAGAGGTCGGAGGCCGTTTTGAAGGCCAGGGTGGCGTTGGCCCCCATCTTAACCCCAATAAAATCAATATCCGGCGCATTGGCGAAGATGTTGGCGGCCTCGGCAGTGCCGTGCCCTACCTCATCGCGCTCGACCCGAATAGCGTCCGGAGACAGCGTGGCCTGGTAGTTGTAGCCATGCCAAGCGTAGAAAGGATGTTTATAGAAGCCGGTGTCGGGCATCGCCACCAGCACCCCTTTTCCGGTCACCCCGTGTTTGTGCACCAGGGGCGAGCGGCAGATCATCCCCACATCACCGGGTACCTGCAAGTGGTGGTATTTCACCCTGGGCGGCAGCGGCGATTGAAAAAATGTGGGCGGCCACTGCGGGTAGGCCCGTTCAATCAGCGGGGTCATTTCTTCAGGAATGGTGAAGGGGGTATCGGGCAGGTGCGACCAGTACGTGATTTCACCGATCTCGGGATGGGCCTCGCTCAAGAGCTGGGTGCGTGCCCCCACCTTGGTTTTGAACACCTTCTCCCACAAGCGTCGTGGGCCTTCGGCACTAATTGAGAACGTGCCTACGTGCCGCACCTTGAAGCCCAATTGCTGCAACTGCAACGCCGCCAACTGGGCACTTCCCACCGGGGGGCGGTATGCATCCAGGGTCTCGGCGCTGAGCACCGCATCGGGGGCGAAAAGCGAGCGCCCTTCTTCCTCGGGCCGTAGTACCGCCTCGAACACCACGTTCTCCTGCTCGATACGAATCCGCTTCCTGCTGCTTTTTGTTTTAGTGCTGGCCATACATCCCTCCTTTTGTAGTCCGTCCAATACACCTCGTTTTTCACCGGTGGCTCGAGCCCCGGGCAAAAGCCACAACACCGCTGCCGTCAGCTAAAAAGCTCCGGGGGCTCTACAAAGGCAATCGAAGCGATGCAGCTTTCCAATGCAGGGGGAATTTGCAGGGTTTCGGGGCGCGGGGCGGGATAGGCTCGAGACAGCCCAGTCTCTTTCAGAACGATCTTGTTCTGCCGGGTAAAGCGAACCCCAAACGTCTCGCGCCAGAGCGTCTGAGGCGCTTGCACACTAACCGTGGAACCGATATGCAACACCCGAAACCCCAACTCTTGCAAGGCCCTGGCGGCCTGTTGGGTCTGTCCAGAATGCGGCGTCACTTCCGCTGCGATTAGCACCCCAGACTTTGCCATACACAACCCTACCTTTACGCCTATCTCTGCACCCCAAGTTGCCTCTGGGCCAAACCCGATACGAAGTTCCACCCCTGGCCAGGTCAGATTCCTTCACTTCTTAGCATAGAACGCAAGGCGTTACGTCTGCGTTACTCTTTTGGGGTTCGCAAATAGGCTGCACTGCAGCATGAACGGCTTCTGCGTCCCACACTTTGCGGTTTGCTCGTGGGGAGAAGGTTGATTCGGCAACGGATCATTCAAACCCGCCGTGTTCTTCCCTAGCGCAAAACCATCTGCAGGTTTTGCATCACCCGCCGGGTGGCTGGCGATTTGTTGAGGGTGTAGAGGTGGAGGCCCGGAACCCCGGCCTCGAGCAGCTCCTGGGCCTGGCGGGTGGCGTGCTCGACCCCAATCTCCATCACCTCCTCGGGGCTTTGGGCCCGCTCGAGGCGCGAAAGCAGCGGCCCTGGGATGCTGGCCCCGCACAGATCCATAAAGCGGCGCACCTGGGCTAGGTCGGTGATGGGCATCAGGCCCGGCACAATGGGCACCTGGATGCCGATGCGGCGGGCCCGCTCCACGAAGCCAAAGTAGAGGGCGTTGTTGAAGAAAAGCTGGGTGACCACGAAGTCGAGGCCGGCCTCCACTTTACGCTTCAGGTGGTGCAGGTCGGCCTCGAGGCTCACCGCCTCCGGATGCCCTTCGGGGTAGCCGCCCCCAGCCACCGCGAAGCGGTCGCCAAACTCGGCCCGGATCAGGGCAATGAGCTCGGCGGCGTAGCGGAAACCCCCGGCCACCGGCTGGAATTCCCGTGCCCCTTGGGGGGGGTCGCCCCGCAGCGCCATGATGTTCTCTACCCCCACCTGGGCATAATCGTGCAGCCGGGCCAGCAGTTCCTCGCGGGTGCTGCCCACGCAGGTCAGGTGGGCCATGGCCAGGAGCCCCACCTCCTTCTGGATGCGGGCGGCCCACTCGGCGGTCTTGTTGCGCTCGCTGCCCCCGGCCCCATAGGTGATGGAGACAAAGGCCGGCCTCAGGGGCTTGAGTTCGTGCAGGGTGCGGAACAGCGCGGCCTCGCCCTGGGGGGTTTTGGGCGGGAAGAACTCGAAGGAAAAAATTGGCCGGCTGCTTTGCAGCAGGGTGCTAATCTTCATGGCCCACCTGCTCCACGCCGGCCAGCGCCTCCAGGAGCATCTGCCGGAGATCCTGGGGGCTCTCGAGGCCCACCGAAAGCCGAATGGTCTCCGGGCCCACCCCCGCTGCACGGCGGGCCGCCTCAGGGATGCGGCTGTGGGTGGTGGTCCAGGGGTGCACGGCCAGGGTGCGGGCGTCCCCCACATTGGGCGCCTGGATGATTTTCAGGTGGGCCATAAAGCGGCTGGCCCCTTCCATCCCCCCCCGGATGCCAAAGGTCAGGATGCTGCCATATCCCCCGCGCAGGCACTGGGTGGCCCGGGGATGGGCCGGGTCGCCGGGCAGACCCGGATAGCGCACCCAGGCCACCTGGGGCTGGGCCTGCAGCCAGCGGGCCAGGGCCAGCGCGGTCTGGCTGGCCCGCTCGATGCGCAGCGCCACCGTCTCGAGGCCCTGAAAGAGCAAGTAGGCGTTGAAGGGCGAGAGCACCATCCCGCCCAGCGAGAGCCCCAACTGGCGCACCCGCTCCAGAAAACACCGCGCCCCGAACTGCTCCCAGGGGATCTTGCCCTGGGCATCGGGGCTGGTGAACTGCGGGTAATGCTGCCAGAGGGTGGTTTCCCGCGAGAGCACCACCCCGCCCAGAATCGAGCCGTGACCGCTGGCCCACTTGGTCAGGCTGTGCACCACCACGTGCGCCCCGTGCTCCAGGGGGCGGGCCAGGGCCCCCACCGCGCCAAAGGTGTTGTCCACCACCAGGGCCACCCGGTGGGCCTCGCACAGCCCGGCCAGCCCTTGCAGGTCGGGAAGCTCGAGCGAGGGGTTGCCCAGCACCTCCACAAAAACCGCCCGGGTCTTCTCGTTCAAAGCCGCCTGCACCGCCGCCACCTCGGGCGCCACAAAGTGCACCCGCACCCCCATCAGGCCAAACACCTGGTTCAACAGCCCCACCGTACCGCCAAACAAACCGGGGCTGGCCACCACCTCATCGCCCGCGCGCACCAGGGCCAGCAGGCCGGCAAAGCTGGCGGCCTGCCCCGAGGCCAGGCAGACCGCCCCCAAAGCCCCCTCGAGGGCGGTAAGACGGGCCTCGAGGGCCGCTACCGTGGGGTTCTGGAGGCGGGTGTAGGTGTAGCCCTGGTTGGTGGCAAACTTATGGGCGCCGTCCTCCAGATCGGCGAAACCATAGGCCGCCGTCGCGTAGATCGGCACACCCACCGCATTATGGGGATCTTGTTGGGGAAGCCCACTCAAAACAGCCAAACTGGAAAAATCCATCTACCCTCCTTCAGTCCTGCTCGAAGAAGGGCTTTTTTCCCTTCTTCCATCTTTCCCCTGATGCCTTTGCTGTGCCTAGCGACACCGGGGCGGATTTGGCACCAAGCGCGGGGGTTTCTCGGTAATGGGCGATTGCCCCCGCAGGTTGCCGCAGCTTCATCGGGCCGTTCCCTCCGCTGCTCTGGATAGAAGAACTGCTTACCCTGGGCGGGTAAGGTTCTATGCAATGGTATGGGCTGGAAGGGTCATCGTCAAGATAAATACAGGATCAAAAAGACACCCGAACAGCCACATCGGTACCGTGGCTGTCCCAGCGATCGGCAGGCCCTGCGCAGAACCCTCGCTACGCACAGGGCAGGTTTTGTCTACAGGCAGCTTCCCCGACGGACCGTGCTATAGGTAGCCCGCCCGCCTGAGCTCTTCCTCCACCGCCGCCAGCACCCTGGGGTAGGCCTCCTCCAGGGTCAGGCCACGCAGGGTGGCCCCCGCCGCCGGCACGTGGCCCCCGCCGCCCAGCTTGACCGCTACCGCCTGGGCCGAGACCCCGCCGCGGCTACGGATGCTGATCTTCACGCCTTCCTCGCGTTCACGCAAAAAAACCGCGATCTGGCTGCCCTCGGCGTAGCGGATGATGCCTACAAAATCGTCGGAGTCTTCCACATTGATCCCGGTGGGCATATGGGCCGTCACCAACAACCCCTCAAAGTGGAACCCCACCGTAGAGAGCACCGCCCCCATGGCCTTGAAGTAGCCCACCGGGCGCCACTGCAAGCGGTCGGTCAGCTCGGCCAGTCGCACCCCGTACCCCACCAGCTCGGCGGCGGTGTGCAGCACCTCGGGGGTGGTGTTGGCAAAGCGAAAATTGCCGGTGTCGGTAATCAGGCCGGTGAGCACCGGGGTGGCAATCTCGGGCGTCCAGGTGACCCCCAGTGCGTCAATCAGGTCTTTGACAATCTGGGCGGTGGCAGCCTTGGAGGGGTCTACCACCGAAAGGTAGCCGAAGCGCGGGTTGGTGCCGTGGTGGTCAATGTTGATCACAAATCCCTCCACCGGCGCGCCCGCCACCCGGCTGGGCTCCGCCGAGTCCAGCACCACCAGGGTGGCCCCCTCCGGCACCTGCTGGATGGGGTCACTGTACTCCTCTTCCCGCACCAAAAAGCGCAGGAAACGCGGGGGGTCGGCAATCCAGGTCACATTTTTATCCAGGGCTTGCAGGGCTCGAAAGAGCCCCAGCGACGAGCCAATGGCGTCGCCATCTGGGTCTACGTGCGAGACCACGATGATGGGGCCCTCGAGCTCGCGCAGGGTGTCGGCCACGGTTCGAATCTTCTCCCAGTAGCGAGGCTCAGGGGCGTTGTGTGCAGCATCCATGACACCCCACTATAACGGCAAATCACCCAGCCAAGCGAGTACGCTATTCGCCAACTCCCCTCCTCGCAGCGGAAAAAATCAACACTCCAAGATCTCGGGCAGGTTGCATGTACAGGCTATAATCCCGGTTGGACTTATGGAACGGCTCATCTCCCCTACCCCCTCCCTCAAGGGCACCCTCCGGGTTCCCGGTGACAAATCGGTCACCCACCGCGGCCTCATGCTGGGCGCGCTGGCCCAGGGCGAAAGCACGCTTTACTACCCACTCAAAGCCGGCGACACCCTCTCCACCGCCCAGGTGATGCGCCAGCTAGGAGCCGAGATTACAGAGCAGGACGGGCATTTTCACATTAAAGGGGTGGGTCTGCGGCTCAAAGAACCCGGCGATGTGCTCGACTGCGGCAACGCCGGTACCCTGATGCGGCTGGTGGCGGGGCTTTTGTCGGGGCAGGAGATATTCGCGGTGCTTACCGGCGATGCCTCGCTCCGGCGGCGGCCCATGGGCCGGGTGACCACCCCCTTGCGGCAGATGGGCGCCCGCATCGAAGGCCGTGAGAACGGCCAACTGGCCCCCCTGGCCATCCGGGGCGGCGGGCTGCGGGGCATCCACTATGAGCTACCGGTGGCCAGCGCCCAGGTCAAGAGCGCCCTGCTGCTGGCGGGGCTCTTTGCCAAGGAAGATACCGAGGTGGTGGGGCCGGCCCCCACCCGCGATCATACCGAGCGGGTCTTCAGGCACTACGGCCTGCCCATCGAGGTAGAAGGCCGCCTGATTCGCACCCGCCGGGCCGAGCCCTTCGCCGCCAAAGACCTGACCGTACCCGGCGATTTCAGCAGCGCGGCCTTTTTTATCGTGGCCGCCCTGATCACCCCCGATTCCGAGGTTACCTTGGAGGGCGTGGGCCTCAACCCCACCCGCACCGGGCTGCTGGCGGTGCTCAAAGAGATGGGGGCCGACCTGAGCTGGGAAGTGACCGAAGGGCAGGACGGCGAGCCGGTGGGCTGGATCCGGGCCCGCTCCTCCCAGCTCCGGGGTGTAGCGGTAAACCCCCAGCTCATCCCGCTGATGGTGGACGAGGTGCCCATCCTGGCGGCGGCGGCGGCCTGGGCCGAGGGCGAAACCCATATTCCGGGCCTCGAGGAACTGCGGGTCAAGGAGTCCGACCGGGTGGCGGCCATCGCCAAAAACCTGCAAAACCTGGGGGTGCCGGTCGAGGTAGGCCCCGACTGGCTGCGGATTCGCGGCGGCAGCGTGGCGGGGGGCGGCCTGGTTGAGCCCTTCCACGACCACCGCATCGCCATGGCCTTTGCGGTGTGTGGCCTGCCTAAAGGGGTCACGGTGCAGGACGCCGAGTGGGCCAGCATCAGCTTCCCGAGCTTCTGGCAGGATCTGGATCGCCTGGCTGGCCAGGTATAGCCTCTACATCATCCCGTCCAGTCCATCACCCATGAACGAGATCATTACCATAGATGGCCCCTCCGCCTCGGGCAAAACCAGCGTGGCCAAACTGGTGGCCCAGCGTCTGGGCATTCCCTACCTCTCCAGCGGTCTGCTGTACCGGGCAGTGGCCCTGATATGCTTGCTCGAGAACGTTTCTGCCGAGGAGATAGAGACGCGCTTGGCGAAACACCGCCTCGAGCTCCAGCCCACCCCCACCCAGAACCTGGTTTTTCTGGACGGTCACGAGGTGAGCAAGGCCTTGCACAGCCTCGAGGTCGACCAGAGGGTCTCGGCGGTAGCGGTGCGCCCGGCCATCCGCGAGTACGTCAACCAGGTGCTGCGCCAGATTCCACCCCCTTTTGTGGTGGATGGGCGCGATATGGGCAGCACGGTGTTTCCCCAGGCCCGCTACAAGTTCTACCTCACCGCCAACCCCGAGGTACGGGCCCAGCGCCGCGTGCCCGAGCGGGGCGCCGCCTTCGACACGGTGCTGGCCGAAATCATTCGGCGCGACGAGGCCGATAAGCGCCAGAGCGCCCCAGCCAAGGATGCCATTATCTTGGACACCAGCCACCTCGACCTGGATGGGGTGGTGCAGAGGGTGCTCGAGCACATCCACCGCCCTTCCTAGTCGAACAGGTTAATGCAGGGAGGGTCGGCTGCAACCAGCCCAGCCGACCCTCCAACCCAGATAATACGCATTTCGGCAGTATCGTTCACTTTGGCAAGTCTAAACGATACTACCGAAATGCTTTTCTACTCCCTTCGGTCGGCTTGAATCCTTCACCTCTAACTGCGTCCAACGGTGAAGGATTCAGGCGGAAACGGTATAAAACCGCGAAAAGCTAAAGGTTAGCCCTCAAACCCCAGCAAAAAGGGATCTTCTAGCAGCTCGGCCACAAAGCGGCAGAAGCGGGCCGCGTCAGCCCCATCAATCAGACGGTGGTCGTAGGAGAGCGAGAAGGGCATGATGTTCCTGGGTTCAAACACGCCCTTTTCGGCGTTCCACACCGGCTCCATGCTGCTGCGCGAGACACCCATAATGGCCACCTCGGGCCAGTTGACAATGGGGGTAAAGCCAGTACCGCCAATACCGCCCAGGTTGGAGATGGTAAAGGTAGCCCCTTGCATCTCCTCCGGGGTTAGCTTGCGCTCGCGGGCCTTGGCGGCAATCTCGCCCAGCTCTTTGGCCAGGGCAATCACCCCCTTCTTGTCCACGTCGCGCACCACCGGCACCAGCAGGCCCGTGGGGGTGTCTACCGCCACGCCGATATGGATGTAGTCCTTGTAGATGATTTCGTTGCTCGCCGTATCAATCGAGGCGTTGAACTTGGGGAACTGCTTGAGGGCCGCCGCGGCAATTTTAAGCAGGATGGCGGTCATGGTGACCTTGGCCCCCCGTTGCTCGGCCCTGGGGGCCATCCGCTTGCGCAGGGCCTCCATCTCGGTGATGTCGGCCTTGTCGAACTGGGTGACCATGGGAATGGTGCTCCAGGCCTGGGCCATGCTACGCACAGTGGCCCGGCGAACCCCCGACATGGCCTCGCGGCGCACCGGCCCAAACTTGCTAAAGTCGGGCAGGGCAGGCGCGGGGGTGCTGAGGAGCTGTGGCGCTGGGGCCACCGGAGCTTCCCCACCTGCAAAACGCTTGAGGTCGTTTTCCGAGATGCGGTAGGCCGGGCCGCTGCCCACCACCTCCACCAGGTTGATGCCCATCTCCCTGGCCAGCCTGCGCACGCTGGGGGCCGCCGGAATCAGCCTGCGCTGGCCCGCCGGTGCCGCCGAAACCGGAGGCCTGGGTGTGGCTGCGGGAGCGGATGGGGTGGCCGCAGGCGCCGGGGTCGGGGCAGAGGCCGGTGCAGCCTCTTCCTCTTTGCGTTTCTGCTTCTCTTTGGGTTCCTGCTTCTCTGCGCTGGGCGCGGCATCCCCCAGCACCGCAATTACCTGTCCGCTTTTCACCTCGTCGCCTGGTTTGACCAAAACCTTGGAAACCGTACCGCCTTCAGAAGCAGGGGCCTCCATCACAGCCTTGTCGGTTTCGAGCTCCAACACCGGCTGCCCTGCCGCAATGGTATCGCCTTCCTTGATCAACACCCCCACCACCACAGCGGAGGCTACGTTATCGCCCAGATCGGGTAGTTTCAATTCAGCCATGTTTGCTCCCGTATGTCGCACCAACAACCCATAGGTAAAGGCTTTGGACAAACAACTTTTAGCGTTTGTGTGGATGCTCCCGCTTAGGGTCAATGCCGAACTTCTTGATGGCTTCGGTGAGGGTGTTGACGTTAACCTTGCCCTCGCCACGCAGCGCCGACAGAGCCGCTACCACCACGTGCTTGGCATCCACTTCGAAGAAGTCGCGCAGGGCCTCGCGGGTCTCGGAGCGCCCGAAACCGTCGGTGCCAAGGCTGTGGATGGGCCGATTGAGGTAGCCCGATACCGAATCGGGCAACACCTTCATGTAGTCCGAAGCTGCCACGATGGGGCCTTCGCTAGCGTTGAGGCACTGGGCCACATAGGGCAATTTGGCCTTTGCACCGGGGTTGAGACGGTTGGTGCGGGCGGTCTCGAGGGCCTCGTAGTAGAGGGCCTTGTAGCTGGTCACGCTCCAGATATCGGCAGCAATGCTGTAGTCTTTCTCCAACAACTCCCCTGCTTTGATGACCTCGTTCAGAATGGTGCCACTGCCCAGCAACTGCACCCGCGCCTTGGGCTTTTTGAGTTCAGACTTTTTGAACAGGTACAGGCCCTTCAGGATGCCCTGGCGGGTTTCCTCGCGTGGTTCGGGCATGGCCGGCTGGGCATAGTTCTCGTTCATCAGGGTGATGTAGTAGAAGATGTCCTCACCGTCCTGATACATGCGCTGCATGCCGTCTTGCAAGATTACCGCCAGTTCGTAGGCGAAGGCCGGGTCGTAGGCGGGCATGTTGGGCACCGGCAGGGCCTGCACGTGGCTGTGGCCGTCTTCGTGTTGCAGACCCTCGCCGTTTAGGGTGGTGCGGCCGGCGGTAGCCCCCAGCAAAAAGCCCTTGGTGCGCTGATCGCCCGCCGCCCAGACCAGGTCGCCCACCCGCTGAAGGCCAAACATCGAGTAGTAGATGTAGAAGGGGATGGTGGGGATGCCATGGTGGGCATAGGCGGTTCCGGCGGCGATGAAGCTGCACATGGCCCCAGCCTCGTTGATGCCCTCTTGCAGCAGTTGGCCGGTCTCGGACTCGCGGTAGACGGTCACGGTACCAGCGTCCACCGGGGTGTAGAGCTGGCCCTTGGGCGAGTAGATGCCCACCGAGCTGATCACGCCCTCCATGCCAAAGGTGCGGGCCTCGTCGGGCACGATGGGCACGATGTACTTGCCCACCTCGGGGTGGCGCACCAGCTTGGTCAGCATCCGCACGAAGGCCATAGTGGTGGAGATTTCGCGCCCACCAGAGCCCGCCAGGAACTCCTCGAAGAAGGCCAGGTCGGGGGTTTTGAGCCGGTACTCGCGCACCCGCCGCTCGGGGATTAGGCCGCCCAGGGCTTTGCGGCGCTCGAGCATGTACCTGACCTCCGGCGAATCCTTGCCGGGGTGGTAGAAGGGGGTCTTCTCCAGGTCTTCGTCGGGGATGGGAATCCCCAGGAAGTCCCGCGCCTCCCGCAAATCGTCCAGGGTCAGCTTCTTGACCTGGTGGGCCACGTTCTTGGCCTGGGCGGTGGGGCCGAGGCCATAGCCCTTGATGCTGCGGGCGATGATCACGGTGGGCGAGCCCCGGTGTTCCACAGCGGCCTTGTAAGCGGCGTAGATTTTGGCCTTGTCGTGCCCACCCCTCGAGCGGGTGAGTTGGTCGAGGTCTTCGTCGCTCAGGCCCTCGATCAGTTTTTTGAGGGCGGGGGTGTTGAAGAACTTCTCGCGCAGTTCCTTGCCACCATAGGCCGCATAGCGCTGGCTCTCGCCGTCCACCAATTGCTCCATGCGCTCGAGCAAGATCCCGTCGGTGTCTTTGGCAAAAAGTTCGTCCCAGGCACTACCCCAGACCACCTTGATGACGTTCCAGCCGTTACCCCGGTAGATGCTCTCGAGCTCTTGGATCACCTTGGAGTTGCCCCGCACCGGCCCATCCAGGCGCTGCAAATTGGCATTAATGACAAAGATCAGGTTGTCGAGTTCTTCGTAGGCCGCTACCCGCAGCCCGCCCAGGGTCTCGACCTCGTCTTGCTCACCGTCGCCCAAGAAAGCCCAGACCTTGGCATCGGACTTGGGTTTGAGGCCCCGATCTTCCAGGTAGCGCATAAAGCGGGCCTGGTAGATGGCTTGCAGGGGCCCCAGGCCCATGCTGACGGTGGGGAACTCCCAGTAGTCGGGCATCAGCCAGGGGTGGGGGTAGCTGGAAAGGCCGCGCCCCGGCCCGTCCAGCAGCTCACGACGGAACTTGCCCAGGTCGTCGGCGCTGAAACGGCCCTCCAAAAACGAGCGGCCATACACCCCCGGCGACATATGCCCCTGGTAGAACACCTTGTCGTGGTCGGGAGAGTCCTGGCCCCGGAAAAAGTGGTTGAAGCCCATCTCCATTAATTCGGCGATGCTGGCATAGGTGGAGATATGGCCGCCGATGCCATCGGCCTTTTTATTGGCCTGCTGCACGATGGCAATGGTGTTCCAGCGCAGGATGTTGGCGATGCGCTGCTCCAGCTCCATATCACCCGGATAGGGCGGCTGGTTCTCGAGCGAGATGCTATTGACGTAGGGGGTGTTGACCTTGTCGTGGATGACCACCCCGTGGCGGTAGGCGTAGTTCTCGAGCATCTCCATGAGCTGGGCTACCCGGTCGCGCCCGGCGGTGCGCAGGACGTACTCGAGGCTCTCGCGCCACTCCTGGTTTTCTAGATCTTCCAGCTTGATCTGCTCTTCGGCAGATAGCCCTGCACGGGCAGCGATTAGTTCGCGGTCTTCAACCATTCGGCGCTCCTTTATGGGCCACTTGGCCTGCGGTTGTGGCATGGATGGGGTGTTCTGTTTTAGATCCCTTGACGCTTGACCCTCCACCCGCAGCTTTGCTTTCGACCTTACATTACAGCAGATTTTTTGCGGGCAAAACGTAAGGAAGTTTGTTTTTTACAGTGTATAAAAAACTTTTATCAAATGGCAAATAAAACCAAGATAAACACCGTGCTTAATGAGTTTTTGGGCATTTCAAAAACCTGACGCAGACTGCCTACGTTTTGGAAAAGCGCACAATGATCACGGCCCCAGTTTGCGCTTGAGGTACAGCAGCAAATCCTCCAGCGCAGTGCGCAAGGCCCGCTGCTCGCGCAAAATGGCCTCGATACGGTCTTCGGGGGTGGCCAGGGTGAGGGTTTTGAAGATCATGTTGGTATTGCCGCAACGCGGGCAGGGAACGGTAGGGGGCGAACTGGTAGGAGCGTAGAAGATGCGGGTGTTGTCGCGGGTACAGAGCATGTATTTGGCCCCCGCGGCCTCGCCGCGCCGGATGGCCTCGGCCAGTTCCTTGGCTTCTTCGGTGGCGTAGCCCAGGAAGAAGTCGCCCCCCACTTCCTCGATGGAAGGCAACACCTCGCGGGTAGCGGTCAGGTCGGACTTGAGGCCGCGGGGGGCCGTCCAGGAGATGCCGTTCCACTTGAAGTGGCGCAGGTGGCGCTTGCGGGCCTTGTCCTCAATTTCGACGATCAGGTTGACCTCGGGGTCTTTTGGGTAGTAGTACAGCCGTACCGCCGCCACCCCGCTCAGGGCTGGCTCGGGGGGCATGGTATAGGAGAGGGGGCCATCCACTTTGAGGCGGCTGCTGTAGCCCACCAGGTTCTGCAGATCGTAGAGGGTCAGACCGGGGTGCTCGAAGTCACCCTCCAGGAATGCCCGCACCTTGGCAAAAGCTTGCTCGAGGCCCACATCCACCATAGCTGGCTAAAGTCTACCATCCGGGTCAAGGGACAAAAAAGCTGAAGAACCGGGTCAATAAAAGGGCTTTCTAATCGCTAGAGAGCGTTCCCAACGATGTTTATTTCACCGTTGAACATTCAACGTTATAATGACCCCCCGTGCTCATTCGCATCGGTACAACCGATTTCCCCCTGCCCCAGCCGCCCCAGGTGCTCGAGGTGGGCTTTGGCGACGGGCGTTTTACCGCCCAGATTGCCCGCCTGTACCCTGAGTGGCAGATTCTGGGGGTGGAAATCTCGGCAGGTTCGGTGGCCCGGGCGCTCAAGCGCTTTCGGCGCGAGGGCATCGGCAACGTACAGGTCTACCACGGCACCGCAGGATTTGCCCTGCGGAACCTGGTAGCCCCCCGCAGCCTGAGACGGGTTTATGTGAACTTCCCCGACCCCTGGCCCAAGTCCAAGCACCAGGAAAACCGCCTTTTGCAGCAGAGCTTCTTTCGCCGCCTTTCGACGCGGCTGGCTGAGGGAGGCGAGCTGCTGCTCACCACCGACCACGAGGAATACTGGAGGTTTGCCCAGGCCGAGGGCCTGGCCAGCGGGCTTTTCGAACTAAAGACCCCCCCTCCACCCGATTTTCACCTCACCACCAAGTATGCCCTCAAGTGGAAAGCGCAGGGCCGCCCGTTCTACCACGCGGTCTTTCGCAAAACCGCCGAAGACCCCACCCCCTGGCCCCCCCTACCGAGGTATCCCATGCCCCACGCTTTGCTGTCTGGTACGCTACCCGATCTCAAGCACTTCGAGAAAACCGTGGTTCGCTTCGAGGGCGGCACGGCGGTGCTGCTCGAGGCCACCCGCGCCCTTGGCCCCGAGGGCGGTTACTACTTTCACACCCACCTCGAGGAAGAAGACCTCATCCAAGACGTGTTACTGGAAGCCCGTCCCAGCGCCCACGGCCTGTACGTAGGCATCGGCCGCTTTGGGGCTCCCCTCAGCACAGCCGGGGTGCGGGCGGCTGTGGAATGGCTGGTGGGCTGGCTCGAGGGCCAGGGCCTCCGGGTCATCCAGCGTTCGTACTAGGGGATTCCCCCGCTGCCAAGCTGGTTGAACAACACAAAGCCCAGCAGACCAAACCACAGCAAGAGCAGTATCACACTGCCCCAGCGCTGCCAGAAGGTGGGTTTCTTCTGAGGTTCGGCAATTTGGGTGGTGAGCACCTCGGGGTCGGTGCCGCTTTGCAGGTGCACCGGCTGGCCGTCGTTGGCATCCAGCGGGAGGGCGTAGGGTTTGGGGCTTTCTTGAACCTGGCTGCCAATCGTGACCACCACTGCGCTGATGTTGTCGGGGCCACCCCAGTCGTTGGCCAGCTTCACCAGTTTGGCTACGGCCGGTTCGGGCGGGTTGGTGAGGATCATCTCGGAGAGCACCTTGTCCTCCAGCACCCCGCTCAGGCCGTCGGAGCACAGCAAAAACACATCGCCGGGTTTGACCTTGAGACCTACCAGATCCACCCGCGCATTGGGGAAGGAGCCCAGGGCATTGGTGATCACGTTGCGCCAGCGGTGGTTGCGGGCTTCCTCCTCGGTTAGAAGGCCCTGGCGCACCCGGTCGGCCACCCAGGAGTGGTCCTGGGTCAGTTGTATGAGCCCACCATCGCGCAAAAGATAGGCCCTCGAGTCGCCCACATGGGCAATCAGGGCATAGGGCATGTCCAGCCAAAGGGCCGTACAGGTAGTGCCCATCCCGCGCGACTCTGGCTTTTGTCCGGCCAGGTATATGGCCTCGTTGGCGGCCTCATAGGCTTCCAATAGCCCCTGGGGCGAGGGTTCGCTGCGCTTGAGCACCTCCACAATCTGGCTGACCGCCATCTGCGAGGCCACTTCGCCGGTTCGATGGCCTCCCATCCCGTCGGCCACAATGAAAATACCGCCATAGTGGGTAACGAGTTGGTTAACCGCATCCTCGTTGAGGGCACGCTTGCGACCTGGGTCGGTCAAGGCCGCAGCAAACACCATCGGGAGGCTGTCGGAACCTGGCATACAAGGGGCATTATAGGCCACCACAAGGGAAGGTAAGGCCAAAAATCACACAGCAATTCGTTAAACATCCCAATTGCAGCGGTCTCATCATTTGCCTCATGGCTTTTGCCCTATCCTTAATACGTGAGACAGTTCAACTTCAATCTTCCGCGCGGCCCCCTGGGGGTGCTTCTGCTGGTTCTGGCCGGAACGGTGGGCCTGCTTCTGGTGTTCTGGCTCCTCACCACCTTGTGGGTGCTGGCAGTGGGCGCGGGCGTGGTGGGGGCGCTGGCCTATGGCTGGCGGCGTCTGGAGGCCCGGTTCCGCCCCAACCGCTGGCGCAGGCTGCCGCAGAAGGTCCGGCGCTGGGAGGACTAGAGCGGTTCTCGGAAAGAACCCAACCGTCCTCGAAAGTCAAAACTGTACAGGACTCGTTTTTTATCGCCAGAAAACTCGAAACCTAAGCACCCGTGGGCCGCCCCGATGTGTCACATAGGTCTGGCTAGAAAGCTTGGCTGCCGCAGCAACGCACCGGGCGCAATTCCCTTCGGGCGTTGCAAGCAGGATATTGCAAAAACACTATGGAGACCCTTAGCGCTCGAGGGCTACCCCGCGCAACATCCAGCTCAACCTGTTCTGGGCCTTCGCCTACAACGTGCTCCTGATCCCGGTGGCCGCCGGGGCCCTGTACCCCTTGACGGGCTGGCTGCTCTCGCCTTTGCTGGCCGGGGCGGCCATGGGCCTCTCCTCGCTGTTTGTGCTGTCCAACGCGCTACGCCTGCACGCTTTCAGGCCGCCCTTTGGGCCGGGTGAACAAGCGACGATAGGAAAGTTGGCGCGGGGAATGGAATAAAGGCCTTGCTGAAGCGCCTAACGTCTACTCGAGTGCTTTATACCAGCTTAACAACACCCCCCTATGGTGAGAAAGGAGGTTGGAAGATGATGCACTGGTGGCCTTATGGCTATGGCATGATGGGCGGCTGGGGTTGGCTGGGTATGCTGATTCAACTAGCTATCCTGGTGCTACTGGTCTACCTCCTGGCGCGGGCTTTCTCCCGCCTAGCCTCGAGCGAGGGAAGAGACCGCGCCCTGGAGATCCTGCGGGAACGCTACGCTAGAGGGGAGATCGATAAGGAGACCTTCGAGCGCATGAAGCACGAGCTGAACGGGTGAGGCGGTTTGACATGCGACATGAGATGCTCTGGGTGGCAATCATAGGCCTGGTTTTGGTAGGGGTAGCCCTTGCCCAGGGCCTGTGGGGCATTCCGGGCTATGGAGGCCCGATGCACGGCTACGGATACGGCTCTGGCATGATGGATGGGATGATGGGTGGAGGAATGGGGATGATGAGCGTTTACCCCGCCCAAGCCCAGCCCATTCCCCCAGCCGAAGCCAGGGTTCGCCTTGAGTCCTTCGCTAAACGCTTCGGTTCTGAGGCCAGGCTTAAGGACTTCATGAGCTTCAGCGAAAACTACTATGCCCAGGTAGTTGATGCCAAGGGGAACGGGCTGGTGGAGATTCTGGCCGACCGCTACACCGGCAACGTCTACCTCGAGCCCGGCCCCCAACATGATGTGGAACACCCGCCGGGGCATGGGCATGATGCAAGGCCAGCCTTCTGTAGCTGTGCGCTACGACAAGGCTGCCGCACAGAGGCTGGCCGAACAGTTTCTCAAGGGCTACCTGCCAGGAGCCAGGGTCATGGAGGGCCAGGCTTTCAGCGGCTACTACACCTTTGACTTTGGCCGCAAGGAGATCGAGGGTATGCTCTCGGTGAGCGCCTATACCGGCGAGGTCTGGATCCACACTTGGCACGGGGTCTTCTTGGGCGAGTAGTGGATAGGTGTGGCTGGCTAGGACTTTGATTCGAGGAGAAACCGTGGAAATCACTGAAACTTCACTGGGCCAGTATGTTGCCAGCCTCAAAGCCAGCAAGAACCTTGTGCGCGACCGTGAGGCCTTTCTCGAGCGCTGCGCGCGCAAGTACCAAACCCCCAGCCTTGCGGGCTTCCCGATGGTAGGGCTGGGCGGCAGTTGCGGCAAGCCTGCTTTTCTTCTGCCCTTTGTCGTCCGCTTCGACTTGCCCAAGGTGCTGGCGCTCGAGGCTGTGGCTGAGCGCTTCGACATGTACGTCGAGTACGGGGCCTATCCCCACCTCAAGCTGCCCGACGATACCGAAATCGCCGCCGTGCAGGACTGGACCAACGCCACGCTGGTCTTCCTGCGGCCTTCTTACGAGCGCAAAGAAGAGTTGATCGCGGCAATTGCCGAGGCACTGCAGCTTTGAATCCCGCGCACATAGGCGCGAGCGGGGTGTTGGTGACTTGTAAGCCGCAGAGCTAAGCTAAGCCAATACCCCACCCCAGGTGGGATGGAGTAAAGAGAAACTCCCAACTCCCAACGAGATTCAGTCATGTCGAAAAGAGACCACAGCCCCCACCTGCCCGAAGCGATTCTCGAGCTCAGCCTCAAAAACTGCCACGACGCTTCCGAGCAAGCCGACTTAGAACGCCACCTGGCCCGGCTGCCCGGTGTTAGCAGCGTCCATCTCGACCGTACCCGCGCCCTAGCGCACATCAGTTTCGATCCTGGACAAATCAGCGCCCAGGACTTGCGCGAGCGGCTCGAACGGGGCGGCTATAGCTGCGCCTGCCAGGAATGTGCGGCCTCGGTCTGCCAGCCCGGCCATCCCAGGGTCGGCTCGGATGAGCAGCGACCCGCACACCCCCATCCCCACCACCCAGCCCATGGGGTTGTAGCAGAACCCCACGCACACCGTACTGCTCCAGCCAAAGCCCACGACCAGGTGGCCATGCCAGCGCACGACGCACATGCCGGGCATGGGGCGGCGATGGTAGCTGACATGCTGCGGCGCTTTGTGGTCTCACTTTTGTTGACCCTGCCCATCGTGATCTTTTCACCCATCGGCGGATCACTGGGTTTCCCCGAGATGCCACCCTTTGGCATTTCCATGGGGCTGTGGGGTTTCCTGCTGAGCACCCCCGTGGTGTGGTGGGGTGGCTGGCCCTTCATACGTGCGGCCTGGCGAGCCCTGCGGCGCGGCGAGGCCAATATGATGACCCTCATCGCCACGGGCATTCTGGTTTCCTGGACTTTCTCGGTGGCAGCCACCTTCCTCTTTGAAAGCGAGGTGTTCTACGAGGCCGCCGCGATGCTCACCACCTTCAGCCTGGCTGGGCACTGGATGGAGATGCGTTCGCGCTTCGCCACCGGACGAGCGGTGGAGGCCCTGCTGAGACTGGCTCCGGCCACAGCCCGGGTTCTGCGGGGGGGGCAGGAGGTGGAAATCCCGCTCGAGCAGGTGGTGGTGGGGGATGAGGTTATGGTCAGACCTGGCGACCGGATCCCGGTGGACGGGGTGGTGCGCTCAGGTCAGAGCTACGTTGACGAGTCCATGATCAGCGGTGAACCCATTCCCGTGGCCAAGGTTCCCGGCTCCAAAGTGATCGGGGGGAGCGTCAACCAGACCGGGGCCTTCACCTTCGAGGCCACGGCGGTAGGGGCCGACACCGCCCTTGCTCGCATCGTGCAGATGGTGCAGAACGCCCAGGCTTCCAAGGCTCCGGCCCAGCGCCTGGCTGACCTTGCCGGGAAGTATTTGGTGTTCATCGCTTTAGGGTCGGGTCTGCTGACCTTCGTGTTCTGGTACTTCTTTGCCGCGCAGGGGCTGATCTTCGCCCTCACTGTGGGTGTCTCGGTCATTGTAATCGCCTGCCCCGACGCGCTGGCCCTGGCGACCCCCACCGCGATCACGGTGGGGGTGGGGGTGGCGGCCCGGGGGGGCGTGCTGTTCAAGAACGCGACGGCGCTCGAGGCCACCGCGGCCCTCGACACGGTGGTCTTTGACAAGACCGGCACCCTTACCGAGGGCAGACCGGCCCTCACTGACCTGATCGCTGCTGGGGGCATGGTGGAGCAGGAACTGCTGCGCCTGGCGGCCTCAGCCGACCTGCCCTCGCAGCACCCCCTGGCCGAGGCCATCGTGCGGGCGGCCCGTGATCAGGGCCTGACCCTGAACCAGCCGGAGGAATTCGACTCGGTGCCAGGTCACGGGGTGGCGGCGAAGGTGAATGGGCAAAGGGCGCTCATTGGCAACAAGAAGTTAATGGAGCGGGAAAAGGTGGCAGTGGAGGCGCTCGAGGAACACGCAGCCCGGCTTTCGGCTGATGGCAAGACGGCTATGTTTGTAGCGGTGGACGGCCGGGCTGCTGGGGTGGTAGCGGTGGCCGACACCGTGCGCGAATCGGCCAAGCGAGCGGTCAGGCTGCTCCATGCGCTGGGCATCGAGACGGTGATGCTCACCGGAGACAACCGCCGCACCGCCGAGGCTGTGGCTCGACAGATTGGCATAGATACGGTGATCGCCGAAGTGCTACCGGAGGACAAGGCCGCCAAGATTAGGGAATTACAGGCCCAGGGGCGTAAGGTGGCGATGGTGGGCGATGGGGTCAACGACGCCCCTGCACTGGCCCAGGCCGACGCAGGCATCGCCATCGGGGCAGGAACGGATGTGGCGGTGGAGTCTGCCGAGGTGGTGCTGGTAAAAAACGACCCCGCTGACGTGGCCAAGGCCATCCAACTGGCCCGCAAGGTGCGTGGCAAGATCAAGCAAAACCTCTTCTGGGCAGCGATCTACAACCTTCTGGCCATCCCCATCGCGGCAGGGGTGCTCTACAACAGCTACGATATCCTGTTGCGGCCCGAGTGGGCGGCGCTCTTGATGAGCGCTTCCACCGTAATCGTGACGCTGAACGCCCTGCTGCTGGGGGTGGGCTCCCGGCCTTGGAAGCTCACCAAGGAAACCGGCGCATCATGACGCAGTTTCTTTACAGAAGCTTAACCAAGTCTGGCCCAGAATAGAGGTATGGCCCGGGTTTTGCTCGTAGACGATGACCCCGCCATTCGTGAGGTGCTGGGGGTGTATTTGCGGCAAGAGGGCTGTGAGGTGTTGGAGGCCACCAATGGACTCGAGGCCCTGCAACTCCTTCCCCAAGCTGATGTGGTGATTTTGGACTTGATGCTGCCCCAGCTTACAGGCTGGCAAGTAGCCCAGGAGTTGCGCCGGGACTACCCCGAGCTGCCCTTGCTGATGCTGACGGCTCGAGGTGAAGAAACCGAACGCATCCAGGGCCTCGAGCTCGGTGCGGATGACTACGTCACCAAACCTTTTAGCCCACGTGAGGTGGTGGCTCGAGTGCGGGCCCTATTACGCCGTAGCGGCCTCAAACAGGAGCTGGTATTTGGCGATCTCACCTTGCTGCCCCGCCAGCGTGAAGCCCTTTTGAAAGGGCAAGCCCTCAACCTGTCCAAGCTGGAGTTTGACCTGCTGCTGACGCTGGCCCAGCATCCGGGGCTGGTGTGGAGCCGCGAACGCCTGCTCGAGCGGGTATGGGGGAGCGATTTTCCCGGGGTAGATCGGGTGGTGGATGTGCATGTGGCAGGCTTGCGTAAAAAGCTAGGGGAAGATGCAGAGAACCCCCTGTATATCGAGACGGTGCGCGGCGTGGGCTACCGCTTTCGGGGAGAATGATGTTTGTACGCCTGTTCATTACCCACTGGCTGGTGGCCCTGGTGGCCTTGCTGGCCCTGCTGGCCTTTGCCGAGTGGCTTGCACCCCAGTTTTACCGCAACCATATCGAGCAGATGATGGTTCTGATGGGCAGCCAGAGCTTGGAGCTGCGCAGCGACCTCGAGCGAGGGTTGCGCTCTACGCTGACCACGGCCTGGTTGGCCTCGCTTCCTCTGGCTGGGTTGCTGGCAGGCCTTATGGCTGGACTGGCCTCGAGGCGCATCAGCCAAAGCGTGCGCCAGCTTGCACAGGGGAGCCGGGCGATCGCCTTGGGCCAGTATCAAAACCGCCTAAAAGTTCGGGGCAACGACGAGCTGGCCTCGCTGGCCCAGGACTTCAACCGAATGACCGAGGCCCTGGAAAAAGTCGAGCAGCACCGCACGGAATTGCTGGGTAGCGTGGCCCATGAGCTGCGTACCCCCCTGAGCGCACTGCAGGGCTACAGCGAGGCCCTAGCAGACGGGGTTTTGCCGCCCGAACAAGCAGCTATTTATATCGAACGCGAGGTACGTTCCCTGAGCCGTCTGATCGACGACCTGGCCCTGGTGTCCCGCATCGAGGCCCAGGCGGTGGAGCTGCACCCTCAGGCCATCCCTGTAGAAGCTGCCTTCCAGGAGGCATACGAGCGTTTTGCGACGGCCTTTGAGGCCCGTGGTGTGGCCCTAAAGCTAAAGCCCCTTCCTTCTTCTACTGCGTTGTGGGCCGACCCATTGCGCTTACAACAGGTGCTTTCCAACCTGCTTTCCAACGCCTTGCGCTACACCCCTTCCGGTGGGGAAGTCGTGCTCAGCGCCAGCCTTCAGATGCACCAGGTGCGTATTGGTGTGTGCGATACCGGCGTGGGGATCCCGCTTGAGCACCAGGCCCGTATTTTCGAACGTTTCTATCGGGTAGACCCTGCCCGTAGCCGCCACACAGGGGGCAGTGGGGTAGGTCTCACTATTGCCAAGGGGCTGGTTGAAGCCATGGGCGGGCAGATGGGCCTCGAGAGTGAGGTGGGCAAGGGGAGTTGCTTCTGGTTTACCCTGCCCAAGGCCAAAGGCTTTACAAAGCCTTAACGCTCCCTCCCCACAATGGGGTTGGAAGCGATAGATAACCCCACATGCTTCTACAAGCCCGGGGAGTTCCAAAATGAAGATAACCCGACGCAACACCATCAGACTGCTGGGCGCTGGCCTGGGCAGTGCCCTGGTAGGAGCCCACTGGCCCGGCCTGGCCCAGGGAACCCCGGCCTTCCCCGAGCCCCGGTTGCTTTCAGTGAGGCGACCTGAAGTAGGCTTGGTTGAAGCCAGCCTTGCTGCCAGGGAGAGCAATCTAACCATAGGCGGCAAGCCCGTAACCCTACTGACCTACGGGGGCTTACCGGGGTCAACCCTGCGACTCCGGGAAGGGGAGACGGTGCGGCTTCACTTCACCAACCACCTGGCCCAGGTAACCAACCTCCACCTGCACGGACTGCACGTATCGCCCGAGGTAGACGATCCCCTAGCCCAGATTCAGCCTGGTCAGAGCCGTATGTACGAGTTCACGGTTCCCAAAGGTTCGGCGGGCACGTACTGGTACCATCCCCATATCCACGGGAGGGTGGCCGAGCAGTTGTATGCGGGGTTGCTTGGTCTCATTGTGGTGGAGGGCCCCGTGGACGCCATGCCCGAACTAAAAGGGGCCGAAGAGCACGTACTGGTTCTAAAGGACTTCGCTTTTTCCGGCAGCCGCATTGCCCCCTTCACCCCGATGGACTGGATGAACGGCAAGGAGGGTGACCTACTGACCGTCAACGCTGCAATTCGCCCGATCTTGCGGGCCCAGCGGGGAACTTTGCGATTGCGCATTTTGAATGCCAGCAACGCCCGCTACTATCGGCTGGCCCTAGAAAACCACCCCCTTTACCTGATTGCCACCGATGGCGGTTTTATCGAGAAGCCGGTGGAGCTTCCCGAACTCTTGCTGGCCCCGGGTGAGCGGGCCGAGGTGCTAGTACGCTTAACCCGTGCAGGCAGCTTCCGCCTACAGGCCCTGCCCTACGACCGGGGTGCGATGATGATGCACGGTGGTGGGATGGGGATGATGAATCATCAGGGTATGATGATGGGGATGGGGCCAAGCCGCCTCGAGACCCTCCTGACCATTGTTGCTCCACCCAACCCCAAGCCACTGCCTCTACCTACTTCCTTGGCCACGGTTGAGCGACTCGACCTTACCAAGGTGGTGGCCACCCGCCGCTTTGAGCTGGGCGAGCGTATGATGCAGGCTGAATTTTTTATCAACGGCCAGATGTTCGATCCAAGCCGGGTTGATGTACGAGCCCGGCGGGGCACCCTCGAGGTTTGGGAGCTGGTTAATAAAACCGACATGGATCACCCTTTCCACCTACACACCTACCCATTCCAGGTGCTCTCGATCAACGGTAGGCCCCAGCCTTACCGGGCCTGGAAGGACACCGTCAACCTAAAGAAAAATGACGTGGTGCGCATTGCCATCCCCTTTCGCGACTTTGTTGGCACCACGGTGTACCACTGTCATATCGTCGAGCACGAAGATCGTGGCATGATGGGGGTTTTGCAGGTAGAAGGATGAGAAAAGTTCGGCAAGCCGCAATAAAGGGAGGATATATGTTGCATAGGATGTGGATGGTTATTGTTCTTTTGGGGTTGGGCTTTGCCCAGATGGATCACACCGGCCATGGGGGGATGGGGATGCAGTCCATGGCCGAGCTACAAAAGCTCCAGGGGCGCGACTTCGACATCGCCTATATGTCCATGATGATTGACCACCACAAAGGGGCGGTGGAGATGGCCCAGGCCATCCTGAAGGTTTCCAAAGACGCCCGCATCCGCAAGGCAGCCCAGGAAATTATCGCGGTACAGAACAAGGAAATCACCCAGCTTACCGGCTGGCTTAGAAGCTGGTACAGCGTAGCCCCCAGCCAGCGCTACATGACCATGATGCGCGCGGACATGCAGGCCATGATGGACACCGCCATGATGGGCATGATGCCGGGGCACAGCAGCTCACCCGACCGGGCCTTCTTAGAGGGCATGATTCCCCACCACCAGGATGCCGTGGATATGTCCAGGCTGTGCTTGCAAAAGGCGGCCAGGGCCGAACTCAAACGCTTCTGCCAGGGCGTGATTGACGTACAGAGCCGCGAGATTGAGCAGTACCGGCAGTGGTTGAAAAACCTGCCGTAACCCGAGAGCTTTTCTTCAATATACCGGGCCTATAAAGCTAGGCTCGGTATTTCACTTTGGGTTGAACCAGAGGCTTTTATAAGAAATCTTCAATACTAGTGGAGCCATGCAACTGGCCCAACATCAGCGCCGCCCCCGGTTAGAACTCCGACTAAAACACCATTTAACCCAGCCAGCGCTTACCCAGGGCTACACCCTATTCCACAGGTGGCCGGGGAATATTAAGAGAATAACTCAAAAGGACTTCTTATTATACGCATTTTCGCAGTATCGTTCACTTTTGAGAGTCTAAACGACACTGCCGGAATATACTCCTACTCCCTTCGGTCGGCTTGAATCCTTCACCTTTGATTACACCCAAAGGTGAAGGATTCAAGCGGAACCGGTATTAAAAGCCTGCTCTGTCCAAAAGATTTTTACCCTTTGATGCAGATGAGCGGCTCGAGCCTCGCTACCTTGCGCGAGAGGCCGGCGGCGTGGGCGGCGTCTACCACCGCCGAGACGTCTTTGTACGCGCCGGGGGCTTCCTCCGCCACCCCGCGGGGCGAGGGGCTGCGCACGATGATGCCCCGCTGGGCCAGCTCGCGGATGACCTCCTTCCCGTGCCACTGCTTGAGGGCCTGGTGGCGGCTCAGGGCCCGCCCGGCCCCGTGGCAGGACGAACTGAGCGACCGGGCCTCGCCCTCCTGGGTGCCCACCAGGATGTATGAAGCGGTGCCCATGGTGCCGCCAATCAGCACCGGCTGCCCGACGGCCCGGTAGGCCTCGGGGAGGGCCGGGTGGCCGGGGCCAAGGGCCCGCGTGGCCCCTTTACGGTGCACGTACAACCGCTCCAGCTTGCCGTGGATGAGGTGCGTCTCGAGCTTGGCGGTGTTGTGGGAGACGTCGTAAATCAGGCGCAGGTCGGCCTGGGGTAGCAGGTAGGCGAAGGCCTCGCGGGCCAGGTGGGTCAGAATCTGCCGGTTGGCCAGGGCGCAGTTGATGGCGGCCCGCATGGCCCCCAGGTAGGCCTGGCCCTCCTCGGACTGGATGGGGGCGCAGGCCAGCTCGAGGTCGCGCAGCTCGAGGCCGTACTTATGGGCGGCCTCGATCATCCGCTTGCTGTAATCGGTGGCCACCTGGTGGCCCAGCCCCCTCGAGCCGCTGTGGATGCTCACCAGCACATCGCCCACCGCCACCCCAAAGACCCGGGCTACCGCGGGGTCGTACACCTCGGTTACCTGCTGCACCTCGAGGTAGTGGTTGCCGGAGCCCAGGGTGCCCATCTCGTCGGCCTGCCGCCGCTTGGCCTGCTCGGAGACCCGTTCGGGCTGGGCCCCCTCCATGCGGCCATGCTCCTCGATGTATTCCAGATCCTCGGGCTTTCCGTAGCCCCTTGCTACGGCCCAGGCGGCCCCACCTTGCAGCATCTCGTCCAGCTCGGCGGGCTCGAGGTGAATTTTGCCCACGCTGCCGACCCCCGCCGGCACGTGGCGAAAGAGCCCCTGGGCCAGGTTGTCCTTGATGGGCTCGATGTCGGCAACGGTCAGGCCGGTGTGCAGCGTCCGCACCCCGCAGGAGATGTCGAAGCCCACCCCACCCGCCGAGACCACGCCGTCCTCTTCGCGGAAGGCTGCCACTCCCCCAATGGGAAAGCCATAGCCCCAGTGGGCATCGGGCATGGCATAGGCGGCCTGCACGATGCCGGGCAGGCTGGCCACGTTGGCGATCTGCTCCAGCACCTTGTCGTCCATCTCGCGCAGCAGGGCTTCACTGGCATACAGGATGCTGGGAACCCGCATGGGCGGGGTGGCCTCGAGCCACCACTCAAACTCGGATTTTTGAACCAGGCGGGATATATCCATAGGGGCCTCCTTCAAACGTCCACCACACACTGCACCACCCATTCGCCCGCGGGGTTTTGCCGGACCTCGAGCTCGCAGTAGGTAGCCCCCTTGACCTCCACCGCGGGCTGGTGCCGCGCGGGGTCCACCGGCTCCCCCCAGGCCAGGGCGTGCAGACTCAGGGCGCCTCCCAGGTCGGGTGGGCTTAGGTGCACCTCGAACTGGCTGAAAAGCATCCGCCGGGTCGCCATCTCGTAGACCAGCCGGTTGAGAAAGTCCACTAGCAAGAGCGAGGCCCGCGGGGCTTCGCACTCGATCTCGATGGGCTGGATGGCCCGCACCTGGGCGGGGTTGGTCACAACGGCGGTGAGGGCCAGGCCCGCCTGCTCAAAGGCTTCATCCAGGGTCGGGCCGATGCCCCGCACCCCAATATCGGCCTGATGATAAAAGTGCTCCCAGCGCCCCTGTGCTTTGGTCATACCACCCCCTTAGCCAAGGGGTATCGTAAGCCAGTTACCGAATCATTACGGAAGGTTCAGGAAGAAGCAAAACTGCCTTGCCCTCGAGCCAGGGGTCAAGCGGAACCGGTATTACCAGGCTCCTTTGCTGATGCACTCTGCATAAATCGGACAGCCTTCACACAGCGGTTTGCGGGCCACGCAACGATAACGTCCAAAAAGAATCAGGGCGTGGTGCACAAACACCCACTTCTCCTTGGGGAAGAGGCGCTCGAGGTCACCCCCGATTTTCTCGGGGTCTTTCTGGGCCGATAAACCCAGCCGGGCAGCCAGGCGGGTCAGGTGGGTGTCCACCGCAATGCCCGGCACCCCAAAGGCCGCCCCCAGCACCACCGTGGCGGTCTTCCAGCCCACCCCCGGCAGCGCGCGCAGCTTGGCCTTGTCCGCCGACACCTCCCCCCCGTGCTGCTCCACCAGGCGGCGGGCCAGCAGCACGATATTCCTGGCCTTGGAGCGGTACAGGCCGATGGTTTTGATGTAGGGCTCCACCTCTTCGGGCGTGGCCTGGGCCAGGGCCAACGCATCGGGGTAGCGCCGGAAGAGGGCCGGGGTGGCCTTGTTCACCGAGGCATCGGTGGCCTGGGCCGAGAGCACCGTGGCAATTAGCAGCTCAAAGGGGTTGCGGTGCTGCAGCTCGGTGGCGGCCTGTGGGTAGAGCTGCTCCATGACCGCCAGAATTCGCGCGGCCCGTTGCTTTTTGGCTTTGAGCGATTCCCTCCCGCTCGAGCCCTGCGCTTTGGCCTTCGGCTTTGGGCTGGTAGCCTTCAACGTTTTCGGCATCGCTCAGTAGGCCTTGGCGAACAGAATCCGCTTGCCGTAAGCGCTGGGCTTGCCGCAGCGGATGCAGCTTCCGTGGGCCTCGGGCTCGTCGTAGGGGATGCAGCGGGTGGTGGCGGTGGTCTCGGCCTTGATCTGCTTTTCGCACTCTTTTTCGCCACAGTGGAAGGCCTTCACGAAGCCCTGTTCGACCTTTTCTTTGAACGCTTCGTAGCTGTCCACTGCCCAGGTGTGAGCGTCGCGGAACTCCAGCGCCCGCTGGTACAGGTCGCGCTGGAACTGCTCGAGCCGGGCCGGCAGCAGGCCCAGCAGCTCGGAAATCTGCACGGTTTCCTTGCCCCCCAGGCGGCTGGCCAGCACCGCGGTTCCGGCCTCCACATCGCGCGGGCCCAGCTCGAGGCGCAGCGGCACGCCCTTCAGCTCCCACTCGTTGAACTTGTAGCCAGGGCTGTACTGGTCGCGGTCATCGAGGAAAACCCGGATACCCGCGGCCTTGAGGCGGTCGGCCAGTTGGGTCACGGCGGGCATCACGGCCTCGTGGGTATCGGCCTTGTAAATCGGCACAATCACCACCTGAATCGGCGCCAGCCGAGGTGGCAGGATAAGGCCCTTATCGTCGCCGTGGGTCATCACGATGGCCCCCACCACCCGGGTGGTGAAGCCCCAGGAGGTGGTGTGTACGTACTTGTTCTGCTGGTCTTTGTCCTGAAACTGGATATCGAAGGCCCTAGCGAAGTTCTGGCCCAGGTAGTGCGAGGTGCACGACTGCAGGGCCTTGCCGTCGCGCATCATGGCCTCGTAGCTAATCGAGTAGACCGCCCCGGCAAACTTCTCCGACTCGGTCTTGGGGCCTTCCCAGCCCGGAATGGCGCACCAGTCGCGCAGCACCGCGGCATACACACCCGACATGCGCCGGGTCTCTTCCTCAGCCTCTTCCTGGGTGGCGTGGGCGGTGTGGCCCTCCTGCCACAAAAACTCGGTGGTGCGCAGGAATAGTTTGGTTCGCAGTTCCCAACGCACTACGCTGTTCCACTGGTTCAACAGTTGCGGCAGGTCGCGGTAGGTGCGGATCCACTTGGCCCACATGTGCCCGATGATGGTCTCGGAGGTCGGGCGCACCGCCAGGGGCTCTTCCAGGGTTTCGCCGCCGGCCTGGGTCACCACGGCCAGTTCGGGGGCAAAGCCTTCGACGTGCTCGGCTTCTTTTTGCAAAAAGCTGATGGGAATGAACAGGGGGAAATAGGTGTTTTGGTGGCCGGTCTCCTTGAACATCCGATCCAGTTCGTGCTGGATGTTTTCCCACAGGGCAAAGCCGTAGGGCTTGACCACCATGGTGCCGCGCACCGGGCCGTAGTCCACCAGATCGGCTTTGAGCACCACCTCGTTGTACCATTCGTTGAAATCTTGCGATTGCGGAATGAGGCCTTTGTCCTTCGCCATACCGACCCATCATAGCCGATGCCAAATCCTCCAGCGCCGGGAAGGAAAATTTAAGATGTAACGAATCCAGTCTTGATGAAACGTCTAAGTAACTGTATCAGTTTACCCACTATCTGCACTAGAAGCGATACGATTGCAGATGCCTTCACACAGAGGTCTCAGAAAGGGGGTAAATAGGTCAACCAATTTTCGGTCTTACGGCTCTAATCAGTTGTAAATAGGCCATCAAAACTGCGTTTGTGACAGTCCAAAAGGAGTTCGTGTGCGTAAGCTACTTTTACTAATCGGAGTGGCTGCTCTACTGGCAGCCTGTGGGGGCCCCAGGAGCAGCAAGCCCAGCCTCGAGGTCATCGCCTCCCTACCCCCGGCGCCGGCCGGCCAGATGGTGGACGAAACCCCTACCCGCTGGTTTGTGGAGCTCTCCGGGGGGGCGGTGAGCGACGGCATCAGCCTGCAGAGCATCCAGGCCCAGCACGCCGCCTTCCGCCAGGCTGCTCAGGCCGCCGGGGTCAAGATTCAGTTTGCCTACACCCAGCTTTTCAACGGCTTTTCTGTAGAAGTACCGGGCAACAACCACAAGCTGCTCTACACCCTGCCGGGCGTGGAAGGGGTTTATCCCATCGGTACCTACAAACTCCCCCCGCGTGAAGCGGCCAACCCCGATCTGGCCAGCGCCATCACCCAGACCGGGGCCGACATCGCCCAAAACGACCTGGGCCTGACCGGGCGGGGGGTCAAGGTGGGCGTCATTGACTCGGGCATTGATCTGCAGCACCCCGCTTTTGCGGGCCGGATTGTGGATGGCTACGACTTCGTGGGCGACGCCTACGACGCCTCCGACCCCGCGAAGTCCACCCCCGTACCCGACCCCAACCCCGACGACTGCGACGGCCACGGTACCCATGTGGCCGGGATTGTGGGCGGTAAGGACAGCCAGATTACCGGTGTGGCCCCAGGGGTTCAATTCGGCGCCTACAAAGTGTTTGGTTGTGAGGGCTCCACCGGCGATGACGTGGTCCTGGCCGCGCTCGAGCGGGCCGAGACCGCCGGCATGGACGTGGTCAATATGAGCCTGGGCTCCCCCTTCGGCTGGAGCGTGCTGGGCAAGGCCATCACCAAGATGGTCAAGCGCGGCACCGTGGTGGTGGCCTCCGCCGGCAACAACGGCAACCTGGGCCTCTTCGCCACCGGCGACCCCGCCGCCACCGAGGGCGTGTTGAGTGTGGCCTCCTTCGACAATATCGCGGTCAACGCCCAGCAGGCCATCGTGAATGCCACCGGGGCCCCGCTGGGCTACCTGGTGCTGGGCGGGGCCGAAGCACCCCCCACCAGCGGCACCAGCGCCGAGGTGGTCTGGGTGGGCCGGGGCTGCAACGCCGATACCTTGCTGGCCGACCCCAACGGCAAGGTGGCTCTGATGGAGCGCGGGGTCTGCACCTTTAACGAGAAGTACCAGAAGGCTGTGGCCGCTGGAGCGGTGGGTGTGATCATCCACAACAACGCCCCGGGTCTGTTTGCCGGCGGTGGCGTGGCCGGTGTGGCCGGCAAGTTCGGCATCAGCATCTCCCAGGCCGACGGCCTGGCCCTGCGCGGCCTGACCAGCCCCACCACCCTCACCTGGACGCCCGACACCACCCAGGTCAGCAACCCCACTGGCAACCTGATCTCCAGCTTTAGCTCCTGGGGTCTGAGCCAGGATTTGAAGCTCAGGCCCGACCTGGGCGCTCCCGGCGGTCTGATCCGCTCGGCAGTTCCACTGGAGCAGGGCGGCTACGCCATCCTGAGCGGCACCTCGATGTCGGCCCCGCACGTGGCCGGCGCGGTGGCGCTGCTGCTGGAGGGCAACCCCGCCTTCTGGGGCCCGCAAAAACCCAGCGAGGTGCGCAAGTACCTGCAAAACACCGCCATGCCCAAGCTATTCGCCCTGGCACCGAGCTCCGGCCTGCCCGAAACCAGCTACCGCGAGGGCGCGGGGATGATTGACATTGTGGCGGCGGTGCAGAACCGGGTTACCGTGACCCCCTCGGCCATCTCCTTCGCCGAGAAGGCTGGCGCCCACACCGAGCGGCTGGTGCTCAAGAACCGCAGCAACGTGCCCCTTATCTACCAGCCCGTCCACCTGCCCGGCCCCTCGGCCTTCGGCAGCATCTACAGCCCCAGCTTTGCCATTGCCCCAGCCACGGTGAGCTTTAGCCACACCCAGATCACCTTACCGGCCCGGGGTGAGGCTGTGCTGACGGTCACCATCACCCCACCGGCGGGCCTGCCCAGCAAGGGCCTGTTTGGCGGCTATGTCCTGCTGCAGCCGGTGGGCGCGGGCATCATGATGAACGTGCCCTACGTGGGGATGCAGGGCGGCTACCAGGCCGTGCAGATTCTGACCCCCACCAGCATCGGCTTCCCCCTGCTCGGCAAACTCAACGCCGCCGGCACCGGCTACGACGTGCTCCCCAGCGGTGGCACCTTCACCCTGCAGGGCAACGATGTACCGGTGGTGCTGGCCCACTTCGAGCACGGGGCCCAGGTCTACGAGATGGTCATTCTGAACGCGGCCACCAACGCCCCCATTCATCCCAAGTACAGCCGGGCCGACTACGGCGAGTACATCCCGCGCAACTCCAGCGCCACCGGCTTCTTTGCCATCCCCTGGGACGGTACCCGCATCACCAAGTACGCCAAAGAAGACGTCTACGGCAACAAGATTCCGGTGCCCAGTGAGTTCCAGGCTGTGCCCGATGGACAGTACAGGCTGCAACTGCGGGTGCTCAAGCCCACCGGCAGGATCAGCAACCCCGCCGACTGGGAGAGCTGGACCTCGCCGGTCATCACCATTGACCGTCCGTGAGGAACCTGGCAACCCCAAGACCCGCTTCGGCGGGTCTTTTTTCGTATGCTAGAGCCACATGGAACTGCGCGGTCCCCGCATTCTGCTCCGCCCCCCGCGGCTCGAGGACACCGAGGCGCTGTTCGCGCTGATGTCCGACCCCGAGATGGCCCCGTTTGTCTACTGGAACCCCCACCAAAGCCCCGACGAAACCTACCAGTACCTGGGGCATCTACAGGCCAAGGAGGGTTTTTTCATCATCGAGGCCGAGGGGCGGCCTGCGGGGGTGATCGGGCTGCACCTGGACTTGCCCAACAAGCTGGGTGAGACCGAGACCTGGCTGGGGCGGCCCTACTGGGGCCTTGGCATCAACACCGAGGCCAAGGTGGTGCTCTTCGACTTTGCCTTTGGGCCCTGGGACCTGCGCCGCATCCAGGCCATTGCCCACGTGCATAACCCCCGCTCGCAGCGGGCGCTGGAAAAACTGGGCTTCCAGCGCGAGGGGCTTTTGCGTCGCTGGCGCTGGATCCGGGGGGAGCCCTGGGATTTTTACATGTACAGCCTGCTGCCCGAGGAGTGGATGTCGAGCCGGCCACCCATCTTTTACTGAGAGCCCTATTTACCATGAGCCTGACCCATTCATTGTTGCTTCCTCGGTAGAATGGGCGCATGGATCTGCTCCCCATCCTCACAGAGCTATCGCAAAAAACCCCCACCAAGATTCTCCTGGTTGTGCTGGACGGCGTAGGCGGCCTGCCCCAGACCCCCGGCGGCCCCACCGAGCTGGCCGCAGCGCATACCCCCAACCTGGATGCCCTGGCGCAAAAGAGCGCCCTGGGGCTCCTGACCCCGGTCTACCCCGGTCTGGCCCCCGGCTCCGGCCCCGGCCACCTCTCGCTCTTTGGCTACGACCCCTTCAAGTACCTGGTGGGGCGCGGGGCCCTCTCGGCCATCGGGATTGGGGCCGACTTCAAAGACGGCGACGTGGCGGTGCGCGGCAACTTTGCTACCCTGGACGCTGCCGGGCTGGTCAAGGATCGCCGGGCGGGTCGGCCCAGCGATGCAGAAAATATTCGTGTGGTCAGCAAGCTCAAAGCGGCTATCCACGAGATTAACGGCATCCATGTGACCTTCTACACCGAGTCCGAGCACCGCTTTGTGGTGATTTTGCGTGGGGCCGATCTGGGCGAAAAAGTCAGCGATACCGACCCCCAGAAAACCGGCGTGGCTCCACTCAAATCCCATGCCCACGATGCAGGCGATACCGCCAGCGCCAAAACCGCCAGCGTACTCAATGCGCTCACGGCCCGCATCCAGGAAGTGCTAGGGGATGAGCCGCAAATCAATGGAGCGCTGTTCCGGGGAATTTCAGAAAAGCCCAAATTTCCCCGCATGTCCCAGGTCTATAAGGTGAGTGCTGCTTGCGTAGCCAGCTATCCAATGTACAAGGGGGTGGCCAGCCTGGTGGGCATGGACGTGCTGCTGGTGGAGGGGGTGGAAGACGCCCCGGAGGGCAAAGTTAAGGCATTGCAGGAACATTGGGATAACTACGACTTCTTCTATTTGCACTTCAAGAAAACCGACAGCACGGGTGAGGACGGCAATTTTGCCGAAAAAGCCCACAAGGTCGAGATTTTTGATCACCTCCTCCCTGATCTATTGGCCCTCAAACCGGATGTGCTGGCCATCACCGGCGACCACTCCACCCCCAGCATCATAAAAGCCCACTCCTGGCATCCGGTACCGCTGCTGCTACATGCGCCCCTGCTGCGCAACGACCCAGCCCAACGCTTTACAGAGGACGAAGCCGCCAAGGGCAGTCTGGGCTATCTGCGCGGGGTGGAGCTAATGCCCTTGCTTCTGGCGCACGCGGGCAAGCTGCAAAAGTATGGGGCCTGATGGAGCTCGAGGGTTCAGGGTCTACAGCATTTCCTACGAGAGCTTGCTGCAAAAGTTTGCTTCGAGTACTTCGTGCCGTGAAACCTCGAGCTGTACGGGGTAGTTTACACTCCCGATGTACCGTTATCGGCAGGGCGCGTACCGTGCCTTCACTGGATAGAAGGATGCCGTACACGACCCGGCAACACCTACTGCCCTACGAGGGCATAAAGGTGGGAAGCGCTGCTAGCATAGTTAGGATGGACAATGCACACCAATATGCTGGGCTAGCTCGACGATGAAGCCACTAACCCTTTCACGGTTCCCACAATTACGCCGCAGGCTGTGCAGTGTAGAGCGCTCTTCACAATTATTGAGCCGCTCACAACTTGATTGCTTTGTCTTGCACAGCACAGTGGCCTCCCGGATGGGGGCAACGTCTGTGAAGAGTGCGATAGCCCAGTATCACCAAAACCGTTGTACTGGGTATGTGTGGGAATTGCCCTTGGTGGAAGTTTAGGAGCAGTCGAGCAGAATTTTCCCCATGCTCTGCCGACTTTCCATCAAGGCGTGGGCTTTACTGGCTTCTCCTAGCTTGAATCTCGCCCCAATCTCCAGCTTGATTTCACCCGCTTGCAGCAGTTGGAACACGGCCTCAACGGTAGGTCTAAGTGCCTCGGGGCGCTCGCGCCGGTAGTGTCCACTGCTGTAGCCAATTACCGCTTTGGTCTGGCGATGCAGGAGCCGGGTATCGAAGGTACCAGCCTGCCCACTGGCGTGTCCAAACACCACTAGGCGTCCAAATGGGGCCAGGCATTTCATCCCCTCGCTAAATACTTCACCCGCAACGGAATCGAGGATCAGATCAACCCCGGTTTTTTGGGTCAACTCCAACACCTGCTCTGCAAACCCTTCATAGGCAATAACCTCATCTGCTCCTAGTCTGCGCACAAAATCGGCCTTGGCCTGGCTGCTCACGGTTCCAAAAACCCGACTTGCACCTAGCGATTTGGCCATCTGAACGGCGGTACTGCCCACCCCACCGGCTGCGGCATGTACCAGCACAGCTTCACCCTTTTGCAACCGCCCAGCCCAGGTGAGGATGTTGTAAGCCGTAACCAGGACAGTCAGACCCGAAACTGCTTCGTCCGAAAGGGCATCGGGAATCGGATAGGCCAGGGCAGCCCTGGCAACTATTTTTTCGGCGTAGGAGCCGCCCGCTGAAAACACCACAACCCGCTGACCTATGCTCAGGCCGCTCACCCCTTCGCCCAATGCCTCTACCACCCCAACCGCGTCCAAACCAGGAATAAAAGGGGGTTGGGAGCCGGCATCGTAACCGCCGCGCCGGGCCTGCACGTCGGCGTAGTTGAGGCTGGTGAGGGTGGTACGCACCAAGACTTCCCCCGCTTTGGGGCTGGGATCGGCAATCTCTTGGTACAGCAGGTTTTCAGGTGGGCCGTTTTGCTCTACGACAATGGCTTTCATACAGATATTTTCCCATGATCGACGGATTTGGGTCTCTCTACGTACAATGGTTCTTTGTGACGCCCGAACGCCTCGCCAAAATTCGTGCGGTATTGGACAAACGTCAGCCCGACCTGACGGTGCTGATGGAGCGGGTACACAAACCACACAATTTTTCGGCCATCCTGCGCTCTTGCGACGCGGTGGGGGTACTGCAAGCCCACGCCATCCCGGCCAGGTACGGAATTCCCGACCTCGAGGAAGCCGAGAGCCTGGCCTTGAAAGGCAAAACCTTCAACGAAACCTCCGGTTCGGCGGCCAAGTGGGTGGGGCTACAGATTCACCCCGACACGGCCTCGGCTTTTGCCCACCTGAAATCGCAGGGGTTCCAGGTGCTGGCGGCGCATTTTTCCGAGCGGGCGATGGACTACCGCCAAGCCGACTACACCCGCCCTACCTGCATCCTGCTGGGCACCGAGAAATGGGGGGTATCGCCGGAAGCCGCTGAGCTATCCGATGCCCATGTGATTATTCCCATGATGGGCATGGTGCAGAGCCTGAATGTCTCGGTGGCGGCGGCGGTGATTTTGTTCGAGGCCCAGCGGCAGCGCCTACAGGCGGGGTTGTACGACCAACCGCGCTTGTCCTCCGAGCACTATGCCGAGGTGTTGGAACACTGGATAATACGGCATGCTCGAGGACAGTAGGATATGAACCCTTGCCAAAAAGGCCCACCCTATGACGGTCCGTTTTTGCTTTGGGCGGTGCCCAGGCCCTTTTTTGTCTAGGCTCATTAACTTGGATAGGCAAAATACCACATCTTTTACACAGAATTGGTTTAAATTAGGTATATGAGGACAATAGCCCTCTTTGTTTTTTTATGGATTTCTGCTGCCCTAGCTGGGCCAGATGGCATTTACTATGCCCTCGAGAACCGCATCGAAAAAGGGCAGATCGTCACGATCGGCGTCCCGCAGCGTGTCAAAATCGGCGGTGTGGGGCAGATCGAGGGCTTGCTAGCCAAAGCCACCCGTCCGCCCCGTGCGGCCCAGTGGATATTTGACCAGAGCCTGAAGGACTGGGTGCTGGTGGATCAGATGGGCCACAGTTTCAACATCGGCGAGGCCAAAAAGCGCTACCTCGAGGCTGTTAAGGCTGGGCAGGACGAGTTTGTGCTGCCAGTATCCCATACCCTTTCCAACCGGGGAGCGCAGTACTACTACAAGCAAGGCATTCGCCAATTGCTGGCCGAAGCCACCACCTACTTTGGCGGTTCTTCCTACGAGCGTCGCTTCAACATTGCGCTGGGGGCCAGTCGCCTCAACGGTGCGATTATTGCTCCAGGGGAGACCTTTTCTTTTGCCAAGGTAATGGGAGAGGTTTCGGAGCGTACTGGCTTCAAAAAAGCTTTTGTGATCTCCGGTGAACAAACTGTTGAAGGGGTGGGTGGGGGGATGTGCCAGGTCTCGACCACCCTTTTCCGCTCGGCCTACTTTTCAGGCCTGCCCATCGTGCAACGCCGGCCGCACAGCTATCAGGTGCGCTACTACCTGCCCACAGGCCTCGATGCGGCAGTATTCCTCCCTCAACTCGACCTCAAATTCAAAAACGACACCCCAGGTAACATCCTGATCCAGAGCAGTGTGGGCCGTAACAGCATCACCTTTCGTATGTTCGGCACTAAAGACCGCAGTGTGAGCTGGAGCAATCCAGTCACCCTAAGCCGCACTCCAGCGCCCCCCACTCGCTATATTGTTAGCCCGCAACTCCCCCGGCAAAGTTTCCAACAGGTAGATTGGGCAGCGGAAGGTGCTACCGTGAACGTTTATCGCACCATTCGGTTCGATAACGGCAAAATTAGCAAAGATACCCTGACCAGCACCTACCGTCCCTGGGGCGCGGTGTGGTTGGTAGGAGAGGGCACCCGCCTGCGCTCGGGCCGAATCATTACTGCTGCCACCGATGACGCACCTGATAATCACAACTATCGACTGCCTACCCAGACTGCTGTGCGACCAGCAAGCAACCGATAAAAACCACAAGCAACGGCGACAGTCCGGAGCTAGAGCGGTTTTCAAAAAAAATACCACTATCTCCTTAAGGAAAAGCGCTGTTCCAAACTTATTTTTTGCCGCTACGTAACTCGAACTCAAGCACCCGTGGCCGCGCCCGGCCCACGCTTGGGTGCGCAACATGCTTCTGGGCGCAGACGCATTCTCGTTTTCGTCAGCGGCAAAAATAGCGAAAACCGCGATAAGGATCATACGCTTCCAAAACAAGTTTGCTACTGTATCCAGCCCGGCTTACTTCTTTTGTTAGGGGCGGGTAAACAAAAAGTCTTTGTTCTGTGCACCTCTATGATACCGTTTCCGCTTGAATCCTTCACCGCCCTGCGCAGTCAGAGGCGAAGGATTCAAGCCGACCGAAGGGAGTAGAAAAGCATTTCGGTAGTATCGTTTAGGCTTGCCGAAGTGAACGATACTGCCGAAATGCGTATGACAGCCCACACAGAGTTGCTGTCCATTGGGGCCGCCGAATTTGAGTACGTACTTGCCCCCCTCGGGAAAATACTCCTCGTAATACCAGCCATTTGGGCGCTTTTCCATGGTAGCAATCAGGGTAGGAGCGCCAGCAGAGCCCGCCGTCTTGACCACGATGCTTCCTACTGGAAGGCTCTTGCCCGACTTCCACTCCTTTGCAGCCGCAGGATTGGCATAGACCGCTTTGGCCTGGCCCGCATGGGGGCCGCCGGTAGGCAGGTTCTGGCCCACCACCTTCTCCCACCTAGCGAAGCCAGCGTAGGCTGCCGGAAGACCGTTCAAGCCCTGTGCGACGGCCCAAATCCCCATCGCTATACCCACCATCAACCCATATTGCTTCATACCATACCTCCCGTTGATCTATACGGAACACTCCAACGGAGTGGCTGCATGGGCTGGCTTACCAAACCAGTGGGCTCAGAATCCGCTCGCGGTAATTGCCCGAGCCCATGCCGCTGTCGAGTTGGGTCATGCCTGTGCCATCCACAAACCCCCAGGCATACATCAGTAGCGTTCGTAACCGCACAAACCAGCCCATCTCGAGCACTAGGTCGGGGTCGAAGGGTCTGGCCGCGCTGTAGCCCTCCAGAAACCACTCCATAGCCTGCCAGCGCTTTTCCAGCTTGAGGTCGGAGAACTCCATCAGGGCGCGGGCCATATCGTAGGGGAACCAGCAGTACGTGGGCTCGTCAAAATCTATGATCCAGACTCGCTCGCCGTCCCATAAGCGGTTGGCCGCACGAAAATCGGAATGGCACAAACCAAAATCCACTCTGGGCAAGGCTTTCGTCCACGCTGTGATGGCCTGGTACTCGGCGAGAATTGCGGGATCGGATTCGATGTAGGGTCGGATATTGACCCACTGCTGCTCCCAGTGCTGGAAGTCGGTGTCGGGCTTGTGGATGTAGGTCTCGGCAGCGGCATGCAACAGCCCTAGCGCGTAGCCCCACTCGTGCAACAAAGTCGCGTTGGCCTCGCTGGGGACAATCGGCTGACCCGGAACCCCCGAAATTGCAGTTGCCAAAAACAAATCTTGGCCTTGCCAAAGCTCTTCGATAAACTGGTTGTGGGCGGACAAAAGGGGCGCGCTCACCTGCGCACTCGAAGCAATTGCATGGTGCAAAAAAATCAATCGGCAGGGCCAAACATTTATGGTCGCGCAGATCGAAGTGGGTGAAGCGCAGGTAGACCCTTCGCCCCTTGGCTTTGCCGCGAAACACCACGTTGATGCCGTGGTTGACCAGCTCGAGCGAATCGGGGTCAATATTCCACAAGGAAGTCGCTCGAACCACCGTGGCCCTGTAGTCCAACCGTGCCAGCGTCTCGGCCCAATCGCTCACCACTCCTTGGCCCAAACAGCGCCACCGCGGCATAGACCGAATGGAAGAGGACGTGAACATGCATGCTTCTATACAATACCCTCATGACGACTCAACGCCCCACACCCGAGGAATACTTTGCCTACTATGGTCGCTATATCTCGCTGGTACCCGAGGGCGATGTGGTGGAAATCCTAGCGGGTCAGATCAATGAGACGTTGACCCTGCTAGCCCCGCTCACCGAGGCCCAGGCTTCCTTCCGCTATGCTGCGGGCAAGTGGAGCGTGAAGCAGGTGGTAGGGCACATGATTGACGTGGAGCGGATTTTTGCCTTCCGCGCACTGGCCATTTCCAGAGGCGAGCAGCAGCCTCTCCCCGGCTTCGAACAAGACGACTATGTGAACCAGGCCGATTTCGACCGCCGCGCCCTGGCCGACCTGCTGGACGAGTTCACCCACCTGCGCCATGCGAATGTATTGATGTTCCGGGCCATGCCGCCCGAAGCCTGGGGCCGCGTTGGCGTCGCCAGCGGCCACAAGATCAGCGTGCGGGCCTTGGCCTACATCATGGCCGGGCACGAGCTGTACCACCGGGCCATCCTGGTCGAGCGCTATCTGGCAGTTTGAGTAGCGCTGGCCAAAAGCTCATAGCCAAGGGTACGGTCGTTTCGTAGCACCGCAATACCCTACTTCAGAAATCGGTGGGCCAATCCAACCAGCACAGCGTCAGTCCCGGCTGTTCAGCTTCTCCAACATCCGATCCAGCAGGTGTGGGTGGTATTTTTTGAACTGCTCGAGGATTCGCTCACCAAAATCTTGCGTCCACTTCGCCGCAATCTCTACCAAGTCTGAGTCGTCGGCGGGCAACCAGTCTCCCCGGTTCGGGTAGCGGTCAATGAGTAGCCGGCCTTGGCGTTCCAAACCCAGCAGGTAAGCCTTCACATCATCGAGGGGTTGTTCTTCCAGCGGAACCACCGTCTCGGCGCACACCACTGCCTCGGCGCACTGGGTTTGACCCTTTATAAATCCGTCGCCCGAAAGCACGTAGAGCGAGCCGCTGTTGCGCTCGATTGAATAGGATTCGTCCAAGGCTCCTGCGAACCGCTCACACAAATAAGGCAGCTTTTTCTCAGGATGGCGGCGAATGTCGAAGACAAAGTTGCTGGTCAGCCCGATAAAGACCGCCGCAAACACCGGGTCTTTGGCGGCATAGACCCAGGGCTTCTTGTGGGTGCTGGGGCGCGGCTGAAGCGTTGGATGCCCCGCATGCGCGAACCGTGGTAGACGTGCTTCATTCGTCTTCCATACAAACGTCACCCATATTTAGGCTTTGGCTATGGGCTATCAGTTATCGGCGGCAATTCTCAAATCTCCCGTTCGGTACGCGAGAGGGGCCAACTGGATACTTCGTTGAGGGTTGCAACTTCTTCCGCACTTAGTTGCAGACTAACCGCAGGCATTAGGTCTTGCAGTTGTCCTACAGAGTTGGCCCCGATGATGGGCGCCGTCATGAAGGGGCGTGAGAGGTGCCAGGACAGCGTGACCTGGGCCGGGTGTACGCCGCGTTGATGGGCTATTTCCAGAATCGTGTCGAGAATTTTCCAGTTCTGCTCGGTGAAGCGTCCGCTGGCGATGCCCTGGGCCCGCACGCTTTCGGGCAGGGGCTGGTCGCGTCGGTACTTGCCGGTCAGGAAGCCTCCGGCCAGGGGGCTATAGGGAATCACCCCGATACCATAGGTTTCGCATACCCTGGCCAGCTCCCGCTCAAAGTTCATGCGGGTGGGCTGAGCGATGCTGTACTCGGGTTGTATCGAGACAAAGCTTTCAAAGCCGTGTTTGTCGGAGGCCCACAAAGCCTGCATCAGGCGCCAGGCCGAAAAGTTGGAGCAGCCGATATAACGCACCAGACCGCTGTGCACCAGATCGCTGAAGGCCGAGAGGGTCTCTTCAATGGGCACCCGGTTGTCCACCCAGTGCACCTGGTAGAGGTCAATGTAGTCTACCTGCAAGCGGCGAAGGCTATCTTCAACGGCCCGCATGATCCAACCACGCGAGAGCCCCTCCCGCTGCAGGGGATGGTTGCGGCCCTCTGAGCCACCCGGCCCCATTGCGCCGCGCACTTTGGTTGCCACGATCACCTGGTCACGATAGCCTCGGCTCTTGAGCCAGCGCCCGATAATTTCCTCCGAGACCCCACCCGGATTGCCCGCGGCCCAGGTGGTGTAGATGTCCGCGGTGTCAATCAGGTTGCCGCCTGCCTCCACAAAGGCATCCATGATGGCAAAAGCGGTGGGCTCGTCGGCGGTCCAGCCAAACTGCATGGTGCCTAAAGCGATGGGATGTACGAAAAGACCAGATTTTCCAAGTTTGCGGTAGGCCATAGCAACTGAGTTTACCCTGATGGGCCGTCCCAAAAGAAACCTGGCCCTGATTCGACGCGCTTCCCACAGTTACCCTGCGCAGGGTAGCTTACCCAGTACCGCTAATACGCATTTCGGCAGTATCGTTCACTTTTGAAAGCTTAAACGATACGGCCGAAATGCTTTTCTACTCCCTTCGGTCGGCTTGAATCTTTCACCTCTGACTACGCATGGCGGTGAAGGATTCAAGCAGAAACGGTATAAAACCGTTGTGCTGGGAATTTGTCGGAACTGCTTTCAGGAATGGGGTTCTTGCCTCAGGGCGTTTTCCCGCAGGCGTTCGATGAGCGGGCGCAGTATCTCGCGCTTGAGCTTGAGCGACTGGCGGTTCACGATGAAGCGGGCCGTGGAGTGCGCCAGCACCTCCGTTTCTACCAAACCGGCGGCCCGCAGGGTCGCCCCGGTCTGTACCACATCCACCACTGCATCGGCCAGGCCGGTGATGGCGGCCAGCTCAACATTGCCGGCCAGTTCGATAATGTCGGCCACCAATCCACGCTCGCGCAGCACCTTGGCAGTGAAGCTGGCGTATTTGGTGGCAACCCGGCGAATGGGGCCGACTGCGCTGGGGTGGCGTATCAGCGAGAGGCGGCAGGCGCCGGTTCGCAGGTCTACCGGCTCGTAGACGTCGCGCCCGGACTCCAGCAAAACATCGTTGCCCACCACCCCCACGTCGGCAATGCCCAGGTCTACATAGATGGGCACATCGTGGTTGCGCAGCTCCAGGATGGCGATGCCCCCCTCTTGGCCGTGCAGCAAGGCCCGCTCGTTTTGTATGGTTGGCAGCTCGAGGCCAGCCTCGGCCAGCGCCCTGTAGCCATCGGCGAAGTTGCGGCCCTTGGGTAGGGCTACCACCAGGGCAAAGCGTCCACGAATCATCCGAGCTTTCTTATATCACAAAAGATGATAGGAGTAGCTCGAGGGGGTTTTCGGTTGCCGGGGCTATCTGGATGTTTTCCCTTCTGCCCGTGCCCCTGCTTCGCATAACCTTGACGCATAACGCATATAGGTGTATTTTTTTATCATCAGCCCCGAAAAGCGGGGGTTTTTTATTTAACATGGCCAAGGAACGTTTGGACAAAGTGCTGGGGCACCTGGGGGTGGGCACCCGTAAGGAAATCCATCGGCTGGCTCGAGCGGGCCTGATTACCGTGGATGGCGAGGTTATTACCGACTCGGCCTTCAAGTTTGACCCCTTGCAGTCGCGCATCGAAGTGGATGGTGAACCCCTGCATTACCGTGCACATTTTCACCTGCTGCTGCATAAACCTGCCGGCTATATCACCTCCACCAAAGACCGCGATGGAATCCCGATTACAGCGCTGCTGCCCGAGGAATGGACTCGGGATGACTGGATGCCGGTGGGCCGCCTGGACAAAGATACCGAGGGACTCTTGCTCCTGACCACCGATGGCGAACTGCTCCACCGCCTGACCCACCCGCGCTGGAAGGTGGCAAAGCGCTACTACGCCGAGCTGGCTGCCCCCGCCACGCCCGAGGATGTAGCTGTATTTGCCACCGGCAGCATCGTGCTCGATGGCGAGGCGCTCCAGCCCGCCGAGCTGCGGCTGGGCGCCGACCCCCGCAAGGTCGAGTTGGTGATCCACGAGGGCAGGTACCACCAGGTGAAGCGGATGTTTGCCGCCAGGGGCAACCAGGTGCTTTACCTGCGGCGGGTGGCTTTCGGGCTGCTCGAGCTACCCCACGACCTCGAGCCCGGCGCCTTGCGCGAACTGTCTCCCGAGGAAATCAACGCGCTGTATGAAGCAGTGGGTTTAGAAGTGCAGCAATAAAAAAGCGGGACTCTTTCCCGCTGATATACATTGTGATAACACAATATGCGAACATAAAAAGTAGTATGCAACAAAGCAGCTTCAGAAAGAGTTTTTGGCACCTCTGATACCGTTTCCGCTTGAATCCTTCACCGTTGGACGCAGTCAGAGGTGAAAGATTCAAGCCGACCGAAGGGAGTAGAAAAGCATTTCGGTAGTATCGTTTAGGCTTGCCGAAGTGAACGATACTACCGAAATGCGTATGATACCAAGTTGGGATAGATAGTCTCCCTATGAGAGACTGTCCACCTCAACCCAATAACGATCCCTTATCGGGACGTGACTCGAAATGGTTTCATGGCTCAAGCCTCGAGGAGAGCCTTTCCCACCGTCCGCGCTTGCAATTTAGGGCCGAGGGGGGGTCTAAACGAGCGCAACCGCAGCGCGTTGGAGAGGACAAAAATCGAAGAGAGGCCCATTGCTGCCCCGGCCAGGATCGGCGAGAGCAGCCAGCCTGTAAAGGGATACAACACCCCCGCCGCCACCGGAATCAAGAGTGTGTTGTAGGCAAAAGCCCAGAACAGATTGAGTTGGATGTTGCGCAGGGTGGCGCGGCTCAGTGCAATGGCATTGGGTACGCCGCGCAAATCGCCCGAGATCAGAATCACATCCGCAGTCTCGATCGCAACGTCGGTTCCAGTACCAATTGCCAGCCCTACATCGGCTTGGGCCAGGGCCGGTGCATCGTTGATACCATCCCCCACAAAGGCTACTTTGGAGCCCTTGCGCTGGAGTTGCTGGATCGCCTCCACTTTGCCATCGGGCAATACCTCCGCCAGTACCTCGTCTATGCCCAGTTGCCGGGCGACCCAGTGGGCGGTATAACGGTTATCACCGGTAATCATGGCTACCTTAAAGCCTAGCTGGTGCAGGGCTTGAATAGCCACCGGGGTGTCTTCCTTGATGGGGTCGGCGACAGCCAAAACAACAGCCAGCTTGCCATTGATGGCGGCATAGAGTGGGGTCTTACCCTCCTCGGCCAACCCCCTGGACTGCGCCGCGAACGGTGCAACATCAAGGCCCAGTTGAGTCATGTAGCGCTCCGAGCCCACATCCACGCGGTAGATGGCGACTTGCCCGGTCGCGCCCAAGCCTGGCACGGCCTGAAAGCCCTGAGGCTCTATTAGTTCCAGCCCTCTGGCCTGAGCAGCCCGCACGATGGCCTGGGCTACAGGATGCTCCGACTTTTGTTCCAGGCTGGCCAAGAGCCGCAGGGTCTCCTCTTCATAGGGATGGTAGGCAGGATGCTCGAGCAAAACAAAATCGGTGAGTTCGGGGCGGCCTTTGGTGAGGGTTCCGGTCTTGTCCAGTGCGATGATGCGGGCCTCTTGCAGGGTTTGTAGGGCTTCCCCTTTGCGAAACAACACCCCCATCTCGGCAGCCTTGCCAGTGCCCACCATGATGCTGGTGGGGGTCGCTAGCCCCATTGCACAAGGGCAGGCAATAATCAGCACCGCAACGGTATTGACCAAGGCATAGGTAAGGGCATTCTCGCCCCCAAAAACCAGCCACACCACCGCCGTGAGGGCCGCGATGGTGAGCACAATGGGCATGAAGACCGCCACCACCCGGTCTGCCAATCCCTGAATAGCAGGCTTGGAAGCCTGGGCATTCTCGACCAACCGGATGATCTGGGCCAGCACGGTATTGGCTCCTACCGCCGTGGTCTTGAAAGCAAAAGCACCGTTTTGGTTGAGCGTCCCACCCACCACTTTGGCACCCTCGCTCTTGGCTACCGGAATTGGTTCACCGGTAATCATGCTTTCATCCACATAGCTGTGTCCCCAGACTACCACGCCGTCCACCGGAATTTTTTCCCCTGGACGTACCGAGATCAAATCTCCAATCAACACCTCGTCTACTGGCACTTCTAACTCGGTCTGACCTTGCTTGATCACCCTGGCCGTTCTGGCTTGCAAGCCCAGCAGTTTTTTCATAGCTTCGCTGGTACGACCTTTGGCAATGGCCTCGAGGTATTTTCCCAGCAACACCAGGGTAATGACCACCGCCGCCGCCTCAAAGTAGACGTGCTGGGCTTTGGACGGGAAGACCTGGGGAACAAGCACCACCGCCAGGCTGTAGAAGTAGGCTGCCGAAGTGCCCATCATGACTAAGCTGTTCATATCTGGCGAACCCGAACGCAACGCCGCCCAGCCGTGGCGGTAGAAGCGCAGGCCCGGCCCAAATTGCACCGGGGTAGCCAGGGCCAGCATGACCCAGTTCCACACCTGCATGGGGGCCAGCGAGAGCAAGAACATATGGGCCGGCATCCACAACATTGGAAGCATCGCAATCAAGAAGAGCGGCACCGAAAAGTAATAGGCGATCCTGAAAGTCCGCCGCAGCGAAGCGATTTCCTGCTGCCGGGCTTCACGTTCCACATCGGTGCGGTCTTTGCCAGGGACGGTCTCGAGCAGGCCATATCCCGCCTCGCGCACGGCCCGTTTGAGCTCAGGCAGGCCAGTAGAAGCTGGCAGATACTGGACGCTGGCCCGCTCGGTGGCCAGATTGACACTGGCTGAAAGCACCCCTTCGGTCTTCTTCAAAGCCCGTTCGACCCGGTTCACACAGGCTGCACAGGTCATACCGGTAATGCCCAGTTCCACCTGAGCTACCAGGGGCTTGTACCCCGCCTCTTCAATTTTGGCAACGAGCGCAGTAGGGCTGGTTTTTTCCGGGTCGTAGGTAACACGGGCATTCTCGGTAGCAAGGTTGACTTGGGCCATCGCGACCCCCTCCACCTTCTTCAGACCCCGCTCCACACGGTTCACGCAAGCCGCACAGGTCATGCCCTGGATACCGATTTGCAGTTCTTTGGTCATAGTCGTTTGCTGAGCATAAAGTGCGGAGGACTGCCCTATTTCTGGCGGTCTGCTGCTGGCTCTTGCCCTCAGCGGTACTTGAGCACTTCCATCAGTTCGTCCACCATCTGCTTGGCATCGCCCCGCGCGGCAGCGCTGGCCACGTGGTGCTCGAGGTGGCTCTTGAGCACCATATCACCCACCTTGTCGAGGGCTCCCTGCACGGCCTTAATCTGCTTGAGCACATCCACGCAGTAGGGCTCGCCCTCGAGCATCTTGAGGATGGACTCGAGATGTCCCTTGGCCGAGAGCAGGCGGTTGCGGGCATCCTGCTGGACTTTGGGGTCGAGGTGCAGGGTGTGTTCGTGTGTCATCTTTAGGCCACCCGAGCGGTATAACCCTCTTCCTGCACCGCCTCGATCAGTTTTTCAACCGGTGCAGTCCCGATCACTTCGGCCCGGCCTTCTTGCAGCAAGACTTCGACTTTCTCGACGCCCTGCACACCCTTAAGGGCTTCGGTGACGTGCCGGACACAGTTATTGCAGCTCATGCCTTCGATCTTGAGTTGGGTCATAATCTCCTCCACTGCCCCAGTATACCCACCCCAGGGGGGGTGGGGTAAGGACATATGTCACTTTCAAGGGCAGTCTATGGTGATGGGACTTTGGGGGTCTCGATCAGCGCTTCAAATAGCGATCAAAATAGGCAATTGAGCGCCGCATGGCCAGGCTGAAGCTCTGGCTCAGGTTGTGGTCGTTACCGGGATAGGTAAAAAACTCGTAGGGCCGTCCGGCTGCCCGCAGGCGCTGGGCCAGGCGCTGGGAAAAGCTTACCGGAACCACGGTATCGGCCAGGCCGTGGTGAAGCTGGATGGGCCCGACCCGCTCGAGGTAATTATGGGCCGTAATGGAATCCCAGAAACCGGGGTTGCTTTCGGGCGAGCCGTAGCGGGCCAGAAACAGCTCACGCCGCCGCAAGGCGCCCGGCGGAATTTGGGCCGGAGGGCTGCGCCGCCAGCGGTAGAGCAGGTCTTCGTAGGTGCCCACCACCCCCGCCCAGATCACCCCCACCCGGATGCGAGGCTCCACCACCATGGCCCGCAGGGCCAGGTAGCCCCCCATCGAGTGGCCCCACATCCCAATCCGCTCGGGGTTGGCCTGCGGAAACTGGCGCAGCGAATTGAAGGCGTTGAGGGTATCTATGGTGTAATCCGGCGACCAGTATGCACCGCCAGGGGTACCCTCGGAGTTGCCATGCCCGCGCAAATCAATCTTGAACACGATGTAGCCTGCTCTGGCAAAACCATCCACATAGGCCCCATAGCGCTCGGTGGTACGGTATTGGGCCGGCGGGATATAGCCATGCACGAACACGATGGCTGGCCAGCCTGCCCGGGGACGTGTACCGTTTGGGACGGTGAGCAGGCCATAAATTTTTAGCCCCTCGGAGCGGTACGAGGCAATATAGCGGCGGTAGTTGGCACCGGGAGCCAGCGTTTGCTCGAGGGTGATGGCGCTGCCCGGATAACTGCCCTGGCGCAAAGCCTTGATGGACATGGGATGGGCCAGGGCATCCGCCTGGGCCAGCGCCAGACTAAACACCGCCCAGATCGTCGCCACTAGAACCTGCAGTCGTACGCCCATGCTCCTAAGTACCTCCATAGCGACAGTGAAAGACTGGGGGTTGGCTTGGATACGGCAATTGCGCTTACTTACCTGCTGTGCTTAGCGTACCGGGTTCTCTGGCCCCCGGCCCCGGTAGGCATCCACAAACGCAGCAGCCAACGCGGCGTCCCAGGTCTCCAAGCGCAGGAGCTTGTTCCAGGCGGTGAGCTCAACGGTCTGACCCAGCCCCTGCTTGGGCACCACCACCAGCCCATCCCAGGCCCCGGTAAAGCGGCGCTGCCAGGCGCGAATCTGGCTCAAAGCCTCGGCCGGGGGTTGGTCGTAGTAGATGACGATGTTACCGTGCTCGAGGGCGTGTACCAGCTTTTCCTTGGGCTCGGGCCGGTCGTAGAAGCCTGGGGTCGTCCAGTTGGGCCAGTGCACCCCCGAGGTGGGCGGGTCGGTGGCATACACAAGCGACACCCCGATGTTGCTATGGCCCCGCCCGGCGTCGGGGTTGGTGATTGCTCGAGCCGGCAAGCCCGCCTTGCCTTGGGCAATCAGGGCTTCGAAGCTACCCGCCGCTTGCTGCCCTTGCCACCAGAAAAAGCCTCCCACCAAGACTGCCAGCACCGCTACCCCACCCAGAACCCAGGGCATGGGCGAGGGCTTGGGCTGGGAACTGTACTTTGCAGCGCTTTTCTTTTTCTTTTTAGGTTGGGTCGCCATGGGATCACCTTGAAAGCATAGCTTAGGGGTACTTTAGAATCTCGAGTACCCCACCATCCCACATTTCAAGGCAGCCCGAACACTTCCTTCAGCTTGAGTTAAGAATTCACCTGTGTCCCCTTCAGTTTCGAGAAGCATCCTCTAAAACAGGAGGAAAAACCATGCGTACGATCTTACGTAACCTCGCCGGTCTCACCCTCTTGGGCCTGCTCGCCGCTTGTGGAACCCAGCCGCAAGCCCCCAACACCCTTACCCAGGCCGATGCCCAGGCCCTCTCCGAAGCAGCCCAGGGCGATTTGCAACTCACCGGCGCCATGCTGGGAGATGCCAGCACAGGTGCGCTGAGCACGCAAAGCAGCGTAGACAGCCTGGACGCCAACGCCCAGACCTGGGGCCTACCCCGCCGCATCAATCTGATTTTGCGGGCGGTGGGCGTGTTGTACTTGCCCGCGATGGGCAGTGGAAACTGCAGCCTCAGCACCACCCCCTCGCCACTGGTAGACGCCGACGATGATGGTGTGCCCGCCAACGCCACGACAACCTACGATTGCAGCTACACCGGCCCCGGCGGTACTAGCTACAGCCTGAATGGCGCCATCAGCCTGCAAGACACCAACGACAACCAACCCTATAGCGGCTACAGCGTCACCTTCGACAACTTTAGGTCGCGCGTCAGTAGCGACAACCGCTCAGTCGAGCGCACCCTGAATGGTAGCTACTCGATCGACAAGCAGGATGCCACCCTCTTCAAGATCACCAAGAACTACACCCATGCCGTCACCAAGACCGTCTTCAACAACACCTACACCGGCTCGCTGGTCTTTGATGTCAGCAAGACCTATGCCCCCGACAACGACGGCAACAGCAATCCCTGGGATGCCGGCACCTTCACGGTAGATAAGGCCAACCCCGGCAGTGCCACCTGGACGCGCAACAACAATACCCGCAACCTGATCTGGTACACCGACCCCACCCTGCACTGGAACCGCGCGGCCTGCCAGAACCCCCTGGGCCGCCTGATGAACTTCGACAGCGGGGCCATGGAATACGTCTACACCAACCCGGCGGGCGAGAAGTCTACGCTGCGGATTGAGTTTAGCGGCTGTGGCCAGTACAGCGTGACCCTGAACGGGCAGAGCCTACAGTAAGCGATTAAACAGCTAACCACCCCTGGCGTTTCAGGGGTGGTTTTGGCTACTTCCTAAGGGGGACTAATTTTTTTACTGGGGTGCTACCTTTGAAGAAGGAGGTGCTTCATGTACGCCCGTACCCATATTGAGCAACACTTCACTGGCTCGGAGACCATACGGGATGTGGTGATTGGGATGTCCGATGGACTGACGGTGCCGTTCGCACTGGCAGCAGGCCTATCGGGTGCAGTAGATAACAGCTTTGTGGTCTTGATTGCTGGTACCGCCGAGGTTGCCGCAGGTTCAATAGCGATGGGTCTGGGTGGTTTTCTGGCAGCCAAGAGCGAGTCTGACCACTACAAGGCTGAGCTCGAGCGCGAATGGCGCGAAGTAAAGGAGCTGCCCGAGCGCGAAACCGAAGAAGTAAGAGAGGTGTTTAGGAAGTATGGCCTCGAGGGCGAATCGCTGGAGCAAGCTACCAGAGCAGTTGTTGCCAAACCCCAGGCCTGGGTAGATTTCATGATGAAAGAAGAGCTGGGCCTGGAAAAGCCTGACCCCAGACGGGCTTTGGTCAGCGCGCTTACCATTGGCGGGTCGTACGTTGTAGGTGGGGCCATTCCGCTAATACCTTATGCACTTCGCCTTCCCATGACAAACGCGCTTTTGTGGAGCGTCGCGATAACTCTCGTGGCTCTGGCCGTTTTTGGGGCTGTCAAGGCTCGCTTTACCGGCATCAGCATGTTCAAAGGCGCCTGGCAGACAGCCCTGGTAGGTGGCTTAGCAGCAGGGGTAGCCTTTGCAATTGCGCGGCTGGTCAGTGGATTTGAATAGGAAGTGTCGCGGAAAATAGCCATCCCCTACGCAAACCAAATCCCCATCACCCGCCGCAGTACGATTAGTTCGCCCGTGTGGTAGGCGTTGTGGGCGGCGATGATGTTAATCTCGCGCAGGAGGTGATGTTTGTGCTCACCGCTGTTGGGCAGAGGGGCCAGCAGGTCTACCTCGGGGTTTTGGATGATCTGCACCAGCGCTTGCCGGTCGGCAAGGAATTGTTGAACGCTGTGGTGCCAGCCTGCAAGGTCGGTCTGGGCCGATGGCTCCGGCCAGTAGTCATCGGGAAAGTGGGGCCAGCGGTACCGGTCGGAAACGATGTAGTCCAGGATGTCCCGCTGGGCCAGGCGCAGGTGTTCGACCAGGTGCCAGAAGGTGTAAGGGCAGCCCGGTGGCCGGACGTTGAGGTAAGCCTCCGGGAAATCGGCCACGGCATCTTCGAAGTCGGCGTGGGCCTGGCGCACGGTGAGCAGGTTGGCCAGTTGGGTGCGGATTTCTTCATTTTTCATGGCTTCCTTTCCCGAGGTCTGTTCCGGTTCCAGCATGCTGGCGAAACCCTGCTCAGAACGGGCGGCGGGGGCGCTTGATGGTCTCGATATGGGCTCCGTTGTGCAACACCGCGGTGTAGAGCTCCCACAGATTTACGGCCAGCTCCGGCTCGGTGGTGAGCTGGGTGAAGCGAAAATAGGCCGCATCGCCCGAGGGCAGCACGAAGGTGGGCGTGCCAAAAACCCCCAGTTCGCCCGCATCTTCCAGATCCCTGCCTAATTCGATCCGGCGATCCTCTTCATCTTCCAGATCGGCCATAAAGCGCTCCAGGTCCAGACCCGCCCGCCCCACCGCATCCACCAGGGTCTGGTCATCGTTCAGCACGCGCCTGTCCTGGTGACGCAGGCGAAAGAGCTCGAGGGCAAAGCGCAGGTGGGCCGCCTTCCCCTGCTGCCTTGCGGCGTGAGAGGCCAGAAAAGCCCGGAGCGATTTGGAGCTTTCCAGAGGCTGCTCGGCCAGCTTCCAGGCCGGGGTATGGCGCGGCAGACCTGCGTTTTCGGGGTGGTTGCCCTGCTCCAGGCTGTAGTGCCTGATTTCCAGGTCCAGCGCCAGTTGGGGGGCCACCACGTAGGCCAGCTCGAGGCCCCGCCAGGCAAAGGGGCACAGGTAGTCGAGGTAGACGGTCACCGGCTGCATAAACCCAGCCTAACGCACAAACCCCAGGCCTCCTGTAGACAAGCCAACGTTCCGGGCTAGTCGCCCAAGTACTCGTAGGAATGGGGCCCTTCCAGGCCCAGCATAATGTCGAGGTTCTGCACCGCCGCGCCCGAAGCCCCCTTGCCCAGGTTGTCGAAACGCGCCACGAGCAGGGCCTGCTCGTGCGCAGGGTTTTCGTAGACGAAGAGCTCGAGCAGGTTGGTGCCGTTCAGGGCCTGGGGGTCGAGTACCGGGTGGTGTTGGCCGTAGGTCTCCAGGGGCATTACCCGCACGAAGCGCTGCCCCTGGTAGCGCTCCGCGAGGGCTTCGTGCAGTTCGGCAGCGGTAACCTTTTGCGGCAGGGCCCACAGGTGTACCGGGATGAAGTCCAGCATCCCCTGGCGGAAGCGCCCCACCGCCGGGGTGAAGATGGCAGGGTGCTGCAGGCCCGAGTAGACGGTCATCTCGGGGATGTGCTTGTGGGTGAGCTCGAGGCCATAGGCCCGGTAGTCCCCGGCCAGGCGGTGCTCTCCCCGGCCTTCCATGGCGTCTATGAGCTGCCGCCCCCCGCCGGAGTAACCCGAGATGGCGTTCACCGAGGCCGCGAAGTCCGCAGGCAAAAGCCCGGCCTCCACCAGGGGCCGCAAGAGGGCGATCACCCCGGTGGGGTAGCAGCCGGGGTTGGAAACCAGGCGTGCCCGGCGAATCGCTTCGGGCTGCGCCGGGGTGAGCTCCGGGAAGCCGTACACCCAGCCCTCGGCCACCCGGTGGGCCGAGCTGGCGTCCAGGATGCGGGTCTCGGGGTTTTCCAGCATCGCCACCGCCCCTTTGGCCAGGTCGTCGTGCAGGCAGAGGATGGCCACATCCGCCGCGTTCAGCAGGCGCTTGCGCTCGAGCTCGTCCTTGCGCTTGGCCGGGTCTATCGAAATGAGCTCGAGGTCGCTTCTGTGCTGCAAGCGGGCCCGGATTTGCAGGCCGGTGGTACCCGCTTCGCCGTCAATGAACACCTTAGGTTTACTCATGGCTCCACCCAACCCCGCCCTGGCCCAGGGCGGCCAGCAGAGTTTCGAACCTGCGTGTGCGCATGCCTTGGCTCTAGGCCCAGCTCTAGAGGAAACGCCCGGAGGGGTGACGTTGCCTGTGGCTGGCCCACCTGCTTGCGTACGCGCCCGCCCTGTCCCATCCTGTTAGCTTAGCAAATGGTAGAGCAAGGCTTTTTGCGCGTGCAGCCGGTTCTCGGCCTGGTCGAAGACCCTGGACTTTTTGTGCAGGGTGGCCTCCTCGACCACCTCCTCGCCGTAGTGGGCCGGCAGGCAGTGCAAAAAGATGCCGTCGGGGTCAATTAAGTCCAGCATGGCCGGGGTTACCTGAAAACCGGCAAAGTCTTTGATTTTGCGCTTCTGGCTGGCCTCGGCCTCCTGGCCCATCGAGACCCAGACATCGGTGTAGAGCACCTGGGCCCCTTCGGCAGCGGCGCGGGGGTCGTGGGTCAGGGTGATATCGGCCCCTAGCTTGAGGGCTTCCATGTAGATGACCGCGTTGGGCTCGTAGCCGCGTGGGGTGGCGATGGTCAGCTTGGCCCCGGAGAGCACCGCGCACTGGATGTGGGCGTTGGCCATGTTGTTGCCATCGCCGATATAGGCCACCTTGATGCCTTTGGTATCGGGGAAGGTCTCCTCGATGGTCTGGTAGTCGGCCAGCAGTTGCACCGGGTGCAGCAGGTCGGAGAGGCCGTTGATAACAGGTTTGGAGGCGTATTGGGCCAGCTCTTCGACGGTGGAGTGCAGGTAGACCCGGGCTATAATGCCCTCCACCCAGCGCTCGAGGTTCAGGGCAATGTCCCGCACCGGCTCACGGGTGCCCAGGCCAATCTCGGCGTTGGTGAGGTTCACCGCGTGCCCGCCGAGCTGGTTCATGGCCACTTCGAAGGTGGTGCGGGTGCGCAGGGAGGGCTTCTCGAAGATCATAGCCAGGGTCTGGCCCTCGAGGGGCCGCAGCCCCTTGTAGGCCCCTCGCTTCATGGCGTGGGCGGTGTCCAGTACCGCGCGGTACTCGGCGGGCGACAGGTCGAGGTTGGAAAGAAAGTCGCGGCCTTTGAGGCTGGCAAGCGGCTTGAACTCATCAACCACAGGTACCTCCAAGGGTTCCCAAGGCGTATAAAAACGCACACATAGGTTTTGATTATACAAAGCCGCAGGCCGGGGCAAGCCCTCCTGAGGCAAGGCGTTGGCAGCAGGGCGCGGCTCAGATGGTCTCGAGCGCCACCTCAACCATCTGATTGAAGGTCTCCTGGCGCTCCTGGGGGGTGGTTTTCTCACGGGTAATCAGGTGGTCGCTGATGGTAAGGATGCACAAAGCCTGCACCCCAAACTTGGCCGCCAACGTATAAAGCCCTGCGGCCTCCATCTCGACTGCCAGCACCCCAAACTGGGCCCATATCTGGTAGGGGTTGGGCTGGTCGTGGTAGAAGGTGTCGGTGGAAAGCACATTGCCCACGTGCACCGGCATCCCCCTGGACTGGGCCTGCTCGCTGGCCCGGCGCAGCAGGTCGAAGGTGGCAATGGGCGCATAGTTCTGGCCGGCAAAGCGCAGGTTGTTGATGGAAGAATCGGTGCAGGCGGCCTGGGCAATCACCAGATCGCGCAGCTTGAGCTGCTCGGTGATGGCCCCGGCGGTGCCCACCCGAATCAGGGTCTTGCAGCCGTAAAACTGAACCAGCTCATGAATGTAGATGCTGGCCGAGGGGATTCCCATCCCGGTGCCCTGCACGCTCACCCGCTTACCCTTGTAGGTGCCGGTGTAACCAAACATGTTGCGAACCTGGTTGTATAAAACCGGGTTTTCCAGAAAGTTCTCGGCAATGTACTTGGCCCGCAGGGGGTCGCCGGGGAGCAGGATGGCTTCGGCAATTGCACCGGATGGGGCGGAGATATGCGGCGTCATGTCTGTACTCTATCGTGTGAAGGCAGGTTAAATACAGGGGACGGTTGTTGTTGGTTGCTGTGAGCCAATGTTTGTAAGGGATAAAAGGTGGAAATTACTTGCTACGGTAGCTTTATTCCTCCATCCAATCGCCAAGGCCCTGGTTCTCGGACTGACGCAGGATGGCCAGCTCGAACTGGGTGGGGTTTTGGGCGTGCAGGCGGGCGGTCTGGTAGTCCACCCGGCCCTTGTTGTATAGCGAGAGCAGGTTTTGGTCGAAGCTCTGGTAGCCTTCCAGACCCTGTTCGCGCAGCACCTCGCGCAGACGGTCGGTTTGGCTGGGTTGCTTGAGGGCCTCGCGGATGCGGGAGGTCAGGGTGATGATCTCGGTGACGGGGACGCGCTCACCATCGGTGGTGGGCACCAGGCGTTGATGAATGATGCCCAGAAGGCTTTCGGCCAGCAGCACCCGGTTGATGTTGCGTTCACCTTGACTGAAAAGTTCCAGCATCCGGTTCAGCACGCTGCTGCTGTCGCTGGAAACAAAGGTCGAGAGCACCAGGTGGCCGGTGTAGACCGCATTGAGCACTGCCGAGGCGGTAGCTTGGTCGCGGATCTCGCCAATCACAATCACATCGGCATTCTGGCGCATGGCCGCCAGCAGGGCTTTTTCGTAGGAGACCGCATCGGAGCCAATTTCGCGCTGAACGACCGCGGAGCGCTTGGGGCGGTGCAGGTATTCGATGGGGTCTTCGACCGTAACGATGATACGGGTGTGGTGGGTGTTGATCTCGTCCACCAGGCGGGCCAGGGTGGTGGATTTACCGGAGCCGATGGGCCCCGTGACCAGCACCAGACCCCGGCGCTGGTCGCGGAAGTATTCGAGGTATTCCGGCGCCAGATCTACCTTTCGCAGATCGCTATCTTCGCTGCCGAGGGTGTGCAGCACTGCGCTGATGGAACCGCGCTGGTAGAACAGATTCACCCGCAAGCGGGTCAGGCCGGGGAGGCTATAGGCCACATCCACCTGGCGAAAAGTACGCAGGCGGGCTTGTTGTTGGGGCGTACACAGCTTCTCGACCAGGCTGGTGGTGAACTCCGGGGTGATGGCACTCTGGCTGATGGTTCTGAGTTCGCCACCTATACGGGCCAGTACCGGCATCCCGGCATGCAGGTGAATATCCGAGGCACCTTTGTGCACCAGCAGGGTGAGCATTTCTTCAAAATGCATAGCCAATCAAGGGGCAGCCTATCATCTTTTGTGTAGAACGGGCCGGTTTTCGAACCGTCCAGCGTTACGTATCCCCGCTCCCGCTGGTATCCAGGCAGGCCAGGCAACCCGGTTGTTTAGCTTCTTCGCGCATACCAACGCTGCGCAGCGAGGGGAAGCAAAAAAACTCCCCTTGCGGGGAGTACCAGGCGCATCGGAAAAGCTTAGTCGAACGAGAGGGCATGAGCGAGTTGAGCCACCGGGCGACCGGTAATTCGCTGTACCGCTTCGGGAATCAGGGGCAGGATGACCTCGAGGGAGTCTTTACAGCCCTGAGGCCCCCCCGGCAGGTTGATGATCAGGGTTTTGCCCCGCACCCCGGCCACCCCCCTGGAGAGGGCCGCCAGCGGGTTTTTCTTGTAGGCCTCCATCCGGATGAGTTCGGCGATACCAGGGGCCTCTTTTTCCAGCATGTCGCGGGTGGCCTCGGGCGCGTGGTCGCGGCTGCTGAGGCGGATGCTGCCATTGGTCAGGATCAGATCCAGGCCGTCGCGGTCTGTCCACAGGCGCAGCATGCGTTTGATCTGGGCAGGTTCGTCGGGGATAATCTCATAGCTGGTAATCTCGTAGGGGCCAAAAGCCAGGGTTTCCCGCATCACCGCATAGGTGCGGTCTTCGACCTCGCCGCGGGCCTCGCGGTCGGAAATGGTGAGGATGCCGACTCGAATCATTTGATACATAGTTTAGACCACAAAAATGATAGTTTTGGGTTATATGTGGCACGAAAGCGTGACCTTACAGGGCCGTTTCATTAATCTTGAGCCTTTGAGCCTCGAGCACGCCCCCGCCCTGCTCGAGCACTTCGATGCCGAGATGGTGCAGTACCTAAGCAATGCCCCCAGAGAACCCACCTTGGAGGCCATGCAAAACTACATTCGGTCGCTGCTCTCGGCCAAAGACCGGGTCAACTGGGCCATCTTCGACAAGGCCAGCGGCCGGATGGCCGGACGCACGGGCTACGTGCGAATCAATCCAGAGTACCGCTCCTTAGAGACCACCACCTGGATCTTCACCCCCTTTCAGGGGGGGTATGCCAATCTCGAGAGCAAATACCTGCTCATCCGCCGTGCCTTTGAAGATTTGAAAGCCATCCGGGTGCAATTCCGGGCCGATGCCCGCAACAGCCGCAGTTGCAAGGCCATCGAAAAGCTGGGGGCTACTTTCGAGGGGATTTTACGCAAAGACCAGATCTACCCCAACGGCGTCATCCGCAACACGGCGGTCTACTCCATCATTGATGAGGAGTGGCCTGGGGTGAAGAAAAACCTCGAGGCCAGGCTTTACGGAAGGGGGGCTTGAGGAGCTTCTCCCCGGGTGCATCCCGTGTACACGACCGTTGTGCCGGGGATCTGTTCACCCAGGGTAATGGCTTCGCCCTGAACTCCCCACAGGCTATTTGGTTCCACCAAGGTACTGTAAAATACCGATAAGCGCTGGCATTTTGATAAGTTCGGGCTTACGCTGGGTCTGCCAGATATCCTTAATTGGGGGGAGCATGCATCTAACCAGCATTCCTATTTACGATCACCACGCGTATTCGTTGTTCACTGAGGAGCGTTGGCGGCAGGAGCCGCTCGAGCGCTACTTCACGCAAAGCCCCAGCCCCCAGATGCGCTCTTTTGTGCAGGATAGCCTGTTTTTTCGTCGCAGCCTTCGCGACCTGGCCGAGTTTTACGGCTGTGAACCCACCCCGGAAGCCATCGGAGAAGCCCGCCAGCAGCACAACTACGGCGAACTGGCCCGCTGGCTGTTTGCCGAGGCCAATATCTCCTATCTGCTCCTCGAGGATGATGGGATAGATAGCGATCACTGGAGCATCGGGGAGTGCGACGAACGGCTGCCACCAGTAGCCCGGCGGGTTTTGCAGCTCGAGGCCGAACTGGCCCGATTCCTCGAGCGCCACGACAGCGCCACCCACCTCCTGAACGCCTTCGAGGGTCATTTGCGAGCCCTGGCGCCCACCGTGGCCGCTTTCAAAAGTGTGGTGGCTTACCGCAGCGGGCTGGACATTACCCGCCACAACCTGGTCGAACTCGAGCGCGCCTACAGCGAATTGCGCCGCAACCCAACCCCCGGCCAGACGACGCACATCACCAGCAAGCCCTTGCTGGATTCCATGCTGTGGATAGCCCTCCGGGTAGCCCGTGAGGCAGGCAAACCCGTGCAGTTTCATGTGGGTTATGGCGACCCCACGCTGGATATGCGGCTGGCCAATCCCCTGGGGCTGCGCGGCGTGTTGGAGGCTCCCGAACTGCAGGGGCTGAACATCGTTTTGCTACACAGCTATCCTTATGTGCGGGAAGCCGGCTATCTTTGCAGCAGCTATCCCGGTGTTTATTTGGATTTAGGTCTGACCATCCCGGCGGGAAGCGTGCACGCCATGCGCACCGCCCTGCACGAGGCGACCCACCTGGCCCCCATCCGCAAAGTGCTTTTCTCCACCAGCGCCCGCCACAGCCCGGAGATGTTCTGGATTGCGGCCCGTTGGGGGCGGCGCATTCTGGCCCAGGTATTGGAGCAGGCGGTCTACAATGGCGACCTCACCAACGAGGAAACCGAATGGGCCGCCGAACGCATTCTTGCCCGCAATGCAGCCGAGCTCTACGGCACTTTTGCCAGCCCACCCACCGAGCCGGTAGTATCGCAGTTTTAGCCAATAGCCAGATGCTGTCCCTACGGATCAGGCGTCGGGGCCAGCCCCAGGTGCATTACATATTTTTCTGCGCCGCCCCGGTGGGCGTAGCGTTCGTAGAGCTCCCATAGCTCGCGTTGCAGGGCCTTGGCGTCGGCCCGGTCGAGCCTCAGGCCCCCTGTCCAGAGGTTGAGGGTGGCGGGGTACTGGGGTTCTAGCGTTTTGGCCTCTTCGCCGAGGTCGTCCAGGCTCGAGCCCCAGATCAGCAACCCATCGCCGTTGAGATAGACCACCATCTGCGACGCATATGGGCTTTCTCCCAGGGCTTTTTGCAAGCCGCGCTCGAGTTGCGACTTCCAAAACAGGTGTTCGGTCAAGCTTAGCAGCAGGCTAGGGGGCACCAAATCCAGCGGAAAGCGGAAGGCTGTAGCGGTAGCCCGGTAATGCTTGATGGGTCGGCCTCGCCGGGCCTCTGTCTTTACCACTTCCAGCAGCCCGGCCTGCAACATCTGCTGCACCCGGTAATGCATGGTCTGAATGGGCTGTTTAAATTCCTCGGCGGCTCTTCGGGTGGTGGTGGGTTCGCGCATAAAGGGTTTGAGGAAGACCGCCACATCGGGGTTGGCCAGGATGCGGGCTGCCAGCGCGTTGTTGAGCTCGAGCACCCTAACACTTTCTGTTGTTCTGGACACGCTTGCATTCTATACAATCTCTGCGCGTGATACCGGTTCCGCTTGCCGCGCCGGATAGATTCCGGCTCCGCCGGAATCACGTAAGCGACTTCGCCGGCAGGTTCCGGCTTCGCCGGAATCGCGTAAGCGACTTCGCCTGAGGCGCTCGAGGGCCTCTTTCTTTGCTTTTGGGGTCACCTGAACGCAGACTTGCTCTACTCCAAATTTCGTCTTTTTTGCCGAGTAGACCTTCCCTAGACTAAAACCGCAGAAAGGCACCTGGGTATAACAACCCAAGTCCATAAAGACATGCAGCCATACTTGACCGGACTAAGAGGATTCACACTGGTGGCCTTCGGGCAGTTGGTCTCGCTGGTGGGCAGCGGTATGAGCCAGTTTGCCCTCACCATCTGGGCTTTCGAAAAAACCGGGCTGGCGACCTCACTGGCCCTGATGGGCTTTTTCTACATGGTGCCGCTAATTCTTATCTCGCCCTTTGCCGGGGCCTGGGTGGATCGCGGCAACCGCAAGCTGATGATGATGGTATCCGACCTGGGTGCGGCACTGGGAACCCTGGCGGTGTTCTTGCTCTATCTGAGTGGGGGCCTGGAAATCTGGCATCTCTACATGGTAGGGGTGTTGAACGGCCTGACCAATGCCTTCCAGTGGCCGGCCTACTCGGCGGCCATCTCGACGATGGTGGACAAGAAAGACTATGCCAGGGCCAACGGCCTCCTGGCGCTGGCGGAGTCGGCCTCGGGCATCGGGGCCCCAATTCTGGCCGGTATCTTTCTGGGGCTGGTAGGGCTGGGGGGCATCCTGCTCCTGGATCTGGCGACCTTCGCAGCCGCTTTCCTAACCTTGATACTGGTGCACGTACCCCAACCCAAGCAGAGTAGAGCCGGACTGGAAAGCCGTGGGAGCCTGCTGGCGGAGGCCGTCTATGGGTTCCGCTTCATCTTCGCCCGGCCCAGCTTGCTGGGTTTGCAGACGGTATTTTTGTTGGGAAATCTGGTGGCCAACCTGGGCTCGGCCATTATGGCCGCCATGATTCTGGCCCGCACCGCCTCGAGCGAAACTGCGCTGGCCACCGTGCAAAGTGCAGCCGGTATTGGCGGTGTGCTGGGCGGCCTGCTGCTCTCAACCTGGGGCGGCCCCCGGCGCAAGGTACACGGGGTGCTCTTGGGCTGGGTGCTCTCGAGCTTTTTCGGGAGTGTGCTGCTGGGGCTGGGACAAAGCGTCTGGGTATGGGCTCTTTGCGCCTTTACCTTCGCGCTGATTGTGCCCATCCTAAATGGTTCCAACCAAGCCATATGGCAGGCTAAAGTACCGCCCGATGTGCAGGGAAAGGTATTTTCGGCCCGGCGCATGATTGCCTGGGTGGCCGGGCCCCTCGCCATGCTGATCGCGGGGCCGCTGGCCGACCGGGTTCTTACCCCCGCCATGATGCCCGGCGGCTCGCTGGCGGGTCTGTTTGGCGGCCTGCTGGGTGTGGGCCCAGGGGCCGGGATGGCCCTGCTGCTGGTGGTGAGCGGCTTGCTGGGGATGGCGGTGGGCCTGGGCGGCTATTTGTTCCGAGTGATACGCGAGGCGGAAGACCTGATCCCCGACCACGACCAGACCCCTGGGGCCCTCATCAGGGCCGAGCCGGTGGGACAGTAGCCCAACCGCTCGAGAAACCACGTGCTCTACTCAACCTTCAGGATAGCTTGCAGGTTGTTATAGCCGGTGCTGGCCTCCCAGATGTTCTGGTTGGCCAGCCGAATAGCGTACTCGGGTCGGCCCTGGAGGCCACTGGTGGCATCGGGCAGGTGCAGCAACAAATCGTACTCGCCGGCGGGCAGATTGGCTGGCAGCGCTACGTCTACACCAATGGTGGTAACCTGCCCAGCCGTCCAGCGCCGGGGATCGCTGTTGAGTGCCACCGTGTAGACCGTCTGGGTTCCCCGGGCCCGCAGCACCAACAGAACAGGGCGTGGATTGAAGGGGGTGGCGAAGCCCTCGTTGGCAATCTCCAGGTTCATCTGCAAACGCCCACCTCGGCTAACCTGCTCGGGCACAATCGAGCGTACCAGGCGGAAACGGTAGCCCAGGCGACGGGCAATCTCGTCGAAGCAGCCTTCGGCCCGCCAGCGGTCTATGGCCGGGCGGTAGAAGGTCAGGTTGAGATAGCTCCAGCGGAAACGGCGCATCTCGGCCAGGGCAGTGGGGCAGTCCGTGCGGTGCTGCGAGGGGTTGACCTGGCAGGTTTCCCCACCCACCGCCGTGAACTCGGTCATGCGATCCAGGTAGCTCTGCATGGCGCTCTTCTGGCTGATGGGGTTGTAGGTGCCGGTATCGTCGGGGCCGGACAGAAAGCAGTCGTTGTGGTGGCCTACGCGGGCCTGGTTGCTGCCGTTGTAGGCGCTGTTGCTATCCAGGGGGGTGGGGTAGATGGCCAGCAGATCGCCGGGGTAGCGCAATTGCACCATGCGATCGGCAGGCGTTGCAGCCAGCAGCGCGCCCAGGATGGTTCGCTTGTTGGCCAGCGAGGTCAGGCCATTGGTGGAAGCGTGCCACTCGCCCCAAGCCCCAATGAAGCCCGCCTGAAGAACCAGAATTACATCTTTGTAGTCCCGCAGCACTGGCTGAAACTGCTCGATATGGCGCAGTACCCAGTCCAGTGGTGCGTCGGCTTCGAAACCGAAGTTGTAGGCGAAGCGTAGCACCACCTTGAGCCCCGCCCGCCGGGCGGCCTCGAGGCCCCGGGTCACCTGCGCAATGTAGGTCTGGGGCACCAAAGAGGTGCGGTAGGCATCCAGCCGCACATACGAGTGCACCACCGTTACCTGGTGCTGGGGCTTAACCCAGCTCAGGTTGGTCTCCTCGGTAAGGGGGATGCTGACGTAAAAGCCCCGCTCGGGGTTGAGGAAGTTTTCGTTACTGGCCTGATAGGTAATGGTCTTGCCAGCCGGCGGGGTCGGCGTTGGAGCAGGAGTAGGGCTGGGGGTAGGGTTTGGCGAGGGTGGGGCCGGGATCTGGGTCTCGAGGCCGCTACAGGCCGTAAAAAACAGGGCAAGGCCCAGTCCTAATAAAATCCGGGATAGGTTGTGGCTCATCGCTCAAACCCCGTCGAGTTAGTCTAAGAGCTCCACCCATCCCCTGTGCATGAGGAGACCTTAATCCGACCTTGAGGTTATTTGAGCTACAGGCCAATAGCGCGGCGGGTCTTCTTACTTACAGACTAACCTGCATTAAACCTGCCGCAGGTCTTCCAGCAGTTGCCAGCCTACCTCCTTGGGGGTGGCCTCGAGGTAGGGCTTTAGTGCCTGGCTCACCCACAGCGCCAGCGGCTTGAGGTCTTGTGGTTCCTGCTCGGTGCGCACCAGCAGGGTCACCTGATAGAACTGCTGGGTCTCGGTGGGGGTACCGTCCTCGAAAAAGGTCATGGGGGGCGCGCACTTTGTCTATCAGCGCGTGCACCTCCCCCAGCTGGCGGGGAATCGCCTCGCGGGGGTCGAAGGAGAGTTCCTTGGGGTGCCACAGATACCCTTGAAACAGCTTGATGGCCTTCATGGCAGTCACGGGTCTGATTTTCGTCGCTGGAACAGAAACCAAAAGTGGCTTTGGCCCTTTATCCCACCCGCGCCACCTCGACCCCATCCCGCAGGTATACCCTGGGCAACCGTGGAGAAAGCCGCACCGCTGGCTCGTAGCTAACGGTTCCGGTTAGTTCGGCCCAGCCCCACAGGCTGCTGGTGGGGTCGAAGTCGGGGGTGACCACCTCGAAGACCTGCTCCAGGCCCACCGGCCCCGGAAGCTTCACGGTAATCTGATCCATCGAGACCCGGCCCACCACCGGGCAGACCTGGGTTTCTGCGTGCTGGGCGGCAAAGCGAACTGTGGCCCGATTGAAAACCAGCCGTGGCATGCCATCGGCATACCCCACCGGCAGGGTGGCGATCCATTCCCGGCCCTGGGTGGTATACAGGCCGCCATAGCCGATTTTGCGCCCCGCCGGCAGCTCTTTGACCTGGGTGGGTTTGGCCAGCAGGCGGGCAATGGGTTTCAGACCCAGGTGGGGCAACAGGCCATACAGGCCGATACCCGGACGCACCGCGCTCAAGCCGTGCTCGCCAAAATTGAAAGTTCCGGCCGTATTGCACAGATGGTAGAAGTAGCCCGGCCCAAACGCCTGCTGCACCTGCTTGAAGCCGGCAATTTGCGCTTGGGTCCAAACCACATCTTCCTCGGCATCGGCAAAGTGGGAGTAAATGCCCTGGATGAGCAAGTTTTCGTACCGAAGGAAGTGTTCTTTGACCATTGGGGCCTCTTCAGGTTGGAAGCCCACCCGGCCCATGCCGGTGTCGAACTCGAGGTGCACCGTCACCGGCTTGCCCAAGGCGTTGAGGGCCTCGGCGCTCTCGAGGGTCGAGATGGAGGGAATCAGGTCCAGCTCGACCACCTCCCTGGCCTGCTGGGGGTGCAGACTCCCCATCAACAAAATGCGGGCTACAATGCCGGCTTTGCGCAGCTCGCGGGCCTCGTCGGTGGTGGCCACCGCCAGCCCCCAGGCCCCTAGGCGCAGCAGCTCCTTGCCTACCTCCACCGCCCCGTGCCCATAGGCGTTGGCCTTAACCACACCAACCACCTGGGTATGACCGGCTCTGGAACGCAGCAAGTTATAGTTGTGGGCTAGGGCATCGAAATTCACTTCCAACCAAGCAGGACGCATAAGCGACAGTCTAATACCGGTTCCGCTTGAACCCCGCACCTTTGGGTGTAATCAAAAGGTGAGGAGTTCGAGCCGACCGAAGGGAGTAGGCGTGAATTCCGGCGGTATTGTTTAGGCTTTCAAAAGTGAACGATACTGCCGGAATGCGTATAAGGGGGCAGGGGTATAGAACCAAAAGTCGGCAATTCCCACATACTCCCTGCGGCATCTGGTTTAATCTTGATAAACGTAAGGTGTCCCGTGGCCGTAAACCCGAACCCTGTTGCAGAGCCGCAGCTTGCCACTCAGTTGCGCAAGCTGATGAACCAGATAAAAGCGCAATACCTGCACCACCAGGGAAAGATGGTGGACTACACCGGGCTGCGAACCGGCCCTCTTTGGGGCGAGCTGGAAGCTCGCATCTCCGACCTGCGCCAGGTTGACCCCGCTAATTGGCCGGAGCAGCCGCAGCGCAGTTTCTGGATCAATCTCTACAACGTTCTGGTGCTGCACGCGGTCATGGTGCGCGGACATCCAGGCACCCATCCCCTGCGTCAACTGGCCTTCTTCCTGCGCAAAAACTGGCTTATTGGGGGGTATCGCTGGAGTCTCGACGACATCGAGCACGGCATTTTACGTGGCAACCAACGCAATCCTTTTTTACCGCTCCCACCCCTTGGCCCGCGCGACCCCCGGCGACGGCACAGCCTCCCGCTGGACGCCAGGGTTCATTTCGCCCTCAACTGTGGCGCAAAATCCTGCCCACCCATTGGGGTTTATTCGGCAGAACACTTGGAGGAACAACTCAACTTAGCGGCTGCCTCGTACCTTCGCTCCGAGGTCGAGTTCAGGGGGCAAACCCTCAAACTGCCCCGGCTGCTCAAGTGGTATCAGGCCGATTTTGGCGGGCAGAATGGCGTAGCAGGCCTACTGGCCCAACACCTGGGTTACAACGTCACCGAGGTCTCTCAGATGCGCTGGGTTTATGGGCCCTACGACTGGCGCATCAATGCACTATAGAAGGCAAAAACTGCCACAAAAAAACCTCCCCAAATAGTTGGGGAGGTTGCGCAAAACGATGTTACTTCAGTTCTACCTCCACGCTGGACATTTTGAAGTCTTCCACCAGCACGCCCGCAGCCTGCCCGCTTACCGCGACGCTGCCCACGGTGGCGCTGACGCTCACGCCGTAGGTGCCGGACGGAAGGGTGCTGAATACATACTTGCCGCTGGCATCGGCCTGGTTGCTCGAGGCCACCGTAGCACTGCTGGCATCCTTGATTTCCACCGTCACATTGCTGGGAGCTGTTGCCAATTTGAGCGAAACCGTGATTCCACCGGTGGGTTCAAACTCCGCATCAACGGTGGTGGCGGTATTTGCAAGGACACCGACGGTTTTCTTAGTTAGATAGACCACGTTCTCGGGGGTCTGGAGGCGGAAGGTGAACTCGTAGGTAGCAGGCGCCGCCAGCGCCGCGAAGCTATACAAGCCCAGGGCGTTGGTCTGGGTGATGTAGGTGTTATCGGCAGATTTGGCCTCCACACCGGCATCCTGCACTGCACGGCCTCCCTTGAAGGTGACCTTGCCACTCACAGCCCCGGAGGTCACATCGCCGCTGGCCTTGACCACCGGCTTGAGCATGTAGCGGCCATTGCCGGTCTGTACCAGCGAGTGGCCCAGGTCGAACGCCAACATCAGGGTGGTGGTGGCATCTACCTGCACCTTGAACCCCCCCTGGATGACCAGCTTGAGACCGGTCTGCTGGCCGCTGGGAATGCGCAACGGCACTTTGGTACCATCCTTCATCACCAGATAGACCGATTGGGCATCGGCGCCCGACTCGGCAGGTGAAAACAGACGGAACTGGGTATAGACCCCTGCCGGCACCGTGCCCTTGATGATGGTTGTGGCCTTGCCCGACAGGGCCATCAGGTCAATGTCGGGGTTGCCGTCACCATCACTATCGCCCAGTTCGGAGTTGGGCTCCAGCCCAGCCACCCGGCCCCCCTCGCCCACCAGTTCGATGCGCTTGAGGTTGACCACCACTTTGGCCATCTGCGAGAGGTCGGTTTTGGGGCGGCCCAGCGGATCGAGGGAAGGGGTTCCTTGGGCCAACGAGTTGCCCGACAGGTCGGCGGTCATCAGCAGGGCCTGAAAATTGGGTTGATTGGCACTGGTAGATGTGGAGCCACAACCCGCAATCAGCACGACCAGCGCAAGAGCCGCGAACAAATTACGAAGAACGGTAGTATTCATGGTTTCTCCGCTTGGGTTCCCACCCCAAGGGGCCAGAACCGGACTAAGCGAAGTCTAATAAGGTGCAATTAATCGGGGGTAAATAGGGCAGGCGTTATTAGCGTTATTAGCGCAAGGTAAAGCCTACATAAAGACTGAGATTGATGCTGCTATTTAGTTGACCAGCTAAACTTTGCGAATTTTCATGCTTTGCACCTGGCCGGTCTCGGCATTGATGCGGAAGGTCTTGTACTCACGGGTGCGGGCCGCATCGCCCAGGCTCAGGTAGGCGGTGGGTTCGCGTACCACAAAGGAGAGGGTAACCTCCCAGAACTGATTATCGGGGGTGAGTTCCACCTCCTCGAGCCGCAGCTCGGGAATCTGCCTTTCGCTGAACAGGGTCTGGATGTACTCGGTGGCAATCTTGACCGCTTCCTTGACCTCGAGCATAGATAAGGCGATTGTACCGCAACAAAGACCGCTTCTGGTGTAAGCTATCTGGCGTGCCGCGCAAAATCATCCTCGACTGCGACCCCGGTCACGACGATGCCATCGCCATCATGCTGGCCCTGGCCAGCGAGGAGCTCGAGGTCTTGGGCATCACCACCGTGTATGGCAACGTGGGCCTCGAGCGCACCACCCGCAACGCCCTGGTGGTGCGGGAAGTGCTGGGCCAAAGCGTGCCCATCTATGCCGGAGCCGACCGCCCCCTGGTACGCGAGCGCATCAGCGCCGAGGCCGTGCACGGGGTCTCGGGGCTGGAAGGCCCCGACCTGCCCACCCCTAGCGGCCAGGCAGAGCCGAAACACGCTGTGCATTTCATCATCGAACAGGTGCTCCGGTACCCCGGTGAGGTCACGCTGGTACCGGTGGGCACCCTTACCAATATCGCCCTGGCCATGCGCCTCGAGCCCCGCATCATTCCCCAGATTCGAGAAATTGTGCTGATGGGCGGCTCGATTGACATTGGCAACTGGTCGCCCAGTGCCGAGTTCAACATTCTGTGCGACCCCCATGCGGCCAAAATAGTGTTTGGCGCAGGGGTTCCACTGGTGATGATGGGCCTCAACCTGACCCATCAAACCATCGCCCATCCCGCACGGGTGGAGCGCTTCCGCGCTCTGGGAACGCGGGTGGGGGCGTTTACGGCGGAGCTGCTCGAGTTCTTCCGCGAGCACCATATCAAGCGCTACAAGTGGGACGGAGCCCCCATCCACGACGCCTGTGCGGTGGCTTATTTGTTGCGCCCCGAGCTGTTCAAAACCGCCCTGTTCAACGTAGAGATCGAGGCCAACGAAGGGCTGGCCTTTGGGCGCACGGTCTGCGACTACTGGAGCGTGACCGGCAAGCAACCCAACTGTGAGGTGGGCCTCGAGATTGACGTGGACGGCTTCTACGACCTGCTGCTGGAGCGTATCGCACGCTATGCGTAGCGTCGCCGGAGCTTCGAGCATCGGCAGGATTTTTTCGATACGATACCCATTCCGGCAGTATCGTTCACTTTTGAAAGCTTAAACGATACTGCCGGAATGCACTCCCGAACCCTTCACCTTTGATTACACCCAAAGGTGAAGGGTTCAAGCGGAGCCGGTATAAGCTATAGGCCATGAGCATTGTGGTGGTGGGAAGCATCAACATGGATCTGGTGGTGAGGGTCAAGCGGCATCCGATTCCCGGCGAAACCCTTTTGGGCTCGGATTACGAGACCCATCACGGCGGCAAAGGGGCCAATCAGGCCGTAGCAGCCGCACGGATGCTAAGCCGTACCCTTCTCACGGCTAAAGGAGCCACCACGGCAGCAGCCCAGAGTGCAGGGGTGCGGATGATTGGACGGGTGGGGCAGGATGAGTTTGGCAACCAACTGCGCAACGCCCTTAAGCGCGAAGGCATCAACGTCAATGCCACCATCCCCATCGCAGCCCCTACCGGCGTGGCCTTCATTGCGGTTGACGAAGAGGGACAGAACACCATCATCGTATCGCCGGGCTCTAACCACCGCCTCCGGCCCGAAAACCTCTCCCCTGCCGAGTTCGAGGGGGCACGGGTGGTGGTGTTGCAGCTCGAGATTCCCCTCGAGACCGTACGACGGGCTGCCGAGCTGGGCCGCCAGGCGGGGGCCAAGGTTATCCTGAATGCATCGCCGGTACAAAAACTGCCCGACCGGCTGCTGGAGTGCATAGACATCCTGGTTGTCAACGAGAGCGAAGCCCTGGGCCTGAGCGGGGTACTGCCCGACTCGCCCGAAATGGCCCTCGAGGTCGCTATGGTACTGGCCGAAAAAGTACCCACCGTCATCATCACCCTGGGTGAACAGGGTGCAGTATGGGTATCCCCAGAGGGCCGGGGCCACCAGCCTGCCCTCGAGATTGAAGTTGCAGACACCACTGGCGCGGGGGACGCCTTTATTGGTGCGCTGGCCACGGCTATATGTGAAGTAAAAACAATATCCCACGCGGTGCAGCGTGGCTGTGTGGCTGGGGCTTTGGCGGCCACCAAGACCGGTGCCCAGTCTTCGCTGCCCTGGCGCGAGGATGTGAATGCCCGGCTCGAGCCATGAGCTAGGCTCGAAAAACCTCCTGGAGCTTTCAACCCCCCACCCTCGAGATTTTTTGATAGGCTATGGGTCGTGTTGTTATCGGTATATCACCTAACCGAGTATTCTTATCCCGACGAAGCGCGGGACTCCTTTAATGAGCTGTGGCTGTATCCGGTGGACGACCACCGCCAGGGGCTGCTGGAGTTTCGCTTAAACATCACCCCCGATTCGATGCCCCGCAGCCGCCAGGATTACTTCCACAACCGGGTCTACGATTTTCATGTCACCAAGCCGCATAAACAACTGCGGGTGGAGATGCAGGCCAAGGTGGTCACGTTTGCGGTTCCCAAACCCAATGCAGTAGCGGTGCAGGTGTTGAGCAATTTAGAAGCTCGATTTTTTGAATTTCTAGCCCCTACGCCGCGGGTGCCCCTGCACTACAACTGGCTCGAGCTTTTAGAGTTGCGTCGCCCCAGCCCCCGCGAAGACCTGCACGGCTACCTACTCGAGGTAACCGAGCACCTCAACCGCATTCTTAACTACGACACCAAAGCCACCGAGGTAGACACCCCCTTGATCAAGTTTGTAGAAGGTCGAGCTGGGGTCTGCCAGGATTATGCCCAGGCCATGCTGGCAGTGCTGCGCAGTGTGGGTATTCCGGCCCGCTATGTTTCGGGGTATCTGGCCACCGGCGTGGGTTCGGAAGGCAGCCATGCTTGGGTCGAAGCCTTCGTGCCCAGCTCCGGCTGGTGTGGCTACGACCCCACCAACAACTCCACCATCACCGAGCAGTACGTCAAAAAAGCCCACGGGCGCGACTACGACGACTGCCCGCCGCTCAAGGGGCTGCGGCGAGGTGGAGGCAAGGAAAGCCTCAACGTTTTGGTCAAGGTCGAACCGCTGCAAACTCCGCTTACCAAAAGCTAGAGCACTCTTCACAATCATTGAGCTCCTTACCAAACTCGATGCCTGTGTCCTGCACAGCACAGTGGCCTCCCGTCCGGGGGGCAACGTCCGTGAAGAGTGTGTTGACACTCCCACGGCTAAAGCCGATGGGATTCTTGCCCCGCGCCCAGAGGTTCTGTGATTTAATAAAGGTGTGATACCGTTTCCGCTTGAATCCTTCACCGCCCGCCGCAGTCAGAGGTGAAGGATTCAAGCCGACCGAAGGGAGTAGAAAAGCATTTCGGTAGTATCGTTTAGGCTTGCCGAAGTGAACGATACTGCCGAAATGCGTATGACAACTGCGGTGGACTCGGATCTCCCAGACCGCACGCGACTCCCACGTGGCCGAGCACGGTGGAATGCCTATTTAATCCGCCCCCCAGAGTAGGTATCCTCTGCGCCGCTCGTTAAGTTGGCGCTCCTTGATAACTCCGAACCAGCATTCTAGTAGCCAAAATACACCTGGCTGAGTTCGATATGAATCTCCGCGAGTTCTTCCAGCAATTCTTCTAGATCGGGATCGCGCTTTTTGAAGACCTGGTTGGCGTTTTCGAGATATTCCAGCGTCGAGGACAGTTTCCCCACCTTGCGCACGGCTTCTTTGCCCACCCCATCGCTGTGACGGCGCACCGCTTCGGCGGCCCGCTTGAGGCCATCCACACTAAACCGCACACTGCGCGGAAAATCGCTGTTCAAGAGCAAAAACTCACCGATGCGCGGTAATTCCAGGGTGGTATGGTAAATCTTTCGGTAGGCCTCCAGGGCTCCCACGCTACGCAACAGCGAACGGTTGAAGTGGTTCTGTACTTCGGCCTCCTTGGACATCTCTCCGCCGCCAATGTAGGCCTGCAAGACCCGCAACATGTTATCGGAGCGCTCGAGGTAGCGTCCTAGCCGCATGAAATAAAAGCCCAGATCGCGCGGCAAGGTCACTTCCGAAATGCCCATGATCTGGTGGCTGGCTTCCCGCACCGTCACGCAGTATTCGTGCAGGCTTTCCTGGGCCATCACCTGTTCGGTGTTGTAGTAACACTGGTTGTAGAGCCGGTTGATCTGTTCCCAGATCTCGAGGTTCAGGTGAAACCGTGTGGTACGGGCGTTCTCACGCACCCGCCAGACACAACTACGAATGCTGCTGGCATTGTGTAGATCGAAAGCCAGCCATTGCACCACGGTTTCTTCGGTGGGCTCGATGTTTTCAACCTCCAACGCCTGCAAAATCCGGCCCCACCAGCCCGGCGCAACGCCCTCTACCGGAGCTTCCGCTACCGCGTAGTAGTTCACGTCCAATAACCGCGCCGTATTCTCGGCCCGCTCGATGTAACGCCCCAGCCAATATAAGTTTTCGGCAATTCGGCTCAGCATGGCAACTCCGTTTGAGTTGGGCACAAATACGAGGAGCAAAGACAAAAAATTGGGAACGATGGCGATATTTTGCCACTCTCCCTCTCCTTTTCCTCGACCCCTCCGTTCATGACAGCACCCATGTATCTTTCGACCCCCCACCCTGGGACGAATTCACCACCAGCGAACCCCGCCGCAGCGCAACCCTGGTCAACCCGCCCGGCAACACCTGGATGCTCTCCCCTACCAATACGAAGGGACGCAAATCAATGTGGCGCGGCTCAAAGGTCTGGGTATCGTCGGCAAACGTAGGGCTGGTCGAAAGGCCCACCACCGGCTGAGCTACAAAATTGTGGGGTTCGGCCCGTACCTTCTCGACATATTCGGCCACCTGCTCTTTGGTGGCATGCGGCCCAATCAACATCCCATATCCTCCCGACTGATCTACTTTCTTGACGACCAGCTCGGCGGCATGCGAAAGAATGTAGTCGGCCCCATCGGGTTCAGCGCCAATGTAGGTCTCCACGTTGGGTAGAATCGGCTCCTGGTTGAGGTAATACTTGATAATGCGCGGCACATAGGCATACAGCGCCTTGTCATCGGCCACCCCATTGCCAATGGCATTGGCCAGCGCCACCCGACCTTCGCGGTAAACCTTGACCAGCCCCGGCACCCCCAACGCCGAATCGGGCCGGAAGACCGTGGGATCTAGAAAGTCATCGTCAATACGCCGGTAGATCACATCTACCTGTTGCCGGCCTGCGGTCGTACGCATCCAGACCCGCCCGTCTTCAACGAACAAGTCTGAACCTTCCACCAATTCCACTCCCATCTGTTGGGCCAAAAACATGTGCTCGAAATAGGCGCTGTTGAAAGGGCCAGGGGTCAGTACCACTACACAGGGTTTGGCAACGTCGCGTGGGGATAAGCTCTTTAGGGTACCGAGGAGCATATCAGGATAATCCTCCACCAGACGCACCCTGGCTTTGGACAACAACTGGGGAAAGGCCCGGCTCATCACCCGGCGGTTGGAGAGCACGTACGAAACCCCAGAGGGCGTGCGAAGGTTGTCTTCCAAGACCCGATACTGGCCTTTCTCGTCGCGCACCAGATCAATCCCGGCCACATGGGTAAAGGCCCCATGCGGCAGCTTAACCCCATGTACTTGCCGGTAGTATTGCGGATGGTTGAGCACCAGCCCTGGCGGCAGCACATTATCTGAGAGAATATGCTGCCCATTGTATATGTCGTTCAAGAATAGATTGAGCGCTTTGACCCGCTGAACCAAGCCTTGCTCCACCACTTTCCACTCTGCAGCAGGAATAATACGCGGTAGAATATCCAGCGGAAAAGGCCGCTCGGCTGCCGCGGGATCCCCATAGACCTGGAAAGTAATGCCCTGGTTGCGAAAGGCCAGTTCGGTGAGGGCCCGGCGTCTTTGGAAATCTTCCAGTCCCAGTTCGTTGAAGCGGCTCACCACCTCGCTATAGTGCTTGCGTGGTTTTCCATCGGCATCGAATACCTCGTCAAATACATGGCTTTTATAGCTCGAAAACCAACCTGCAACCTGCTTCATGCAGGGATTATATCGTTTGGCGAATAAATATCCAGAAGAAAGAGAACAGGGCCGAGGTAAATGTTGGCTGTAGAGCCTGTATGTAGGAACCGCTCTATGGCTGTTCTCTCTGCTTTGCTGCTCTTTTGCTCAAACAAAAAAGCCCCCTTTCGGGGACTTTTATGGGCTTGGCAGGGCTAGTTAAGACCTTCGCCCACGGTCTCTTCAAATAGCTTGCGGGCTTCCTCGAGGTTCATCTCCAGCACCTGCGAAATTTCCTCGGCCAGCAGGTGCATGGCCCGGCGCAGGGCTTGGCGGTCGAGGTCGGGCAAACCCTTCTCGAGTTCCCAGGCCCGCAACTGACCCGCCAGGGTTGCGATGCGGAAAGGGTCGCCATCGGCCAGAATCTCGGTGGTCTTGCGGTGACGGGCTGCCCATTGACGAGGCAAGGGCAGGCGGCCCTCGCGCAGCAGGCCCAGAATCTCATTCACCTGATCCGGTGACAAGGCCCGACGCAGACGGGTGGTTTGGGGGGCTTCTACGGGCACATAGGCTTTGGAACGCGTTCCGGGAAAGTCAACTTGATAATAGGATTTGTCTGAACCCGCAACCGAACGCTGGGCGATCCCCGCCACCACACCTACGCCGTACGGCGGCAACACAACCTTATCCCCTGGACGGTATTCGCTCACAACGCCACTCCTTTCAACAACACTCCAAGCAGATGCTCGAGGTAGGCTTCCCGTGGAAACTCGAGCTGCGGATTGCAGGCCAGGGCGGCAATGCTGGCAGCGGTCAGGCTGGTATCAAGTTCGGCGCGCACCTCACCCCTGGCCTTGCCATCCTGCACCAGCTTTTCCAGCAGTTGCTGGTAATGCTCGTGCATGCCCCTAAGCCAACCAGTGGTATCCACGGGATGGGCTTCCCGCGCTACTGCTGCCCACAAACCGCGCCACTCCTCTACCCAAGCGATGCGAAGCCGCAGCACTTTGGCCAGCCGGTCGCGGAAGGAGCCGCTTTGGTTCACCACTTCTTCCACTTTTCGGTAGTAGGAGAAAGTATGGTGCTCCACCAGCGCCTTCAGCAAGTCTTGTTTATCCTGGAAATAGAGATAAACCGTGCCTTTGCCGACTTCGGCCTCCCGGGCAACTTCCTCGACTTTTAGGCCCGACAACCCCCGGTCTCTTAAGACTCGGATGGTTGCCTCGAGGATCACTTCGCGTTTGGGGGCAGTCCGAGCCTCCACGGTCACGGCTATAGAGTGTACCAGAACCCCAGGGTGCAAAGATGAGACCGGCGGCGGACATAAGCCTGGTTCTACCTCGAAAAACAGTACCAGACGCCATTTATCAAAATTGGTTGGTTGGCATTAAGGCGGCTCGAGCAGATTTTTGATTTACTTTACCGTTTAGCAAATTAACAATAGTTCTGATTAATACGGAATTATCAAGAAAACTTCGCAGAATTCTATCAAGGGCGCTGGCCTTAACTCCCAGATGCTCCTTCAATCAAATAGCTCCCGTTTTTTCCAGATTGTTTGCTTGCCCATGTGATTCCACTTCCAGACCCGTAAACTACGCTCGTGCCATCGGGTCGTGTTCATGAAGCCATCAACATCAGCGCGCTGGGGCTGGCCTCAGCCGCCTACTGGGTCTACCGGGAAGAAATCGCGGTCTCCCAGCCTGTTGCGGTCGCTTTTGTCAGCAGCTTTCTGGTCGGCACTTTTTTGATCACCCCCGACCTCGACCTGGCCGAACAACAGGTTCGGGCCAAGGGGCGCTGGGGCTGGCTGGGCTGGTTTTGGGTGCCCTATGGCTGGATGTTTTCCCACCGAGGGCTTTCGCATACATGGATGATTGGCCCCCTCACGCGCATCTTATATCTGGGTGCGATGGGGGTGGTTTTGTACTGGATCGCCACCGCCGTTGCGAGCTACCTGGGGGTTCATTTCGATTTGCAGGGCCAGCTCAGGGTGCCGCCCCAGGAAATCTTGTGGGCGCTGGTCTTGGGGTATTATGCCTCGCAGTGGCTGCACCTGATCGCCGATGGGATCTGGCCGGATTCGGGCAACCTTTTGCGCTCAAGCAAGCGCCGCCGTTAGGATTCGGGGTCGTCCTGGCGCTATAGGATGCACCGAGCCTAGCCCCATAAGGCCCTTGTTTATAGGTAAAGCAGGAGATTATGCATAGCGCAAAGTTTTGGGTGGATTATCTGGGGCTAGAACCCCATCTCGAGGGCGGCTTCTACCGCCAGACGTATATTGCCGATGAGTTCATTGCACAATCCCACCTGCCAAGCCGCTATAAGGGCAGGCGGGCTTTTTACACCGCCATTCATTTCTTGTTGGAATACCCCGATTTTTCTGCCTTCCACCGTCTCCAAAGCGATGAGATCTGGCATTTTTATACCGGCAGTTCGCTCAGCATCTGGATCCTCTCCCCCCAAGGCCAGCTCTCGCAGGTTCGGTTGGGCCCCGACCCCACGCAAGGGCAGGTGTTTCAGGCTGTGATTCCCGCCGGTCACTGGCTGGGAGCCCACCTGGACAAGCCAGAAAGCTACGCCCTGGTGGGCTGCACCATGGCCCCTGGTTTCGATTTTGCCGACTTTGAGCTGGCAGCGCGCGCACAGTTAACCCAGCAATTCCCCCAACACCGTGATCTAATCGAGAGGCTTACCCGATGAGGCCAGGCATCCAGGCGCAAAACCGGTGTTTTGACAAAATACGCAGGTTCCGAAATTTGCAAACCGACCTGCCAGCCACGGAAGGATGCCGTCGGTGAGCGTGCGGCCTTCCCGACACAACAACCTGCCCCTGGCAAGAATCGCCATCTATGTGACCTTCTTTATTTGCGGTTTCGTCCTGGCGGCCTGGGTCTCGCGCATCCCGGCCATCAAGCAAAAGCTGGGGCTCAATACCGGCGAGTTGGGCCTGGTGCTGCTGGGTGCACCCGTCGGGCTGGTGCTGGCCATGCCCCTCACAGGCTGGCTGATCGCCCACTGGGGCAGCCGACCGGTGGTGGTGCTGGCTGCTCTAAGCAACTGCCTTTCGCTGCCGCTGCTGGCGCTGGCCCCCAGTGGCTGGACACTGGCGCTCGCGCTTTTTGTGTTCGGCCTCACCAACGCGGCCATGGACATCTCAATGAACGCCCAGGCTGTGGAGGCAGAGCGGCGCTACGCCCGCCCCATCATGTCCAGCTTTCACGCCCTCTTTAGCCTGGGCGGCCTGATTGGGGCAGCTTTGGGAGGGGCAGCGGCAGCGGCAGGAATGGAACCCCTCCCCTTTTTTACCTGGATGGCTATAGCCTCGGCGCTGTTGATGCTGTGGGCCATTCGGTATCTGTTGCAGGTTCCGCCTGCCCCCAGCGGGCCGCGCTTTGTCTGGCCTAGGGGTGTTTTGCTGGGCCTCGGCTTGATTGTGTTTTGCACCGGGCTGGGCGAGGGTGCGGTGGCCGACTGGAGCGCGGTGTTCATGAAGCAGGTGATTGGCAGCAGCGAGGCGGTAGCAGCCCTGGCTTTCTCGGCTTTCTCGGTGGCTATGGTGGTGGGGCGTCTGACCGGCGATGCGCTCACCCATCGCTTCGGGCCGGTGGCGCTGGCCAGAGCAGGCGGTCTGCTAGCGGCTGCAGGGTTTGTCGTCGCGCTGCTGGCGGCCCGCCCGGAGGTGGCCATGCTGGGCTTTGTGATGATTGGGCTGGGCTACTGCACCCTGTTTCCCCTGGCTTTCAGCGCTGCGGGCCGTGTGTCGGGGGTGCAACCCGGCGTCGCCCTGGCCTCGGTGGCGACGCTGGGCTACTTGGGATTTCTGGCCGGGCCACCGGTCATTGGACTGATTGCTCATGCCACCTCACTACGGGTCTCGTTTGCGCTGGTGGCGGGGCTGGCGGTGGTGATTGCGCTGCTGGCGGGACTTCTGCGGCCCAGGGCAGGCTGAGGCAAGCCACAAGGAATCAACTGCTACTCGAGCGCCTCGAGGGTCTGCCAGTTGCGGCCTACCAGCAAGGGCAAGGGATTAATTACCCGCTCGTCCGAACCCCACCAACTGCCATACACCCCAAAGTGCAGGTGGGGGGGCGTGGTGCGGGCGTTGCCAGTATTGCCCACATAGCCCAGCAAGGTTTGGGTGGTAACCAGGTCACCCTCTTGCAAGCCTTCCGCGTGACGATCCAGGTGCGCGTAATAGTAGCGCCGCCCACCCGGCCCCAGCACCATCACGTACAGCCCACCCAACTGCCCATACCCCATGCGAATTACCAAACCCTCGGTAGCCGAGTAGACCGGCGTTCCTCTGGACGCGAAAATGTCCTGGCCTTCGTGCAGCCGTCCCCCAGGGCGGGGGGCGAGAAAAGTGTCGGCAATCTGGCCTACCCGAACCCCCTGCACCGGCATCAGGAGCTGGGCATTAGGAGGTTGGGAAAGTAGACGCCCAAAATCGTCCCAGGTCGTCCAGCCTGAACCGGGGCTAAGGTCTGGAGCTTCGGAACTGGGCTGGGTAGCACGGGGCCAGGCACAAGCGCTTAAGATCAGCAGCAGAACCAATAGGTATGCGGGGTTTTTCACGGTAGTCCCAATTCCAAATCCCTAGCGGTTGACAAGGGTTTGCCAGTTGCGGTCGCGCAACAGGGGCAGCGGATCCAGCGCGCGGTAATCACAGGTCTCGCGGCCCCCTTCATAGATGCCAAAGTGCAGATGGGGGGGCGTACCGCGGGCAATGCCGGTGTTGCCTACATAGCCCAGCATAGTCTGTGGGGTCACCCAGTCGCCCTCCTTTAGGCCGGGTGCAAAGCGCTGGAGGTGGGCGTAATAGTAGCGCCTTTCCCCTGCGCCCAGCACGAAAACTTGCAACCCCCCCACCGGCCCATAGGCCATGCGCACCACAAAGCCCTCGGTAGCCGAGTAAACCGGCGTACCCCGCCTTGCAAAAATATCCTGCCCCTCGTGGCGGCGGCCTCCAGGACGCAAGGCCCCGAAGCTATCCCAGACCTGCCGCACCCGAACCCCCTGCACCGGCATCAGCAGGGTCTGGTCCGACTCACCCAAAAGATGGGGGGCCAGCCTTGCGATGCGTTCGCGGTAACCGGGCCATTCCTCCCATTTGGCCTGCTCGCTGGGGCTGCGCGGGGCCGGGGCGGGGTTGCATACCCCGGTCTCGGGCACATAGGGCTGGGTGGGGATAAAGCGCAATCGCTGAGCCGAGACCAGGGAAATCAGAAAAATACTGGTGACAATCCAGATCATCCAACGCACCCTTGTAGCCTGAAGGATGGCGGTAAAGATTGGGTTAGAGCAGATTACAAACGATCCGCCCGACTGGGTGGGAGGTCACAGGCTTTGCGAAAGTGACAGGGAAAAACCCTCCAGCCAGGGCCAGTTGAATCAATTTGACTGCGCCACAGCCTCTTTGGCTTTCTGCTTCTTGGCCACTTGCTCAGCTACCCAGGCATAGGTGCGCTCCATCCCCTCCCGCAAGGGGCGGTGGGGAGCCCAGCCCAGCTTCTCGCGGATGCGGGTATTATCGGAGTTGCGCCCCTGCACACCGACAGGGCCCGGTACGTTGCGAATGCTGAGGTTTTTACCGGAAATTTCGATGGTCATGCGAGCCAGATCGTTGATGCTGATCATCTCCTCAGAGCCGATGTTGAGGGGGCCAATATAGTCGCTTTTCATGAAACGCTCCACGGCCTCCAAACACTCGTCTATGTAAAGGAAAGAGCGGGTCTGAGTGCCGGGACCCCACACCTCGATCACACCGCCCTCCGGGGTCTCGGCCACTTTACGGCACATGGCCGCAGGCGCTTTCTCACGACCCCCCTCCCAGGTGCCCTCAGGGCCAAAAATATTGTGGAAGCGAGCCACCCGCACGTCCATACCGTAGTTGCGGTGGTAGGCAAAATAGAGGCGTTCACTGAAAAGCTTCTCCCAGCCGTACTCACTATCGGGCATGGCCGGGTAGGCCGAGTCTTCGGCCGTAACGGGCTTGGAGGGGTCGAGCTGGTTGTACTCGGGGTACATGCAAGCAGACGAAGAGTAGAAGACCTTCCCTACCCCCTTGTGGCGCAGCTCCTCGAGCACGTTCAGGTTAATCAGGGCCGAGTTGTGCATAATGGCGGCGTCATTCTCGCCGGTAAAGACAAACCCCGCACCCCCCATATCGGCCGCCAATTGGTAGACCTCATCGAATTTGCGGTCAATCACCTCCGCCACCAGGCGGGGGTCGCGCAGATCGCCCACCACGAACTCGTCAGCGGGACTTTCCACATACTCGTGACGCTTGAGATCAACCCCACGCACCCAATAACCCTGGGCTTTGAGCTTCTTGACCAAATGCCCGCCGATAAATCCACCCGCACCACAAACGAGAGCTGTTTTCATGCTTTTCCTCCTTCAGATATCTAACTTGTAACGACGCAGGCCCAGCAATTGCATCAGCACTGCGATCACGAACCTGGGGTTGTTGTGCAGGTAGCGCCGTGCCAGCCGCTTGGGCTCGGATACCATGCGAAAAAACCACTCCATTCCAATGCGCTGCATCCAGCGTGGGGCCTGTCGCTTGAGACCGGCGTGGAAGTCAAAAGCAGCACCCACCCCAACCATCACCGGAGCCTGCACTTTGCCCAGATGGGCCGCCATCCAGCGCTCTTGCTTGGGGGTGCTGAGACCTACCCACACAATATCGGGCTGGGCTGCATTGATCTGGGCCACAATGGCGGCATCCTCTTCGGGGGTGAGGGGGCGGAAGGGAGGCGAATAGGTGCCTACGACCTGTAAGCCGGGGAACCTCTGCTGGAGTTTGTCCCGCAGTAACTCTGGCACCCCCTCGTTACCCCCGTAGAAGAAGTGCCGGTAGCCTTTCTGTAGGGAAGCCTCGCACACGGCCAGCATCAGGTCGGGGCCGTAGGCCCGGTCCACGTGTTTGTGGCCGGCCAGGCGGCTCATCCAGACCATCGGCATACCATCGGGGGTGACCAGGCCGGCCTGGTTGTGAATTCGGCGCAGCTCGGGGTCGGTCTGGCTTTCCATCACCCCGTGTACCCCCGTAATGCACACATAGGTAGGTTCTCTGCGCTTGATCCGGTCATCCAGGAACTCGAGCGCCATCGGCAGGTTGATGGCACTGATGCCCACCCCGAGCACATTGGTTCGTTCGATCTTCAAATTCTTGACCTCCATTCAATAAGCCCCCTTCGAACCCAGCACCGCCAGTACGGTGCGAAACAACAGATAAATATCCAGCCATGGCGACCAGTTGCGGATGTAGTAGGTATCGAGTTCTTCTTGCAGCTTTAGATCGCTGTCGGAGCGGGCCAGCACCTGCCAGAAGCCGGTAATTCCAGGCAGCACGCTGTGGCGCAACTCGCGGAACTCCTGCGAAAAACGCTCGAGGTGGTAGGCAGGAAAGGGGCGTGGCCCCACCAGGCTCATCTCCCCGCGCACCACGTTGAAGAGCTGGGGCAGTTCGTCCAGGCTGGTTTTACGCAGAAAATAACCCACACCGGGCAGAATGCGCGGATCCCGCTTGAGCTTATAGGAGCGCTCCCATTCGGCTTTGGCCTCGGGGTTCTCGGCCAGATGGCGCTCGAGGCGCTGTTCTGCATCGGGGTACATGGTACGCAGCTTGAGGATGTTGATGGGCTTGCCCCCAAAACCCTCGCGGGTCTGTGTAAAGAAAGGCGAACCAGGACTGACCAGGCGCACCCAGAGTGCTAACAACCAGATCAGCGGAAGACTGAAGAAGAACAGTGGCCAACCTAGCAACCGATCCATCCACCATTTGATGACCCGGTTACGTGGCAGCAATAGATTTTTGCGAATGGAAAGGCCATGAATTCGCCCCAAGTCCCGCACCATAAACCAATCAATGGTCTGCTCGCCAAGATCGGGCACCACAATCACATGCAAAAAAGGGAGACGGTTGACCAAATCTTTGAGTCTGGCCCGCCCGATGCTCGAGATCGCCACCAAAGCTTCCTTCACCCCCAGCTTGCTGAGTTGATCGGCCAGCTCGAGGCCTCCGATAACCGGAACGCCCTCGATCATCTGGTGTTGTTTTTGCGGATCATCGTCCAGGAAGGCAATTGGAACCATCCCCAGGTAGCGATCCCGCTTGAGGGCCCTAGCTACCATCGTCCCAATCAGACCGGCACCCAGAATCACCACCGGATGCCCCCAGTAACCCAGCCTCAGCAGCAGCTCGCGGGTCAGGGCATTGAGCAGGGGAACCAGTAGCAAAGCAAAGCCTCCCGCCAGAACCAGAACCGCCACGTAGGCTCGAGTGGCCGGAATCAGGGTCAGGTCCACCACCGTGCAGGTAAATAGCAAGAGGGTAATCAGCAGGGTACGGCGCATCCGCTCAAACGGCGGCACCCCATAACCCGGATACAAAGCCCACACAAAATAGCCGACCGGAAAAACCGCTAGCAACAGTGCTATGGGGATGTACTCGCTTATGGGCACTGTGTGGGGCCACCAGGGAGAGAGTGCCGTGCGAATGCCCAGTGCAAGTACAAGTGAGAGCTCGAGCGCCAGCGCATCCGAGAGCCACAAGATCAGTGGTGCCCAAACAGGGGTTCGCCTGATCAATGGGACATCCATAGGCAAACCGTCTTTTTGTGCAGCAGCCCATCTTACACTGCGTTGTGCCATAACCTCCTCTCACAAAATATTTTGCTAAACACACTGATGCTCTCACACAGACGGAAAGGGTGAGAATATATAGAGAAAATAGTAGACCATCACTGTCAAAATGCTGTGGAAAATTCAGCATTCTTAACGAGGTAACGTTCGCATAACGCCAGCCAGATGTAAATGCCAATATGGACTTTTTTCATTATACCGTCCACAACGGCAAACAGACTACGAAGTAAGGTTTGAAAATAGTAACACCCCTCTCCGCTTTTCTTGGCCGGAGAGGTGCGTTAATGGGCCATTAATTCACTGGGAATACCCCCATGTATAAAAGGCGGTTGAGCCGCGTAGATAAGGTACCTATGCAGCAAGGGAAAAGTGGGCGTACTAAGTGGATGCTCGAGCTCTTCCGCAGAGCGCTCCTATCCGAGCCTTTGCAAACCGCTCGAGACGCCTCACAGCGGATGATCCAAGATCTGCGGGGAACTCAGTTTTTGTCGAAATACCTCCTTCAGGCCAGGTATCTGCTGAACCCGCATCTCGGTCTGATCGAAAGCTTCATTCCACCAAGCGAAGCCGCAAACCTGCGGCCACCGATTGGCCAGCAGCCCCGTGAGCGCTGCCTCTGCCCACTGCACTGCGTCCACCCTGGGATTCCCGGAGGTTACCCCAAACTCCGCCACGACCACCGGTTTGTTGGGGGCCAGCTCGGCCAAGCGTGGCATGACTGCATTCATGCCATCGGCAAAGGTTTGGGTGTTGTTTTCTGTAGGTTCTTGGGCCCCGTAGACCGAGACTCCAATCCAATCCACCACATCATCGCCGGGGTAGTAGTTTTCCAGGCGGTTCCATTCGGTCTCGGGGTCATCGTAGGCATCCACATGCCAGACCCAGGTCAGATTATCGGCTCCCACCGATTCGATGGTCTGTACAATGTGGCGGTAGGCATCGCGGAAACGTTGGGGGCCCTGGGTGGGGCCCCCGTTCCATTTGCCATTCCAGGAAAACCATTGTCCATTGGCCTCGGTACCCCATTCCACCAAAACCGGCGTACCAAAGCCTTTGGCAGCCTGCCCCCAGGCTTTGAGATCGGCATCGAAATCGCCGCGCAGGATAGCGGCCAGGTTGTAGAGGGGCTCGGCCACGTTAGTCTCACTGCTACTGCGCAACATCAGGCGGATGAACGGGAGCGCCCCTCTGGCCCGAATCCATTCGGCAGTGGCACGCGGAAAAGCCCGGCTGGCAAACCAGTCATTGGAGAAATAGACCCAGGCCACCTTGCGCCCGACAGCCTGTTCGTACGCATCAAGGGCAGCCGGGGTGATTTGGTGTTCTTCCAGGTTTTTCTGCCCCGGATAGACCCCGTGGTAATACGAGCCTGTAGAGGGAATGCCAATGCCAGTTTTGGGAGTAGACGGAGGCTCTACCGGCAGCACCGGGAGGATGCCAACATTGCACCCCCCCAGCACCCAAAGCACCGCCAAGAGACCTTTCTTGAGCATGGTTCTGGTGGGAACCGTACAAGCCCCTTACTGAGTAGTAACGGTAGTGGGGTCTACATAGGTATAGCCCAGGGTATCCCGCACGTAGCGCAAGAAGCCTTCAAATTGGGCTACCGTGTAGGCATTGGGGCCATCGTAATCGGGGTCAATGGTATAGGCATGGAAGAAATGGCCCGCCCAGGGGCAACGCAGCACCCGGTTGGCCCGGGCTGCTTCCTCCACCATAGGCAACAGGTAGTTGGGCTGCACGCTGCCTAAGGTCTCGGGGAGCATTAGGGTACCATTCACATCCCGCACTGGATAGGGGAAGAACTGTCCCGCCACAACCGTACCCACGCGGTATATGCGCCGCTCCATCACACGGTTGTAGACCTGGTTGAAGGTGGCATAGTAGCTCGGGTCGGCCTCGTAGTGAGGGGTTGTCCAGCCTACTGGTGTGATGTTGGCATTTTTGGTACTCAGGTTCACCAGGATGGTGCGCCCGGCCTGAATTCGCTGGAGCGCACTGGTGGCGGTCATGCCTGGAATGGGCGTGCTGGTAATGCGATTGCCGTTAGCATCGAGTTCAACCCTCCAGAATTCCCAGTCATCCCCAGAGACTCCGAAAGGGTTCTTGAGGTTTTCAAACTGGTGGGTGTAGCCGTGTTGGAAGATTCGACCACGAATGCTAGGAATCCGGCGGAGTTGATTGAGCGCCCCGCTGTTTTGCGTCCAGCTAATCTGGGTAACCGGGACGGTATTGTTATCCACGAATAGGGGTATGACGGTGGCTAGAAACGGAATCTTGACCCTATTAATGGCGTCCAGCATCCGCTTCAGGTCGGCACCTAGGTCGTTGGGGCTAAGGTCTTCCATCCGGGCCAGAGCCCTGGGCGTGCAGGTGACATCGCGTCCCATCATGGGTGCAATTAAGTCGGCAAAGATCAGGTAGCGATCCTGTTCGTGAATATAGGTGAAGGGATTGTCAGCAATGTACCAGAAATTGCCGCTTTGCAAGGCATAGGGAATTTGCCGCCCCGCGCTGTTTTTGGCCCAGGCGTGCACCACCACGCTGGGAGACTCGGCGGCCACTTCCATTATCTCGATGGGAACTTCCAACAAGCCAGGGATGTATTTCTTGAAGGTATAGCCCCGGTAGTCAATCTTGTTGAACCCTACTGAAAACTCGGCGGGTTGATACTCGGGGTACAAGGCCACATAGCGCAAACCCAACTGGCTCAGACTGGCCCCAATGGCCGCGTTATCCAGACGCCAGATGTTGTAGTTGAGCCAGGTGACTTTGGCACCTCCCATGATGTCGGAGATCAGGGCCGTAGGAACCGGGTCTTCGTAGGTACTTCCAATGTAGAAGGTGCGGTAGTACTGGTTGGCCTCTCCGGCGGTGTAGGTGGAAACCGCCTTGCGGGTTACCACCACATCGGCATAGCGGCCCAACAGGTTGGTAAGCATTATGGAGTAAATCTGGGCTGCATCGGGATAGGAGTAGGCTTGGGTTTGAACGTCGCCCATAGCCAGAGCCCCAATTTGATTACTTTTATCCTTACCCTTGCTTTTGGAGCGGGTAGATTTATCATAGGCCAGACCGGGCTTGAGCCGCACCGACCCAATTTTGGACTTTCCTTGCAGCGAAACCCCATCAGATTCACCAAATACACCGGGACCGTCGGGATAGAGGATCAGCACCGGCGTTACAGCCTGGGCATTGACATTGACTCTCCCCCCATCATCGGCTCGAGGGCTCGGAGAGGAACTACAGGCCGCCAGAAACAACAGGCTGGCTGCCAGTAGAAACAGGGTCTTGGCAAATTGATTCGTAAAAGCTTGCGTCATAATTCTCCACATACCAACCACTCCTTTGACCAATCCAGCAGATAGAGGTAAAAGACCATCAGTTGTGATAGTCCGTCGCTAAGGCAGGTGGATGCTGTGCACTGTGTAACCGCTCCTGGGTTTCGGTAATCCGTTGCTTTAAGCGATAAGGATCGAGAATCTGGTCGCGCAGCAAAATATCGCCCAAGGGTGTGTCCTGGGGCTTATCTCGCAAGGCTCGAGCCAGCACCTGTGGGCTCACATCGCCGTGAAACAGCAGTACATCCCCCAACCGGCGGCGCACGGGTTCCAGCACCTCCCCAGGCACATAGCTCTTGCGTTCGGTCTTATCCCATTTCGGAGTAGTGCCTTTTTTGACCCCTCGAGCAGGCCAGAAGTACAGCCGCCAAGCCCGCAACGCCGCTAGGGCATTAATGATGTTGGCTACAAGCCACCGCAGGGGGAACAACGGCAGCACAAAGGTAGCGCTTACTGCTTCGCGGGTTCCATAGATGGCGTTGATTGCAGCAAAGCGCATCAAGAGCCGCTCGAGGGTAATGGTCAGGATGACCCCGCTCAGCACGAGTATCAGCCGCTCATCGGCGTGGGGCCAGCGGAAGGCGTAGCTCAAAAGCGAGTACAGGGCCAGTGGATAACCCACAATATGCACCAGATTGGTGTATTTCCCCTTCTGGTCACGCCAGAGCACCAGGCGGTCTTTCCAGGTGAGCTGCCTGCGGTTGATCAGCCTGGGGCTTTGCAGCGTAATACCGTAGATCCAGCGGGCTTTTTGCTTTATAGCCGCCTGCATATTGGAGGGAAAATACTCCTTTACCGCCACAATTTCGGTGCGCACCCGCCCGCGATCATCTATGCGCGGGAGCCGCTGGACGTGGAAATGCACCCGAAAGCCCTTTTGCCACAAACGCAGGGCCAGCTCATAGTCTTCAGTCAGGCTACCCTCGCGAAAAATAGGGCCTTCAGCCGCCAAAAAACTCACCACCTCACGCCGTAAAGCAAAACCCGTGCCAGCACTGGGCACAAACAAACCCAACGATTCGCGCACGGGCATGTGGTGCAGGTGGCTCTCGGCAAACTCGTCGGCATAGGTTCCGGCAATGGCCCGATTCAGCCAGCGCCACCAGGGCAGTTTGGGGAACAGGGCAAACACCGGCAGTTGCACCATATCTTTGGACCCTAGAAGGGCGCTGTAAAGTCGAAAAGTATAGGGGTGAATCACATCCTCGGCGTCGTGTACGGCGATGATGTCGAAGTCCTGATTGCGAATATTTTCCAGGTCTTGAATAAACGCAAAAACTTCGTTGAGGTTCTGGCTTTTGCTGGTAGGCCCCCGCTTGCTGTTGACTACACAGTGGACATGGGGGTTTTGTTGTGCCAATGCCCGTACCTCTTGCAAGGTGGCCTCATCGTTGGGATACACCCCGATAAAAAACTCGAGGCGGTCTTCCGGATAATGCATCAAGCGAAGCGTGGCCCGCACCATCTCGGCCACCACCCCAGCCTCCTGCCAGGCCGCGACCATCACCGCAATACGCTTGGGCTGGTCGTCCTCGAGTTCCTCTCTCGGGAGGTTGGCTTGCTGAAAACGGCGTCGTCGGAGGATGTAGACCAGATCGAAGATCAGATCGTCAAAAATGGCAATCAGGTAACCAAAACAGACCAACAACAGGAGTACACTGATAAACTCAGACATCTATATACCTCCGTGAGTGTGCAACGGGACAGATGCGCTTGAAAAAAACCTATGATCTGGATGGGTTGAGTTGGCATTTTGCTTTCATCAGCTCAAAGCCGGTTACGCCAATTCCGGGCTATCAAATCTTTTGTTTCTCCGGGAAACAGGCCGCATATCATGGCCCCTTGTGTCCGAACATTGGTATAAGCAGGCTTGACCTCTCCTTAGGGTGCAACGTAGAAGGTCACTTAGCTTGAATACACAAAGTCAAATGAAATGACCTACGTCTAAGGCAAGGCCAGCGGAAGTCGGGTGGGGCTTTGCTGCCAGCGCTTTGCTGCGTCTAACTTTCTCCTAACCGGATGCTTAGTTACCATAAATTCCCCCTTACTGGCCTGAATAAAACACCCCTTAACGAAATTGCAGAAGTGTAGTCCAGAATTATAATAGCACTTAATGCAAAAATCAACGTTAAGTGCAATTTTTTACATTATGTGCAATATTATAGAGTTGTTATGGGAATGTAAAAGTAAAATGCATAGATAAAACAAGAAAAGCTTGCAAGAATGTAAACAATAATGAAGAAGCAGATCAAATCCTCGATCCGCGAGCGAAAACGCCAGGTGGTACGTGACGCTTTACATCACGCAGCCTTGAAGCTCTTGCTTAAAAGCGACTACGACGATGTTACAGTGGACGACATCGCCCGCGAGGCCGGGGTCTCGAGACGCACTTTCTTTCACGTCTTCAATACCAAGGAAGACGCAATCCTGAGAAACGCCGAAGATATGGGCAATGTAATGGCTGAGCTTCTTGCCATGCGCCCCAAAGACGAACCGCCCAGAGAATCCTTCCGCCAGATCGCCGGGCCTGTCCTGAAAGTCTTCATGAGCGACCCAGAAATGGCCCGCGAACGGGTTCAACTGGTGCGTGACACCCCCGCCCTGAGAGCCCGACAGCTAAAGCAGATGGACGACTGGGTAAGCGCACTGGCCGAGGTCTACGCACAGCGGATGGGGCTGGCCTCGCCCCAGGGTCTGCCCCGGCTGACAGCCTGGATCTGTGTAGCCGCACTGGACGTGGCGATGGTGGAATGGAGCTATCAGGAGAAAGACCCACCAGAAAAGTTTCTGACCAGGGCCTTTGCAAACCTGGACAACGTCCTTGCGAAGCCTTCTCGAAAGCCTGCTAAGAAGAAGGCTGCGTCAAGGTGAGTCTGTTGTGTCACCAGCAGCGGTTTTCACAATTACTGCGTTATCTCAAAACTTGCACCTAAGAATCCCGTGCGGGAATCCTCGAGCTCCCACTCACCCAACAACGGTCACTCCGACGAAGGGGGAATCTGATACGGCAAGGACACCAGTGATGTTCTTGGCCGCACCCCAACAGATTCCTCGGCCAATTACGCCTCGGAATGACGGGTTTTTTATGCCTGATGTTGCGTTGTTTGTGCGGTTTCGCACAACTGCAAGTTCTGAGTTATCGGATTTGGGTACTCAAATCGCTTGTTCGTAGAACGGTTACTGAAAACACCAGCGTCTTTTACGTAGGGTCTTAGGCGAGTTGAGCCGCTATGTACGCCAAGGCCTGGAAATCTGCTCTTCCCATCGCTAGCCCGGAGGGTGTGTAAACTATAGCTCGCGATGCATACCTTTGCTCGACTACAAAACCGCTGGGGAGGCCTATGAGCAAGCACGTCGTACTTGCCTTTGGAACCCGGCCCGAGGCCATTAAGATGGCCCCGGTTATTTTCGCCATGCGCCGCCAACCGGGCATCCGAACCACGGTGCTCTCCACCGGGCAACACCGCACCCAGTTGGAAGACGCCTTGCGGGTGTTTGGCATTGAGCCCGACACCGACCTCCAGGTAATGACCGACCGCCAGACCCTGCCGGCGCTGATGGGCCGCATCGTGCCCGCCGCTGCGGATAAACTCAAGGAATTACAAGCCGATTACGTGGTGGTGCACGGGGATACCCTCACTACTTTTGCCGTAACGCTGGCGGCTTTTTTCGAGCAAATTCCAGTGGCCCACGTGGAAGCCGGGTTGCGAAGCTTTAATATGCTCGAGCCCTTTCCCGAGGAAGCCAACCGCCGCCTGACCGACGTGCTCACCGACCTGGATCTGCCCCCTACCCACACCTCCAAGGAAAACCTGCTGCGCGAGGGTAAGCCCGAGCAAAATATCATCGTCACCGGCCAGACCGAGGTAGACGCCGTGCTGTACGCCAGCACGCGCGGTACGCCTCCTCCTCTCCCCGAGGGTAAGCGCATCGTGGGGGTAACCATGCACCGCCGCGAAAACCTGCCCTTCATGCGCGAGCTGGCAGCGGCCCTGGCACGGGCTGCCCGGGCCCACCCCAACTGCCACTTTGTATATCCGGTGCATCTAAACCCCGCCGTGCGCGAAGCCGTCTATCCCGAGCTGGACGGCCTGCCCAACTTCGAGCTGTTGGAGCCGCTGGATTTTGGGGCCATGGCAGGGCTGATGAAACGCAGCACCCTGCTGGTGACCGACTCAGGGGGGGTGCAGGAGAGCGGGGCCACCCTGGGGGTGCCGGTGGTGGTGTTGCGCAACGTCACCGAGCGGCCCGAGGGACTGGCAGTAGGGGCTCTGAAGCTGGCCGGAACCGACCCCGAGCAGGTTTTCGGTACCATTGATGCCCTGTTATCAGATGACACTGCCCTCGAGGCCATGCGCAACCGGCCCAACCCCTACGGCGACGGAAAGGCAGCCGAGCGCTGTGCCCAGGGCGTGGCCTGGCGCTTGGGGCTGGGAGAACGTCCGGCAGACTGGAAAGGCCTCGCTACACTCCGTTGAGTGGGCATCGTCACCTTGCGCCAAGCAGAGGCAGATAGGCTTTGCTACAAAGGAAACCCCAACGCTTATGAACGAGACAAACCCCAAAGTCTCCATCCAGACCGAACTGGGAGAGATCGTAATCGAACTCTTCGCCGCCCAGGCACCCATCACGGTAGCCAACTTTCTGCGCTACGTGGAGGAGAATAGCTACCAGGGGGCTACCTTTTACCGAACGGTTCGCCTCGATAACCAAGCCCAAAGCCCGGTGAAGATCGAGGTGATTCAAGGAGGGCTGGGGATGGGCGAGCATCCGGCCAAGCTACCTCCCATCCCGCAGGAAACCACCGCTCAAACCGGTTTGCGGCACCGGGATGGCACGGTCTCGATGGCCCGTTTGGAGCCGAACTCGGCGCATTCGGAGTTCTTTATTTGCATTGGCGACCAGCCCGAGCTGGATTTTGGGGGCCGGCGCAACCCCGATGGGCAGGGCTTCGCGGCTTTTGGGCAGGTGGTGCAGGGTATGGAGGTGGTACGGCAGATTCAAGCGCGGCCTTCGGGTGGGGACATACCGCCGGTACAGGGCCAGTGGTTACTGGAACCGGTACGAATCCTGTCGGTCCGGCGCTTATAATGCACGCCATGCAACACCAAGAAGGCCATTTTCAGGGTTCGGATGGGCTGGCGCTCTTCTATCAGTGCTGGCGACCGGCTTCTCCAGCCAGGGCGGTGGTGCTGGTGGTGCACGGATTTGGCGAACACAGCGGGCGTTATGCCAATGTGGTCGAGCACCTGGTGCCTCGAGGTTTTGCCATCTATGCCTACGACCAGCGGGGGCATGGGCGCTCGCCCGGCCAACGGGGTCACATATCCAGTTGGAGTGCGTATCGCCACGACCTCGAGCGGTTTCAGCAGTTCGTCCAGTCACAAGCACCCGGCGCTCCCCTCTTCCTCTACGGGCATAGCATGGGGAGCTTAGTTGTGCTGGACTATCTAATTGGGCAGCCCGCAGGTCTGCGTGGGGCCATCGTCAGCGGTGCTTTGATAGAGCCTGGCGAGACCGCCAAACCTTTGCTGGTGGCCATCGCCAAGCTATTATCCCAATACCTTCCCAACTTCTCCCTCAAGCTGGGCCTCGATACCAAGGCCCTTTCCCGCGACAGCGCCGTAGTGCAGGCCTACATAGCCGACCCGCTGGTCCATGGAAAAGCCAGCGCCCGTTGGGGCACCGAGGTGTTGCGCACCATCCAGTCGGTCAAGGCCCAGGCCCAACGCATCCGCACACCCCTGCTCATCCTGCACGGCGAAGCCGACGCCATCAACCGAGTGGAGGGTGCCCGCTGGCTCTTCCAAGAGGTGACTTTTACCGATAAGGAGCTAAAGGTTTACGCCGGCGGGTTCCACGAACCCCACAACGACCTGGACAAAGCCCAGGTCCTGCAGGACGTGGAGGAGTGGCTCGAGCGGCATGTATAACTTAACCTCAGCGCGTGAGGGACGCTAAACGCGCCCCTCACTTGCCGCGCAAAAAGCGCGTCCGAGGGTCTCTCCCATCACTTTTTGGAAATTGCACAAAGAGAGGGTTCGTATTTTTCACCTCAGTGCGTGATACCGTTTCCGCTTGAATCCTTCACCGCCCGCCGCAGTCAGAGGTGAAGGATTCAAGCCGACCGAAGGGAGTAGAAAAGCATTTCGGTAGTATCGTTTAGGCTTGTCAAAGTGAACGATACTACCGAAATGCGTATGAGGAGGTTCCTGCTGTCACTTTTACCGTCATCCAAATTGAATTTAGCTACAACCAGCCGCAGACCGCCAGCCAGATAACATAGCCGCGTCTTTACCAGACCCCGTAGCCCATCAAACCCATACAGGCTAATTACGAAGTGCGGCTCGAGCCTCCGCATGGGACAAATGTACTCCTGGACGGTAATGGGTTGGTAACTGGGGCTTTTTAGGGTTTAGGCAGGGGGCTTATATGGCTACGCTTGAATCCGTAAAGCCCAGAACCCGCTCGAGCCGCCCCAAGGGCCGCTCCATCCAACCCACCATGCGCTGGGTGCGGTGGTTTAAGGAGGTGGGTATTGAGCAAGTACCGCTGGTCGGGGGGAAGAACGCCTCGCTGGGCGAGATGGTGCGCGAACTGGGCAAGTTGGGGGTACGGGTGCCCGATGGCTTTGCTGTTACTGCCGAGGCTTACCGTCACTTCCTGCAGGCCAACGGTTTAGGAGCCCCCATCCGCGAACAGTTACGCGAGATGGATCCCCACAACCCCGACGACCTGGCCCGCCGCACCCGGCTCATCCGAAGCCTAATTCTACGGGCCTCGCTACCCGAAGACCTGGAGGGGGAGATCCTCCTGGCCTACCGTGAACTCTCGCGCCAGGCCGGGGTGGAAGACCTGATGGTCGCGGTGCGCTCCTCAGCGACCGCCGAAGACCTACCCACTGCCAGTTTTGCCGGGCAGCACGAGAGTTACCTGGGCATCCAGGGCGAGGTCGAGTTGCTGGACGCGGTGAAGAAATGCTTTGCCAGCCTCTACACCGCCCGGGCCACCCGCTACCGGGTGGATATGGGCTTCCCCCACGAAAAGGTTTTGCTCTCGGTAGGGGTTCAGCAACTGGTACGCTCGGATTTGGCATCCTCGGGCGTGATCTTTACCCTCGACACCGAAACCGGCTACGACGGGGTGGTGATGCTGGAAGGGGTGTGGGGCCTGGGCGAGAATATCGTGCAGGGCAAGTCCACTCCCGACCGCTTCTATGTCCATAAGGAAACCCTGGCCAAAGGGTACAAGCCCTTGCTGTGGAAAAAACTGGGGGCTAAGGAACTCCGCTTGGTCTACGATACCGAGCAGCACAAGCTGCGCAACAACCCGGTAGCGCCCAGCGAACGCAACCAGTGGGTGCTGTCGAGCGAGGAGGTGCTGCTGCTGGCCCAATGGTCGGTGCTGATCGAACAGCACTACTCCAAGAAACGCGGTACTCCCACTCCTATGGATATCGAGTGGGCCAAGGACGGGATTAGCGGCGAGTTGTTTATTGTGCAGGCCCGTCCCGAAACCGTACACAGCCGTAAAAACCCCACCATCAAGACCTATACCTTGCAACAGGAAGGCAAGGTGCTGGTGGAGGGGCTGGCTGTCGGGGAAAAGATCGCCACCGGGCCCGCCAAGGTCATCCGCGACCCCCAGGCCATGAACCAGATCAAACCTGGCGATGTATTGGTGACCGTCACCACCAACCCGGACTGGGAACCCATCATGAAAATCGCCAGCGCCATCGTGACCGAGCGGGGCGGGCGGACTTCACACGCGGCCATTGTGGCCCGTGAGCTGGGCATTCCAGCGGTTGTAGGCGCCGCCGGGGCAACCAAGGCCTTGGCCAAGGGTGGCCCGGTCACGGTCTCGTGTGCCCAGGGGGAAGTGGGACGCATCTACGAGGGCATCCTGAAGTTTGCAGTGGACGAATTCGACCCCTACAAGGTAGGTACCACCCGCACCCAGGTCATGATGAACGTGGGCAACCCCGAACAGGCCTTCCGGCTGGCCCTGCTGCCCAACGATGGGGTGGGTCTGGCCCGGATGGAGTTCATCTTCGCCGACTGGGTGGGCATTCATCCCCTGGCACTGCTCTACCCCGAAAAACTGAGTCCCAAGGTACGGCGCGAAATCGAGCTCAAGACCAATGGCTACAAAAGCGGGCGCGAGTACTTCGTTGACCGCCTGAGCCAGGGCATCGCGGTGCTGGCCGGGGCCTTCTATCCCAAGCCGGTTATCTTGCGGATGAGCGATTTCAAGACCAATGAGTATGCCAAACTGCTGGGCGGCGAGGCCTTTGAACCGAGCGAGGAAAACCCCATGCTGGGCTGGCGCGGGGCCAGCCGCTACTACCACCCCGACTACAAAGAGGGCTTTTTGCTCGAGGTCGAGGCGGTACGGCGGGTACGCGACGAGATGGGCCTGACCAACCTGGTGGTGATGATTCCCTTCTGCCGCACGGTAGAAGAAGGCCAGCAGGTGCTGGCGACCATGAAAGAAGGTGGGCTGGAGCGCGGTAAGAATGGCCTGGAGGTCTACGTGATGGCTGAGATTCCTTCCAACGTAATCCTGGCCGAGGAATTTAGCCAAATCTTCGATGGCTTCTCCATTGGTTCCAACGACCTGACCCAGTTGGTGCTGGGGGTAGACCGCGACTCCACCCAGGTAGCCGCCCTGTTTGACGAGCGCAACCCGGCGGTTCGGTGGGCCTGCGCCGAGCTGATTCAAAAAGCCCATAAGCACGGGCGCAAGGTGGGAATTTGCGGGCAAGCTCCCTCCGATTACCCCGAGTTTGCCGCTTTCCTGGTGGATGCAGGCATTGATTCCATCAGCCTTAACCCCGACTCCGTGGTGCGCACCAAACGGCGCATCGTGGAGACCGAGAAAAACCGTAAAGGCCGCAAGGCCAGGGCTTGAGGGAGGCTTTTATGAGGCACAGTCGTATCGTTTTTCTGGGAGAGCGCATCATACAGGGCGACGAGATTGGGCCGGACGATTTCCCCGACCTCGAAACCTTCCGGCGCTGCGCGGCCCAATGGGGCGGGCCGGAAAATGTGTTGATCCTGCGGAACGCGGTGGTGGGCGAAGGGGTCATGCAGGAAAAGCTGGAATACCTGCTGATCAACCGTGCCGAGGTTGTGGCCCTGGGTTTGGGCAGTATGAGCGTAAGCGGGTTTGAGGGTTTGCGGCCTTAGCCGCAGAATTTACGGGCCTTTTGCTCTGAACTGGCCTCGAGACCAGAGGTCATTTGGCCCAAGCGCTACCGGTTAAGCTAGCAGTAACGGGAGGAAGGCATGCACAAGGGCCAGTTTGTACTGGAACGCTCTGGGCTCGAGCAGCTCCTGCAAGCCCTCCGGGCGGAGGGCTACCTGACCCTGGGCCCAAAGGTGCGGGAAGGGGCCATTGTCTACGATGAAGTCCAGCAGCTTGAAGACCTTCCCATCGGCTACACCGACCACCAGGAAGGGGGCACCTACCGCCTGCGGCGGCGCAGCGATGAAGCGCTGTTCGGCTACAACGTGGGGCCCCATAGCTGGAAGCGGTTCTTGCATCCACCCCTCCTGCGCTTATTCCGGGCCCGCAAGGTGAATGGGAACCTCGAGGTCGAGAACGAGGCAGAGCCTATCCCCAAATATGCCTTCATCGGGGTACGGGCCTGCGAACTGGCGGCCATTCAGATTCAAGACCGGGTTTTTCTGGGCGGCCCCTACCAAGACCCCCATTACAAAGCCCGGCGCGCGCAAGTGTTTATCGTGGCCATCCACTGCACCCAGGCTGGCAACACCTGTTTTTGTGCCTCGGTGAACAGCGGCCCCAGAGCCCAGACCGGCTTTGACCTGGCCCTGACCGAGGTACTGGAAGGCGACCGGCACTACTTTGTGGGAGAGGTGGGCAGCGAGGCCGGGGGCCGGCTGCTGGATCGGGTGGCCCATCGTCCGGCGGAAGGGCCGGAGTGCAGCCGCGCCGAGGCCCTGGTGGCGCAGACGGCCCGGAACATGGGTCGTCGGCTGGATAGCGAAGGTCTCAAGGAGCGGCTCTACCAGAACCTCGAGCACCCCCGCTGGGAGGAGGTGGCGGCCCGCTGCCTGAGCTGCGGCAACTGCACCCAGGTCTGCCCTACGTGTTTTTGCACCAGCGTGGAAGACCATAACGACCTGGCAGGCCAGATAGCCGAGCGCACCCGGCGCTGGGACTCCTGCTTCACCGCCGACTTTTCCTACCTACACGGCGGCAGCGTGCGGGTCTCGACCAAGGCCCGCTACCGCCAGTGGCTGACGCACAAACTGGCCACCTGGCAAGACCAGTTTGGCACCCTGGGGTGTGTGGGGTGTGGCCGCTGCATCACCTGGTGCCCGGTGGGCATCGATCTGACCGAAGAAGTGGCGGCCATGAACAACCCAGCGATAAGCACTTTGCCTGGGCGGCAAGAGGGAGGCACGCATGTCTAAAACCGGTCTTGAACACTACCTGAGCGAACACCCCTTCTTCCGCAGCCTGCGGCCCAAAGACCTGGCCTGGCTGGCCGAGCTGGCCGAGCCGCTGGCTATGGAGGTCGGCGACTACCTTTACCGCGAGGGCGATGTGTCCAAAGATTTTTACCTGATTCAGGAGGGGCTGGTGCGCCTGGAGATTCACACCCCCGGTCAGGGTGAGCTGGTGATTCAGACCCTGGGGCCGGGGGAGGTGCTGGGCTGGTCGGTGATGTTGCCCGAGACCCGCAAGACCTTCGACGCCCGCATCTTCCAGGCCACCCGCCTGCTGGCCTTCGACGCAGCAGCGGTTCGGAAACGCTCGGAAGAAGACCACCACTTTGGTTACGAGCTGTGCAAGCGTTTCTCGAAGGTCATCGGCGAACGCCTGCAAGCCACCCGGCTTCGCCTACTGGACTTGTATGGTCAGCCTCATTAGCCCAACCCCAAGGCCCGACCCCATGCAGCCCCGTCCCTTTCGGGTTGCACGGGCCCTCCGCGAGACCGCCGATGTGGTGACGCTCGAGTTGGAAGCCCAGTCCGGCCCGCCGCTCACTTTCCGGCCAGGCCAGTTCACCATGCTGTATGTCTTTGGGGTGGGGGAGGTGCCCATCTCCATCAGCGGCGACCCCTACAAGCCCGAGCGCCTCGTGCACACCATCCGCCGGGTGGGCCTGGTCACCGAGGCCCTGTGCAAACTCCGCAAGGGGGATGTGGTCGGGGTGCGCGGGCCCTTCGGCAGCCACTGGCCGATGGAACAGGCCAGAGGAAACGACGTGGTGGTGGTGGCCGGCGGCATCGGACTGCCCCCCTTACGCCCTGCCATCTACCACCTGCTGCGCCACCGCCGGGACTACGGGCGAATCTACCTGCTTTATGGAGCACGCACCCCCGCCGACCTGCTGTTTCCGGAAGAACTCCAACGCTGGCAGCACACCCTTTCCCATGCCTCCGGCGCCTGGCCGGTGCGGGTTACGGTAGACCGGGCCGTGGGTGCCTGGGACGGGTCGGTAGGGCTGGTAACCGAGCTGATCCCCCACCTGCACCTAGACCCCCCACACACCACCGCCCTGATGGTAGGGCCGGAGGTGATGATGCGCTTTACCATTGCCGAGCTGAAGAGGCGCGGGGTACCGGAGGAAAACCTCTACCTTTCGATGGAGCGCAACATGAAGTGTGCGGTGGGGTTTTGTGGACACTGCCAGTTGGGGCCGCACTTCATCTGCAAAGATGGGCCGGTATTTGCCTTCCCCCAGGTGCGCGACTGGATGATGCGAAAGGAGGTTTAGATGCCCGGTAAGAAACGCAAACCCACCCTGGCGGTCTGGAAGTTTGCTTCCTGCGACGGGTGTCAGCTTTCGCTGCTGGACTGCGAGGATGAGCTGCTGGCCGTGGCCGGAGCGGTTCGGATTGCCAACTTCCTCGAGGCCTCCAGCACCGTTCTGCCCGGCCCCTACGACCTTTCGCTGGTCGAGGGTTCCATCACCACCCCCCACGATGCCCTGCGCATCCAGGCCATTCGCAAAAACTCCAGGTTTCTGGTGACCATTGGGGCCTGTGCCACCGCCGGGGGCATCCAGGCTTTGCGCAATTTTGCCGATGTGGAGGAGTTTACCCGCATTGTGTATGCCCGGCCCGAGTACATCCAAACCCTGCAGCACTCCACCGCCATTGCCGAGCACGTGAAGGTGGACTTCGAGCTGCGGGGTTGCCCCATCAACAAAGCTCAGTTGCTCGAGGTGGTCTCGGCTTTCTTACACCGGCGCAAGCCCAACATTCCCCAGCACAGCGTCTGCCTCGAGTGCAAGGCCCGGGGCACCGTCTGTGTGATGGTGGCCCAGGGCATCCCCTGCCTGGGGCCGGTTACCCAGGCCGGGTGTGGGGCCATCTGCCCGGCCTACACCCGGGGCTGCTATGGCTGCTTTGGCCCCCAGGAAAACCCCAACACCGTGGCCCTGAGCGCCTGGTGGACGCACCTGGGCGTGGACGAGGCGGCCCAGCAACGGGCCTTCCGTACCTACAACGCCGGGGCCAAAGCCTTCAGCAAGGAGGCAGCACGCCATGGATGACGCCGCAAAACCCCGCCATACCAGAACCATCCGGGTAGGCAACCTGGCCCGCGTCGAAGGAGAAGGGGCCCTGTACGTACGGGTCAAGGGCAGCCGGGTCGAGGAGGTGCGGCTGGATATCTTCGAGCCGCCGCGCTTCTTTGAGGCCTTTCTGCGCGGGCGCAGTTTTGCCGAGGTGCCCGACATCACCGCCCGCATCTGCGGCATCTGCCCGGTGGCCTACCAGATGAGCTCTTGCCAGGCGCTAGAGGCCGCCTTGGGCCTGGAGGTGGAAGGTCAGCTCAAAGCCCTGCGGCGGCTGCTCTACTGCGGGGAGTGGATTGAGAGCCATACGCTGCACATCTACTTTTTGCATCTCCCCGATTTTCTGGGCTACCCCGACTCGGTACGGCTGGCGCAAGACCAGCCCGAGCGGGTCAGGCGGGCCTTGCAGCTCAAAAAGACCGGCAACGAACTGATGACGCTCTTGGGCGGGCGGGAGATTCACCCCGTCAATGTAAAGGTGGGAGGCTTCTACCGCGTTCCACGTAAAGCGGAACTGAAAACTATGCTGGCGAAACTCGAGCAAGCCCGCGAGATTGCCCTAGAGACGGTGCGCTTTGTGGCAGGGCTGGACTTTCCCGACCTCGAGCCCGACTATACCTTTGTCTCGCTCTCTGAAGAGGGCGCCTACCCCATCCTGCAGGGGCGCATCGTCTCCAACCGAGGGCTGGACATACCGGTTGCAGACTTCGAGCGGCACTTTCACGAAGAACACGTCCCCCACTCCAACGCCCTGCACGCGACCCTTCAGGGCCAGCCCTACCTGGTGGGGCCGCTGGCCCGCTACAACCTGAACTTCGACCGGCTGCCGGCCTCGCTGCAATCGCTGGCCCGAGAGGTTGGCCTGGGGCCGGTCTGTCGCAACCCCTTCAAGAGCATTGTGGTGCGGGCCATCGAAACCCTGTACGCCTGCGAAGAGGCCCTGCGTATCATCCAAGCCTACGAGGAGCCCGATGCCCCCAGCCTGCCGGTCGTGCCCAAAGCCGCCACGGGGGCGGGCTGTAGCGAGGCCCCGCGCGGCATTCTCTACCACCGCTACCAGATGGACGAAAAGGGCCTGATTACCGAGGCCAAAATAGTACCCCCCACCTCACAAAACCAGAAGAGGATCGAGGAAGACCTGCGGCAGTTTGTGGCGGCTCACCTCGAGCTGCCCAAACCCGAACTCACCCTGCGCTGCGAGCAGACCATCCGCAACTACGACCCCTGCATCTCGTGCGCGACCCACTTTTTGCGGCTGGAAATCGAGCATGAAACCTAAGGTGCTGACCCTGGGCAACCCCTACCGCCAAGACGATGCTGTGGGGCCTTGGATTGCCCAGCGCTTGCGCCAGGCCGGGCTCGAGGTCTGCGAGGTGGGCGACGACCTGACCCGTTTGCTGGACGGCCTGGCCGGGGCCGACGAGGCCTGGGTGGTGGAGGCGGTGGTCTCGGGCCAACCGCCGGGAACCCTGCACGTGCTGGAGGTGGGTGCAGCACCCCTACCCGCGGTTTTTGAGCGGCTCTCGAGCCACACCATTCACCTGAACGAGACCCTCGAGCTCGCCCGCAGCCTGGGTGTACTGCCCCCCCGCACCCTGATCTACGGCATCGAGGGCCGACTGTTTGGCAGCGGCGAAGAACCCAGCCCGGAGGTAAGGCAAGCCGCCGAGGCGCTGATCCGAAGCATCCAGGCCCGGCAGGGCCATCCGGGTAATGCGCCGGTAACGGATACCGGCCAGCGTAAAGGGTGAGTGAGCGCGGAGGGCTACCATGCAGGTTCAACCATCGTTTGCCGGTTTGAGCGAGTCCGAGGCTCGAGCGCGTCTGGCCCGCATCGGCCCCAACGCCCTGCCCGAAAAGCGTCCCGAGCCGCTGTGGCGTCGGTTTTTGCATCAGTTCAAAAGCCCGCTCATCTACATCTTGCTGTTTGCCCTGGTGGTGGATTTTGCGGTGTGGTGGCTCGAGGGTCGGCACGGCTGGCCCTTGGAGTCCCTGGTCATTGGCCTGATTCTGCTGCTCAATGCCGGGCTGGGCACCTGGCAGGAGCGCAAGTCGGAAGCGGCCCTGAACAAGCTCAAGCGGCTGTCCAGCCCCCTGGTCTGGGTCGAACGCGATGGGGTCTGGGTGCAGCGCCCCAGCCGCGAGCTGGTGCCCGGCGATCTGGTGCGCCTCGAGGCCGGCGACCGGGTACCCGCCGACGTGGAGGTAAAGGAGGGCAGCCCGCTGGTAGATGAGTCGGTTCTGACCGGCGAAAGCCTCCCGGTGGAGAAAGAAGCAGGCCAGGAGTTGTTTAGTGGAACCCTGCTGGTGCGGGGCAAGGCCTTTGCCGAGGTACAGCGCACCGGCCCGCAGAGCGCCCTGGGCCGGCTGGCCGTCCTGCTGGGCGAGATCAAGGCCGAACCCACCCCGCTCGAGCACGACCTGCACCACTTCGGCAACCAGGTGGCCCGGTGGGTGCTGGTTCTGGCCGGGCTGCTGGTGCTCCTGGGCCTGTTCACCGAGGGGGTGGAGCGGCTCCCGCAGGTCTTTCTGTTTGCGGTGGCCCTGGCGGTGGCCGCCGTGCCCGAGGGGCTTCCGGCCGTGCTCACCCTCACCCTTTCGCTGGGGGTGGAGCGCATGGCCGGGCGCAAAGCGGTGGTGCGCAAACTCTCGGCGGTGGAGGCCCTGGGCTCGGTTACGGTCATCGCCACCGACAAAACCGGCACCCTGACCGAAAACCGCATGGAAGTGCGGGCCCTGGACAGCCCCGACCCGGCCCTGGCCCATGTAGCCCTGGCCCTGGCCAACGACGCCGACCACGGCATCGGCGACCCCATGGATCTGGCCTTGCTGGACTATGTCAGGCAACAAGGGTTGGATGTGGAGGCCCTGCGGCAAAGCCGCCCCCGCCACTCCGAGCGGGCCTTCGAGAGCAGCCACAAGTTCCAGCGGGTCACGGTGCAGACCGAGGAAGGCCTGGCAAGCTACCTCAAGGGCGCCCCCGAAGTGCTCCTGGGCCGCTCCAACCTCGCTGCCGAGGAGCGGCAAACCTGGCTCGAGAAAGCCCTGGCCTACGCCGCTGAGGGCTACCGGGTGCTGGGGGTGGCCTGGGGCAGCGGTGAAGCCGAGGAGGGCTTGCAGTTTTTGGGCCTGGTGCTGTTCTGGGACCCGCCCCGGCCCGAGGTACCCGAGGCCATCCGCAAGGCCCAGGAAGCCGGCATCCGGGTCTTGATGGTTACCGGCGACCATCCGGCCACCGCGCTGGCCATCGCCCATCAGATTGGCATTCCGGGCGAGCGGGTCATCACCGGCAACGACCTGGAGAAGTTCAGCCAGCAGGCGTTGCTCAAGGCCATGCACGAGGTGAATGTGTTTGCCCGGGTCTCCCCCGAGCACAAACTGCGGCTGGTGGAGTTGCTCCAGTCCAGCGGCGAGGTGGTGGCCATGACCGGCGACGGCGTGAACGACGCCCCGGCCCTCAAGCGCGCCGATGTGGGCGTGGCCATGGGGCAGCGCGGCTCGGACGTGAGCCGCGAGGTGGCCGACCTGGTGCTGCTGGACGACAACTTCGCCACCATCGTGGCGGCCGTAGAGGAGGGGCGCAGCATCTACGAGAACATCCAGAAATTTATCCGCTTCCTCTTCTCCACCAACCTTTCCGAGGTGCTGGTGGTGTCCATTGGAGCCCTGGCCGCCGCACTTCTAAACCTGCGCGATGCTACGGGAGCCCTACTGCTGCCCCTTACCGCCGTGCAAATTCTGTGGATCAACCTGATTACCGACGGCCTTCCGGCCCTGGCCCTGACCCTCGACAAAAACCCCGGCGTCATGCAGTATCCGCCGCGGCCCCCCAAAGCCCCCTTGCTGGATCAAAAGTCCCTGCGCTTTGTGCTGGTAAGCGGCGGCATTAAGGCACTCTGCGCGCTGGCGCTTCTGGGCATCCTGCCGCGTTTGGGGTATAGCCTCGAGGCCACCCGCAGCGTGGCCTTCCACTTCATGGCCATCGTGCAGCTCTTTTTCGCCTACCCCGCCCGTCACACCCACCTCTTCCCCCTACCCAACCGCTGGCTACATGGCGCGGTGCTGCTGGGGATGGCCGTGCAGTTTGGGGTGGGTATGCTGCCTGCCAGCATGCTGGCGCTGGACCTGGTACCGCTGCCCCTGCTCCTGTGGGGGGTGCTGCTGGGCACGGCCCTGCTGGCCTGGGGGCTGGCCGAGCTGACCAACCGGGTTTTCTGGCGCAACCACCACCCCACCCATCACGGGGCAGCCGCGGGCTAACTCGAGCTTTGTGCGTTCACGCGCACAGCCAACTCAAAAGGATCGGCTGCGACAGGCAGCACTGTAGTTATTGGGTCGTGAGTTGAACAAGCTAAGGTTGCTAGCGGCGTTCCACCGTCAGGGCTTTGCGCTGGGCTTCTTCCAGGGCTTGACGGGGGTTGACGTTGCCCTTCAAAACGCGCTCGAGGGCCTCTTCCAGAAAGCCGTACCACAGGGTTACCTCGGGGTCTTGTGTCCAGACCGCGGCCTGCTCGAGGCCCCCCAGCACCACCCGTCGCCGGGGGTCTTCACGGTAGAAATCCTCCAGCAAGGGCTGGGCCGAACGGCGCAGGGGCAGGCAGTAGGTGGCCTGAACCCAGGCTGCCTGCACAGCCGGCTCCATCCAGTAGCGCCACAGCGCCACCGCCCCGCGGGCCTGGGCCTCGCTGGCCCCGCGCAGCACCATCAGGTTGCCCCCGGCCAGCGGCAGCTTGCCGTCGGGGGTGCGGGGCAGCGGGGCCACCCCCAGCCGGAAAGGAATGGGGGTGCGCTTTTCCAGGGTGGGCCAGACGGTGATGGGGGCCACCCCCATAAACACCTTGGTGCGCACAAAATCCACCATGGCAAAGGGGGCCTCGGCGATGTTGCGGCTCACCGCGCTGCCCGAACGCACCAGGTTCTGCAGGTACTCGAGGCTCTGCACCACCTTGGCATCGGTAAAGTTGGGCCGACCTTCGCGCACCAGTTGCCCGCCCCGGCTCATCACCACCGCATTAAAGCTGTACACATCGCTCACCACGATAAAACCCTTGGCCGAGCGGGTGGTGAGCTGCTGGGCCGCCGCGGCCAGGGCCTCCCAGGTTGGGGGGGGGTTGAGGCGGCGGCTGGCCAGTTGGTCAGCATTGAAAAACAATACCGGCAGGTGCAGTTCCACCGGCAGGGCATAGGTTCGGCCCCGCCAGCGCCCGGCCTCGAGCAGCCCCGGATAGAAGTCACCCGGCAAGGCCCCGAGGTACTCGTCCAGCGGCAAGGCCAGGTTTTCCTGTACCGCCCGGCTCACGAACGAAACCTCGCCGTAGTAGAGCGGGGGCGCATTACCGGCGCGAATGGCCGCGGTGAGTTTAATACCCCCTTCGCGCAGGTCGCCCACATACTGCGGTAGCACACGGTAGTCGCGCTGCCGGCTGTTGAAGTCGGCCACAATTTTTTCCAGCGCCTCCCGCGCTGGGGGCTCGAGGGTGTGCCAGAAGGCAATATCTAACGGCCGCTGGGCATAAGCGGCCCCACCCAGCAAAAGCACCCACAGGAGACCTCGAAGCAAATTCTTCACCAGCCAAGTTTAGGCCATCTTTCTGAACGCTCACTGAAGGTTATCCCCAGGCCTGGGTAGTCGTCTTGGATAAGCGACCCTTTATCAGGGCCGTGGGATGACCCCTGTCGGGATGGAGCACGCTCCGTGCACCCTGGGAACGATCCACTGTCGGGACTCGCTTGCGCTCGTGCACCAAGTACGAGTGTCGAAAAGCGTGACGAAGGCATTACTTCCCAGCTAAAGAAATGCTAAACTTTGTGGGCTGGGATTTGCACTAGGATTGAACCTAACATTGTTTAGCATTGAACCTGTTTCGCAGGCCTATGGAGTGCTACCTGAACTTGAAAACTGCACAAACCCAGCCCCATCAGGTTAAAATGCCCTTTATCGGAATCCCATACGCCTGTTCGGGTAGCCTTGCATAGTGGTGTGACGATGCGCAGTCTTATATTGGCCTTCGTATTGGCGCTTGCGCCGCTGCCCAATCTACCTTTTATCCCTTCCGGGAGTGAGATTCGGGTGGTGTCTCCGGATTTGCTCACGGTGTATGTGGTCTGGCATGTGGATGAACGCAACATGGTATTGCAAAGCAAACTGCCTGCGCCCGCCAACCGGGAGGTTCGGGTGCTGTTTCGGGTGGATGGAGGCTACCGCGCCCCGTACAATGGGATCACCACCCCCAGGGGTGATATTGCACTGATGATCCAAGGAGAACGTGTTAGCCTGAATGAGCTTCTGACCCGCACATACCGTCTGAACCTGCCCAATGGGCGTGTCTTGCCGGAGGTTCGATGAAACGCATTCTGTTGATTGAAGACGACCCTGAAATTGCCCACCTGTTGCAGCTCGAGCTGGGCGAGTCTGGCTACACCGTAGACTGGGCCTCCGGAGGGATGTCGGGCCTGGTTCGCCTACGCGAAGCAGTACCCGACCTGGTCATTCTCGACCTGGGCCTACCCGACCTGGACGGCGGCGAGGTCGCCCGGCGCATCCGGGCGGGCTACGAAGTGCCCATCATTGTCCTGACCGCTGCCGATGCGGTCGAGCGCAAGGTCAGCCTGCTCTCCGACGGGGCCGATGATTACATCGTCAAGCCCTTCCACCCTGCCGAACTGCTGGCCCGCATCCAGGTGCAGTTGCGCCACCGCGAGGGAGGCGAGCAAGTGAGTGTGGGAGGGCTGGAAGTACATCTCTCCAAACGTCAGGTGCTCTTCGATGGGCAGGAACTGCGCCTGTCGCCCAAGGAGTTTGAACTGCTGTCGCTTTTGGTGAGCCGGGCTGGCAAGGTTTTTAGCCGCCAGGAAATCGAGGAGCACCTGTGGGGAAGGCAGCTCGAGCGCGACTCCAACGTAGTGGATGTGCACATTGCCAACCTGCGCTCCAAGCTGCGCGAAGCCGGGGCCTACGGTTACTTGCGCACCGTGCGCGGCGTAGGCTATGCCCTGCGCCAGCGCGAGGCCGAGTGAATGCCTAAAGGCGCGTCCAGGGCAAAGCGTTCTGTGCCAAGCGCAAGCAACCCAGCTCTCGAGTCCAGCCCCCCAACTACCCATTTATGTCCTTCCGCACCCGACTGATCGTGGCCTATGCGATCCTGTGGGTGCTTATTCTCGTCCTGACGCTGGTTATTGCGGTCTACAGCATCAACTTTGGCCTGTATGGGCAGGTCGAGCGCACCCTGCTGCGCTACGTCAACGAGGTAGCCCAACTGTACGCCTCGGGTCGGGCCGGGGAAATCAGCCTACCGCGCTCGGGGCCGGTGAACGTGAGCTTCTACAGTTCGGGCGGACAGCTCCTGATTGCCCCCACGCCCGACTTCGAGCAAAAAGTGCCCAAAAACTTCATCCGCGCGGCCAGCAGTACCGCCAAGCCCTACTACGCCGCAACCTTCATGGCAGCCTACCAGGAGATTCCGGGGGCGGTGGTGGTGGTTAGCCAGGACACCCGCTACATCGAGAGCATCTCGACCACCGTGCGCAATACCTTAGTCCAGGGGATGGCTTTTCTATTGCCCTTGGGGGCCCTCTTGATTGTGCTGGCGGCCCGCCTCTCGCTCATCCCGCTGCACCGCGCGGCCTCAGAGGTAGACAAGCGCGGCCCGCGCAACCTCGAGCCCATCCACTACACCGGCCCCAAGGACGACCTGGGGTTGATGGTGGAGAAGGTCAACGACCTGCTGGGCGAGCTGCGCGAGGCCCAGGCGCGTGAGCGGGCCTTCCTGGCCGAGGTCTCGCACGAACTGCGCACCCCCCTCACCTCACTGAATGGCTACCTCGAGCGCCTCAGCCGCAACCCCGGCGATACCGAGATGCTCGAGCGCGCCCGCAAAATCGCGGCCCACACCGCGCGCATGGTGCAAGACTTGCTGGCCCTGGCCCGTGGCGAGGCCGAGCGCACCGTAAACGCCCACATCATCCATCTGGGCGACCTGCTGCGCCAGGCTGTGGGCGAATACCCCGGCGTGATCCTCAAAATGCCCCCCGAGTTTCCCGAGGTGCTGGGCGACCCTGACCGCCTGCTGCAACTGGCCCGCAACCTGATTGCCAACGCCGTGCGGGCCGCAGGCGCTCCCGAAAAGGTGCAGGTGCGGGTCTGGATGGTCAAGGAGCCCACCGACAACCCCCCCGACCCCTACGAGTCCGCCGACGAACTGCGCACCACCTCCACCCCCGAGATGAAGCCCCCCAAGCAGCCCTGGGCAGCCTTTGCAGTGGTGGATCGGGGGCAGGGCATCGCCCCCGAGGTGTTACCGCGCCTGTTTACCCGTTTCGCCCGCGGCCCCGAGGGCGGTACCGGGCTGGGCCTGGCCATCGCCAAGCAGATTGCTGAAGCCCACGGGGGCGAAATTCGCGTAGCCAGCCGGCCCGGCGAGACCCGTTTTACGGTGTTTTTACCGCTTCTGATGGAAGAAGAATAGTTTTTGTTTGCATCCCTTCGCAAACTTTCGTATGCTTTCGCTATGCCCTCCCTCGAGGCCACCTTTCGCCACCAGGAAATCCTGGAGGTGTTGCGGCGCGACGGTCAGGCCCACGTGGCACGGCTGGCCAACCGCTTCGGGGTTTCCACCGTCACCATCCGCACCGACTTGGAGTATCTAGAACACCAGGGTTTGTTGCGGCGAACCAGGGGTGGGGCAGTGCCCGCCGAGGCCAAGCGCTTCGAGCTTCCACTCGAAGAAACCCGCCAGATGCACGCTCGCGAAAAGCAACAAATCGGTCACCATGCCGCCGGGCTGGTGCGCGACGGCGAGACGATTATTGTGGACGTGGGCAGTACCACCACCGAGCTGGCCAAAGCCCTCTCGCCGTCGCTCCGGAACGTGGTGGTCATCACCAGCGGCCTCAACATCGCCCTGCTGTTGGAGTCTCACCCCGGCATTACGGTAATTGTTACGGGCGGCACCCTACGGCCTTTACAGCACTCGCTGGTAAACCCCTATGGCTCGCTGCTGCTGCAAGAAATCAATGCCGACAAAGCTTTTATTGGTTGCAACGGGGTACATCCCGATAAAGGCTTCACCAACACCAACCTGCAAGAAGCCGAGATCAAGCGGGCCATGATCGAAGCCGCCCGCGAGACCATCGTGCTGGCCGATCACAGCAAGATCATGCAGGTGGCTGCCGCCCGCATTGGGCCGCTGGAAACGGCCAACCTGCTCCTCACCGACCGCAAGGCCAAAAAGGAAGACCTCGAGCTCCTGCGGCAAACAGGGCTCGAGGTGGCCCAGGCCACTTGAGATTCATGAATACATTCGAAACCTTTCGAAAGTATCCAAAACTATTGACAAGCCTCGAGGCCCACCGGTAGACTCGCTATGAACCTTGACGGGGAAATGAACCTGCTTCGACGCTAGCGGGCCAGGGTTGCGCTGCCCATACGCCGGAGCCCCGGAAAAGGCTGGCATTTAAAAAGGAGGATCACCATGAAGCGTCTTTTGGTTTTAGCCACGGCCTTGGCCCTGACGTTGGCCTCGGCCCAGCAAATGCAGGGGAACCCCAACCTGCGCGGCGAGATCACCGTGTGGAGTTGGGACATCGCTGCCAAAGCCCTGGAAGCCAATATCCCAGGTTTCAACAAGCTCTTCCCCAACGTCAAAGTTAACGTATTGGACATCGGCAATCAGGCCACCTACGACCGCGGTCTAGCAGGCTGTGCTGCCGGTGGGGGCGACCTGCCCGACGTGTACTCCATCGAAAACAACGAAGCCGAGGTGTTCTGGGCCCGTTTCCCCAACTGCTTCACCGACATGAACACCCTGCAACCCGCCGCCTCCACCCTGCGCAACCAGTTCCCCGCCTTCAAGTGGACCGAACTCACCGTGGGCAACCGTGTCTTCGCCATGCCCTGGGACTCCGGCCCAGTGGTCATGTTCTACCGGCGCGACATCTACAGCCAGGCCGGCGTCAACCCGGCTACCATCCGCACCTGGGACGACTTCATCGCCGCGGGTCGCCGCATCGCCCAGGCCACCAACAACCGCGTCAAGGTAGGGGTGATTGCCAACGGTCAGGACGACGAGTGGTTCCGCATGCTGGCCAACCAGAACGGCTGCTTCTACTTCAACAACGACGCCAACGCCGTCACGGTGAACCAGCCCGGTTGTGTGACCGCGCTCGAGACCGTCAAGAAGCTGATTGATGCCGGTATCGTGATGCAAGGCGGCTGGAACGAGCAGATCCAGGGCTTCAAGGCCGGCACCGTGGCCACCAGCATGTTCGGAGCCTGGTACGAAGGCACCATCCGCTCCAACGCCCCCGATCAGAGCGGTAAGTGGGGCGTTTATCCGATGCCCGCCTCACGGGCGAACGGGGTACGGGCCGCCAACCTGGGCGGTTCCGCGCTGGCCATTCCGGCCTCCTCGCGCAACAAGGAAGCCGCCTGGGCCTTCGTCCGCTATGCCCTGGGCACCACCGAGGGCCAGGTGACTATGCTCAAGGAATTCGGACTGGTACCCTCGCTGCTGGCCGCCACCCGCGACCCCTACGTGGCCCAGCCCCAACCCTACTGGGGCAACCAGCGCATCTGGCAGCAGATTCTGGGCACCCTGGGTAACGTGCCCGCCGCCCGTGGCACTCAGTTCTTCCAGGAAGCCCGCGCCATTATGGTCAAGACCCAGGCCGACTACGTAGCCGGGCGCTTCCCGAACGCCAAAGCGGCCCTCGATGCCGCCGCCCAGCAGATCTCGCAGGCCACCGGTCTGCCCATCGCACGCTGAAACCACTTTGGGGGTGGGGGCAACCTCACCCCCTCGCTTTTACAACAGTAGAGTCAATTTAGAGCATCCCGTGAGGTGCCATAGACCCAAGCTTTTTCCCGGGAGGACGCGTGATGCCGGATTCAAAAAGATACCTATCCAATAAAAAGCATCTAGAGGCTATCTTTTTGAATCCTAGAGTACTCCCGTTGGTCGGGGTGGTTCGTCACCGTCCGGCAACGAACTACCCGAATCTGCTATGAAACGTAGCGCGACCCCCTACCTTTTTCTGCTGCCCTACCTGGCGATTTTCGCTTTGTTCTGGGCTTGGCCCATCCTCGAGTCGCTTTTGCTCTCGTTTCAAAACACCCGGGTCTCCCCCCCGGTCTGGAACCTGAGCGTCAACTGGGGGCGCATCCTGGGCGATGCGGCTTTTTGGGACGCCCTGCGCAACACGGTTTTGATTCTGGTAATCCAGGTACCCCTGATGCTGGCCCTAGCCACCGCTTTAGCCATTGGGCTGAACTCGCAATTATTGCGGGTCAAGGGGTTTTTTCGCTTTGCTTTTTTTGCCCCGGTGGTGGTGGGGGCGGTGGCCTACTCGGCGGTGTTCCGCCTGCTTTTCAACCAAAACGGCGCGGTCAATGCGGCCACGGGCCTCGAGCTCAACTGGATTTTCGACCCCACCGGCGCCATGGCAGTGATCATTACCACCCTCACCTGGCGCTGGACCGGCTACAACGCCATCATCATCCTGGCCGGTCTGCAAAGCATCCCCAAGGACATCTACGAGGCCGCCGAGATTGATGGCGCCAGCCCCTGGCAGCAGTTCTGGCGCATCACCGTACCCAGCCTGCGCCCCGTGCTGCTGTTTTGCCTGGTGCTCTCCATCATCGGAACCCTGCAACTCTTCACCGAGCCCTGGCTCATCACCAACGGCGGCCCCGGCACCGCCACCACCACCCTGGGGGTCTACCTCTACCGCCAGGGCTTCCAGAACATCAACTTCGGCTATGCCTCCACCATCGCCTACGCCATCACCCTGCTGGCGCTGGTCTTCTCCATCATCCAGCTCCGGCTTTTCGGGAGGGAGTCGTGAAGCGGCGGCTCTGGTGGCGCAGCTTCTGGCTGCACCTGTTCCTGACCCCCCTGGCCCTGCTGTGGCTGGCTCCCTTGTGGCTGATGTTTGTTTTTTCGACCCACCCCGAGATCGCCATTTTCAGCACCCCCACCCCCATCCTGCCGGGCAACCAGTTTGCCGCCAACCTGCAAAGCCTACAGTCCGACACCAACTTCCTGCGCACCCTCTTCAACAGCATCATGGTCGCGAGTATCTACACGGTGCTCTCGATCTTCCTGACCAGCCTGGCCGGTTATGCCTTTGCCCGCTTCGATTTCTGGGGCAAAGGCATGGTGTTCTCGCTGGTGATCGCCACCCTGACCATCCCCTATTTTGCCGTGGTGATCCCCCAGTTCATCCTGGTGGCCCGCGAGGCCAAAACCCTGCTGGCGATCCTGATCGGGATGGCGGTGTTTGGCGGTATTGCGGCCCTGCTGGCTTGGCTCCGGTTCTCGCCCACCCTGGGGCGGGTGCTGTGGGTGGGGTACGCAGTGGCAGCGCTGGCCTACCTCTTCCTTGGGGTGCCCGCCCTACGCGAAGCCATGACCTTCGACTTCCGCCTCACCAACACCTGGTGGGCGGTGATTCTGCCCTCACTGGCCAACAGCCTGGGGGTATTTTTCATGCGGCAAAACTTCCTGAGCGTGCCCGTCAGCCTCCTGGAAGCCGCCCGCATAGACGGGGCGGGGGAGTTTCGCATCTTCTTCCGTGTAGCGGTGCCGCTGGTGCTACCGGCCATGGCCGCCCTGGCCATCATCCTCTTCCTGGCCGCCTGGAACGACTACCTGTGGCCCTTGCTGGTGCTCTCGGATCGAAACATGCAAACCGCGCCGGTGGCGCTGGGCTCCCTGATTGGGCTGACACGGGTCTCGTGGGGGGGCATTATGGTGGGGGCCGTCATGACGACCCTGCCTTTTCTGGTTTTGTTCTTGTTCCTGCAACGCTATTTCATTGCGGGTATCACGGCGGGAGGGGTGAAAGATTAGGCTGAAGTCGCGGCTGGCTCATAGCCGGATTCGACGCGGCCATTCGATAGGACTCGGTAGCACTTTGGGATTGAGGCCAAACCAGATGTTACGACCTTTAGAAACCACCCTCGAGTCCAACCATTACCCCCTCAGCCCAAACCTGCTGGGGGCCCTAAAACCCAGCCATCCAGCCCATCCAGTGGGAGAACTCCTCGAGCAGTACCAGGCCCAAGGGTATCTCTGGCTGCAGGGCTTCTTGCCCAGAAGCGAGGTGGAGGCCTTTCGCCGCCACTTCTTCCGCGCTTTTGAAGATACCGGCCTCCTGACGCCCCATAGCGACCCTGCCGAGGGCCGCTGGTCGGGTCAGGCCGAAGACCGCACCCTGGCTTCCAAGCGTCTGATGGAAGTGGTACGAAGCGCGGCTTACGAGTCCTTTTGCCTGCATCCGCGCCTGTGGCAATTCCTCGAAGGGTTTCTGGGTGGCCCGGCCTACCTGCACAAGCGCAAAATTATCCGCTACACCAAGCCCGGCGACAAGAGCGCAACTGGTGCCCACTACGATCTGGTCTACTTGCGTGGCGGTACCGACCGTTTTTGCACCGTCTGGATTCCTATTGGCGACTGCCCCATCGAGATGGGTGGGCTGGTGTACCTCGAGGGTTCCCACGCTAAAGGGCAGGCCCTCGAGGCCCAGTTTGCTCAACAAAACCAGCTACTTCCTCCTGAAGAAAGGCTCAATGCCTTCAACAAAAACATGGGTGAGAATGGCTGGATAAGCAAAAACCTGCCGGCCCTGGCTGCTAAATTTGGCTCCCGCTGGCTGGCTGCCGACTACCAAGCCGGCGACATCATGCTCCACTCGCCCTACATGATCCACGCTGCTACCACCAACCAAGATGCACTCGGCAGACTTCGGCTCTCTACCGATATCCGCTACCAAAACGTGCGCGACGAGATTGACGCTCGCTGGAGCAACCACTGGACGTTGGAGGACATGTTGTGAGGAGCGTGTCAAAGGTCGAAAGTTGAAGGTCTAAGGTCTTTGGTTTTGGCCCTCGATCTTAGACCTTCGACAATTACCCATATAAAGGCCAGAAACTCAACGAACACCTCAACAGTCGAAACCCCTATGTTAGGAGTCTGCTACTACCCCGAACACTGGCCCCGCGAACGCTGGGCCGAGGATGCCGAGCGCATGCGAGCGTTGGGCCTGACCTATGTGCGCATTGGCGAGTTCGCCTGGAGTCGCATAGAACCCGATCCAGGTCGCTTTACCTGGGAGTGGCTGGATGAGGCCATCGAAACCTTGGGCAATGCAGGACTAAAGATCGTGCTGGGCACCCCCACCGCTACCCCACCCAAGTGGTTGGTAGACCGACATCCCGAGATCCTAGCCCACGACGCCCAAGGCCACCCGCGCAAGTTCGGCTCGCGCCGCCACTATACCCATAGCAGCCGGGTGTATTTACAAGAATCCCACCGCATCGTGACAGAGTATGCCCGTCGCTACGGCCAGAACCCCCATCTTGCGGGCTGGCAGACCGACAACGAGTACGGCTGTCACGATACCGTGCGCAGCTACGGCCCCGAAGACCTGCGGGCCTTCCGGAGCTGGCTACAGGCCAAATACGGTCGTATTGACGCGCTCAACACCGCCTGGGGCACCGTCTTCTGGAGCATGGAGTACCGCTCGTTCGACGAGGTGGACTTACCCAACCTCACCGTCACCGAACCCAACCCCAGCCACGTCCTGGACTTCTACCGTTTCAGTTCCGACCAGGTAGTGGCCTACAACAAAATGCAGGTGGAAGTAATCCGTCAATACTCGCCCGGACGCTTTATCGCGCACAATTTCATGGGTTTCTACACCCACTTCGACCACTTTGCCGTGGCCGACGACCTCGATGTGGCCTCCTGGGATAGCTATCCCCAGGGCTTCACCGACCGCGAGGCTCCTATCTCCGATGAGCGCAAGGTGCACTATGCCCGCGCCAGCCACCCCGACATCGCCGCCTTCCACCACGACCTCTACCGGGGCACCAAGGCCCGCTGGTGGGTGATGGAACAGCAGCCGGGGCCGGTCAACTGGGCCCCCAACAACCCTTCCCCTGCCCCCGGCATGGTGCGGCTGTGGACCTGGGAAGCCCTGGCCCATGGCGCAGAGGTGGTGAGTTACTTCCGCTGGCGGCAGGTGCCCTTCGCCCAGGAGCAGATGCACGCCGGACTCCACCGTCCCGACTTTCAGCCTGACGTGGGCTATTTCGAAGCCAAACAAGTGCTGGAAGAACTTGCCCGACTGCCCTTGCCCCAAACCACCCAGGCCCCGGTTGCGCTCATCTACGACTACGAGGCAAGCTGGCTCTTCGAAACCCAGCCTCATGGATCGGGCTGGAACTACACCGTGCTGTGCATGCACTTCCATACCGCGCTGCGCAAGCTGGGGTTGAATATAGATTTTGTGCGCCCTGGAGCCGACCTGTCGGGTTATAAGCTGGTGGTCGCCCCCAGCCTACCCATTGTGCGCGAAAAAACTCTGGAAGCCCTCGAGAAGGCCCCTTGCCCCATCGTGTTGGGCCCCCGCACCGGATCCAAAACCGAGCATTTCCAGATTCCGCCAGGCCTGCCTCCCGGAGCCTTGCAAGCACTGCTACCCCTCAAGGTCACACGGGTAGAGAGTTACCGTCCTGGGCTGGCCGACACGGTATTTTTTGGTGGAGAGAAGTGGAAGGCCGAGGTGTGGAAAGAGTGGATTGAGTCGGACTTAGAACCGATAGCAACCTTTGGCGATGGCAAGGGAGCCATCTATCAGCACCACCACCTGCACTACCTGGCTTTCTGGCCCAGTCGTGAGTTTCTCAATGCCTATCTGGGCCAGGTGGTCAGAGCCCTGGGGTTGTCAGTAAACCTGCTGCCCGACGGAATGCGGGTGCGACAGCGGGGAAACCTGGTATTTGCCTTCAACTACGCCGACCATCCCCAAGCGGCCCCAGCACCCCGAGGAGCCGAATTCGTGCTGGGTGGCCCCACCATTGAAGCCTATAATTTGAGTATCTGGAAACAGGAGTAGCGCCATGCAAATTCAGGGCTACGAGTTCAACATCCGTGCGAGCCGGCTCGAGGAAACCTTGGGCGGCTACCTGCTCACTGGCAAAACCGTACAGATCGGCCATCCCTTTGGACGCACCCTGTATTTCAAACACGGCTGGCAAAGCTGGAGCGAAGCAGGCTGGGTGAGCCTGAAAGAGAGCCCCAAGCCCATCCTGCCCCCCGAGCGTCGCCCTCAGTGCGACGATCCGGCCTATGCCCTCTCGCCGGTGCACGGCGGCAGCGGGCTGGGGGGCCTCGAAGGCTACGACGGGCGAATGTTGCTTCTAGGAGCCCTGCGACCCGGCACCCGTATCGAGGCCGATCGGCTGAGCTTGAAGGGCGCCTGCGATCACGAGACCCAGTGGTTTCTGGCCTACGGCGAACAGCAGCAGGTGCTGGCCCGTTATGCCGAACTGCTGGCCAACTCACTGGGCGTCCGGGGCCAGCGGCCCGCCCCCCGGGTCTGGTGTAGCTGGTACAGCCACTACAGCGAGATTTCGGAAGGCCAGATGCTCCAGACCATCGCTGGTTTGCAGGGCCTGCCCTTCGAGGTGTTTCAGCTCGACGACGGCTGGCAGCAAAACATGGGCGACTGGGAGCCCAACCAAAAGTTCCCCTCGGGCATGAGCACCATCGCCCTACGGGCCCAGAGCCAGGGCCTGACCCCTGGCCTGTGGCTGGCTCCCTTTATCGCCCGGCCCAGCTCCAATTTGTTCAAAGAACACCCCGACTGGTTTTTGCGCGACGAAAAAGGTGAGCTGGTCTCGGCGGGCACCAACTGGGGCGGCTACTACGCTCTGGACGTGACGCTGCCCGCCGTACAGTATTGGCTGCGCAGTCTAATCCAAACCGTGCGCGGCTGGGGCTATCGCTACTTGAAGCTGGATTTTTTGTTTGCAGCCGCGCTGCCGGGTAAAAGGCACGCGGGAGAGTCTCGAGAAGATGCCTACCGCGAAGCCCTGCGCATCCTCCGTGAGGCTGCCGGTGACGATGTGTACATTCTGGCCTGCGGCGCCCCCATTATCGCCTCGCTGGGATTGGTAGATGGAATTCGCATTGGACCAGACGTGGCTCCTTTTTGGGACAACGAAGACCGGCGGGTCTTCTTGCACGACCCCACCGGCCCAGCTGCCTACAATGCCCTGCGCACCAGCCTGCACCGCCTCTGGCTGAAGCCGCTGGTGCACACCGACCCCGACGTGGCCTACTTCCGCACCCGCTACAACCTGCTCACCCCGGCCCAGCGCGCGGTGTTGCAAGACCTGGCGCTGGTGTCGGGCTTCAAGGCCACCTCCGACCCCCCCGAGTGGCTGGACGGCGAGGAGCGGGAGCAGCTCAAAGCCTGGCTCGAGGCCCATCCCTCCATCGAGCAAACCGGCGTGTACACCTTCAAGATTGGCGAGCGTGAAGTGGATTTCTCGAGCTGGCTGGAGATATAAGGAAATGATCCGGGTCTGCTTCTAACTAGGTTTTATAGGCTGGGTCTGTACTGGACGATTGAGGTTATCATGCATAAACGCATATACCAGAAAAAAGATGGCCGCACACTCTACCTGTATGGCATGGAGCCCCACACCCTGCCCCCGCTCGAGGAAGGCGAAAACACTGGGCAAGCCCAGTCCCATGCCCGCTGGCATCCGCTCAGGCAAGAGTGGGTCGTGTTCGCGGCCAGCCGTCAGGGACGAACATTCCTGCCACCCAAAGAATACGACCCACTGGCCCCCAGCAAGCCCGGCGGCTTCCCCACCGAAATTCCCTTCGAAGATTTTGAGATTGCCGTCTTCCAGAACCGCTGGCCTTCCCTCTCCCCCCACGCGGGCGAGCCTCCAGAGGGCCTGCTGGTTCCCACCCGCGATGCCCACGGCGACTGCGAAGTGATAGTGTTTACGCCCGAACACAGCGGCAGCATCGCCACCCTCAGCCAAGAGCGGCGTGAGCTGCTGGTGCAGGTTTGGGCCGACCGCTACCGTGATCTCTATGCCCGCGACAACATCCAGTACGTGATGCCCTTCGAGAACCGGGGGGAGCAGATGGGGGTCACGCTGCACCACCCCCACGGGCAAATTTATGCCTATCCCTGGATCCCGCCCATCCTGCAAAAAGAGCTGGATGCCTTTCAAAAGAGCCCGGTACTGCTCAACCTGCTACCTCAGCTATCCCGCTACACGGTGCTGGAAGATGAACACATCCTAGCCTGCATTCCTCCCTACGCCCGCTACCCCTACGAGCTACTGGTCTTTCCCAAGCAGTTCCGACCCGGCCTGTGGGCTTTTAGCACGGACGAAATTCGCAGCTTCGCCGGCACATTGGGCCAGGTGGTGCAAAAACTGGATAACCTCTTTGGGAAACCCATGCCCTACGTGATGGCCCTGCATGCCGCCCCCAAAGGCGCCGAGGAAGTCTTCCATTTCCACGTGGAGTTCTATCCGGCCCTGCGTACCGCCGACAAACTGAAGTACCTGGCCGGCACCGAAATTGCCGCGGGCACCTTCGCTATGGATGCCCTGCCCGAAGAGACCGCCAAGACCCTGCGAGAAGTAGGCATCTGATTTGTGAGCCAAATGCTTTTCCTGCACCCCACTCCCATCCGCGCTATTTCCCTATGGCACTAAGTGTCTCCATAGTCGAAATGCCAGATCCGATCCCCAAAGATCAGTGGGGAATTGCGTCAGGTACGCCTTGCCGATTCCGCTGGTTTTGCCAATCTACCCTGGCGCAACTTAACTCTCTGGCAAGTCTACGCGCTGTATTATACCGTTTCCGCTTGAATCCTTCACCGCCATGCGTAGTCATAGGTGAAGGATTCAAGCCGACCGAAGGGAGTAGAAAAGCATTTCGGCAGTATCGTTTAGACTTTCAAAAGTGAACGATACTGTCGGAATGCGTATTACTTCCATATATCTGGAATAAAAAAGTGTTAGCATAAGCCATGAACACCACAGCGCTGGCCCGCCTGCGTTCCTGGATGGAAACCCAGGGCTTTGTACGTTTTTTCGTGCAACAGCCAGAAAACTTTGCCTGGCTTACCGGTGGCGGCGACAATACAGTTGTTACCTTTCGCCCGGTGGGGGCCTGGTTGGAAATTACCCGCGACACCGTACGTCTACATTCCTCTCAGATCGAGGCCGGACGCCTTCTGGACGAAGAGGTGCCGGGGATAGAGGTGGTGCGCTATGCTTGGTACAGCCCGCCGTCCTCGGAAGGACCCAACGATGTGGAGCACGACCTCACCGCTTTGCGGCTGGTGCTCTCCGAGAAAGAACAGGCACACTACCGTAGCCTAGGCCAGGATGCAGCTACCGCACTGGGCGAGAGTCTTCGCTTTGCCGACCCCGACTGGAGCGAGTACGAACTGGCTGGAGCCATTGCCGAAGAACTTCTGTCCAAAGGCATCCAGCCCTTGGTCTTGCTGGTCGCGGGTGAGGAGCGGCTATTCCGCTACCGCCACCCCATCCCCAAACAACGTCCCCTGGGGCGGTTGTTTATGGGAGTTATCTGCGGGCGACGGCACGGCCTTGTTGCCAACGTGAGCCGTCTGCGCAGCTTTGGTCACCCGGAAGCCCAGCACCTCAACCGGCAGATCTGTCAGGTCGAGGCGGCAGCGCTCGAGGCCTCGAGGCCCGGTGCTACCTTAGGCGAGGTGTTGGAAAAAATCCGTGCTGGCTACAACGGGATTGGCCGGGCCAGCGAGTTCGAGAACCATCACCAGGGTGGCCTGACTGGCTACCGTAGCCGCGAGGTGTTGGCCCGGCCTGGCAACCCCACCAAACTGGAACCTGGCATGGTGCTGGCCTGGAACCCCAGCCTGTCCGGCGCCAAGGTCGAGGACACCTTCTTGCTAACCGAGACCGGATTGGAAAACCTCACCACCGACCTCAAATGGCCCATGATGCGGGTGGAAGGGCGTTTGCGACCAATGGTTTTTGAAGGGTAGGACTCCTCCGGATACCACTAGCCCACAGAAATTGACGGAGCTCTATTTCGCCAGGGAATGGTCTGCTCGAGCTGTGCCGCAAGTTGCAGCAAGGTATCCTCGCCACCGAACCGGGCAGTAAGTTGTATCCCAACCGGCAGGCCCTCTGGGCTCTGTTGCAGGGGAAGTGAGATAGCTGGTAGGCCGGTCATATTGGCAGGCATGGTGAAGGGTAAACGAGCAGCGTAGGCATGGTCGTACCAACCCTGGGCATCCAGATCGGGATCGTTGGCGTTGAGGAGCCCCAAAGGGAGCGCGGTAGAAGGCATGGTTGGGGTGAGGAAAAGATCGTAATGCTGGTGAAAGGCCCCAACAACGCGGGTAACCGTGTTCTGTACCGCCTGGGCATATTCCAGATCAAGGGCCTTAAGGCCAAGCCCATGTTGGAAGCTGGCCCAAACAGTAGCTTCGAGATTCTCTGGGCTAGGTTTGCGGCCCACCATCTGCCCTAGGTTCAGAATGGCGGCGGCTAGAAAGCTGCACCACATGATCAAATTCGCCTTATCAAAACTCTCTGCATCAAATTCTGGAGCGGCCTCCTCGAGGTGGTGCCCAAGGGCCTCTAGATGTCGAGCAGTGGCTTCCAACGCTTGCACACAAGCCGGTTCAACGGGAACCCCATTGTAGGTCTTAGCACTGAAAGCTATCCGCAGCGGCGAGGGTAGTTGCTGGATGACCTTAGCATAGGGCTGGGCGGGAGGGGGTATCTGGTACTTATCGCCGACCCCTGGACCGTGGGTGGCGTCCAGCATCAGGGCAGTGTCACGTACCGTGCGACTGACCACGTGCTCAACTCCCATGCCGTAAAAGGCCTCACCAAAGGTGGGGCCAGGCGGGTTACGCATTCTAGTGGGCTTGAGCCCTACCAGACCGCACCAGGCTGCTGGGATGCGAATAGAGCCACCACCATCGGTAGCATGGGCCATAGGCACAATACCTGCGGCCACGGCAGCCGCTGAGCCACCGCTACTACCCCCGGCACTTCGCTCAAGGTTCCAGGGGTTGCGGGTAGGCCCAAACAACACCGGTTCGGTAGAAGGGCAATAGGCCATCTCGGGGCAGTTGGTGCGCCCAAGGGTGTTAAGGCCAGCCTGTTTATAGCGCTGACCCAGGTCAGTGTCTATGGGTGCGACCAGCACCCCATGCAATAGACGGCTCCCAAATTCCAGCCTCAGGCCCTGTTGCATGGTCACATGATCTTTGAGCAAAAAGGGTACACCATAAAAGTAGCCTTGTTGCGGCTGCTGAGCAAAGCGAGTGGGCCAGTCCTCTAGGGTCTCGATGACTGCATTGATCTGAGGGTTGACCTGTTGTATAGCACTCAAGGCCGTCTCAGCAAGTTCCCGGGGACTCACCTGCCGCTGGCGAACCAGCTCGGCCAGACCTACTCCATCGTAGGTAATGTACTCATCTAAGCGCATACGACCTCCTACAAGGCGATGTGTTGATCAATGACCTCTTCAGGGCTCTGGGCAAGGCCACGAAGGTTGGTTTGCTCAAAATATTCGTACCAGCCGCTGGCCTCCACAGCATCTTCAAAGTTGCGGGCCACCTCGAGATTGGGGAAGCTCCAGACCGCAAAGTATGTGGCCTCGGCGCGGTGCGAGGTATCTAGGTCGTTGAGATTCCACGAGATTACCTTGACCCCCTGTTGACTCAACTCAACTATGGCCTGACCCACTCCTTGCATGAAGCTGCTGCGCTCCTCGGAACTGGCCTGAAGCCACTTGGCTTTGGGTGTCCATTGCTCGACCAAAATGTACATTTACCCCTCCTCAACGTGTTAGATTGAACGTATACTATATTCGGTTAACCCGCTTTTCTATAGGAAAATTTTCCTATGCTGCCTACCAACTCTCAACAGGCTCAAGACTTGCTGCACAATCCTGCAGCCTTGCGCCGCCTGCTTCTTGACCCATCAAGAAGAACACTTCCCCGCTCAATGCTTGACTGCGGGGCGCATATGATCCTCTACGCAACCGAAGTTTCTGAAATACTGCAAATGGGATTATCTTACCTAACTCACACCCTAGATGCTGTTCGCTGCGATGCTGGTTTCGGGCATCCCCATGACCAAGTATTCGTCTCGACACAGCAATATATCCATACCGACTATTTTGCTCACAATGTGGTGGGCTTGCCACTGCCGAACCAACATGCTCTTGTGCAGACGGTTTGGTACAGCACACAGCCCTGTTACTTCAACATTGCTCAGGATCCGGCCTACGCCGATGTACGTCAGACTGAGGCTCTGCAAGATAGTTGGGTGGTGCTAGTTCGACGTATGGAGGTGAGCGGAGTTCCTTTCGGAATTTTATGCGTGGATGACACTTTACGGCTACGCGAGTGGAGCCCAAGGCAGCACTGGCTTTTTGAGCAGTTTATTATCACCATGCTTTCACCGCTATGCTATCTCAACCGTTTGAGCCATGGTCACCCACGCACCAAACCTACCGGAGCAGAGCTCGAGGTGATTGCTTGGTCGGCTCAGGGATATTCCTATGCTGAAATCGCTGAACATCTAGGTAAATCGGTGCGAACGGTACGCAATCAGCTTGCCAGCGCTCGGGAAAAACTAGGGGCGAGAAATCAGGTAGAGCTGATTCGTTTATGCCGGGTATGGCTAGAGGAATTTGATCTCAAAAGATTGGTGGATGTCAAAGAGCTCATCAAGGTATGTACACCTACCAACTCACATTGAAAGTGGGTTATCTGGCAACTCAAGTTATGTATAGGGAGATATGATAACACAGGTGTTTGAACTCGCCGTAGAAGTGTCGTTCAAAGCGGTTCGTTTATTGCCTGTGTAATACCATCTCTTCGCGTAAGTGGCGCTAGGTGCTTTCAAGGGTCTCTTTTTTTGCCTGTTGAGTCACCTAAGCACGGACTTGGTACAACAAGCTGGCGAGGTCAATGATTCTCCTGCCATTACCTGTAGGTCTTCTTTTCGAGAAGCACCCAGGGCCGAGCGGCAACCCCACAAAGCTGCATCTGGTTGCTTCCTGCCGTATGCTAAACAGGCCATGTTTAAAGATATTTTTGGCACCGAACCTACCGTTTCTGTCTCGGCTCCAGGCCGCGTAAACCTGCTGGGCGAACACACCGACTACAACGGGGGGTTTGTCTTTCCTACGCCCCTCCCCTACCAGACCTATATCGAAGCCGCTGCTGCTGAAGGCATCGAAGCCTACGCCGAGAACTTTCAGGAGCACAAAAGCCGGGGGATGGATGTAGCCAAGCAGGGAGACTGGCTGGATTACCTCGCGGGCTGTGTGTGGGTTGTGCGCGAGCAGGGGTATGCCGTGCCGGGTCTGCGGGCCTACATCCGCAGCGAGGTACCCATGAGCGGGGGGCTCTCGAGCTCGGCGGCGCTGGAGGTAGCCACCCTGCGGGCCCTGCGCGCCCTCTATGGCCTTCCCCTCGACGACGTGCAGATTGCCCGGCTGGCCCAGCAGGCCGAGGTGGAGTACGTAGGGGTGCGCTGCGGCATCATGGATCAGATGGCCTCGTCGGTGGGGCGGCTGGGGTACGGGCTGTTCCTGGATACCCAGAACCTGAGCACCCGGCTGGCGCCCTTGCCGCAAGGCTACCGGGTAGCCGTGGTGGACTCGGCGGTGCCGCGCCGCCTGGCCGAGTCGGGCTACAACACCCGCCGAAGCGAGTGTGAGCGAGCCTGTGAGCTGCTGGGTGTGGAATCGTTGCGCGAACTGACACCCACCGATCTGCCCCGCATCGAGGCCCTGCCCGAACCCTATGACCGCCGAGCCCGCCACGTGGTGAGCGAAAACCAGCGCGTACTGGATGGAGTGCAGGCGCTGGAACAGGGCGACATTCAGCGCTTTGGCGAGCTGATGGTGGCCTCGCACATCTCGCTGCGCGACGACTACGAGGTCTCAATTCCCGAACTGGACGAGCTGGTAGAAGCCGAGTTGCGCCACGGGGCCGTAGGAGCCCGCCTGACCGGGGCCGGTTTTGGCGGTTCGACGGTGGCGTTGGTCGAGGAGTCTAAATACGAAGATTTCAAAAAGGGTGTCTTGCAGGACTATCCCAGGGCGCGGTTTTTTTGAGCTCGAGGCCCTCGAGTATAATCCCGGCCATGGCCGAGCTTCCCCCCATCCTGGCGGTATTCGCCCACCCCGACGACGAAGCCTTCCCCACCGGCGGCACCCTGGCCCATTACGCCCGGCGGGGGCATCCGGTCTACCTGGCTTGCGCAACAAGGGGCGAGGCCGGACAGCTCAAGGACCCTACCCTCACCGTGGAGGATATGGGCGCATGGCGCACCCAGGAGCTCGAGGCTTCCTGTCGGGCCCTGGGCATTGAGCCCCCCATCTTTCTGGGCTACCGCGACTCCGGGCGCAACGAGCGGCTCCGCCGCGACGACCTCCAGGCCCTCCACAACGCCAACCTGTGGGAGGTGGAAGCCAAAATCCGCGACCTGATTGCAGCGCTTCAGCCCAAAATCCTGATTACCTTCGACCCCCACGGGGGTTACGGACACCCCGACCACCTGGTCGTGCACCGCGCCGTTGCCGCCGCGTTCTACTCCTCGGGGTATCTACCCCATCCACCCCAACGCCTTTTCTACAGCGTCTTCACCATCGAGCGCGCCACCGCCATGCAGCAAAGCGGTCAGGCCGACAGCATCCTGGGCGGCCTCGACCCCAAGGTGTTCGGCGTGGCCGAGAATACCCTGGCGGTTCGAATGGACGTACAAAGCTATCTACCGCAAAAGCGGGCAGCCATTGCCGCCCATCGCTCGCAGTTCGCCGACCGCATCCAGGCCATGAACGCCAACCTCGAGCGCCTAACCCTTATGGAGCAAATGCTCTCGGTGGAAACCTTCGCCTTGGGCGGAACCCGCGGCCCTATCACACGCTGGCCCTTACAGGACTTGTTTGATGGTCTGTAAAGCGCTCAGGCTTTAGGTGCCTCAGGTACAAAACCCTCGCCCAAGGATAGGGAACGGATTTCCTCGGGAGTGATCTGGTATTTCTGGGCACACCAGTGGCAAGAAACCTCAGCCCCTCCATCCTGTACAATCATGTCTTCCCGTTCTTCGGGCGAAAAATAGATTAGCGCATTTAAGGCCCGTTCGCGGCTGCAACGACAACGGAAGGAAAGCGGAATGTGGCCCTGATGGAAGCCCACCACGCTGAGGTCGGTAGGGTCGTAGTCCAACCCCTCCATCAGGGTTTCGACAGCCCTGTCCAACCCTTTTTCCAGTAGCAAATCGCTGATGCTGGCGCGGCCTTGCAGGTTTTGCTCGAGCCGCTCGATCACTTCCTCCGGGCAACCCGGCAACACCTGAATCGCCACCCCACCCGCCACATGTACCGTACCCGCACCATTGACCCGCACCCCCAACAATACCGCCGAGGGGATTTGCTCGGACTGCCACAGGTAGCGGGCCAGGTCTTCGGCAATTTCGCCGCTCACCAGCTCCACGCTGGACTGATAGAGTTCTTCGTTGGATAAGAGCCGGTCTACTTTGAGTTCACCCTGGCCGATGGCTGCCCCCACATCGAGTTTGCCGTCGGTGCGCAGGGGAGGATGGGCCTGGGGATTTTTTACGTAGCCCCGCACAAACCCATCCGGCGCGGCTTCCACCACCGGCCCACCCAGTGGCCCATCGCCCACAAACTGCAGGCTCACCCGCTCTTTAGGGGTTTTGGAGAGCAGAAAGGTTAGCAGCAAAACCCCGCTCATAGCCCGGCCCAGTGCAGCAGTAGCCGTAGGGGAAAGTTGGTGACGCTCACGAGCTTCCTCGGCAATATCGGTGGTCTCTACAGCCAGCACCCGCAGGTTCCCCTCGGCAGCCAGCCCACGAATCAAACGACCCATAACTTTCCGATTGTAGCAGCAGCGCTGCCCGTAAAAGGGTGTTGGTTCAGGGTTTCATCGGCATCGGTTGCTGGCTCCAAAACTGGCCACTTCCTTACCATCGAAAAAGGGAAAGCGCTTGTCCAAGTTAGAAAGCACGCGGGTGTACAACTGCCCATCCTGGGCCCTGAGCACCAGCAACCACTCGGTTCCAAAAAGCACCACCCGCCAGCGGCCTTGGTGTTGGTTGGCGGAGTACGAGCCTGGCAAGATACCCATACTGCCCCCTGGAGCCGAGTCGGCCGGGTTGAGGGTAAAAGAACCCCCACTGGTGCGATAAGCGGTCTGCCAGGGGCGCTCAGCGCTGCCCTGGTAGGCATAGGCACCGTTGCTCTCAGCCCACCGCGCCGCCCACTCGACCACAAAACCCAGCGTGGCCTCGTCGGCCCAGTGCAGATCCTCCAACACCAGCGCCCGATCTCCCGCCAAAAGACGCGCCCCTTCTAGGAGTGCGTTCAGCAGCCGCACCCTGGCCACCTCGGGGTTGGGGTCGGGCTCGGGATTGGGAGCGGGAAGCTGGGGAAGCAAGCGCCTGAGTTCCTGGCGGGTCGCTTCCGGCAAAATCCCCAGGGACGCTAGCATCGCCTCCAAAGCCCGCACCAGCGGATGAAAGGGGCTTTGCAGCTGACTCTCCTCAGCCCGCAGCACCAACGCCCCTGCCCAAGCGGGTCTTCCCGACCCCGCCCTCGCCGCTGATCAGCACCAGCCCCGGAGCAGAAGCCCAGCGGGCCAGTTGTTCACGAGCCGTCTGGCGACCCACCATTGGAATCTCGGCAGACGAAACCACTTCCTCCGCCGAACTGGCCTGTAAAGGACCCTGTACCAGCGCAACGGTCTGGGGTAGGGGCTTCAGCCCCAGTTCGTCCTGTAGACGCTTCTCGAGCCGACCCAACAGCTCTAAAGCCCGCTCCCGCTGGCCCAGCTTCTGGGCCAGCGGGATGGCCCTGGCATACAACTCTTCCGAAAGCCAGTCGGTCTGAATCAGTTTTTCCAACTGCTCCAAAGCCTGCGTTGCCTGCCCCAACTGCTCCAACTGCCCTACCCGCCCCAGCATCGCCTCACACCAGCACCGGTTCCAGTACTCGCGCTGGGCCTGCAGCCAGTCGTCCAAGGTGTTGGTATCTGCCTCCAGACCGGCTAAAAACTCACTCCGCCACAGGCTTAGGGCGCTTTCCCAATCCCCTTCGGCCCTGGCCTGCTCAAACTGGCCCAGGTCACTCTGTCCCACAAACCGTACGGTGGAACCGTCCAGCTCGAGCATCGTCCCCAGCAACTTACCCTTGAGCCCCCGGAGCAACTGCCGTAGGTTGGTGCGGGCAATGGGCTCCGGGTGGTCGGGCCAGAGCAGGTACACCAGCCGCTCGCGCCCCACCGGAACCCCCTCGGTAGCCAAAAAGGCCGCCAGCGCCACCCCTTTACCCGGTAAGAGCTGGTCAGGCGGATGTCCTGCTCGAGGGCGGGTGGGCCGAGGAAGCGGGCTCTGAGGCGCATATCTTTGGGTTCATTGTAGCGGGCCTGAAGCCTTGCTCCGGTTCATTGTGCCGTATTGCTCTAGAATCCTCTGACATGTTTCGAGTATCCTGAAATACGTGAACCTCGACTCCCCCCGCATCCTGGTGCTCAACGCCGGGTACGAGCCCCTGGGCCTGGCCAGCGTCAAGCGGGCCGTCATCCTGGTCATGAACGGAACCGCCGAGGTGGTCGAGGAAAGCGGCGAATACCTACGAACTCCCAGCACCCCCTACCCCATTCCCAGCATCATCCGCCTCAAACGTCTTGTTCGCCGCCCTCCGGGGCGGCTTGCGCTTAACCGGCGCAACATTCTGCGTCGCGATGCCTACACCTGCCAGTACTGCGGCAAGCGCGGGAGCGACCTTACGGTAGACCACGTCTTCCCGAAGAGCCGCGGGGGCCGCAGCATCTGGGAAAACCTGGTAACCGCCTGCCGTCCTTGCAACCTCAAGAAGAAAAACCGCACGCCCGAGGAGGCCGGGATGCGCCTAGCCCGCCGCCCCATCGCTCCCCGTCACAGCCTGCTGCTGGTAGCCGACCTGCCCCACCTGCCCGAGACCTGGCGCATGTATCTGCCCGACATGGACCATCACCGCTAACCCAAAACCTGCTCGACCCGCCCCGCTCCGAAGGTGCCCCTTGATCTCGTACGGATGTGGCCTAGCCGGTCGGGATGGCCCGCACAATGCCCTCGGTCGGTAGGCCGGTGCACGGGTCAGTCTTTGGCACGGTGTCGGCTTTGCAACCGATTTTGAGGCTGGAACATCGTAGGGGTTTATAGATTCAGCCGTTGACCCAGACGCCCTTTGCAAAGAACACACAAGCTGCGGAATGGCCTTTTTCGTTTGCTACAATGACGTTATGGTTGCGCTCAAAAAATGGAAGGTAGACGAGCTCCTTGCCATTGACAAGGCAGGTCTACTGAACCCCGAGAAGCGCGTCGAGCTGATTGAAGGGGAATTGTACGAGATGCCTATTGGAGAAAACCACGCCAGCATTCTGATGCGCCTCAACAGCATTCTGGTTCCTCAATTTGCCGGTCGGGCTTTGGTCAACATCCAAAACCCATTGCGGTTGGGCGAGTTTGGCCTACCCCAACCCGATTTAGCTCTCCTGGAACCCAGCCCCGACTTCTATGCCCAGCGCCATCCCGAGCCTTCCAACGTCTACCTGCTAATTGAAATAGCCGATAGTACCCTCAAATACGACCAGGAAGTCAAGCTACCCAGCTACGCCCGCAACGGTGTGCGCGAGGTTTGGATAGTAGACGTGGCTGCTGGGCAGACTTTGGTCTACCGCAATCCTCAGGGATCCGGCTACCAAACTCTGGAGGTAGTGCCCGCAGGCCAGCCTATCCACCCGAGTGCTTTTCCCGAGGACGCGATCCTGCCACTGTAGGGGCACTCAAAGTTTCTCCAAACCTCGCTGTTCCAAAAGCGAAGTTTTCGAATACCCAAGGTTCGCAAGGCTTGGGTTCTGGTTTGGTCATGGACAGCTTGCTCTGGTTCAGCATGACCGCTACCGTCCAGTTCAATGGCCAGTCTCTTCTCGCGGCAGTAAAGTCGGAATAATCTCAAGCACGGCAGGATTCAAGGCAAAACTAGATATTGAAGGTCGAACGACGGAAACTTCTAACAGCTCCCTCGACATCACTTCTCTGTTTGCGCTTTACGAGCCAACGATCTTTCCAGTAGCTTACCAATGAGCGCATCGGGTAGTCGAAATACTCTAACTTTTTTTGCTCCCCTCGGAGAAACTCTCTTGCGTTTTCTGCGAGAGGTATTGCATAAATATTTCTTTGGAAGGAATGGCGAAGTAGAAAATCCGCATCAAAACCTAGATACTCTGCAGCAGTCCTTATCAAGCGGAATCGCCAGCTTGGGCCATCTCCAAATTTATTCGTTACTACTAAACCAACACTCCCTAGGTACTCCTGCATCGCAGTAACGGTAGCATCAGTCAGATGCAGAGTCCCGTAACCTTTGGTTTGACCGATAGGTATATATAGTTTTTGCTGCTCGTAGTTGAGGCGGTTATACTGTGAGCTATTCCCGTAAAGGCTGGTCGTAAAAATGCATGCCAGCTCATTAGCCGTCCTTTGAGATATGTTAGTCACGCGCCCCTTGTATTTCTGCTTGTATATTTTGCGAACTTCGTTTGACGCTAGGATATAGGAGGCCAACTTCCCCCCGAGTAAGTAATTATATGGCGGCATCGCGCCCAAAATGTACGCGTCCATCGTGTAAATTAGATTCTTCGTTCGTGTCTTGGTGTCCCAACCCACCCACATATCTCTCTCGGGTATATGCACAATGGAACTACCTAGGGCAGCCAATGCGATCACTGGTTTACCCGGCAAAGCTCTATCACGGATAAGCAACTTAATACGTCTACCGACATATTCGCTGTATGGTGAAGACCAGTAGAATCGGAATATCCTGAATGTATCAATCTGCTTTTGGGTTTCGCAAACTTCAATCATAGGTTCAATACTGGAGTTCCAGACCGCCTCACCATCCGCTAAGTTTCCTCGTGCCAGGGCCAAATGGCGACCTATCCAAGCCTCATGCTTTTTGAGTGACTCTTCGCGCTTCATTTGCATCGAATGTTTGACTAGTTGCTTGTCATATGTATCTGGTGGCTCAAGAATGACCCGCTTGGATTGAGCATCAAAATCCCAATGCCAGCCCAGACGCATCAAGTCTCTTAGAATTAGTAGTCTAACCTTCTCTTCAATGGAAGAGGTTGTAATCGGAAAGTCGGCCCGGCCCTCATGAAGGTATTCCCTCAGCTTATGATGACGCCCGACACCTATCTCCAGCATGTTATGAGAATAACGAGTCCTGATAAACTTTACTACTGATCAATTCTTCAAACTCAGTCACGCGAACCGGGAGTGCAAACGCCTGGTCAGACGAGACCATATACAAGTTGCCCCGAATGGTCTCTCGCTGTATGAAGTTTGCAATCACACCGTCATAGTTGATGTTGGACTTCACAAGCGCCTTAATGTCATCGGAGTTACCCATGTGGAAGGCGAAAAAGTTCTCTGCCTGGGTCCGAATCTCATCCGAGATAGCTGATGGACGTTGCGTGACGGCCACCAAGCCAAGACCGAATTTTCGCCCCTCCTTCGCAACTCTAACAAATGGATTGGCGTTCGAGCGAACGAATTCCTCCGAAAGGACGTTTTGAGCTTCTTCAATAAATAATACCGCGTTGATAACCTCCTTTTGCTCGTCTGACGTAAAGTGGCGCTTATTGTCTTCGAATAGTTTTCTAACAAATAGGGTCGAAATAATGCTCGCATCCATGTTGTCCTTGAGTGACAAATCAATGATGACTGTTTTACCCTGACGCAAGTACTTGAAGACATCTTCAATCAGTGTAGACTTGCTATCGTGTAGTCCTTTACCCTCATCAATCAGGTGGCGAACACGTTTCCTAATGGCAACGATTGTCTTCCTGGCACTGACATCCTCCTTATTCCCTCTCGTACTGTTCTTTTTCTGCTCTCCAAAGAAATCTGAAAAGTCTTGATGCAATAGTTGTGGCTTATCAACATATTTATCTATGTTGCTAATAAAATTTTCCACCGCCTCATTGTCTAGGTAGAGCAAAAATGACTTCATCACCTCAGAAAAACCGGCTCCAAAACTTAGAATGTCACCAGGTGTCAAGTGTTTATGCATATTTAGCAAGACCTTTCCAGCATTATGGAAACGTCCCTTATACATTTCTGGAACTTTCTTATCTGTGTAGACAATAACGTTATCTCGAATCTGCGGCTCATCAATGTCACCAAGGCCATAAGTCTTTGTCCCACGAAGAAAATACTCACCATTGAGATCAAAAACCAATTTCCCGTAAGAAGTATCTTTCGCCATATGATAAAGCAAGACTTTCACTAAGTTAGTCTTACCAAAACCGGATTGAGCAAACACCATAGTGCGTCTTTCTCGCAACTTACTTATGTCAAAAAGAATCTGCCCTTTGTCTTGAAATACTGTTTCACCGACACATAAGTGACCAACTGGTACGCCGTTTTCGTTAGTCTTGTTAAGAATGGCTGCAATTTCTCGTTTGTTCAAGTGACGAGCAATATATGAAACTGTCGGCAACTTACGAACTGCGGTAGTAAAGATAAGGCTTTGCCCGCTATCTGTAAACGTCCCCAAAATACGTACCTTGTATGTGTAGCTAAACATCTTCTGCTTATCTCGCTCGGAAAGCTCTCTCTCAGCAATACGAGCGTAGTGTACAGCAATAAGTGTTTTATCTTGGGACTTAAATATAGGGTCTTCATCGTAAATCTCAGCCTCTACTCGAGCCAGGAACTTGGTGTTATTTTCGTCCTTTGGGGTCAAGACAATGAAGTCTCCAGTTTGGGGGCTGGACTTCGCGTCCTCATATGAAGAATAGATCAACAGCGAATCCTCAGTGGTTTTTTGACCGTACAGAACGCCAAAGTCTGCTTTCGTAGTGGACATCCGATCCTCCAAAACTAGAAACGGTCGTGCATATCGAGAAACAGATTCTCGATCTCAACATGATCCATGCGCTGATCCTTGTACAGTGAGTATTTAAGTCGGCTAATAAGTTGTTCCTTGAAGTTTCGTTTTAACGAAATAAAGTTATGAGCCTCGGCGAGTGGGTATGGATAGCCCAAAATGTAATGTTCCTGCGTGAGACGTGTCAGCTCCCGAGTAGTAGATTCCAACATCGCCCTATTACGCGCCAATTCCTTCTGCTCTATGCCTGGAATTGCATCAAATATGTTCATATCAATAACAACCCAATCGTAGTTTTGAAGTTTTTCGACGTAGTCCAATCTCGCTACAAGGAATAGACCGAAACCACGACCACCCCTAATGTCCTTTTTTATGAACATGCCTCCACCTCGATAGGCTGACTCGAGAACAACCTCAGGAACTTCAAACCAACAACAGAGCTTTTGACGCTTTGGGTCTTTTGCTGAGAACTGATAGTTGGGCTTAAGCTGATCCTGCAAGTAGGTATCTATCTGCTTGAAGGTATATGAAAGCTCCATCTTGATAGGGGACTGCTTTGTAATGGCCAATATGCGAATATTCTTGCTTGAGACATATTTCCCAATTTGGACGGAGTATTCCTGTTTGATTTGAATGGGTCTTAAAGTCCCATCTCGAAGGATGAAGTCACCAGGCTTTGTGTCTTCAAGACTGGCGATTTCGAACACCAGAGCAAGCTCGAGAACTTCCTGGCAAAAGGACAAGAGCGTAGATAGGTTCGTGCAGATAGTCTCCCTAGAATAGGCAAAGGCTTTCGAGGGGTCGTCCAGAACATTCCAGAAGCTCAGCAGTTTTTTGACGGGTTCGAGGTCGAGTAACTCGTCATAGATCGAGAGCAGATCGTTTGGGGCCGCAACAAGAATATTCTCGGGATAATATGCCTTACCCAGGATAACTGGATCATCAAGTTGATTGACTCGGATCTGTTTACCTTCCTTAAAGCAGACGTAACCAGCGGCGTAGATGCCTATAGAGAGGCCGTTGTAGAACTGTTCGCTGTTATAGCTGCCGTCAACTGCATAGAATCTACGTTCTGAGTTGTCGATTTGATCAAACGGTATGATTTCAAACACTTGGGGAGTCTCAACGTTGCTATCGTTGCCAACAACAGGAATACCGTAGTTCTTATTACTACGGCTATTTATGTGCTTGGCCACTTGCTCAATTGCAGCGTCTGGAATTTCTTTATGAGACATAATCGTTACCTGAGTCTATCAGGAAAAAATATTACCACCTGTTTAGGTTGCTCTCTTAAGCAATACCCAGCCTCAAATACATGCTGCAAAAAAAAGCAAAAAGGCCTCAAGGGGTTAGCCTCGAGGCCTTGGTTTTATTATGGAGCGGGAAACGAGACTCGAACTCGCGACCCCAACCTTGGCAAGGTTGTGCTCTACCAACTGAGCTATTCCCGCAAAGAAAAAACCTCTGCACTGCCCTACTCTCCCAGAGCCCTTCGACTC